>CAYVQF010000003.1:0-124283 GCA_964454015.1 uncultured Myxococcales bacterium
CTGGGATGCGCGAGGACATCGAGAACATCATCCTCTGCAACCAGGTCTTCTACGACATCAACTCACCGGCTTGGATCGTCAACCAGTTCGATTAGTCCAGGGGCGCAGGCGGGCTCACTCGCCTGCGCGGTGACCATGGCGGCCTCGGCGCGATAGCGTCGGGGCCGTTTGTGTTTTGGCGTGGCTTTGTGGGCTGGGAAGGGCCGTTCCAGGCGCAACAGAGGATTGTGGGGCCTGCTCTTGGATGAAGGTGGGTAGGGAAGTGACCGGGCGCTGCTCTGAAGGGCGTGGATCCCAAGGAGAGGAGCTGAGGAGGCGTGCGAGGTGCGGGGTTGGGAATTTCTGGGGACTCCCTTACACTACAGCACCAGGAAAAGGGGGGCGCAAGGAGGCCACGTGAAGAGCAAAGGGAAGGCGACACCGAGGGTTGGGAAGTCTGGGGCCAAGGGCGCGAAGAAGCGGCCGCGGCGCAAGCCGGGTGGCGGGCGCGGGCGCTGGGTGTGGCGGGTGGCGCGGACGCTGCTGCTGCTGGGGCTCATTGGCGCTCTGGTGAGTGCGGGGTTGATGTATGCCGTGTTGTGGCATTATGCGCAGGATTTGCCGGAGATTTTTTCTTTCGCGGACTACAAGCCGAAGCAGGTGACCCGGATTTACGATCGGCACGGGAACGTCTTGGCGGAGCTGTTCGATGAGCGGCGCAGCGTGGTGCCGCTGGAAGAGATCCCCGAGGTGATGCGCTATGCGATCATCGCGGCGGAAGATGCGGCGTTTTACGAGCACAAGGGCTTGGATTACTTCGGGGTGGTGCGGGCGACCTATGTGAACATTCGCCGGGGTTCTTTCAGCCAGGGTTCGAGCACCATCACCCAGCAGGTGGTCAAGAACCTGCTGTTGACACCGGAGAAGGAGATTCGGCGGAAGATTCAGGAGGTGTTGTTGGCGCGCCAGCTCGAGAGTGCCCTGACCAAGGATGAGATTCTGACGATTTACCTGAATCACATCTATTTTGGGCATCGGACCCACGGCATCGAGGAGGCCTCGCGTTTTTATTTTGGCAAGCGGGCCCGCGAGTTGAGTCTGAATGAGGCGGCGACGTTGGCTGGGATCGTGCAGAGCCCTGAGCGTTTGTCACCGGCGAAGCATCCCGAGCGGGCGCGCGAGCGGCGCAACTATGTGCTGCGACAGATGCGCGACAAGGGCTTCATCACGGAGGCGGCCTATGCGACGACTCTGGAGGCACCCATAGAGGTGCGGCGCGAGGCGCCGTCGAGTCTGGGTCAGGCGCCCCATTTCACGGAGCACGTGCGGCGCACTTTGGTGAATCTCTATGGCGAGGCCTATGTGTACACGGCGGGTTTGGACGTTTACACGACGGTGGATTTGAGCCTGCAGAGCGCAGCCGAGGATGCCCTGCGCGAGGGGCTCCAGGCCTACGACGCTAGGGTGGGGCTCTATCAGCCGCTGAAGGGCGCCAAGGTGCGTCCGGACCACGAGACCAAGCGGGTGCTCAAGGGGCAGCGTTATCGCGCGGAGGTGGCTAGCGTGGGGGGGGACGCGGTCGAGGTGCGTCTTGGCGAGTGGGTGGTGCCGTTGCGTTTGGTACCACGGGCCCGGGTCTTGCGCGGGCAGAGCGTGGAGGAGCGTTTTCACGTGGGCGAGATCTGGTGGGTGGAGGTGGCGGACCTGGGGGTGGACGGGAGCCCGTTGTCTTTTCAGCCCGCCCACAGCGCCGAGGGCGCCTTGGTGGCGATCGATCCAGCGAGTCGTGAGGTGGTGGCCATGGTGGGCGGCTACGATTACCAGACCTCGGTCTTCAATAGGGCCGCTCAGGCGCTGCGGCAGACGGGATCGAGCTTCAAGCCCTTTGTCTATGGGGCGGCCTTGGAGGCCAAGATCATCAGTGCGGCGACGGTCATTGACGACGCTCCCAAGGTTTTCCACATCCCGGGCAAGCGTGAGCCGTGGTCGCCGAAGAATTTCGACAACAAGTTCAAAGGTCCGATGCGGGTGCGCCAGGCGCTGGCCGAGAGCCGCAACACCATTGCGGTAGATGTGTTGGAGCGGGTGGGGATTGGGGCGGCCATCGATTTTTCGCGACGGATCGGGGTGAGCTCCAAGCTGGTCGACAACTTTACGTTGGCCCTTGGTTCTTCGGAGATGACGGCGCTGGAGGCGACCAACGCCTTTGCGACCTTTGCCAGTGGTGGGATCTTTCAAGAACCGATCTTCGTGTGGCGAATCAGCCGTCGGGATGGGACGATCTTGCACGAGGCGCCGCGCACGGGGCGGCGGGTCATTGGCGAGGATGTGGCTTTTGTGATGACGTCGATGCTGCGCTCCGTGGTGACCGAGGGGACGGCCAAGCGCACCTTGGGGGACTGGAAGGTGTACTCCGTGGGCAAGACGGGGACATCGAACGGTCCCAACGATGCGTGGTATGTGGGTTATAGTCCGCGTTTGGCGTGTGGGGTCTACGTCGGTTACGATCAGCCGCGTGATCTGGGTAGTGGGGAAGGTGGGGGCAAGACGGCGCTGCCGATCTGGTCGGTGTTCATGCGCAAGGCTCATGAAGGTTTGGAGGTGGTGGCGCCGACGCCGCCGAGTGGGGTGCTGGAGGCGCGCATCGACAGGGCCAGCGGATTGCTGGCTCAGGGGACGGAGGGGGCGATGACGGAGTACTTCCTGGCGGGTACCGTGCCGGCGCAGAGCGCGCCGTCCCGAGGGGAGCTGAGCGCCGCGGATTGGATGATGCGCGAGATCGGCCAGGGTACATCGGCCCAGCCTGCGCCGGCGTCAGGCGGCGACGGGGCACCGCTGGACGATGGCTTCTAGACCAGGCGGGTGAGCGTCATTGACGCTGCAGCAGCACGCAGGCGACGCGCACGGGTACGGGCAGGGTGCGGCCGTAGAAGTAGGTGTTCAGGGTCCGCACCACGTGGGTGAGGATGGGTTTTCGCTGCTCAGGCTCGGTGCAGATGGCGAGCCAGCGGGGCAGGAAAGTGCTCTCGATGAAGGGGGAGAAGAGGAAGTCTTCGACCGATGGGAAGTGGAGGGTGAACTCGCGGATGGTCGACTGGGTGAGGTGGAGGCCGAGTTGAGCAAAGGCCGGTGCCAGGTCTTCGGGCTCGATGAGGGCCTGGTGAAAGGCGTCGAGGGCGCTCTCGATGTCGCGCATCTCGAGTTTGAGGAGTGATTCCCTGAGCATGTCCGTGAAGGTGGGGATGCTGTGGCGCAGGGTGATGGCGGCGGCGACGATGCCATTTGGGCGCAACACCCGCAGCAACTCACCGCCTGCCAAGGGGATGTCGCCTTGGGTGACGAAGCCATAGCCAGCGAGGATGGCATCGAAGACGCCTTGGGCATAGCTCAGTTTGGTGATGGATTGTCCCGAATAGAAGATGCTGCGCTGGGCGTTTTTGAGGCGTTGGCGGCAGGCGTCGAGCATCTCGCTCGAGGGATCGACGACCATGAAGCGGGTGCGCTCAGGGAGGGCAGGGAAGGCGGCCAGGACCAGGTGTCCCGTCCGCGACTCGGGCACCAGCACGGTTGGGGTGGTGCCCATGGGGAGGTCGTGGAGGAAGTGGACGAGGGTGTTGTCGACTTCGGCCGACCAGGTGGGGACGACGAGGTTATCGTAGCGGTCGGCGTGACTTTGGGTGACGGGGATAGCGCTCATCAGGTGTTTTCCGTGAGGTCTCGGCAGGGGAAATGGGCGAATCCCGAGGAGGTTGGGAGGTATTGGGAGCTGTCGAAGAAGTAGCGCAGCCCTGGTTTGGCAAGGATGCGGCCAATGGGGAGCAGGTCGCGGCCGTGTTCGGCGCAGATGGCGTCGAGTTCTTCTTGGCCATCAGGAGAGACGGCGGCGAGGATGGCGTACTCTTCACCGCCGGCGAGGGCGAGGTCGAGATGGCTCAGGCCGAGTTGGGCGGCGCCAGCGCGCACTTCGGCGGCGATGGGGAGTCTTTCGAGGTGGAGCTCAGCGCCGCAGTTGCTGGCTTTGAGCAGGCGCGGGAGATCGTTGAGGAGGCCGTCGGAGAGATCCATGGCGGCGTGAACGGCTGGGCATTGCGCCAGGGTGGGTCCGAGGGCGGTGTCGGCGATGGGGGTGCAGAAGGCTGCGACGGCCTGGGGGGCGAGGTCCCCTCGGCCAGCTTGCAGCAGGGCAAGGCCCAGGGCCGATGCGCCCAGGGGGCGGAAGACGACGAGGAGATCGCCCACCTGGGCTCGAGAGCGGCGGAGGACGCGTTTTCCAGCCGAGCTTCCCATGAGGGTGATGGTGAGCACCAGCGCGCTTGGGCTGCGCACCACGTCCCCGCCGATCAACCAGAGCCACTCGGGTTGGCCGTGGGCTTTGGCGCAATCCACGAGGCCAGCGAGGAGCTGGTCGATTTCAGCGCGGGTGTAGCCTTCAGTCGGGAGGGCGAGTGAGAGGGTGTAGGGGCCGGGCGAGCAGCCCATGGCGGCGATATCGCTGAGATTGGAAGTCAAGCAGCGGAAGGCGATGTCGTGGAGGGAGGTGAAGCGTCGATCGAAGTGGACGCCCTCACACATGGTGTCAGTGGTGACCACGTCAAAAGGCAGTCGCAGTTGTACGGCGTCGTCGCCGATGCCAAAGGTGCAGAGGTCGAGGCGCTCAGGGAAGGCCGCCTGGATGCGGTCGATGATGTCGTTTTCGGCTAGGGTAGGCTCAGGCATGATGCAGGGCTGCCTCTCGCGCTGGAGGTGCATAGGGTACGCGCGCGCGTGAGCATAGCAACAAGGCAAGCGTGGCGCCATAACGCGGTGAACGGGCGCTGGCTCGCCGACTCAGGGTGGGCCGAATTCGGTGGCGAGCCAGCGGCACAGGGTGGGGCCGATTTCGGTGATAGGGAGGATACGTTCGGCGGCCTGGAGTCGGGTGGCGGCCTCCGGCATGCCAAAGACAGAGGATGACTGGCGATCTTGCACCAAAGTTCGGCCGCCGGCGCGGCGAATGGCCAGGAGTCCGTCGGCGCCATCGGCCCCCATGCCGGTGAGTATGATGCCGATGGCGTGGGCGCCGAGGTGGGTTGCCATGGAGCGCAAGAGGAGGTTGGCCGAGGGACAGAATGGCTCGTCGGGTGCCGCATCGAGGTCCATGCGCGAGGGTGAGGTCAAGACCAAGTGGCGGTGGCTGGGAGCGACATAGAGGTGTCCGGGCTCGAGGCGCTGTTTGCCTTGGACCAGGGTGACCTCGAGGTGGGTGTGCTTCTGAAGGCATTCGCTGAAGGCGACTTCGGTGCCGCTGCGCAAATGCTGGGCGACGAGGATGGGGAGGCGAAAGGATCTTGGGAGGGTGCCGAGCAGGGTTTCGAAGGCGCGCAAACCGCCGGTAGAGCTCGCCACGCCGATGGCGAAGTAGCCAGGCAGCGGCAGCGCGGGGTGCGCTGGGGTGGGGCTGGCGTTGCCCTTTTTGCGGAGCGGATCGAGTTGCTTGGTGTTGGCGAGCAAGGCTGCGAGATGCATGATTCTGTCGACGGCGTGGCGATCCAGCTCGCCGAAACAGTTGAGATGGAGTCGATGCACTTGTAGGGCGCCGGCCTCGATGAGGCCTGCGCCCTGGGGCTGCAGCTCAGGCGTCGTCACCTCGCTGCTGTCGAGGACCAAGACCCGGCAGCGGTGCATGCGGGTCAGGGTGTCGATGAGGACGGCGAGGGGGCAACCCAGGAGATCGGCAGAGATGAGGCACAGGTCTGGGGCGTGCTCGGCACAGGCGATGTCGCGCAAGAGCAGGTTGGCGTCGGTGGTCACTCCCTGGAGGGAGAAGTCGGGCGCCTGGGCAAAGGCCGTGGTGAGCTGGCGCGCCCAGAGAGAGCCACCCAGCCCCAGGTGAATGCGCTTTGGCGTTGTCGGAGGGAGTGAGTCAGGCATCACACACGGGTGGCACGGGGGAGAGATAGACCTGCCCATGTTATGGATGGCCGCGAGGATCACGCAAGAAAGCGACGTACCGTTTCCAAGAAGGTGCGCTGGGTGAAGGCGTTCTTCGTGATGTAAGCGTCGGCGCCGGCAGAGAGACCGCGCCGTTTGTCCTCGTCAGAGTCGCGGCTGGTGACGAGGATGATGGGGACCTCACGGTACTTGGGCATCGCCCGGAGACGTGCGGTGAGCTCGAAGCCGTCGATTTCGGGCATGTCGACGTCGAGCACCATGAGCTGGAAGGACTCGCGCTCGGCAATGGCGAGGCCCTCGGCACCACTGTTGGCGGTCGCGACGTCATAGCCGGCGGCGATGAGGATGTTCTTCTCCAAGGTGCGGGTGGTGAGGGAGTCGTCACAGACGAGGATGCGACGGCTGGGGGGGGCGTCGGTGCTCCATTGGGTGTCCGGGCGGCTGCCGGTGATGTGGTGGAGCGCTGAGGCGATCAACTGGTTGGTGTTGAGGATGACCAAGACTTCGCCGCTCCAAGTAATGGTCGCCCCAGAGACATTGCGCACCTTGCCCAAGACGGGGGGGAGGTCTTTGACGACGAGCTCGCTTTCGCCGATGAAGTCGTCGACCAAGAAGGCCATGACGGCATCGGAGCTGCGCAGGACCGCTGCGTGCTGCATGGTCGACTGTTCGCTGTGGAAGTTGTCTTCCTCCCAGGTGTGTTCGCGCTGGCGCGAGAACTTGGGCTGCAGCTCGAGGATTTCACCCATCGAGACCAGGGCAATGGGCTGCTCTTCGACGAGGACCGTGGGCTGCCCTTCGACGAAGATGACGTCTTTGCGGGTGAAGCGCAGCAGGCGTTCGAGGCCGTACATGGGCAGGGCGAAATCTTGGCCGAGGATGCGGACGATGAGTCCTTGGATGGTGGCGAAGCTCAAGGGCATGGTGACTTCGATGGTGGTGCCCTTGCCAGGTTGGGTGGCGATGTTGATGGTGCCGTGGTGGATGTGGACGGCTTGTCTGACCACATCCATCCCGATACCGCGACCGGAGACGACGCCAGGTTGGGCGGCGGTGCTCAGGCCGGGCATAAAGACGAGCTCGATGATCTCCTTGTGGCTCAGGCTGCGGCTTTGGGCTTCTGTGAGCAGCCCTCTGGCGATGGCTTGGGCGCGGATACTCTGTGGGTCCATGCCGCGGCCATCGTCGCGGATGGAGATGGCCACGGTGGCACCGCGGGACTCGATGGCGACGTGGATGTGCCCGACGGGGTCTTTTGCGGCGCGCTGTCGCTCACTGGCTCCTTCGATGCCGTGGTCGACGGCGTTGCGCAGGATGTGCATCAGGGGGTCGCGGAGGATGTCCAAGACCACCTGATCGGCTTCGGTTTGCAGGCCGACGGTGGAGAAGTTGATTTCCTTTTGGCAGTGTCTGGCGGCGTCGCGCACGCAGCGGCGGAGGTGGTCCTCGAGGGTGGCGAAGGGGCGCATCCGCAAGCGTTTGATGTCCTCGGGGAGCTGCTCGGTGAGGAGGTTTTCGGCGTTGGCGTCGGCGGCGGCCTGCCGTTGGAAAGCGCGGAAGCGCTCTTGAAAAGCGTCGAAGTATTGGGTGAAGGTGGTGGCGCGTTCGCTGAGCGCGGCATGACCATTCTTAGGGATTGCCGTGTGGAGTTGGCGCAAGGCTGCGGCAGCCAAGTCCAGTTGGTTGCCGAGGATCTGGCTTTCGAGCAGGCGAGCCTGAGATTTCTTCTGGACGGAGATGATCTCGCTGATTTGGTTGGTGAGCGCGTCGAGCTTGGCGATGGCCACCCGCACGGTCTGGGTGGGTCCACTGGTGTTGGTGGCTTCCAAGGCGGCGTTGCCCTCGGGGGGCACTCTCTCGGTGGCCATGGGGGCGGGCGTCTCGTCAGCGGGTGGTGCAGAAGGCGGCGTCGCCGTGGGCGGGAGCAGGGGGGGCGTCGACCAGGCCGAGTCCGGCGCGAAGGGCTCGGGTGGTGCTTCAGGCTCGGGGGCGTGGGGCGTGGGGGGCGGCGCGAGGTCTTGCTTGGCTGGCGGGGTGGCTGGCGCGGGGGCTGCGTCGCTTTCTTGCAGGAGTTGCTCTGGGTAGGCGGCGAGGTCGAGGAGTTTTTTCTCCAGCTCGGGATCGGCTTCGCCCCCTGGCGCCGCGATCTTGGTGATGGCGTCCACGACGCTATAGAAGAGGTCAAAGACCCGGGGCGGCGGTGGCATGCGCTGGGTGCGGAGTGGGCCGATGGCCTCCTCGAAGGCGTGGGTCAGGCTTTGTATAGGCTTGACGCCTGCCGCGCCGGCGGCGCCTTTGAGGTTATGGGCGTGGCGCGCGAGGGCGGCGTAGTGTGGCTCGCGGAGGTCGGCGCTGGCGGCCGTTTCAAGCTCGAGGAGGGCTTTCTCCAGGGCTTGCACGGTTTCGCGGACTTCTTCGTTGAAGGTGTCTAGCAGGAGTTTTTGAAAATCATCCATAACGTGCCAACGCTCGCGAGAAGGCTGCGGTCAGTGTGCAAGGCATGCGGAAGGCGAGATCAGCCACGGTACTTGGCGACGAGAAGGCGCAGCTCCTCGGCCAAGGTCTGGAGGTCGACGGCGCTGTGTTCAATCTGATGGGCGCCGTCGAGAGAGCCCTGAACGGACTGGTGGATGGTGTCGATGGCCTCAATCATCTGGCTCATGCCGGAGACCTGTTGGCGCACGCTGGCGGCGATCTGGTGGGCAACGTCACTGGAGCGCGCGATGGCTTCAGAGAGGATGAGCATGGCTTCACCTGCCTGGCTGGCCAGGGTCACGCCTTTCTCTGCTTGTTTGGAACCTGACTCGGTGACCAAGACGGCTTTGTTGGCTGAGCCCAGGATCTCATTGAGGATGGCCCGCACCTGATTGGTCGCTTGCTGGCTCTGGGTCGAGAGGGAGCGCATCTCTGAGGCGACGACTTTGAACCCACGGCCGTGGTCGCCGGCGCGCGCGGCTTCGATGGAGGCGTTGAGGGCCAGGAGCTTGGACTGTTCGGCGATGTCCTTGACGGTGGAGATGATGTCGCCCACGGCCTGGGTTTTCTCTGAGAGGTTGAGGATGGTCTGGGCGATGGACTCGACCTGTTCGCGGAGCAGGTTCATGCCGCGGATGGATTCTTCGACGGCGCGGTGGCCCTCTTGGTAAGCGCTCTCGGAACGGTTGGCGACCTCGATGACCTCTTTGGTGCGTTGCTCGCTCTCACGTGCCATTTGGGCGAGCTCGTGGATGGCGATGTTGGTCTCGTTGACGCTCGAGGCTTGTTCGTTGGCGTTATGGGCCTGCTGGCGCGCGCCGACGACGAACTGGGTCGCAGCGCTGGAGAGATGCGCGACGGAGCGCTCCAAGCTGTTGAGCATGTCCTGGAAGGTCTGGCGCAGCGTCTCGAGGCCTACGACGATGGGCTGGATGTCTTGGCCGCCGGCGATGGCGACAGGTGCGGAGAAATCGCCTCTGGCCATGAGGTCGATGACGTCGTGGATCTCTTGGAACTGGCGCGCCATCTCCTCGCGCTGCTCTGTTTGGCTATGGGTAAGGGTCTGCAGGATGCCGTTGCTCTCGCGCAGGGCCGACTCTGTCTCCTGCCGCAGCATGATGCTGACCAGGAGCTGGGCAAAGAAGTCGAGAAGGCGCTGCTCATTGAGGGTGTATTCGTGCCGGTTGTGGACGGAGTCGAAGCCGACGAAGCCGACACAGACGCCTCCCTTCATCATGGGTACGGTGAGCAAGCTCTTGATTTCTTGCGGCTCGAGCAGCTCGCGGAGGGGGCCCTCAGGGAGGGCTTGTACGTCCTGGACGAACATGGGCTCGCCGAGTTGATGCTTCTCCACCCAATAGGGGACGGCATCCATGGGGACCTCTTGCAAGGCATCGATCTGAGGCTCGACACCGGGTCCACACCACTCGTAGCGGTTGGAGCAGATCATGGTGTCGAAGTTGTAGTCAAAGACGTAGGAGCGGTCGGCATCGACGAAAGCAGCCAGATCTCCGAGGGCGTGCTGGATGGTGTCCTCGATCTTCTCCAACGGGAGATCGATGAACGAAGAGGACATCTCCATGAGCAGGTGCTGCAGACGCAGTTGTTGGATCAGCGGGCTGAAGGCGCCTTGTAGCGGTGCCATCAAAGGAGAGTGCAGCGCGACGCTGTGTCCAAAGTCATTTTTGGCCAGGCGATCGGCGCTCTCCATGATGCGTTGCAGATCCGTTTGGACTTCGGCAACGAGGCTTTGGCGTCGGTTGGCTTCACCCTCGCGTTGCTCGACGATTTCGTTGAGGAGCAAGGCGAGGCGATCGATAGGCTGATCGGTGTCCTCGATCAGAAAGGGCTCATAGGCCTCGCCTTCATCGAGGTAAGCGCTGAGCTTCTCGATCATGTCGGAGATCGAGAGCTTGGTCGAGCTTGAATCTTGAGTGTTCTTAGCCATTTGCTAGGACTCCATGGGAAGAGGAAGCGCGTGGAGGCGCACCAGAAATCGCGGCTCAGGGTCAGCTCGGGCCGAGGGTAAGCTGACGGTGCTGTACCAGGGCCGGCGCGTCGAGGACGACGATCCGATCGGCGGTCAAGCCTCGGGTGATGTCAAGTTCGATGGGCGCTAGGGTGGCCGGTGGATGGATGAGTTCGTGTTCTGAGAGGGCGATGACATCGTAGAGTTCATCGCAGTAGATGCCCAAGGAACGCTCAGCCGAGGTGACGACGACCACCGTCGCGGGCTGCAAGATGGGGACGCTGCGCCGGAAGCCGAGAAAGTCGACGAGATCGATGACGGCGGTGATTTCGCGGTGGACCTGGACCAAGCCGAGAACGAACTTGGGGCTGCACGGGACGGTTGCGAGGTGATCCACCCGTTGGATATCGCGCAGCTCGCCCAGGGGGACGGCGTAGGTGGTTTCTCCGGCCCGGAAGCAGACGATCTGCCAGGCGGATTCTTCGAGGAGATCTGCCAAGACCACAGGCTGGGACAGTTGGATGGCCCTCTCGCGTAGGATTTCTCGCTGGCGTTTGGCATCTTTGCGGAAAGCCATGACCATGTCATCAGGTTCACGGAGCAAGTTCTGTGATCGCGTCATGAGCCCCTCGCAGGTGGTTGAGGACTAGAAGGCGGCTTTGAAGACATCCCAATTGCGTTCGAGGAGATAGCGTACATCGCCAGCGGTGACGGCACCAAAAGAGAGGACGACCTGGGTGTCGGGGCTGTTGGCGAGGAGGCGGGTCAAGTGGCGTTTGGCCCACTGGGTCCTTTCCCAGGCGACACCATGGTGGCGCAGTCCAATGAGCCACCAGAGATAATAGGCGGTGATGCTGTCGGGATCGCAGTAGACGGCGCGGCGTAGGGCATCGAAGGCGGCCTCTGGTAGGTCGCGTTCGAGCTGTACCAGGGCGAGGAGGCTGTGGTAATCGGCGATCAGGGGGTTGACGGCGATGAGTTCTTGGCAGCGCTGGAGCGCTTCGTCGTGTTTACCTTGGCGGAGATAGTGTTCCACTTCCGCCGAGATGTTGCGGGTGCCGATGGGATCAGGACGGGGGAGAGCCTGCGCGGGGGCGCTCGCCGCTGATTCGTTGACGAGGGTGGTTGGGTTGGGCTGGGGTGCCGGGGGGCTTGGCGTGCGGCCCGCGGTGGAGACCAGGCGCAGCGCAGGGCTGGGCGGGGCGGCCGCGTCGGTGGTGTCGACGGCGTGGGGGGGGGGGGGGCGGCCGTTGCCAGCATGTCGACAATGGCGCGGCTGGGCGCGGGTGCGTCTTTGCGCATGTGGATCGCAGAGCCCGCAACGAAGGAACGCAAGAGGAGGTCGTCGGCACCTTCCAGACGTTCCACCTGTCCTGGGATGAGGAATCCGCCAGGTGCCAGACGTTGGGCCAAGACACGCCCGGCGCGTTGGCGGTAGTCGGTGCGGAGGTACATCAGGACGTTGCGGCAGAGGATCAGATCGAAGCCGCCCGTTGGGAAGATGGCCATCTCGACGTCCGCGGCGACATGATGGTAGCCGAAATCGACCATGGCCGCGACCTTGGGGTTGAGCAGGAGCTGCTTGCCTTGGGGCGAGAAGTATTTGCGTTGGATGTGGTAAGGGGTTTGGCGAAAGGCCCAGGGGCCATAGAGGCGCTTCTTGGCCGCTTGGAGCGCTTCGATATCGATGTCGGTGGCGACGATGCGGATGGCCCGTTCGTGGGCTTGCGGGTCCAGCTCGTGGAGCATGATGGCCAGGGTGTACGGCTCTTCGCCGCGCGCGCAGCCCGCGCTCCAGAGGTGTACCGGGCGGTGCTCTGCCACTTTGAGGAGGTGGGGCAGGATGGTTGTGCGCAGGGCCTTGATATGGTTTGGGTTGCGAAAGAGGTAGGACTCGCCGATGGTCATGCGGCTGATGAAATGCTCCCAAAGGGGCGTGTTGACGGCTTCGCCGCTCAAGCGAACCAAGAGCGCGTCGAGATCGGCGATCTCGTGATCGTGACAAATGCTCTGGGCCTGCCGCGCCATGAAAGCGTAGAAGTCGATGGGCAGCTCGTATCCCACGCGCTCGGCGAGGAGCAAGCGCAGTTGTTCGACGGTGGATCTATCTTGGGGAGGGATCACAACAAGACCTGTGCCACGAGCGAGGGGTTGAGCACGCCGACCAGGGTGTCTTGGATTCGGGCGACGCCATCGAGGAAGCCGCGGCTCAGATCGAGTTGGTGGCGATCCTGAAAGTCGGCGGGTGCGACATCGAAGATGTCGACGATTTCGTTGACCACGGTGGCGAAACGGGTGCGTTTGCTCTCGAGGATCACCATGACGTGGTCGGGATCGGGTTGGCACGGGGGGAGATCGAGGAGATGGCGCAGATCGATCACGACCAGGGCTTGGCCGCGGAGGTTGATATAGCCCAGGATGCCCTTGCGCGCTTCGAGAGAGGGGGTGATTTCCACCAAGCGCACCAGCTCGGCGACGTCCCCCGAGTGAAAGGCGAGGTCCAGGTCATCGAGGCGCGCCAAGAGGAGCGGTCCCTCCAAAGCGACGCTGGGGCGCGTCGGTGGCGGAGGGGCTGCTGGCGCGTCCCAGGCGACGCCGAGGTCCGTGCAGAGCTGGGCGAGTTCTCCCATGAGGAGCTGCAAGCGCGATTCGAGTTGCTTTCGCCGTTCTTCGTCCACGTCGTCCTCGTTAGCGCCGCTGCTCGACTCTGCCTTGCGTGGTGCGGCTAACCCCTCGGCAGAGATCGACTTTAGCACGAAGTAAATGCGGCGTGTAGGCTTTGTGCCAGGGGATCTTGGCTCTTGGGGGGGGGGCGCGCGGGGAAGCCCACGAAGTTGCCGGCGCCTACTGGTGTGCGACTATCCTACCATGCGACCGCCGCTGCGGTCGAAGGGTACGTCTCTACGAGGAAGGTGAGGGTAGTTATGACCTGGCAAGCAAAGACAATTACGGGGGGCGGTGGTAGCGGGGTGTCGTCCTGGCGTGTGGTTGGGCTGTGGGCGGTGGTGTTGGTGTGCTGTGTGGCCGGATGTGGGGAAGTTCCGCCTGATCCCGGTGTGCTGACCTTGCAGTGGGCGGCTGGCCCGGCGCTGACGTGTCAAGAGGCGGGCTTGGAGACGGTGGAGGTGGCGCTCATGCGCAAGGGCAAGGCGGTGTTCAGTCGCATGTACCCATGCCAAGAGGGCGCGGCCTATCTCGATGGCTTGGAGGCGGGTCGCTATGAGCTTCGCTTGACGGGGCGTGATGCGCAGGGGACCGAGACCTTTGGCGGCGTCGCGCAGGACGTTCGGGTCGGCGCCGGTGGCGAGACGTGGCTGGGCGAGGTGGCCATGAGCGCGCTGCCAGGAGTGGTCACGCTGCGTTGGTTTTTCGATGACGGCCGCATGTGTGCCCACAATCAGGTCGAATGGGTTTGGGTCCAGGTATACAATGAGGCCTATTACGACGTAGGTCGTCATCGTTTCGTCTGCGATTGGGGCGAGGCCGAGCTTGGCGAGCTGCAGTCGGGCCACTACATCGTCGAGATTCGCGGTGAGGATGGCCAGGGTCAGCGCAGCATGGCGTCGGTGGTGGGGTTGGAGGTGACGCGTGGTGGCCGGGCCGAGGTCGAGGTCGCCCTCGCCGGGGTGAAGGGTGTTCAGCGATAACGGAAGACGCGATGGCGTCGGGTGGTGATTTCGAAGGCGAAGGCGAAGCGGAAGTGGATGAGCCCATCGAGATCTTTGAGCCCCTCGGGTGGGTTGGGAAAGGGAACGGCCGAGCGCACGGCGCGCACGGCTTCGTCATCGAGGAAGTCGAGGCCGCTGGGCTGAAGGACGAAGAGCTTGGCCAGTGAGCCGTCGCCATGCAGGGTGATGCTGAGGATGGTCAGCCGGTCTTGGACGCCGTAGATTTTCCCTTGTGGATCTCGTCGGCGGTAGACCGAGGCGGGGTCCCAATGGTTGGCGACGCCGAGCTGCACGCGTTCGAAGAAGTCGGCGTAGGAGACCCTGCGGCGGTTGAGCAGGGTGCGTTCGCCGTCGGGCACGTCTTTGACGTAATCCAGGCTGCCTCCAGGGGCGAGCGCGTTGGCGCGCTCGGCGACGAAATCGGGGATTTGAGGGGTGTCTGGGTGGTCGTCCTGGGGGAGGATGGGGGGCAGGGCGACCACGGCGTCCGTGGGGCTGTCGCCGGCTTGCTCGGGATCTTGGGGGGCCCCAAGGTCGGCTCTGGGGCTCTCGATGGCAGCGCGGGCGCGGGTGGGCTGTGGCGTGGGCGTGGTGGCCCTTGGCGCGCCAGGAGCGCTGGCGAGTCCGAGGCGCTCGCCGCGGGCGATGCTCTGTTGCTCCGTGTGGGTGTCGGTGGTCGCGGCGAAGGCGTCCTCCGGGGGCGGCGTGTCGCTGGGGGTGTGATCGGGGGGCGTGAGGACGAAGTCCTTCAGTTCCTCAGGTTTTGGGGGCGTTGAGACCTCGATCTCCCGGAGGCTGAGGTGCAGGGAGTCGCCCGAGGGCTGGCACACGGGTCCCGGGATTTCTGGGCGGAGCTGCTCCGAGGGGGGGGCCTCTTGGCAGTCACGGGAGAGCAGCGGCGCGTCATCCTGGGCGTCTTGGTTCAGCCACAGCACCCAGGCCGGGACCAAGGCGAGGTGAGCCAGGAGGCTCGCCATGGTGACATAGAGGCGCAGGACCTTTGTTTCAGGGGTGAGAGGGCTCACTTTCGGCACACGGGTTGGGACAAATGAACGGTGGCGATTGAACCAGCGCCAGCGGCAGCAGCTATCAACGTTGGTGCTTGGGGTTGGGTGTCAAGGGCGAGGCATCCTCATGGCAGAGGGGGCCGGAGCTGGCCAGGCGCTCTCCCAAGCGGTCACTCATCACGTGGCAGATCTTTGCGTTGGCGTGAGGTCTGCTCGGCGATGATGTCGTTGTCAGCGCCGAGGGATGGGGCGGTCTTCTCGGCTTCTAGGGCCAGACGCTCATCCTCTTCTTCTTCTTTTTGTGCTTGCCGCATGCCTTTCTTGAAGTTGCGAATGCCCTGGCCGATGGATGACCCGAGTTCAGGGATGCGCTTGGCCCCGAAGATCACGATGAGCAAGACGACGATGATGATGATTTCGGTATGGCCGAAGCCGAAGAGCGCGACGGGGGTCACTGGTTATCTCCCTCAGGACAGGTTTGGCTGAGGACTGCTTGCAGCGACGCGGTCTGAGAGGCAGCGAGGGCAGCCTGGCCTCGCCGTGCCAAAGAACAGATGCCGAGCCAGGAGCAGACGGTAGGGCGATTGGTCAGGGATGTCAATCTGCTGATGTGGGGGCAGGTGGGTAGTGGGTGAGGGCGTTGCGGGCTGCGGCCTGCTCGGCTTCCTTCTTGCTGTTGCCGCGGCCTGTGCCCAGGCGTCGGCCATCGAGGTGGACCTCGGCGATGAAGGAGGGAGCGTGTTCTGGCCCGCCATCTTGGCTGACGTGATAGACGGGTGGCGCCTTGGTGTAGTGTTGGGTGCGTTCTTGGAGCTGGCTCTTGGGATCTTCGTGGGAGGCGAGCAGGGCAGGATCGGAGATGAGGGGGGCGTGGTGGGTCAAGACGAAGCGCTTGGCTTCAGTGAAGCCGGCGTCGAGCAATACGGCGGCGATGATGGCTTCGTAGGTGTCGGCCAGCAGGCTGGGCTTGTGGCGCCCGCCGCTGCGTTCTTCACCGCGCCCCAAGCGCAAGACATCGCCGAGGGCCAGGTCGTTGGCGAGCTGGGCCAGGGTGTTTTCGCAGACGAGGCGGGCCTTGAGTTTGGAAAGGAGACCCTCTGGTGCGTTTGGATAGTGGTGATAGAGGGCCTCGGCGATGATGTGTCCCAGGATGGCGTCGCCAAGAAACTCTAGCCGCTGGTTGTCGGCGTTGGCGTGTCGGGATTCGTTGACGAAGGAGCGGTGGGTGAGCGCTTGGGAGAGTAGGTCCAGGTTGGCGAAGGGGTGGCCCAAGCGCTTTGCGACGGCGGTCAAGAGGTCGGGGCTGTGTTTCATGATGCGAAGCCATGCGGTGAGGGCCAGCTTGGCTGGCGCTCGGGTTCGCCCTTAGATAGCATGCGGCGCTGCGGCCTCCAAGTGAGTAGGTGAGGCTCGGGACGAGAAGCGCGGTACCCCGTTGCCGCCACCCAGGATGGTGGGTCCATTCACAGGCACACCGCTGGTGAGAGAGGTGAGGATGAGCGAGACGACCATGGCTTTTGCGCCCCCCCCCCTGGCCCATCTGCGGGCGCGTGCCGCGGCCTGCGCCGCCATTCGCCAATTTTTTACGGCGCGCGGGCACCTGGAGGTGTCGACGCCGGCGCTGCGCGGGCATGGGGCCATGGACCCGCACTTGTGCTCTTTTGTGACCACCTTGGTGCAACCCGGAGGAGCGCATGGTGTGGCGGCCCGGCGCGCCTACCTCCAGACCTCGCCAGAGTACGCGCTGAAGATCCTGTTGGGGACCTACGGCTGCTCGTTGTTCGAGATCGCCAAGGTCTTTCGCAATGAAGAGGCGGGGCCTTACCATCACCACGAGTTCACCATGGTGGAGTGGTACAGCGTTGGCAGCGATGATGTGGCGCTGATGGAGGAGACGGAGGCGCTGGTACGTGCTGTGGCGGCGGCGTTGGGCTGCGCATGTCTGGTGCGCGCCGGGCGAGCGATCGCCCTGGAGCGACCTTTCATCCGGCTCAGCGTGCGTGAGGCTTTTGTGCGCTACGCTGGGGTGGATCCCTTTGTGGTCACGGATCGACAGGATTTCATTGCGGCGGCGCGCTCGGTGGGTTCGGCGCCGGGGGATGACTGGCCTTGGGAGGATGTCTTCCACCTGCTGCTCATGGACAAAGTAGAAGGGGCGCTGGGCTGGGAGGCGCCGACCTTCTTGCACGACTACCCGCCATCGCTCTCGGCGCTGGCGCGGTTCAAGGCCGATGCGCAAGGGTGCCGCGTGGCCGCGCGCTTTGAGCTGTACGTGGGGGGACTCGAGCTGTGCAATGGCTACGACGAGCTCAATGACCCGGATGAGCAGCGCGAACGCTTTGCGCGGGAGCAGGCGCTGCGCGCGGCCTTGGGGCGGGAGGCCATGCCCGTGGACGAGGCGCTGCTGTGGGCGGTGGGGCGCATGCCGCCGACGGCCGGCAACGCGTTGGGGTTGGAGCGTTTGCTGATGGTGCTCTTGGGGGCCGACGACATCGGCGCGGTTCTGGTGCGCTGAAAAAAGCTGGGGATATTGTGCGATTGCAGCGCCGCGGGGAGCATAGTAGCATGGGAGCACACACGCCCGGCCAAGCGTTCGCAGAGCTTCGTCGCGTTGCGATGGGAAAAGTTTATGACGGAAGCGCTCTTAGCTCAAGCCTTTGGCGACTACACCTTGAAACGCAAGTTGGGCCAAGGGGGGATGGCGGTCACCTATCTGGCTCACGAGCAGATCTCGGACATTGGCGAGCGGGCGGTCTGCCTCAAACAGATCCTGCCGCAGTTTGCTGCCGACCCGAAGTTTCGCCAGATGTTTTATGACGAGGTGCGTGTCACCTCGCTGTTGAGCCACAAGAATATCGGGAAGGTCTATCGGGCGGGTGAGCTGGGCTCGACGCTGTTCATGACCATGGAGTTCATCGATGGTCTGTCCCTGGCCGAGTTGGTGCAGCGCGTTCGCTCGGCGGGTTGCCCCTTTCCGCAAGAACATGCGCTGCACATCATGGGCGAGGTCGCCGAGGGTCTGCACGCAGCGCACAACCAGACCAGCACCAATGGAGCAGCGCTCAATCTGGTGCATCGAGACATCTCGCCGCAGAACGTCCTGGTGTCGTTCAAGGGCGAGGTCAAGATCATCGACTTCGGTGTGGCCAAAGCGGCGACCAATCTGTCAGAGACGCAGGCCGGCGCGGTCAAGGGGAAGATCCTCTACCTCAGCCCAGAGCAGTTACAGGCCAAGCCACTGGACGGGCGCAGCGACATCTATTCGGCAGGCTTGGTGCTCTATGAACTGTTGACTGGGGTCCACCCCTTTGCGGGACCTGATGAGCACGCGACGATTTACAATTTCTGCACGCGCAAGGTGGAGGCACCGAGCCGGGTTGCACCGCATCTGGATCCACGCATCGATGGGGTCGTGCTCTATGCCCTGGAGAGAGAGACGGAGCGCCGCTTTGCTTCTGCGTCGGAGATGGCCCGCGCCCTGACGGATCTGCTCTACACCATCGCGCCAGGCTACCGTGGCTATCACTTCAACGATTTCGTTGGCTGGGCGCGGGATCCACAGGCGGGTCCCTTGCCACATCTCAGCTTGCCAGGGGTGGAGCTGTCGGCTTTGGGGCGCAGCCCCACATCGTCCGTGGACCAGGCCCTCCCGGCTGCTCCGAGTGCTGGGGGCGGACACGAGGCATCAGTCGTGGCGCGCTCCAGTGACGGGGTTTCGCCCAAGACCCTGTGGTTGGTGCTGTTGGCGGCGCTGGTGCTCTTGGCCGCCGTCGGGACGGTGTTGGCGCTGCTGACTTTTTCTCGGTCCGAGCCCAAGACCCTGCTGAGCGCTGATGAAGAGTCGGCTCAGGCTACGGGGGAGGTCGCCGATCCGGTCGGAGGAGAAGCAGAACCAGAGGGAGGCACGCCCAGCGCAGAGGAGCCCGGGGCGACGGCGGCGCCCGTTGCTGAGGATGTCGTGGCGGACGCTGCGACCGCGCCCTCCCCAAGGCCGGACGACGAGAGCGCAGGCCATGCGCAAGGGGATGAGGCTGAGACGGATGACGCGGGTCTGGCGCCGGCCGGCGCCGTGAGCGGACCAGCGCCTTCTTTCGCGCTGTCGCCGCAGCAGGAGAATCAGATCCGGCAGGTGGGTGCCATCGTCCCAGGCTTTCGCGGCTCACGGGTCGAGACGGTGATGCGCATCGTCGCCTATGCCCAGACCGAGCCTGAAGGCTACTTGGGGCATTTGTTGGTGTTGTGCCGCTCGGTGCGGGCCCAGGCTTGGACGGACGTCGAGCTGCGGCTGCTGCAGCAGTACTACGAAGGGCGCGATCCCTGCTACAACCTCGAATAGCGTGAATTGGCATGGATGGCGCGGGTGAGCACGGGCGGCGCAGAAGGCTGCAAGGGGTGGGATGGAGCGCCGCGCTAGCGGTGGCAGGCCTGCTCGTGGCGGGTCTGCTTCTTCACGACAGCGCCTGGTTGCGAGCCGGGGGGGGCAGCAGCTACTGCGCCTTCGCGCCGGCTTACTCCTGCACGCCGGCACTGACCAGCGCCTGGGCCACTTTCCTTGGCGTTCCCTTGCCCGTTCTGGCGGCCGCCTTTTACATGGCAGTGCTGGTGCTCGTGCTGAGCACCGCCCGGCGTCGTGCCGCAGAGGGCGAGCGTATGCGCTTGGCCAGTGTCCGCGCCCTCTGCCTGGTTTATGTCGGGGCGTCCGCTTACAGCCTCTTTCTCGGCCAAGTGCTGCTCTTCCACCTGACGACCCCTTGCGTCTTCTGTATGGTCCTGCACGGGATCAACTTCGCTGCTTTGGCCCACGCATGTTGGCTGCGACCTCATCTCAGTGATCTTTGGCGCCGTCCGCGGGCGGCCGTCGTCGAGATGTTGCGCAGTCGACCGCTGTGGGATGGGGCCCTCTTTTTTGTGGTGGCGCTGGTGCTCTTGACCTTCTCCTACCACGGCGCCGTGGCGCGGATGACACAAGTGGACCAAGCGGCGCAGCGGGAGCAGGGCGAGAAGGTCGCCTCGGAGCTCAGTCGCTATGGTTCAGCGGTATTGGACCTGGGAGATTTGCCCCGGCGCGGCCCCAAAGATGCGCCCGTGGCTTTGGTCGTTTTCTCTGATTTCGAGTGCTCTTTTTGTGGTCGTTTTGCCGAGCAGCTCTTGGAGATCCACGCAAGATACCCTCTTGAGGTTGCGGTCTATTTTGCGCACTTTCCTTTGAACAGCGCTTGCAACCCACGCTCCAGTGCGATGCACCCCAGCGCCTGTCTGGCGGCCTACGCAGGTCACTGTGCCGGCCCTGCCTTCTGGGCGCTGCATGACTTGGCGTTCGCGACCTTCCGCGAGCGTGACGCCCACGGGGGACGTGAGGTGTTGAATGACGACACCCTGCGCGCGTGGGCGCTCCAAGTGGGCCTCGATGCGCCTGCTTTCCTTCGCTGCGTGCATCATCCTGCGACGCGGGCCCAGGTGATGGCCCAGGTCGAGCAGGGCTTGGCGCAGGGTATCGTCTCCGTGCCGACCTGGTTCATCAACGGGCACCGCATGTCTGGCGCCCAGGGAGCTGCCTTCATCGAGCCGCTGGTGGAGCGCTTGTTGGTGCTCACGCGGGAGGCTGATGGCGGCGAACCCTGAGAAAGGGTGCGCATTTTGCCGCCTCTGCTGGCCTTTGGATCGAAGTGGTGCTAAGGGTGTTGGGGCAGCGGCTGCGGCCGTTTGTCCAAAGATTTTGGGTGTGATGAACCCCCTCTGTAAAAGGTGTGAAGATGGAAAAGCGCGTGTTGGCATTAGGACCCGATCGGCATGGGAAGGTTGCGATCTGCGAGAATGATCGCGTGGTCTATTGGGGCGATGCCAAGGGCGCTCCCGAGCACCGAGGGGCGGAACACCTCGCGTGCGCCGAAGGCACCATTTTGCCCGGTTGGGTTTGCAGCCACACGCACCTCTACAGCGGCCTGGTGCCGCTGGGGATGCCCGCGCCCGCCCTCAAGCCAGAGAACTTCGTCCAGATCCTCGAGCGCGTGTGGTGGCGCCTGGACCGTGCCCTCGACGCGGAGACGCTGCGCGCTTCGGCCCGTTACTATGTGGCCAATGCCTTGCTCTATGGCAGCACGGGGGTGGTGGATCACCACGAATCGCCCAACTTCATCGAAGGCTCCCTCGACGTCTTGGCTGATGCCTGTCAAGAGCTCGGGGTGCGCGGTGTGATGTGCTACGGCGCGACCGACCGCAATGGTGGGGTGGAAGAAGGGCGGCGCGGCCTGGAAGAGTGCGCGCGCTTCATCAAGGCCAATGAGCGCCCTCTGGTGCGCGGTATGGTCGGTCTGCATGCCTCCTTCACGGTCTCTGATGAGACGGTGCGCGCGTCTGGGGCCATGTGCCGTGACCTGGGTGTCCCCCTTCACGTTCACGTCGCTGAAGACGCGGCGGACGTGGCCGACGCGCGCCAGCGCGGCTATCAGGGCCCAGCGGCTCGCCTCATCGCCCTCGAGGCAGCCGTTCCTGGTTCGCTCTTCATCCATGGCATCCACATGACGCCTTCTGAGGTCATCGCCGCTGAAGCGAGCGGCGCCTGGTTCGTGCAGAACCCGCGCTCGAACAGCGGTAACGCCGTGGGCTACCCGCATGCGTTGCAGTTTGCCCAGCGCGTGGCCCTCGGGACGGATGGCTACCCGGCTGATATGCCCGCTGAGTTGGCCTTCTTGCGCGAGGAGAATGCCCGCTACGGCGAAGACGAAGCCGTGGGCGTGCACCGCCTGTTGAGCGGCTGGCGCATGTTGGGTCAGATCTTCGGTACGGCGCTGGGGCCGATGGTCCCCCTCGCGGGAGAGAACGAGAGCCTCTTGGCAGACCTGCGCGTCGAGGACGCTCAGGGCGTTCAACATGTCGTCGTCGGTGGAGACGTGAAGGTGCGCAATCGCCAACTGGTTCACGGCGATTTGCAGGCCATCACGGCCGAAGCCAAGGAAGCAGCCCAGCGGTTGTGGAAAGAGATGGAGCGCTACTGAGATTCGATGGCGCCAGGGGGCGTCCAGCATGGGGCTGGCGCCCCTGCGCTCGACAAGGAAACGAAGGATATCGAAATGAAGGGACTAGGTCTGTCCACAGAGATCGTCGATCACAGCATGTACGAAGCGACGGTGAAGCGCTTTCGCGAGCGC
Source organism: uncultured Myxococcales bacterium (assembly GCA_964454015.1). GTDB lineage: Bacteria > Myxococcota_A > Bradymonadia > UBA4248 > UBA4248 > CAYVQF01. The sequence continues at coordinate 22,178 of CAYVQF010000003.1, forward strand.
AACATCGTGCTGCCGACTTTTGCGCAGTTGGCCGAGCCGCATTTGATCCCCGCGGAGATTCGCGAGCGCCTCGAGGGCGTGGATCCCGATGCTGCTGATGCGCTGAATTTGTTCAGGGTGCATTGGTACAACACGCCGGATCGGCGCGGATTGGCTGCGGTGCCGCCCTATGTGGTGTTGCCCAAGTCGCTCACGGGGGTTGACGCCAAGATCGTGGTGGTCTTGGGGACCTTCTCGCCGATGATCAACTCGCACAAGGTCTTGGCGGCCTACGCCTGTTTGGCGCCGCGCGTGCTGACGGGTGAGTTCGACCCGACGCGCCATCGGGCGGTGTGGCCTTCCACGGGCAACTACTGTCGCGGTGGCGTGGCGATTTCCAAGATCATGGCGTGTCGCGGCGTGGCCATCCTTCCCGAAGAGATGAGCAAAGAGCGCTTCGATTGGCTGGATAGATGGACCGATAATCCCGCAGAAGACATCATCCGCACCACGGGCTGCGAGAGCAACGTCAAGGAGATCTACGACAAGTGCAATGAGCTGGAGCTGGATCCCAAGTACAAGATCTTCAATCAGTTCTCTGAGTTTGGCAATCACCTGGCCCATGTCCTGTGCACGGGCAAAGCCCTGGCCCATGTCTTCGAGGAGCTGCAGAAGCGCCACGGTTCCTTGCGGCTGCGGGCCTTCACCTCGGCGACGGGATCGGCTGGGACCATTGGCGCTGGCGACTATTTGAAGGAGCAATACGGGACCAAGGTGGTCGCCGTCGAGGCGCTGGAGTGTCCGACCCTGCTCTACAACGGCTTTGGCGGGCACAATATCCAGGGCATTGGCGACAAGCACGTGCCGCTCATCCACAACGTGATGAACACCGATATGGTGGCTGCGATCTCGGATCAGGCGACGGACCATCTGGATCTGCTCTTCAACACCGAGGTCGGGCAGACCTTCTTACGTGAGCGTCGCGGCGTCCCGGGTGAAGTCCTCGAGCAGCTTCCTTATCTGGGCTTCTCCTCGATCTGCAACGTGTTGGCAGCGATCAAGGCGGCGAAATACCTCAAGCTGGGTGCGGACGACGTGGTGTGCACCGTGGCCTCTGACGGCGCCAACATGTACCGCACGGAGCGGGCCGAGACCTTGGCACGAGATTTCGGGGGCAACTTCGACACGATCGAGGCTTCTGGGGTCTATGGCCACCACCTGCAGGGCGTGGCGACGGACCACTTCGCGGAGCTGACCTTGATCGACCAAGAGCGGGTCTTCAACCTGGGCTATTACACATGGGTTGAACAGCAGGGCCTGTCTTTCGAGGATTTCATGGTCCGTAAGGATCAATCGTTCTGGAAGAATCTCCGGGCCTTACTCCCGGCTTGGGATCGCCTGATCGAGAAGTTCAACGCCGAGGTCGCAGCGGGCCAGTAGGCGTGTTGCCCTGGATCGCCGGGGCGATGGCGCTGCGCGCCGTGGCCCCGGCGGTGCTTACAAGTTTGCAGCATAGCGCGCATGACGCGTAGGAGCTGGCGCGCTTGGCGCGTGGCAGGAGGTGAGCATGGGTGAGAGGCCGACGATGGCGCTCGTCTGTTCGGGTTGCGGCGTGCGAATCACGGCAGCGGGGGAGGCCCACTATCGCTGCCCCAACGCGGGCGTCGTGCCGGGGGTCGACCACGTGTTGCGCCAGCAAGGTGAGTGGCTGCCGGCGCCCTTGGGCGACGACGTCAACCCCTTCGTGATGTTTCGGCACCGCCTCTACGCCTACGCCCGTGCCCTGGCCTGTGGCATGAGCGATGAGGCTTATGTTGCGATGGTGCAGGGCCTCGATGCGGCGGTGGAGGCCGTCGATGGGCGGGCGTTCAGGGTGACGCCCCTGACCGAGGCCCGCGAGTGTGGGGCGGCGCTAGGTTTTGCGGCGCCCGGGGCGTTGTGGATCAAAGACGAGACGGACAATGTGGCGGGCTCGCACAAAGCACGCCACCTGTTCGGAATCATGCTCCATCTGAGCATTTTGGCGGTGCAGCAGGACCGACCGCTGGCGATAGCGAGCTGTGGGAACGCGGCCTTGGCTGCGGCGGTGGTCGCCCGGGCGGCACAGAGACCGCTGGTGGTCCATATCCCGCCCGACGCCAACCCCCGGGTGGTCCAGAGGCTACAAGCGCTCGGGGCCTCACTGGTGGTGTGCCAGCGCGAGGGGGAGCAGGCGGGCGACCCGTGCTACCTCCGCTTTCGCGACGCCGTAGCCGCTGGGGCGGTCCCCTTCAGTTGCCAAGGGTCGGACAACGGCTTGACCATCGAGGGTGGGATGACCCTGGGCTACGAAATCGTGGCACAGCAGCAGGCGTTGGGGCTTCGTTTCGATCACTTGGTGGTGCAGGTCGGCGGCGCAGCGCTGGCCTCGGCCCTGGCTGGGAGCTTGAGTCAAGCTGTGGCCACGGGTGTGATCGAGGGCTTGCCGCGTTTCCATGTCATCCAGACCGTCGGTGCCTTCCCCTTGATTCGCGCTTACGATCGCCTGGCCGAGTTCATTTGGGCTCGCCTGCATGGGGATGAAGTGGGGTGCTGGGAGCCGGGGCGGGATCACCTCCTGCCGGCAGAGCGCTTGGCGCGGCACAACCCTGAGACCTTGGCTCAGACCATGCGGCGCGCCGCTGCCATCCAGCAGGCCTGGTCTTCGACGCCGGTACAGGCCTCCCTACGGGTCGCGGCCCAGCGCCGCGCCCTCTTCATGTGGCCATGGGAGTCCCAGCCCCACTCCCTCGCCCATGGTATCCTCGATGACGAGACCTACGATTGGTTCGCGGTGGTGTCGTTGATGCTGCGCAGCGGCGGCATCGGTGTGGTGGCCTCAGAGGCGATGGTCGCAGAAGCGCAGACGCTGGCGCGTGCCACCACTTCCGTCCCTGCGGATCATACGGGGACCGCCTCGTTGGCGGGGCTCATGGCGCTGCGTCAGGCCGAGGTGGTGCAGCCGACTGAGAAAGCACTGGTTTTCTTCACTGGCGTCGACCGTGACGTCGAGGCGGTGCAACGCGCGGCACAAAGTGTTCTCTAAACTACTGGCGGAATCGTGCGGACTCCTTATTCTATGGGCGGCACGGCATCGCCGCTGTTGGACGGCTGCGGCCACAGAGTTTCGAACCACACGTTGAGGTGAACAGATGACAGAAGCACGTATCGAGGTGACGGAAGGAGCGCTCACGGAGATCCGAAGCGCCCTCGAAGGCAAGGGCGAGCACCCGACTCTGCGGCTATATATTGCTGGGATGAGCTGCCGCGGACCCTCTTGGGGGATGGCCCTGGATGAGCCTTCAGAAGATGACGAGCGCGTCGACATGGGAGATTTTTCGATCGTCGCCGAGAAAGCGCTCCTGGAGCAGGTCGGCGGGGTCCAGGTGGATTATGTCGACAGCGGGTGGCAATCGGGCTTCTCCATCCGGGGGCAGAACGACGAAGAGCCCGGTGCCGGACACTGCGGATCCTGCGGCTGCTGAGCGTGAAAGCGCTCAGTGCGCGGATGGGAGGCGGGGCGCCAGGTTGACCACAGGCCGAGTCCTTTGGTAGCAAAGAGGGTGTGCTGTCGCTGCTTTGGACCGAACGCTCGGGGTGGCCTCCATGCTGTTGACCTGCAATAGTTGCCGCAATACCTATGTGGTCGATGACGCGACCATCGACGCTGCGGGTGGTGTCGTTTATTGTGAGCAATGTCAGGAACCTCTGGTGCCTTTGAGTGGTGGTGGCGGGGCGATTGAGTCGACGACCATGCTCGACGACTACAGCTTCGAGAACCTCGAGTCCCAGTGGATGCAACGGCAACAGTCGCCGGCACCGCCGGTGCCAGAACCAGGCGTGCTGGTGGACGAATCGGTCTGGGGCGAACCCTCCTGGGAGGAAGCGGCTCCCTACCCGGAGCCCTTCGCGCCTGGGCCGACTCAGGCCATGGAGCCCATTCATGGCGCCGGAGGGGGAGGGCCACAGCGGGAAGCCCAGATCTTGGCGCCGAGTGAGCGGACCATGGCCATCGACGTCGATGAGATGTTGCGCGATGGTCAGCCTTTCACTGCGCCAGCAGCGGAGGCGCCGCGTCGCGGGCCGTCTTCGGCCAACTTGCGCGCTGCGCCGCCCATGCGTCATTCGGGAAGCATGGATAGCGTCCCGCGCCATGGGCAAGTCATCGTCGGGGCGAGCGCGCCCGTGGTTCACGATGAGAAAACCGCCGCTATCGACGCGGCGCAGATCGACCAGTACATGACCCGCGGCGATGGCCAGCGGCATCCTGGGCAGCCCGGCGCCATGCCGCCGATGCAGCCGGGGATGATGCAGCCGGGGATGATGCAGCCGGGGATGATGCAGCCGGGGATGATGCAGCGACCGCGGCCCATACCGGGTCGGCCCATGCCGGGCGCGGTGCGAGCTCCGGTCAAGCGGGGCAATCGCGGCGCGCTGGTTGCCGTGGTCGCCATTTTCGGCGTGATTCTCATCGGCGGCATCATTTTCCTTCTCATTCTGTGGCTGGCGACGGACAAAAAGGATGACGCCAAAGGCGGGTCGATGGCGCGGGCCGAGGAGCGCTTCGAGGATCGGTTGGCGAAATCGCGGGCGGCTCCTGCAGAGTTTTTGTTGCCCCCTATCGAAGGTGAGCTTCTGGAGGAGGGGGTCATCGTGGTCGCATCGCCGCGGGACGGTGTCTTCTTCGAGACCTCTCTCATCGCGCCCTTCACTGGTGGGCGGCCTGCGGCTCAGGATTTCGTTGCCGGAACGGCTTTCTTCACGCCACTCGCCGAGGCGTTGCAGCGCCATGGCGGGGCCTTGCCCATCCTGCTGCTGGTGGACCGCTCGGCGACGATGGATACGGTCTTCACGCTGCTCTATACCAGTGCGTCCACGGGGCGTCGGGTGCTCATCGGTGGCGAAACCATCGCCAATCCCAACCTGGTGGGGGTCTTGGAGTTGCTGCCTTATGAATGGGCTGCGCCGCCGAGTGGTGCTTTCCCACCGAGTGAGAGCACGGGGTTGCGCTTGGTGATCAACCGCGAAGGCCTGGTGTTGACCGGGGCAGGGGTGAACCCCGATGGGGTGAAGAAGAACGAACTGCGGGTCGATCGTTTGGCCGGTCCCTATGATTGGCGAACGCTGAACCGGGGTATCAACGCCGGCAAGCGCACCACAGGGAGCGAAGGTATCCGCTTCGTCGCCGAAGCCGACATCGACCTCGGGACCTTCGTCGAGGTGGTGCTGCGGGTACGCGGCGAAGACGCGATCTACCCCAATTTCCATCAGCTCTATCTCGAAGCGCCGAAGTGATCAGGGGCAGCGCGGCGATAGAAGTCGATGGAGAAGAGGACGTGCGGTGCAGCCTGCGCAGCGCTGCTGTCATCCTGTCCTGTGCAGGTCGCCAAACGCTGAATGACGTCGAGGTTCTCGCAGTGACCAAAGACGGGGAAGCGGCCGTTGAAGCGCGGTTCGGCCCTGGCGGTGATGAAAAACTGGGAGCCGTTGCCGTTGGGGTGGTGCTGCGCCATGGCCAGGGTGCCGGCGCGGTCGTGCAAGAGCGCTGGGTGGAACTCATCTTCGATGTAGAAGCCGGGGTGACCATTGCCGCGCCCGCTGGGATCGCCGCTCTGGATGAGCAGCCCAGGGACGCAGCGGTGGAAGGGTAGGTCCTGGTACAGAGGCCGCGTCGTGGTGATTTGAGTGGTGGGATCGAGCCAAGACAAGTGTCCAGTGGCCAGTCCGATGAAAGTCTCCACACTCTGAGGACACTCATCTTCGTAGAGTCGGCAGTGAATCTCGCCGGCGCTGGTCAGCAGGCGTGCCATGAGTGGTCCATCGCCGTTGATGGTGCACGCCAGATGGGAACATGGCGCCCGAGGGGGCGCCTCTGGGTTGCTCTGAGCCGCTCCCTGGCCGAGCATGGGGTCCAGGATCAGCCGGGACGTGGCGGGAGAAGGCTCGCCCTGACAGCCCGCGAGGGTCAGGGCAGCAGCAATGAGGAGAGTCGTGCGCTTGGCGCTCAAGTGATACACGGCACGAAAAACTGCAGGATGGTGTCTGAGTCGGAGGAGACGATGTCGATGTGACCCTTACTCTGCTTGATGACGCACTCGGCGATGCTGAGGGAGGGGCCGCAGGGCAAGGTCCGCACGGCGGCAGGCGCTTGTTGCAAGAGCTCAAAGAGGTTGTCGTCAGCGGCAGGCGCGAAGCCGGTGCTGACCAAGGCGTCCTGGATGGTGGCGCGGGTGACGTCCGTTCCGTTGTGCCAGACTGCGCCAGCGATCTGCTTGCTCTCCAAGGCGAGGGTGACTTCGATGTGTCCGCTCTCGACGGTGGCGGGGAAGGCGTGGTCGATGATGGCCTGGATGACCACTTCGAAGGCAGCAAAGATGCGCGAGAGGGCCTCTTGATGGGTGTCGACATAGGCCGCGAGCCTGTCCTTGCCCTGCAGCGCGCTGTCGTCGAGTTGCCAGGCGACGCTCAGCTTCTTTCCAAGCAAGAGTGCCCGCGCCGAGGACTGGCGGGTCATCTGCTCGATGAGTGTGGTGGGTTGCAGCAGCGTGTGGAGATAGGCCGTGGTGTTCTCCAAGCGCAGGGCTTCCGTCGGCGACAGGCTCAGGTTGGACTGGAGCTCGCTCAGCAAGCGGTGCATCTCAGCGATTTCGTTGGCAGGCACTCTGGGGGTGTAGAGCATCTGGGTGCGGGGCTGGGGGCGGCCGTCGCTTTGCATCCAATGCGGATAGAGCGCCGTGATGACGCGCATGTACCAATAGAGGAGGGTTTCGAGGCGGGCCTGCGGGGTCGCTTTGGGGATCTCCGCTTGGCGGAGGAGAAAGCGCAGCTCGCACACCAGGGCGATCTGGGGGACACAGGCTCCTTCCCGCGCCAGTGGAGCCAGCACTTCAATGGCTTCGTGGAGCGAGTCGAGCCAAGCGCTCTTGTGGGCCGGGGCATCCAGGGTCTGGGCCAACTCTGCGAGCCAGTGCATGGAGGCGCTGACGAAAGCCTGGGCGGCAGGATTGTCGGCAGGCGTGTCCCCTGCCTGAAGGGCGGATCGGAGCTCATCGAGGAGGGTTGTGAGCTGGCGTTTGGCCGCGGGGAGTGCCGTAGGCTGGTGGACGGATTCCTTGATTTGCTGTTGATGGGTGATGACTTTGGCGCCGAGGTGAACCTGGCCCCAGTAGGCGACCGCTTGGTGTACCTCGTCGAGGAGGCTGAGATATTCGTTGACTGCCGTGCTGTGGGTGGCAAAGCCTTGGGTCCAAGTGTCGGCGAGCTTCACGAGCAGAGGAGAGAGCCGCGCCGACAGCGCCCGGGAGAAGGCGAGGTCCTGCTGGGTGCCCTTTTCTGCGGGGGAGAGCCAATAGTCGAAGCGGACGTTCTCGGGGAACGCAGGCGCCCGGCCGGATTCGATTTCCTGAACCTCGCGACGTGTGCACTCCAATAGGGCACGCAGCCAGTCTCGAGCTTGCGCGATGGCGTGGCGAATGGTTTGGCTCGTAGAATGGTTGAGCTGTGGGAGCAGCTCTCCCAGGACCTCACAGGCAAGTCCCAGCCCTCGTAAGCCAAGTCGTTCTGCTTCCTCAGCAGCGTCGAGGATCTTGGTGAGGGTTGGGGCCGGGTGGGACATATGCTCGAGGTCGTCGTGCAGGTGCTGGACTTTGGCGCAGAGGCGGATGACCCCAGCCTCAAAGGCATCGGTCATGGCTTTGGGGGGCGCACTCTCATGGCTGCGACGCTGGATGAGGTCGGAGACGATGGAGCGGGCCAGGGCCTCGAGCTGAGCGACTTTTGCGCCTTGTTGGGGCAGCGCCTGGATACTGGCGGCGAGGTCGCCGAGTACCTGCGAGCAGGCCAGCGGGGAGCGCTCCCAGTGTTGGCGCAGGGTCCCGAGGAGACGTTCGAGCAACACGATGTCATGGGTAGCGGCCAGCGTGCGCAGGCGGTGCAGGTGTCCCAGGGCATCACCGTATTCGTCACCGCTGGCCAAGACTTGGACGAGGATCTCATCCGCCTTGGTGCGAAAGCGTTGCCAGTTGTGGGCGAAGGTGGTGTCGGCGTCGACGGAGCTCTCAGCGGAAGTGTACTTTCCGGTCTGCACACGCTCGTTGAAAGAGAAGCTCTCTATGAGTTGGGTGGCCCGCGCCACGATGGCTTGGCCGGAAAAATCGGGGAGCAGTGACGTGAGCTGGGTGCACAACGACGCGATGTGGGTGTTCCACTCGGCGCTGGGGCGGTCCAGGGAGCGCAGGCTTTCCAGGTGGCCGAGGACTTCACTGCAGGTGGCGAGCAGTTCTTCGCCTACATCATGCTCTGAGGCTTGGCGCAGACAGTCGAGCATGGCGTGGGCGGCTTCGCGGTAGCCGCTGATGCGCCCCTTCAACGCAGCGGCTTCCACGGCGTCGAGCATGGTATTGAGCTTGGTCTCGAAGGTCTGGGTCAAGTGAGCCCGGGCCCGACTGGTGAGCTGGAGATGGGCCTCGGCGGCATAGGCGCCCAGCGGCGCCTGCGGGCTCGGATCGCCTGGGGGCAGGTTCAGGCCAGTGTAGAGCTTGATGAGGGCGCGTTCGAAGCGATCGCGCTGGAGGCCTGGGATCTCGTGGATGAGATAGGAGACGAAGTAGACCAGCGCGTTGAGAAAATCCGTCTGGTTCCCAATGAAGGCCGCACACGCCTCTGGGGTCACCACGGGCATGGGGAGAGGGTCCTGTGGCTCGGCGCGACTGGGGAAGGTCACCGGGAGAAGGCGCTGCAGATAGACCGTGAGGGCGATCTGTTTGTCGAGCTCGACATGATCCAGAACTCTGGCCAGGCGGTTGAGCTGACGAAAGACGTCGAGATACTCGGCGCTCTGCTCAGCGAGCATGGCCAGGTCGAGGGAGTCGAAGAGGCGCATCAAGATGCGCTGGGCGTGGCCAACGAAGCCCTGGTAGGCCTGCTCTGCCGCGCTGAGCTTGACGGGGGGGGCCGTGTCGATGTCGATGTCGATGTCGATGGGGTCAACGAAAGCTTCGTCATCGACAAAGATGTGAAAGAGGCCACTGTCCTCGAAGCGCTGCTCCAGGCTCTGGGGTAAGAGTTCCTTGTCCACCCGCGCGTTGTCCGTGGCGCTGATCGCGGCGACGGAGATCAGGCCGCTCGGCTCGGTGGCTTTGGCCAGAGCGTCATCAAAACCCTGGAGGTCATCGGCGGCCATCCAGCGCAGGTTGATGTCGTCAAAAGATGAGAAGACATCTGCTGCCGTGGGCTGTCGGCCCGACGAGACGGGCTCATTGGTTGCGTCGGCGAGGCTCTCTGCGAAAGCGGCGTCGATCTCGCTTTGCAAGGCATCGAAGTGGATGCGGTTGTTTTGTCCCGATGGGGAGGTGGGAGCACGGGGGAGGGGCGGTGGCGCAGGGGAAGGTGCCTTGGGGGCGGGGGGAGGCTGGGTGAGCGGGCCCGCGTTGATGCTCAGGGCATCGCGCAGGGCCGTGGCGAGGGCCAACAGGTCTGCCACTGGCGCCGGCTCGCTGGCTGCGGCACGCAAGCGGTCCGCCTGTTGAACCAGGCTGGTGTCGCCCAGACTCACCAGGCGCCGGCTCAAGGCCTCCATGAGGCCAAGGAGCGGCGCAAAGTTGTGACTATCAGGCTTCTGTCGCTTGAGCCAGGAGACGATCTCTTGCGCCGTGACTTTGGCTTTGATCCGATCCGGGCTGAGGCTCGCTTTTTTGGCAGTGGGAGGTTGAGAGGGGGGCATGTCCACGCCGGGGAGAGAAACACCGTGACGAGAGTGCGAAGACTAGGGCGCCTGCGCCTCCATGAAGCCATGGCCCATACGGCTGATGTGCTCAGCGATGTGCTCCCAGAAAGTGTGCGGTGAGAGCATGAGAGGGTGGGCCACATGTGGCCACTTGAGTTGATAGCCCTCTTTGTGCCTGCGCGCAAGAACGGCGCCTGCAGCGGCCATCTGAGCGATGTCTGCTTGGTTGTCCGTGGACATGCCTCCGTGGATGACGGCGATGACGCCAAGGGCCGCGCTGCGCGTCTCCCTTTTCAAGGGGTTCAGCCACGCCAATGACTCGCCGACGCTGAGCGGCATCCCTGGCAAGACCTCGATGCGCACCTTGTCCTCCGCGCCGACCTTATCGATCACCAGTCCAGAACGCCGATCCAACAAATAGGCGGCGCTGTTCTGTACCTTGGCCGTGTTGCTGGTGGTGACGCGCAGCGAGGAGAAGGCGCTGAGCTCTGTCCCGAGCTGGGCCCGGGTGGTGTGGTGAACGGGGTCATGACACAACACCGCTGCAGGGAAATGAGCGGGCAAGACGCTGAGTGCTTCGCACAGAGAGCTTGCACGGTGTTTGCCAAGCAAGAGCAGCAATTGTTGGCTGTCTTGGCGCTGTTGGGCGCGGACGGGCTCCTTGCGGGGCAGAGGCGGTTCCAAGCGCGGTCGCAACTGTGGCGCGAATGCCGCAGCCTCGACCAAGTGATCGGCCGCGGCAAGAACCGACTGCGGGAAGGGGCTCCAAGCGATACAGTCGAGGACGCCGGCGCGGATGGCCGTGCAGATCTCGCCGCCGAGATCGCCGATGATCACGATGTGACAGGGGCGGTGCAGGAGCACCTGGTAGACCACGTCGATGGCGGTAGCGTCGGCGAGGGTGGCGTCAAGGATGAGCGACGCCGCAGGCGACGCGACGATGGCGCGGATGAGGCTCTCGCGTTTGGTGTGGACCCCGAGAAGGGCCAAGCGCCCGTCCTCGGTGATGATGTGCTCGATCTTGGCACCGCGTGAAGCGCTGCGTGAGCCAATCAAAACCAATGGCGAAGCAGTAGTAAAGGACAAGCCTGACTCCAAGCGCTCACAGCCCCAAGAACTGGCCTACGCCGCAGATGCGACCCAAGCGCGTCAAGCCTTGGAGCGGCAACCAGGTCGTGCATACTAACCGCAAGAAAGGGCGTTGACAATGTCGCCGCTTTCAGGCCGTGCACCGCAGAGCGCCGCCCGAGACGCCCTATTCGTCAGCCTGGTAAGGCAACAAGGCGATGTGCCGCGCTTGCTTGATGGCTTTGGCCAGTTTGCGCTGGAAGCGTGCAGAGACGCCCGTGATGCGTGAGGGCAGGATCTTGCCGCGCGGGGACAAGAAGCGCTTGAGCAACTGCACGTCTTTGTAGTCGATGGTCAAGCCCAAGTCGGAACGAAAGGGGCAGCTTTTGCGCTTGGGGCGACGAAAGCCGCGACCAAGAAGACGGGCACTCGGGGGGACGGCAGAGTTCGTATCCATAAGAGTTCCTTCAAGGGTTTCAAGCCGGGTGGTCGGCTGTGTCACCAAGCGCGTGGCGCCCAAGCAGCCCCGAGACCACCGAGTCACTTCAACGTAAATCTACGTGCGCAAGCAAGCCTCAGCCACGCGTGGGCATCTCTGTGCTGCACGCTGGGCAAACCCAAAACATCCCGCTGGGTTTGCTGTGGCGTACCATTTTGATGACCGTCATGGTCGAATCCTTGCCCTTGTCTTTACACATGGGGCAATTCTTCGCGTAGGAGACTTTCTTCGTAGATGCAATTTTCGCGGGTCGACGAGCAGCCATGGCGCCGTTCTTCTCTGTGTGGCAGCCGCTTGCGCAGCCGCTAGTTGCATGACACCTCTGTCCTCACGGTGCCATTCATGGCAGCCGCGATGGAGCCGAAGCGTGTTAACACGGAGGCGGGTGAGTGTCAATGGCCATTTTTGTGCCCGCACCCGGCGCCCCGGAGGGGGGCGGGAGGGCGCGGCGCGACGGGCGCGTATTCCCCGAGATCTAAGACATTGGCCCCGGGAAATAAGTTTACACGCGCGCCGCCTTGGGCTAGAACCCTGACCAGCGTCTCTGCGCATGCGTCTGCGCACGCATGCGTCGTGCCGTCAATGGGTCCGTTTGGATTTTCGAGGTGGCGATGTTTGGCAATGCGCGCGTTTTTCTTGTGCTGATGTCGTTGATCGGGTTCGGGGCGTGCACCATGGAGATGGACCCGCCCAAGCTGGACCCCGAGCTTGGGGTGCGGGTCTCGGTCATTCACACCGGAGATATCCACAGCCGCATCCTGCCCTTCGACATGGACCTGTTGGCCACGGACGAGCGACTGGGACTGATGCAAGGGGAGGCGCCTTTCGGTGGCTTCGCGCGCGCTGCGCACGTCATCAAAAAAATTCGCGCCAACGCGCGGCACGTCATCCACGTCGATTCTGGCGATGTCTTTCAGGGTGCGCCCATCTTCAATGAGTTTCACGGGGAACCCGAAATTCTCCTCTTCAATAAGATTGGGATGGACGGCTTCATTATCGGCAACCATGAGTTCGATGAGGGGCCCATCAACCTCTACGATAAGCTCTCCATGGCACAGTTCCCCGTGCTGGCCGCCAACTACCAGTGGCGCCCAACCAAGGGACAGGACCAAGAACCGCTGCGCAACACGGCGCGGCCCTACACCATCGTCGACTCCAATGGCGTGAAAATCGGCATCATCGGTATGGCCAACTTCTCCAGCTTGTCCAGCATCACCTACGGGGACAGCGGGCTGGGCATCACCGTCCTGGAGAACGTCGAAGTCGTCCAGGCTTACATCGACTTGCTTCGGCCCAAGGTCAACATCGTCACCATGGTCACCCACTTGGGTTTGGGCGAGGACGAAGAGGTGATCAGGCGCACCCGTGGCCTCGATGTCGTCTTTGGTGGCCACCTGCACATCGTCCTCAATCCGCCCAAGGTCATCCCCGATCTCGACGGGCGCATGGTGCCGTTGGTGCACTCAGGCGCTTTCATGAAGTACGTCGGTCACTTCGAGGGCGTCTTCTTCCCTCACCCGGAAGAACCGTGGAACCTCGAGTTGGCCTCGCATGACTACGAAATCATCCCCATCGATAGCCGCATCCCGGCCGATCCCGATTTCGTGCACATGCTCGCCCCTTACGAGCAAGAGTTGGCCAGGCGTCTCGATCTGCGGCGGGTCATCGGCTACACGCCGCAGCCCATGCGCCGCTTCGGTAACGGTGGTGGGGACAGCCCCCTGGGCAACTTCCTCGCCGATACCATGGTCCTGCGCACCCGCGTCGAAGCCGATTTCTCGGCGACCAACTCCCTCGGCGTGCGCGCCGACATCAACCGTGGCCCCATCACCAACGATCAGCTCTACAATGTCTTCCCTTTCCCCAACACCATCGCGACGGTCACCCTCTCCGGCACGGAGGTGCAAGAACTCTTCGACTTCAACACCTATCGCTCCACGGGGCGCGGTTGCGCGACCCAGCTCCAGGTGGCGGGCATCGAGTATGACCTCGACTGTGATCTGGTCAGCCGTGAGCTCAACGCCAAGCTCGACTCGGGGGAGATTTTCGAGTTCGAGTTTCGTGACCCTGGGGTAAAGTTTGCCAAGAACATTCGTATCGTGCGTGGCTTCTGTGAGCAGGTCTCAGACTGCGCTTTCCCGCAGATTTCCCTCTGCACCAACGTTCACGGCCAGACCTGCCATCCCGACGCCGGCCCCGACGTCGAGCGCGCTTCCTGCCGCTGTCGTGAAGAGCTGCAGCAGAGCTTCTTCTACAAGTTCGCCACCAACGATTATATGGCCCGAGGCGGCAGCGGCTTCACCCTCCTGCGCTTCAACACCACCCAGAAAGACACCGAGGTCGATCTGCGCTCTGCCGCCATCAAAGCCATCGAGCAGGAGCCGAGCTGCTCTGACCGCTGCGCCGAGATGCTGGGGGATGCCTACGATCCCGCGCGACCCGGGACCTGCCCCTTGTTGCTGCTCTGCCGCAGCGATCTCACGCGACACGAAGCCAAATGGTGTCAGCACTTGGATCGCTTCAGTCCGCGCGACCAGTGCATCGAAACCTATGAGGCGGGTTTCTGTCTGGGCTATTTCGACCAAGATGACTACGGCATCTGCTTGGGTGCCAATTATCCCCAGTGCGAGGCCGAGTACACCCTGGCCGAGGTGCGCGCTTGCCAGGAGGCGGCCGAGCTCACGGAGAAGAAGTGCCAAGGTGCCGACAGAGAGAGCCCTCGCCACCAGTGCATCAAGGAGCACGCCGAGGTGTGTCTCGACCCGTACTATTCGCCAGAGAGTGAATACACCAAGTGCCTCGCCTTCTCTCGCGCCAAGGCCGAGGCCCTCTGCCCCACGCTGGCCTGTCCCCAGGCCGAGACGGACAACCGGCAGCGCCCCATCCGCCCGCGCAATGAAGCCGAGATGGGCTTCGCCGGTGGAAACCCGACGACGATCATGGAGAATCTGCAGGAAGCTGGCTATGATGCGTGCTACTAACCGTGCGAAGCGTGACGCCCGAGAAAGCGGAGATTGTGCCGTGAAGAGCTTGGCCTCCCCATCCCCTTACCGAGTGACGCGTTGGCTCTGCGCCATCGCCTTGCTCACCATGAGCGCTGCTGCTTGTAACGAGAAGGTGGACCAAGACGTCCAAGAGTTCTGCCGTGAATGGCGCGCCATCACTTACACCCACTGGGAAGACTGCACCAAGATGGGGATGGAACTGCAGAAGCATCTGCGCAAGAACCAGGACATCAAGCTCGCCGATGCCATGGAGAGCGAGACCGTGGCGCCTGAGGTCATGGCCTGCCAGGAAGCGGCGGAGTTCATGGCCGAGACCTGTTTGAACAATGCCAAAGTCCTCGAGGTCTTCCAACTGCTGAACAGCATGGTGGAAAACGAGCGTCTTGCGGGCTTCAGGATCACCGTCCACGCTGAAGAAGGCCAGCGGGAGATGGTGCTCGGCAGCAAGCAACACCCCCTGCCCTTCGTCTCGGGCTACGGCTCGGCCAGCGGAGTTTGTCCCGTCGGCCAGATCTGCAAGAGCGCCACCATCTCGATTGAAGCACTGACCCGCAGCGCCAACGGCGGTTACGAACGTTATGAAGACTTCAACCGCGAAGTGCGCCTGCGCTCCATCCCGGGAGAGGTGCACAGCTCGGTGCACTACGTCGAGCTCTTCAACGGCAAGGCCGAAAATGTGGAGGTCCGCATGCGCTTCGGTTTCGGACCGACGCGCTTGTGGGTCGAAGACATCGGGATCCCCAGCGCCTCTGATGAGAACACCCGCTTGGGCGGCTCCATGCTGACCACGGTCAGCGAGCCCTTCTACTTCGAGTCTCCCACCATCTATGCCGTGCAGTACAACCGCGAACGGCCCACGGGGTGGAGCCCTCTCTTGGGCAACTACGTGGAGATCCTCGGACAACCTGGCCACGATCTGGTGGTCACCAATGTCACCGGTACGGGCTTCTTCGTCACGGATCTCTCACGCCAATCCTACAATAGCCTCTTCATCTACAGCTTCTCGCAGCCGGAAGACGTCGAGGTGGGCGATCGGGTGTGTGAGGTGGGTGGGGCTGTCTCCGAGTTCAATGCCTTCACCCAGCTCCAGTTCCCTTCTTGGGGTATCCAGGGCAAACAGCGCTCGGGCGCAGATCGCCGCCCCAACCCCGAGGATGAGGACGGCCGCTTGGTCGAGGGCGAGGTCGTGCTCGTCGATTGTACCCCGCGCTACTTGGAAAACGTCGACTTCCAAAAGGTGCACTGTGGCGACCGGCTGTGTGGTGAGGGGACCCTCTGCGTTTATACCGAGGATGGCGCTTCTTTCGCCTGTCAGGCACCCGTGGGCGCCAAGCGGGGCGGTGCTGAATGCGACGCCGACGGCCAGTGCCAGTCGGGGCTTTGCCTGCGCGGCAAGTGTGGGATCCCCTGTGAGCACAGCCTCACCTGTCCCCAAGGCCTGGAATGCGCCACCGTGAGCCGGAGCGGCCGCGCCATCAAGACCTGTTTGCTCTCCGAGACCCTGACATCGCCGGAGCCCGTGCGGCTCAACTACGGCCTGATCTCCAATCTCGCCGCCATGGAGGGCCTCGAGGGCTCCCTGGTGACCACGGAGGACGTGCTTCTCTCGGACTTCTTCATCAACTGCGATGACAACGGCTCGGGTCGCATCGAGTCGCGGACGCCCGAGGCCACCTGCCGTACGCAGTGCAACAACCAGCGCGGCTGCACCGAGCTGTCCAGCCTCTATGGCTTCGACCAGTGGCGCGGCTGGGTGGGTAACGGCGAGATCAGCGTCTCGAGCTCGCAGCTCGTGGCGGGTTTCGATGTCCTCGAAGGCTGTGTGGGGCCCGTCTTGAATGAAGATCTGCGGATCACCTACACCTGCCCGCAGCGGCGTCTGCGACGCCTGTCGGGCAACCTGCGGCAGGTCGTGCCGACGTGTGATCCCATGGTGCCCTGTGATCCAGCCAACGAGTCCTTCGTGATGTTCCTCATCGAGCCTCGTTTTGCTTCGGATATTATCGAGTAGTTTCGTGGTGACGTTTGCCGAATGGGAACGGTTGTGCGGGGTAGCCCGCGGGAGATGGCGTTCATGCGTTTTACAATGAATCATTCGCTGCATGCACAGGCTAGGGTCCGCGGTATCGGCGCTGCTTTGCTTGCCCTCGTATGCCTCATGGGGTGGACCAGCGCCGCCGTCGCCGGTGATTTCGTCGACACCCGGATCTCGTTCATCTTCAGCGATGACAACCTGCTCTCCGGACCCGGCGAGTCGCTGGTCAATAGCCCTGAGATGGACTTTGGACCGCGCTCGGGACTCTTCTTTCCCTTCGAGAACCTCAACAGCCAGGACAACACCGATGTGACCCTCACGCACTTGGTGGTCTATAAGGAGATGCCTGGCTTCATCGACAACCTGACCACCGATGCCGCGCTGGTGGCCCGCCTGGAGGTGCTCGACTCGCCCCAGACCAACTTTCGCTCTGGGGATATCCGCCTCAGCGACGGTGGCTCCTACCTGCGCGCCCGCTACGCCATCGGCGAGCCCGCACCCTATGACGACGAGAAGGGGCTGACAGGGACGGCCAAGCGGCAGCTCGACATCACCTTCTTCCCCATGAACTCCGATCGCTTCCGCGCTGGCTACACCTACGACCTCTCCTGGGGTGGCAACCGGGTCTTCACCGACCGCAAGTCCGCCTTCGCCACGCCTGGCGTTCGCCTCCGCTTCGATTGGGATGGCTTCTACGCCCTCATCGGTGCCAAGAGCACGCGCCAGCTCATCCTCGAGAAAGATCCCACCGCCACGGCCAACCGCGAGCTGGGAGCCTTCTGGGGTGGCATCGCCGGCTTGGGCTACGTCCACGACTACTTCGCCGTCGAGTCCAACGGCGGCCTCTTCGACGCTGGACGCAACCCGAAGCAGGGCGTTCAGGGTGAGACCGTCACCGCAGGCGGTGTCTCGGGCCGCATCTCCGCCTTCAGCCAGGGTTTCAGCCCCGAAGCCTCCATCGACTACCGCCTCTACCGCAACAACGCCGACGCCTTCGTGGAGTCGAACTTCTTTCTGCGCAAACCCAAGAACTTCGACAGCTTCACCTGGCGCGCCTCGGTCGAAGGCAACTGGCTCATGCAGACCCTGGGCGACTTCGACAAGCCCCTCGCCACGCGCCGCGTCGACGCCTTCGCCGGTGCCGTGCGGGCCGACTTCTTCATCGAGAAGCTCGCCGTCAACCTCGACTTCGTCATGCGGGACATCTACTTCATCCTCTTCAACGTCCCCAGCCTCGACCCCTTCCTCTCCCTGCCTCGCGACAGCGAGTACACCCCAGAGCTGATGGCCGCCATCAAGGTCGAGTACTGGCTCGACAGCATCAACCTCATCCCGGGCGTGCTCTTCGGTGTGCAGAAGCCCGCCACCTACCGCGGCCGCGTCGCCGAAGTCCCCAACGCCAGCGAGTTCTCCGGCGGCAAGCAGACCGTGGTCATCCCCGAGGCCGGCACGGTCATTCCCTTCCCCAACGATCGCGAGCCCAAGGAGGTCTACTCCGGCCGCGCCTCACTGCGCTGGGACCTCTCGGATATGCTCAGCTTCATCGGCCAGATGACCTACACCTACGATCGCAATCAACTCGGTCGCGAGAAAGACGAGGTCAACTACACGGCGCGCTACTACTTCCGCAAGCCCCATATCCTGGGCTTGGCCTTTTTCGCCCAAGCCCGCTTCTAAAGCCGGCGAATTTCATTCTGGATCCACCCTCCTCGGGCGTGCGCCGCCACGGAGGTCTTGGGCGCCGGCCTTCACCACCGATTTAGCCAGCGATCACCGCGGCGATCTCGGCGGGCGTGAGCACCCCCTGGCGCAGGATCTGCCACCGGTCGCCCTCGAGGGCGATCACCGTGGAGGCCATGCCGATGGCGGCAGGGCCGGCGTCGAGGACGAAGGCAATCTGGGGGTGGGCGGCCAACAACGCCGCTGCTTCCATGGCCGTGCTCGGCGCCGGGATGTCGCTGGGGTTGGCGCTCGGGGTGGCCAGCGGGTCCGCCAGCGAGGCCAATAGCGACAAAGTCACGGGGTGGGCTGGGCAGCGCAGCCCCACGTTAGGGCCACCAGCGCGCACCAGCGGCGAGACCTCGGCTTTGGCTGGGAGCACCAGCGTCATCGGCCCGGGCCAAAACGCCGCCGCCAGACGCTGCGCCGCCTCCGGCCACAGGGCACACAGGGACTGGGCCTGCTCCGCTGATGCCACCAAGAGCGGGAGCGCCTTGGCGGCAGATCGCCCCTTGACCTCATAGAGCGCGTTGAGCGCTGACGCGCACCCGCTCGAAGCCGCGAGGCCATAGACCGTCTCAGTGGGCACGATGACCAGATCGCCCGCCACCAGGCGTGCGCCCACCCGGGTCAGATCTTCCTCTGCGAGACCACGGTGACAAGCGATGCGTTCCAAATGAACCTCCTCGGAAAGGGCGCATTGCGCGGCGGATCGCGCCGCCACGGTGCCAACCTGGCTATAGCACGGAAGAGAAACCCTTGACAGAGGAACCATGCCCCATGGACAGTGGACCTGAGACACTCCGACACATTGGCCGAGGGCACGGCATGGACATCCTTCTTGTCGAAGACGATAAATACATCGCTCGCGCCATGGCGCAGCTCATCAACGACAGCGGCTGCCATCGACTCGCCGTGGTGGCCAGCGTGGCGGCGGCCCAGGCGTGGCTCGAGGAGCATCCCGTCACTGACGCCGTGGTGGCCGACGCCTGCCTCGGTGCGGGTGGCTGCGGCACTGAGCTGCTGGCCTGGGTGGGCCAGCGCTACCCGATGGTGCGCCGGGTGCTCATCACGGGCTGCGCCGCGCGCCTGGAAGAGATGCGATCGAGTGGCCCATGCGACTGGGACGCGACGCTGCTCAAGCCTTTCGGGGTGGAAGAGCTGGAGGCGGTTCTAGAAGCGACCTAGGTCATTTCTCGATCACGCCCTCATGGGGGCAGGGGCGGGAACATGGTCGGCGGCTGCTGAGGGTTGGTGCCCTCTCCCGAGGAGATGACGAAGTCACGGCTCCACTGTAGCTGGTTCTTGTCGGTGGTGTGGGGCCAGCGGTACATGCCGGCGACCCAGGCGGTGGCGACGAGGGCCGCCACCAGGGTGGCCACCAGCGCTTTCTTGAAGGAAGGGACGAGGCCGCGCCAGGCCAGCACGACCCACAAGGCGATGACGGCGACGCCGATGAGCGCCGGCTTCAGTGAGGCCGTTCCCAGCCCCAGGGCCAGGCCCAGGTTGCGCACCCCATAGCCTTCACTGAGCAGCGGCACCGCTAGATCGACGAAGGGGTTGACCACGCTGTCCGGGGGTTGGGGGTAGACCATGGTGACGGCCGAGACGATGACGATGGAGGCCGCGGCCAGGCCCGTCATGATCCACCCGTGGACCGGGCGGTGCCGCAGCAAAGTGTGCCAACCGATGCCGGCCACGAGGGCGGCGGGGATCAAGACCGGCACCAGATAGCGCGGCCCAATGGACCAGCCGTTCATATTGCGCCATTGCGCCAGGGAGGCGACGAAGAAGAGGTATAGCAGAGGGATGACCACGAGCAGGCGCGAGAAGCCCTTGGAAAAGTTGGGAACCTGGTGGCGCCAGAGCTGGGGAATGCCGAACCAGGCGCCGTAGACCAGCCAGGCCATGATGGGGATCAGACCCATGTAGGGGTCCCAGAGGACATCGGCGAAGGCCTGGAAGCGGAAGCCGTCGATGCCGAGAAAGCCAGAGGCCTGGCTGGCGCGGTTGTGCTCGGAGAGGAGGAAGAAGTGACCCGTCTTGAGCCCAGAGCCGAAGGCCGCCTGGTGCAGGGTGATGTGCAAGATGGCCATGGCGGCGGCGCCCGTGGCGAAGGCCGGGAAGACGCGCGCCCGTTGACTGTCGACGAGCACCCAGGTGGCGATGGCCATGACCAAGATGGCCGTGTGGTACTCGAGGAGGACGGCGAAAGCGGCGACGGCACCGCCCACGAGGGCCCAGGGCACGGGCGCCCGCGACAGGCGCGCGCGCTCGGTGAAGGCGGCGCCGATGAGCAGGACGGCGCCGGCCAAAGCGTGCCCCACGAACATGATGGCGTAGGGAAAGACCGCTGTGCCCAACCCTGTGGCCAGCAGCACCTTGGCCCGCAGGGTGGGCGCGACGCCGGCCCGGGCCAGTAACCAGGCGAGCATCATGAGGCCGAGCCAGGTGGGGAGGGCGACGCCGGTGTAGCGCGCCATCCAGGTGGCGCGCGCCTCATATTGGGGGGCGTAGTCGAGCCAGCCAAAGGCCGCCGCGATGCTGAGACCGGGGACGCCGAGCAGCGCCGTCCCTGGGGCTTTGGCCGGGTAGAGCTTACCGGCGCAGTGCGGATGATCCGCCGTGGGATCGTCGCAGACCAAGGCCATATCGTTGACGAAGTAGCCGAAATGGCGTTGCTCGAAGAGGTCGGTGTAGCTCTTGCGGCCGCGCCCGTCGAGGTGGGCCTGACCGATGCACAGGGAGCCCTGCTCGGCCAAGGTCCAGGCCTGCATGAGGCGGGTGCGTTCGTTGGGATTGTTGAGGGCGGCGCTGTAGGGGAAGAGGTAGAGCCAGAGCGCGGCGATGGCCAGCAGGGCCCACGTGTCGGGGGTGATGAGGAGGCGCGCCAGGGCACGGACGCCGCGTCGGCAGCGCTGGCGGAAGGTCCGGGAGGTGGCGCTGCCCAGATGGGGGTGGATCCCGCAAGCAGAGGCTGGGGGGAAAGCAGGCGGTGAGTCGGCAGGCTTCACTTGCGCGGCTCCCCGATGCTGCTGGCCGCTGCGGCAGAGGTGCCCGTGCCGATGGTGAAGAGGTGCCAGGGGCTGGGTTCGACGAAGTGCATGGTATAGGTGAAGCGCAGGTGGAGATCGGCGACGTCGAAGCCGACGCCCGCGCGGAGCTTGAGCTCTTCAGCGATGCCGAAAGGAGGCCACAGTGAGGTCTGGCGCGCTTCGACCCCCCAGACCCAGGACGGTTCAGCCATGGCGTAGACGTAGAAGCCCGGGACGGGATCGATCCACAGGCCCAAGACCAAGGGGAAGGCGACCCCGGGTTCGACCGTGTCCGCTTGGCCGGCGTCGTCCACGGCTTGATAGGCGTCGACCAT
Source organism: uncultured Myxococcales bacterium (assembly GCA_964454015.1). GTDB lineage: Bacteria > Myxococcota_A > Bradymonadia > UBA4248 > UBA4248 > CAYVQF01. The sequence goes on from CAYVQF010000003.1 coordinate 43,595, forward strand.
GATGCCTGAGGCGGCGAAGGCGACGAAGTAGGGCGTGGCGACGCCGACGCCGAGCTTGATGCCAGCGCTATAGAGCACGAGATCGCCCGAGAAGTCGGCACCAACGTGGCCGTAGAGCTCGCCGAAGCGGCCGACGATGGTGTCGGGGACGCGGTCGACGGCCATGGCGCGGGCGTGGAGGATGAAGGCGGCGCGGTCGTCATGGGAGAACGCGAGGCCGCCGCCAAAATCGAGGGCACCTGAGCGCTGTTCCTGCCCGGTGGCCAGTGTCGGTGTGAGCGCGCACAGGGCGAGGGCCGTTGCGGCGAGGCCGCGCCACCAGGCGCGGGGATGAGCGTGTCTTGACAGGCGGGGAGCGGTCACGGGCGGACTCGGTGAAGGCGCGCAGGCGGTTGGCGTCGCCCTGGGCCGCAGGGAGCGCAGGACGGTGAAGGGAACCTGTGCTGCGGCCTCGGCATTCCTCAGGGTTGAGGGAAGTCGAGGACTTCGGCGAAGAGCTTGTGAGTGGCCTCCTGCACCTTCTGATCCTCACGGCATTTGAAGCTCACGCTCTCCAGGCCGGCCATGGCGCGTTCCATCCGCAGGCGCAGATCGGGATCGTTGTAGATGGCTTGGTACTTGGTCTTGGCTTGGGCCGAGAAGTGGGCGTCGTTCTCGGTGTGGAAGTCGCTGAGGGCTTGGGCCAAGGCGGGGCAGTCGTCCTGGTAGACCCGGATGATGTCACCGAGTTTTTCCCAAGAGGCGACGACTTTCTCGTTGTCACTGCTGCAGCTCAGGGCCCCAAAGGCCAGGAGCGCCGTGAGCAGGGCGAGGGTAGAGCGGGAGTGAGAGCGCCACATGATGAACCTCGTGCTCATTCTGCCACCAGCATATCCATGGCTGCTTGGACCTTGGGATTCTCGGAGCACTGGCCGAGCATGAGGGCGACCGCTTGCTGGCAGGGCTCGACGGCCTTCTTGGTCGCCTCGTCGTCGGTGGCACCATAGAGCTTGACGCCCTCATAGCGGGCGAAGGTCTCTTGCAAAGCCGTCCCCATTTGGTCGCAATCTTTGGCGTTGGCGTCGACCACGGACTTCCATTCCTTGCAGAAGGCGTCCACTTTGTCGGCGTTGCTTTTGCAGGCCAGGGGGCTAAGGGCGAGCGCCAGGAGAAAGCACCAAGAAACAAAACGCAGCATGTTTGCTCCTCGAGAGGCATCGTGGAACGGCAGGGCGTCCGTAGACGGGCGAGGCCCACCTTTCAGCGCCCGTTGTCACCCTTAGCAGCACCCGACGCCATTGTCGACGGTGTGTGAGGTGATCGGCTCAGCGCTGCCCTGCAATGAAGCGCCGAATGGAGCGATCCCAGGTGCGCTCGTCTTTGTCCGAGAAGTAGCAGGCCGGCAGCTCGCCTTTGGCGCGGTGGTAGTGAAGGCACTCGCAGCACTTCCCTTTGCGTGGACAGGGCTCATAGGTGCAATTGCAGCGCTGCAGGTTTTTTTCCTCGTAGAGACAGGTCGCCATGGCGCGCTCCTGAGACGTTGGGGGGCAGCGCGCTCGGTGGCGCTACCCGATGGTGCTGCAGAGCTTAGTCAGAGTGCGCCTCTTTGGCGACCTGGTCGCTGCTGGGGGCGTCGGGGCTGCGGGCGAAGGTCAGCGCCTCCGTGTCGGGATCGAGGTCCACCAGCAGGTGGCGCCCCTCGCCAGGTGCTCCCTGAAGCAGCCAACGGGCCAGAGGGTTCTGCAGGTCGCGTTGGATGCTGCGCTTGAGGGGGCGAGCGCCGTAGGCGGGATCGTAGCCGCGGGCCACCAGGGCGGCGATGGCCGCTGGCAGGATGTGGAGCTCGAGCTGCTTCTCGGTGAGGATCGCGGCGAGGCGCCGCAACTGAATCTGCACGATCTGGGCGATGTCCTCCCGGGTCAGGGCGTGGAAGAGGATGATCTCGTCGACCCGGTTGAGAAACTCCGGGCGGAAGATCCGGCGCATCTCTTCCAAGACCCGGCGCTCCGTCCCCGCGGGATCGGTCGCACCGTGCTCGTGGATGATGCTGCTGCCGATGTTGCTGGTCATGATGATGACGGTGTTCTTGAAGTCTACCGTGCGCCCTTTGCCGTCGGTGAGGCGGCCGTCATCGAGGATCTGGAGCAGGGCGTTGAAGACGTCGGGGTGAGCCTTCTCGATCTCGTCGAAGAGGATGACCGCGTAAGGGCGGCGGCGAACCTGCTCGGTGAGCTGACCGCCCTCGTCGTGACCGACGTAGCCAGGCGGCGAGCCGATGAGGCGGGCGACGGAATGACGCTCCATGTACTCGCTCATATCGAGGCGGATCATGCTCTGCTCATCGTCGAAGAGAAAATCGGCCAAGGCCCGGCTCAGCTCGGTCTTGCCCACGCCCGTTGGACCGAGAAAGATGAAAGAACCCACGGGGCGAGAGGCCTCCTGGAGGCCGGCGCGGGCGCGGCGCACGGCGTCGGCGACGGCCGTCACGGCTTCATGCTGGCCGATGACCCGCTGGTGGAGGCGTGCTTCCATGTGCAGGAGTTTTTCTTGTTCGCTCTCGAGCATCTTCGCCACGGGGATCCCGGTCCACTTGGCGACGATGGTGGCAATGTCCTGATCCGTGACCTCTTCGCGCAAGAAGGAGCCTTTGGCCTGTAGTGCCTTGAGATCGCCCTCGGCCGTGGCGATCTCCTGCTCGAGGGCTGGCAGGCGGCCATAGCGGATCTCCGCCGCCAGGTTGAAGTCGGCCTGGCGTTGGGCCTGTTCGCCTTCGATACGCAGCGCCTCGAGCTGCTCCTTGAGCGTGTGGAGGCGCTTGATCATGTCGCGCTCCTGTTGCCAGGCGCTCTTCATGGCCATGGCGCGTTCGCGGAGGTTGGCCATCTCCTCTTTCAGCGCTTCGAGGCGCTCTTTGGAGATGGGGTCACGCTCCTTCTTGAGGGCCTGGCGCTCGATCTCCAGGCTGACGAGCTGTCGCTCCACTTGGTCGATCTCGGCCGGGAGGCTCTCGACCTCCATCTTGAGGTTGGCGCTGGCTTCGTCGACGAGGTCGATGGCCTTGTCTGGGAGGAAGCGGTCGGCGATGTAGCGGTGGGAGAGGCGCGCTGCGGCGACGATGGCGCTGTCGGCGATGCGGATCCCGTGGTGGACCTCATAGCGTTCCTTGAGGCCACGCAAGATGGTGATGGTGTCGGCCACGTTGGGCTCATCCACCCACACGGGTTGGAAGCGGCGCTCCAGCGCGGGATCCTTCTCGATGTGCTTGCGGAACTCTTGGATCGTCGTGGCGCCAATGCAGCGCAGCTCGCCCCGCGCCAGGGCGGGCTTGAGCATGTTGGAGGCGTCCATGGCCCCTTCACCGGCGCCGGCACGCACCAGGGTGTGCAGCTCGTCGATGAAAAGGATCACCTGGCCATTGGCCGCGCTGACCTCCTTGAGCACCGCCTTGAGGCGCTCCTCGAATTCACCGCGGTACTTGGCGCCGGCCAGGAGGGCCCCGAGATCGAGGGAGAGCACGGCCTTGTTGCGCAGCGACTCGGGTACGTCACCTGCAGCGATGCGCTGGGCGATGCCTTCGACGATGGCCGTCTTGCCGACGCCGGGCTCGCCGATGAGCACCGGGTTGTTCTTGGTGCGGCGGGCCAGCACCTGGAGGGTGCGGCGCACCTCATCGTTGCGGCCGATGACCGGGTCGAGCTTGCCTCGGCGCGCGTCGTCCGTGAGATCCCGGGCGTAGCGCTTGAGGGCCTCATAGAGGCCTTCTGGGTCTTCACTGCTCACGCGTTGGTTGCCTCGCACTTCCTGCATGGCCTGCAGGAGGGCTTCGCGTTGGACGCCCAGGCCCTGGAGTACGCGCGCGCAGGCGTCGTTGGCATCGAGGAAGGCCAGGAGAATGTGCTCCGTGGACAGGTAGTCGTCCTGGAGGGTGTCGGCGTGGCCTTGGGCACCTTTGAGCACCTTATGGATGTCACGCGAGAAATGCGGGCCATCACCGCCGCTGACGCGCGGTAGCTCAGAGAGGTTCTGGCGGACCTCTGCTTGGGCCTGTGGCAGGCGCACCCCGAGGCGCTCGAAGATCGCTGGGACGATGCCATCGGGCTGCTCGAGCAGGGCCAAGAGCAGGTGCAAGGGGAGGACTTCGTTGTGTTTGGCTTTGGCGGCCAGGTTCTCGGCCTGGGCCAAGGCGTCCCGCGTTTTAATGGTCAGTTTTTCCGCTCGCATGGCACTCTCCACGGCGGCGCGGTGCTGCCCCTAGGCTAGCTCAGCGCGTCGCCACCTTCTGGGCGCGGCCTTGGAGGCGTGTGGGGCCGCGCATGTTCAGACCCGAGGCCGCTGGCACAGGCGTCACGTGGTGCGTGTAGCCATGGCTGTGGAGCTGCCGCTGCCTTTGTTCCCGGGGCTCGAGCTGCGATGGTATTCACCGCCGCGAGGGGGTCAAGGGCTGCCGATCACTTGTCGTCATCCAGCAGATGGCCGCTCTTGCGCTTCTTCACATCGAGGTAGCGCCGGTTGTAGGGGTTGGCCGTGATGATGATGGGCAAGCGGCGCTCCACGACGACACCATGGCTCTCCAGGCCTTCAACCTTGCGCAGGTTGTTGGTGTAGAGGTCGACTGACACGATGCCGAGGGCGTGGATGATACCGGCGGCGACCTCGTAAGAGCGCAAGTCGTCATCGAATCCGAGGTGGAGGTTGGCTTCGACCGTGTCGAGGCCCTGGTCCTGGAGGGCATAGGCCGCAATTTTGTTGGCCAGACCAATACCTCGCCCTTCCTGGCGCATGTAAATGATGACACCGCGCTCGACTTTGGCCAGTGCGCCCAAGGCCATCTCCAACTGCTGGCGACAGTCACAGCGCAGAGAGTCGAAGACGTCTCCCGTGAGGCACTCCGAGTGAATGCGGGTGGTGACTTGCCGGGCGCCTGCGACCTCGCCCTGCACCACGGCGAGGTGCTCGACGTTCTGCCGCTGGTCGCGGAAAGAGACGGCCTGAAAAATCCCGTGTTGGGTAGGCAGACGCGCTTGAGCGTAGATCTGAATCTGCGGCATGCGCACGGGACTTCCACCGTCGTGGGAGGCGTTGGAGGGTTGAATTTTATTCAGAACCGACATGGCCAGATGTCCCATGCGCAGCGGCGCCCTGCTGGTGTCCCCGGGTGCGGCGCAGCCGAGCGAGAGGCGACTCAACGTCCAAAGATATCGATCATTCGTGTTGTTTATGCAAGGGCCGGTCGCGTTTTTTGCGGTAATGGGCCTGCGCTTCGGCCGGCTGCGCGGCCCCGCTTCCGGTGCCGCCTCCCGTGAGGCTGACGACCCTTGGGCGGTCGTGCTAAAAGGTGGGCGGCTGGGCCGCGATGGCGCCCGCCGGTCGTGGCTCACTTCACCGATGGAAATACCGATGTCGACACTTGCCAGCGTCTTGGTCGTAGACGACGAAAAGAACATCCGGCGCACCCTCGCCATGGTCCTTCAAGGCGAAGATTACGAAGTGCTGCAAGCACAGAGCGCCGAAGAGGGGTTGCGCCTGCTCAAGGGGCGCCCCTTTGACGTGGTGATCCTCGATGTTCAGCTTCCTGGCATCAGCGGCGTCGAGATGTTGCGCCAGATCAAGAGCACAGATTCGCAGGCCGAGGTCATCATGATGAGTGGCCACGCGTCGCTGACGGATGCCGTCGAGGCGACGCGTCTGGGCGCCTTTGATTTTCTCGAGAAGCCCATCGAGCGGGAGCGGCTCCTGGTGACGCTGCGCAACAGCCTGGAGCGGCGCACCCTGAGCCTCAAAGTGCAAGAGCTGCAAGAGAGCGGTAACGCCTATGAGATGCTCGGTGATTCACAGGCGATGAAGCGCTTGCGCCGTGAGATCGATATGGTGGCGCCGACCAAGGGCCGGGTCCTGATCCTCGGCGAGTCGGGGGTGGGCAAGGAGCTGGTGGCCCGGGCGGTGCACGCCCTGAGCGAGCGCGCGGCCAAGCCTTTCGTCAAAGTCAACTGCGCCGCCATCCCTTCGGAGCTCATCGAGAGCGAGCTCTTTGGCCACGAGAAGGGTTCTTTCTCTGGCGCGGTGCAGCGCAAGAAAGGTCAGTTCGAGATCGCCGATGGCGGGACGATTTTCCTCGATGAGATCGGCGACATGAGCGCTTCGGCCCAGGCGAAGGTGCTGCGGGTCCTCCAGAGCGGTGAGGTGTGCCGAGTGGGCGGCGAGCGCTATATGGTGGTGGACGTGCGGGTCATCGCAGCGACCAACAAGAACCTGCGGGAAGAGGTAGACGCAGGCCGCTTCCGTCAAGACCTCTATTTTCGCCTCGAAGTGGTGCCCATCATGGTGCCCCCTCTGCGCGAGCGTCTCGACGACGTGCCGCTGCTGGTCAACGCATTCATCGGCCAGATTTCCCAGGAATACGGTCGGAAGGTCAAGGCCATCAGCCCTGAGGCCATGGACGCGCTGTGCCACTATCACTACCCGGGCAACATCCGCGAGCTGCGCAACCTCTGTGAGCGCTTGGTGATCATGGCGTCGGATCCCGTCAGCGTGACCGATTTGCCCGATTACGTCTCCCCGCGGCTCGAGCCTTCCATGAGCCAGGCGGCGAACGTGGCGGCGGGCTCCATGAACCTGCGCGATTTTCGTCTGGCCACGGAACGAGCCTATATCGAGTCGACCCTGCGCGCCTATGGCTGGAACGTCTCCAAGACGGCGGAGGTCCTGGGCGTGGAGCGGACCAACCTGCACAAAAAGATCAAGCGCTATGACCTGGACCGCGAGGAGTGAGTGGAGGGGGAGACGGGGCAGGCGCAGCGGCGGCGTGAGGGGGCGCCACAGCGGGTCGTCAAGGGCGACAGCACACCATGATCGAGTTTCGCGGGATATGGAAAAGCTTTGGTGACAAGGTGGTGCTCAAGGGGGTGGACCTCACGGTTCACAGCGGCCAGATCATGTTCATCATCGGCGCCAGCGGTGCGGGAAAGTCGGTGCTGGTCAAACACCTGGTTGGCCTGCTCAAGCCGGATCGCGGCCGGGTCCTCCTCGATGGGGTCGATATCACCGACTACAGTGAGCAGGACTACTACCCGGTGCGCAAGCGCTGCGCCATGGTCTTTCAGAATGCCACCCTCTTCGACGCCATGACCCTATTGGACAACGTGGCGCTGCCGATCCGCAAGCACCGCAAGCTCTCCATGGAGCGCGCGCGGGTGCTGGCCCAGGAGAAGCTCGCGCTGGTAGGGATGGCCGAGTGGGCGTCGTCTCATCCTGCCGACTTCGGTGACGGGATGCGGAAAAAGGTGGCGATTGCCCGGGCCTTGACCTTGGATCCCGAGTACATCATCTTCGACGAGCCGACGACGGGCGTTGACCCACTGAGTGCGCGCATCGTCGATCAAGTGATCGTCGACCTTTCGCGCGATATTGGTACCACGGCGATCGTCATCAGCCACGATTTGCGGTCCATCATGAGCATCGCTGACAGAATCGCCTTCCTCTATCAAGGCAGCTTTCGCCTCGATGGTTCGCGTCAGGATTTTGCCCACAGCCGCGACCCGATTGTGCGGCAGTTCATCGACGGTCAGGCCGATGGGCCCATGGAGGTGTGAGGGTGACGACGGCGGAACGCGGGATCGAGGTCAAGGTGGGAGCGCTGGTGCTGTTCAGCATCGCCCTGTTGCTGGGCTTTCTCTTCCTCCTGGGTGACTGTGGTTTCGACAGCGGCCGGGTGATCTTCGTGGACTTCCAAGACGCGGGCGCCCTCAAGCCGGGGGCCAAGGTCAAAGTCGGTGGGGTCACCATCGGCAAAGTGCGGCGCTTGATCTTCATGGGTGGCGAGGTCAACGCCGCCACGGGAGAAGCCATCTGGGTGCGGGTCGAGGCCGAGATCGAGACCGAGCGCTGGCCGGCGCTGCGGAACACGTCAACCTTCACCATCACCACCGAGGGGGTCTTGGGCGAACAGTTCCTCGCGGTCAGCACGAGAGATCCGGGGGATGAGCCCGTCGCGGAGGGCCACATCTTTCGCGGCAAGGATCCGGTGCGCCTCGACCACATGCTCGACCAACTCAGTGAGAGCCTCGATGGCCTCAACCGGGTGCTCAACGCCGACGATCTGCACCTCGACCAGACCTTGCGCAGTGTCGACTCACTGGCTTCGAACCTGGATGATCTCTTGCGCAGCAACCGGCAGCGGATTGAGCAGACCCTGGAGAGCGCCGACAGGCTCATGCGGACGACCCACGACATCATGAGCGAGAATCGCGACGGATTCGGCGCGGCCCTCGCCGAGGGGCGGGCGCTCATCGCCGATGGGCGGGTGACCTTGGCCCGCGTCCAGACAGCCTTGCAGCGGCTCGAAGGCGACTGGCGGCGGCTGCTGGCCCCCGCCGAGGAGGCGCTGGCCAGCGCCACGGCCATGCTGGCCAATCTGAGCCAGGAGCTGCAGCTCCTCACCCCGCGGCTACACACGACGCTCGACCACGTCGATGCCGTGGCGCTGAGCCTCCACGGGAGCGCTGGCCAGGTGGAGGAGATGGTGGCGCACGTGCGAGCAGGACGCGGCACCGTGGGGATGCTAGTCTACGATGACGAGATCTTCGACACCATCCGCGAGATGCTGCGAGAGCTCAAACGCAGGCCATGGAAGCTGGTGTGGAAGGAGTAAGATGAATCGTCGCCCTGAACGCCCAGCCTGGGCTCCCTTGCCAGGGACGTGCGCGTCCGCGTCGTGGTGCCGTCGTTGGGCGCTGCTCTGTATTTTCGGCGGCCTCTGCGCTTCGCTGGGTTGTAACGGCGAGGACGACGCGATCCGGGCGGCGGCCGAGGCGCGCCTGCAGGCGGCGGCGCGCAACCAGTGTGCGAGCGATGCCGAGTGTCGCCCCACCGGGTGTAGGCAGCAACTCTGCCGCGCCATGGACGACCCCAGCTTCTGTGAACACCAGATCGTCGTGCGTATCGATGGGGCCGAGGTTCGGGCCGGCGTCGAGGCCTTGGTGGCGGGCACCCTCAACCCGACGGAGCGCGAGAGCCTCACCGTCAGTGGTGACGAGCAGCACGCCGTGATCGCCTTCCACGCTCCCGTGGGGCGGCGCGAGCGGGTGGAGAGCCTCCTCGGCGATCTGGCCAAAGCGGGCTTCTTCGCGCCCCTCGCCCAATCGGAGGCCCTCGCCGAGCAGATCTTGGCGGAGCTCGAACCAGAACAGCGCCAGCGCATCAGCGGGCGCCGCATCCAAGGTGGCCCGCTGTTGCTGGAGGCGAAGATTTTTGCTGGCGACATCCTGAGCAAAAACGATGTCCTGGACGGCGCGCGCTTTCTAGGTGACGCCGTCGCGGATCGGCTGCCGGCGGGGACGATCATGGCCTTCGAGACCCTGGCGCGGGCCAAGCCGCCTGTGGTCCGCCTGTGGTTGCTCGACCCCGCGGCCCATCTCCCCATGGCCCACCTGCGGGATGTGACGGTGCACTACGAAGGCGATGGATTTGCCCGTATCAGCGGTGAAGTGGAAGCGCCCTGGGTGGAGCGTCTGGCCGAGCTCAGCCGCGACGGCGCACCGCGATTGTTGCCCCTGGTCATCGGGGATTGGGTGATCGTGGCACCCTTGCTGCGCGCGCCCATCACCGACGGCCGCTTCGTGATCCGTTTTCTCAACGCCGACAGTGACGACAACGCGCTGCAAGAGGCCCTGCAGCGCCTCGAAGACAGTCAAGCGCTGTTAGGCCGCGTCGCCATCGATGTCGCCGCCACGGCCAAAGTCGAGGCCGTCGCTTCATGTGTCCACCGCGCCGCGACGCCCTCGCAGTGTGCCTGCGTCGAGGGGCATTGCCAGTGGCTGCACGATCCGGCGGTCGAGGCCTGTCTGGCGGGGCAATGAACGCTGCCGGGCTTGATTATAAAATCTTTATATACAATTTTCAGTGGAGCGCGGGCACGGGCTGGATGACACGGCCGGTGGCCGCGAGGCACTTCACCGTGGTCGCCGAGGGCAGGTAGGCTTGCAGATGGATATTGGGCACAGGACCAGAGTGGTGGCAGCCTTCGTGCTGCTCATGGGGTTGAGCTTGGGGCCGTCGTGGGCGCTGGGTGAGGAGCGGCCCCTCGATGCCGATGCGTTGAGTGGGCGCTTCGTCCTTGCGGGGGAGCAGGCGGCCATCACCGGTTTGAGTGGGTGTGACGCGCGGCATGTCACGGCCGAGCGGCCGAACGTAAAGCTGCTCCTCATCTCTGAACACCCGCAGATCGCCCCAGGTCTACCCAACCGCCTGGCGCTGCGTTTCGACCTGGCGCCGGATTGGCACATTTACTACGGGCCCAATCCCGGCGGCATTGGGCTGCCGACGGTGGTCAAGTGGCGTGTCCCCGAGGGTTTCGTGGTGTCCGAGCCGGCTTGGCCGCCGCCGATCGCCTACATCGAAGCGACGGGCCACTTGTCGAACGTTTACGAGGACGAGCTCTTTCTCTACGTCAGCGTCGCGACGCCTGAAGATTTGGGGCCCGTGTCCTCGATCGAGGTGGGGGTGGACGTGGACTATCAGCTCTGCAGCGATCGCTGCATCCGCGGCCGGGCCAGCCTCGATCTGAGCTTGCCCGTGGTGCGGGAGACGCCACAGCTCCCGCCGCCGCTGTGGAGCCGCCCTTTTGAGCGCGCTCATGCCCAGCTCGCCTTGACCGAGCCGCCGTCGGGGATGCAGGTGGTGGGCGCCGTGGGGCAGGAGCCGTTGCGGCCAGGAGATGAGACCTTGTTGGTGTTGTGGGTGGACGCCGAGGAGGCGGAGCTGCGCGGCCACAGCCTCAACCCCACGGCGAAGCTGTCGCGACCGCTCTTGGTTTGGGACCGCTTGGGCGACCTCGAGCAAGAGGTGGTCGCCGTGGATGTGCCGCCCCAGGGGGGGCTGCGCGTCGTGACGCGGCTGGCGCTGGATGAAGAGAGCGAGCTTGCGCCGGGTGCGGCGACGCTTGGGGGTGTCTTGCAGATCGAGCAGGCCGAGGGCGCGGAGACGTGGCGGCCGCTGGCGCTCAGGGTGAGTGTGCCGCTGACGGTGGGCGCCGTGGGCGATACGGTGACGGTGGCGTCGGGCGAGCTGTGGACGGGTCTCTCGCTGCACGGTGAGTTGGAGCGCCCGCGCGGTGCCGGCGCCATTCCCCTGTGGCAGGCCCTGCTCTTTGCCTTTTTGGGGGGCTTGATCCTCAACGTCATGCCCTGCGTGTTGCCCGTGTTGTCGCTGAAAGCGCTGGCATTGGTCGAGGAGGCTGGCGAGGCCAAGCGCAGCGTGCTGCCCTTCATTGGCGCCTATGTCGGCGGGGTCTTGGCGTCGTTTTGGCTTCTGGCTGGGGTGATGGTGGCGCTGAAGCTATCGGGTGAGTTGGTGGGCTGGGGCTTCCAATTTCAGGAGCCTGCCTATGTGCTGACCATGGTGGCGGTCATCTTCGTGTTCTCCCTGAGCATGTTTGGCGTCTTCGAGATCCCCGGTCTGTCCATGAGCGGTCAGCACTCGGGCTTGAAGGGCTCTTTTGCCCATGGGGTCTTGACCACGGCGCTGTCGACGCCGTGCTCGGCGCCGTTGCTGGGCCCCGCGTTGGCCTTTGCCTTGAGCCAGTCCCCGGCGCAGATTGTGGTGAGCCTCACGGTGGTCGGCGTGGGTTTGTCGACGCCGCTGGCCTTGATCACCTTGGTCCCGGCGGCGCGGCGCTTCATTCCTCGGCCTGGGGCTTGGATGGACACCTTCAAGAAGTTGATCGCCTTTCTCTTGGTGGGGACGGCGATCTACCTGCTCGGCATCCTGGGGGCGCAGCTCTCGCCGGGGGCCATGACGCGCATTTACGTCTTTCTCGGGCTGTTGAGCATGTCGGCTTGGATTCTGGGGCACTGGGTGCACCCCATGGCGACGAAGCGGGCCAAGTGGATCGCCGGGCTGGCGGTGACCCTGATTTTGGTGGGGGCCGTGAGCGTGGTGCGCTTCGATGAGGCCCGGGGCGACGCCTCCTTGGCGTCAGCGCGTATCGACTGGCAGCCCTTTGCCGGGGACGAGACGATGGACTTGGTGCGGGGAGGGCAGACGGTGCTGTTGGATTTTACCGCCGATTGGTGCCCGACGTGCAAGGTGAACGAGCAGGTGGCCATCGAGACGGACAAGGTGGCGGCGAAGATCCAGGCGCTCGGGGTGCTTCCCGTCAAGGCCGACATGACCCGGCGCAACCCCGAGGCGGATCGCTGGGTGGCCCATTTTGGGCGGGTGGCCATTCCCCTGGTGGTGGTGCTCCCGGCAGGGCGACCGAACGATCCGATCTTGCTGCCCGAGGTGATGACCGAGGGGATGCTGCTGGAAGCTCTGGACCGTGCGGGTCCGAGCCGTTGAGGTGCGGCGCGGGCAGAGGGCGCCTGGGCGGATGTGGATCCCAAAGACGAGGCGAAGGCGATGCGGAAATGGTGGCGGTATGTGGGAGCAGTGGCGTTGATGGCGGCGCTCGCGGCGCTGACGGGTTGTCGTGCTGAGGCGGAGGCGCCTGAGGTCCAGTGGCGCAGCGACTATGAGGCCGCGCTGGCCGAGGCCAAGGCGGCGGGCAAGCCGGCGGTCATTGAGTTTACGGCTTCTTGGTGTGCTCAGTGTCAGCAGTTGAAGCGGGAGACTCTGGAGGCGCCTGAGGTGCGAAGGGCCTTGCAAGGTTTCGTTGCCATCCGCTTGGACGGAACGGCGTCGGTCGAGGCGATCGAGGCTTGGATGACGCGGCACGCGGTGGAGGCGTTTCCTGCGGTGGTTTTCGTGAGCTCGCGGGGGGAGGTGCTGGCGGCGCCGCGGGTGGAGGGGCCGCTGTCTCCGGCCGCCTTTGTGGCTTTATTGCAGGAAGTGGACTAGGGGCGGCTTGGCTGGGGGCGTGGTCGAGCTGGGCCAAGGCCAGATGAATGGGGCATTGGCTGCGATCGATGTCGAGCCCTTGGCGGTAGGGGGCGAGGCTGGCGCGGGCGCGGTCGGCCATTTGCCGGCGCACGCTGCGGCGCATCCCGCGGACGCGGGGCACGCTGAGTTGGTCGTAGGGGGTGGCGTGATGGCGAAGCCACGCCATGGTGGCGAGCTTGGCCCGCTCTTCGAGGGGGATGCGGGTGGTGCGGGCGACGGTGCCGCTGCCGACGGGGGTGGCGTGGGTGGTGATGGCCTGGGCGAGGGCGGTTGCGACGTCGTGATAGCGCGGCGCAAAGGCGAGGAAGTGGAGGATGGCCTGGCTGAAGGTGGCGCCGTAAGCCTCTTCTTTGCGGGCGCGTTGCGCCTGGCGCCGGGCCTGATCCTGGGCATGGGTGGGGCTGTTGCGCAGGCGTTCGAGGTGGGCCCGCGCCGCGGCGATGTTGCGGGCCGGTGCCCAGAGTCCTAGGGAACGCGGTCGGTTGGGGCGGCGGCCTGGGACCATGACGGTCCACGAGGGGCCGGCGGCTTTGACCTGGCGGGTGAGGGCGGCGTCTCCTGGTGGCAGGTGCTCCCAGTCGGCGGGTATGGCCAGGACCTCGCCGCTCTCGGTGCGCACGTGGCGTGCGTCAGGGCCGGGCCCGACGACCAAGGTCGCCCGTTGCGGTTGCGGCTCAGAGGCCACGGACGAGCCAGCGCCGGGAGAAGGTGTCGTCGGAGACGTTCTGATTGACGAGCTCTTCGAGGACCAGGTTCTCCGTCATGTGTTTGTTGCCGAGGTCGGTCATGGTGACGCGGGTGTACATGTAGTGGTCGCCGCCCATTTTCTTGGGATCGTAGCGCTCTTGTACTTTGACCAACTTTCCGCTTTCATTGAAGTATTCGAGCCTGTCGATCATGATGTAGCGTTTGTCGATGGCGATCACCACCTTGGGATACTGGAGGTCGACGCCGCTGTTGCGGGTCAGGGTCATGACGACGTGGGTGGCGTTGTCATCGGTGATTTCCGGGGTGAAATCTTCGGCGAGGTAGATCATGGACATGTCGTCGAAGTTCCAGTCCGAACCTTGGAAGCTCTGGCGCTTGGCGTGGGAGCCGACGCGGCGGACCCGGTCGGAGTCGGGGAGGCGGGCGTAGATCTCGTCGCGGCCTTTGATGACCAGGCCCATCCCGCGCATGTCGGCGGGGGAGTCGAAGCGGATGGCACGCAGGTTGGCGCCCTTGGTGATGGTCTTGAAGACGAACTCGTTGCCGTCGTTGGTGCCACCGTGCATGATCATCTTGGTGGTAATGGTTTGATCTTTGAACGGATTGTGGCGGACGTCCGTTTCTTGGAGCAGGGCCATGGCGCCCTTCTTGAGTAGGCCTTCCAGGGCGGGATCGATCTCCTGGGCGAGAGCCGTGTGGTGGGCGCAGAGCAGGGCAACGAGGATCACGGGGAAAGCAGTCAATCGTTTCATGAGGAACTCCCGGTTCGAGGGCGCAGGCGCGAAATCCAGTGCAAGAATGCAGGTAGGAAGAGAAGCGAAGCGATGGCGCTAAAGAGCATGGCGGCCGCAGTGAGCAGACCAAAATTGCGCATCGGGACAACCGTACCAAAGTAGAGAATGCTCAATCCAAGGCTGACCTCCAGGGCGTTGATGACGATGCCCCACCCCGTCCCGGAGAGCATGACCTGGAGTCGCTCGCCGAGAGGAGCGTGGCTGTTCTTAGCAAAATTCCAGTAAAGGTGCACGGCATAGTCGATGCCAACGCCGAGGGCGATGGCGGCGATCATGGACGTGCCAACGTCCATAGGTATTTCAATGGCCCCCATTATTCCGAAAGTGAGCAAAATCGTCAGGGCGGCCGGGAGCATAGTGCACAGGGCCACCAACGGGCGGCGGGTGAAGGCCACGAGGGCCAGAAAGACGAGCAAGGCCGAGACGGCGAGGCTGGAGACTTGGTTGCGCCGAACGCTCTGGTTCATCCCTTCATAAATGATGGGATAGCCGCTGACGGACATGGTGATGGGGTGTTCTTCCAGGACTTCTAGGTTGGGATCCACGCTGCGGGGGACGTACGCGACAGGGTCCGAGAGGGGCCAAGTGGCGCGATCGATGGCCTCGCGCAGGTGCTGCGGGGGCTCCTGCCCGAGCTGGTCCAGGACCCACTGCGCCCGGGCGGCGCGGACTTGGCTGTCGCTCACCTCGCGCAAGGCTTCGAAGACGAAGCGCATGCCGCTGTGCAAACTCTCGGGGTGCTCCTTCTCGGCGGGGTCGACGTAGGGGACCAGGAGCTGGCTGAGGCGATCCACGTCCAAGGCGTCGGTGCCGAGGGCCGTGGCGACGGCGTCGAGCACTTGTTCGGGGGCGAAATCCTCCACCATATCTATGATGGGATCGTCCACGAGGTTGAGTTGCAAGACCGCCGCCAGGGCCTCTCGGTCGGCCTCCATGGTCGCTGTGGCGAAGAGGCCCGCCAGCGCTGCCGGGGCGATCTCGACCCCGTAGGGGGCCAGGAGCCAACGCAGGTGCTCGGAGATCTCGGCCTCTTCGGCGGCTCTCGCCGCAGGTGAGAGCTGATGCCGGCGGACGGCCACGCGCGGCTCCATGAGGTGGGCACCCGCCTTGCCGATGCCATGCCCCACGGAGGCGGCGAGGCTCATGTCGGCGCCAGAGACCTTGATCTGCACCAGGGTGTGCTGCCAGTCGTCATCGACGAGCAAGCGCACCGAGTCGTCCGTGTAGGCCAAGGTCGAGAGGGCGGCGACGGTGTCGCGCGAGGGAGGGATGCGCTTCTCACCGATCATGGTGCCGCCGACCAGGGTGATCACGTCGGTGATGGACTGGGCGGTGACGACCTCGGGGAAGGACTCGGCCAGGGCGGCCAGGCGCTCGACTTGGCGGAGAACCAGCGGGCTCTTGAGGTCACCGGCGACCTCGATCTGGACATAGAGCGAGCCGCCAAAGCGCGCTTCGAGGAAGTCGTCGGCGCGGATGGGTTCGCTGTCGGGCGCGAAGAGGGTGCGGTTCTCCGTGTGGGTGCGGACTTGGGTGGTGAAGAGAGCGCCACCGACGACCAAGGAGAGGAAGAGGGCCAAGGCTGGCCATGGGTGGCGCGCCACCCAGTGGGCGCCGGCTTGCATGCCCGCGAGGGCCCACTGGGGTGCGCGTCCGCCTTTGACGGGGCGCAGGGGGAAGCGCATGGCCGCTGCCGTCACGACGAGGAAGGTCGCCAGGGTGATGAGGCCCGTCGCCGCGGCCATGAGGAGGCCGAACTCGCGCATGGGCTCGACATCCATCACGGCAAAAGACAGGAAGCCGGCCATGGTCGTCAGGCTGGCGATGAGGACCGGGGGGCCGGCGTGGGCGAGCCCGGCGCGCACGGCCTCTGGACGTGGTAGCCCTTGGTCCAGATGGGCCAGGATGGCTGCCAAGAGGTGGATGGAGTAGGCCGAGCCCAAGGCCACCAAGAGTACGGGGAGGGACGAGGAGACCAGGGTCATGGAGCGACCCAAGAGGGTCATGCCGCCCATGACCCAGACGATGCCGATGCCTACGCAGCTCAGGGCGATGATGACCGCGCCCAGGCTGCGCGAGGTCAGGGCCATGATGAGGATGACCATCAGGCACACCCAAGGTGAGAGCTTGGCCAAGTCGCGGCGGGTCTGCTCGGCGGCAAAGGAGCCGATGAAGGGGGCGCCGCCGAAGTGGAGATCGACCTGGGCGTCAATGGCGGCGACCCGCGCTTGCACTTTGGCGCGGATGGCGTCGGCCGTGGCTTTGATCGGGGCGTCGGGGTGGATCTGGGCCAGGATCAAGGCGGCCTGGCCGTCGGCGGCGACCAAGGAGCCGACGATGTGGTCCAGGGCGAGGCTGCGGCGGCGCACCTCGTCCAACATCTGCAAGAGTTCAGGTGTCGCGGCGCTGTCCAGGGGCGGTAGATCTGGGACCAGATCGACCACGGCGCTCATCTCTTCGCCGGAATCGCTGACTTGCTCGGTGATGTCGGGCAGCTCGGTAAAGCAGGTGGTGGCCGAGACGCCGGGGATGGCGCGCAGCTCCAGGGCGAGGGTGCGCAAGAGGTGCAAACGGCGCAGAGTGAAGATGTCGCCGTCTTGGGCCTCGAAGCCAATGATGGCGATGGAGAGGCCGTGAAAACGTCGCCCGATGGTCTCGAAGCGCTGCACATCGGGGTCTTCGCGGGGCAGAAACTTGATGACGTCGTCATCTTGATCCAGCCGCAGCGCCGATGGCACCAAGAGCGCCGTGAGGGCCAGGGCGCCCACGAGAACGCTCAAGCTGAAGCGCGTGGCCAAGCTGCCGAGCATCAGAGAGATTTGGGCCAAGAGACCGTTCGCTTTGGGAGCGCCCATGACGGATCCGTTTCAGAGGGTTGAGAGAGGGCTGTACAGCGCCGTGCCCGTTGTGGGCGCGTAGGCCATACACGATCTCGCGCGCCGCGAGAAGACTACGCCGAAGTGGTTGGCCACTTGGCGCGCCCTCAGGCCGGCCAGGGGGCGCCGCCAATGAAGAGGGTGGCGGCGTGGATGCCTGCGCCAAAGGCGTAAGGCAGGTCGGCGTAGTCACCGCTGGCCAGGGCGAGCAGGTCCGCGGGAGCGCCGACACAGAGCTGTCCGACCTCGAGGGCCAGGGCCTTGGCGGCGCCGCGAGTGACCGCCCACAGCGCCTCGCCGGGGGTCATCTTGAAGAGGGTCGCCGCCAGGGTGGTCATCAGGGGCAAGTCCTGGGTGTGGCAGGAGCCAGGGTTGAAATCCGTCGAGAGCGCGACGGCGGCGCCAGCGTCGATGAGGGCGCGGGCGGGTGGGCGCTGCTTTTGGTCCAGAAAGACCGTGACCCCCGGGAGGAGGACGCCGACGCAGGTGGATTTTGCCAGAACGTCGATGCCTGCGGCGTCGATGTGATCGAGGTGGTCGGCGCTCAGGGCGCCCAGCTCGGCGGCCATGGCGGCGCCGCCCGTGTGGGTGAGCTCCTCGGCGTGGATCCGAATGGCCAGCCCCAAGCGCACGGCGGCCTCGAGGATACGTCGGCTCTGGTCGAGGGTGAAGGCCCCGCGTTCGCAGAAGACATCGCAGGAGGCGTCGGGGTGGAGGCGCGCGACCTCGGGGAGCATCTCGGCGATCACTTCATCGACGTAGGCCTCTGGCCGGTCTCGGTGGCTGGCGGGGATGGCGTGGGCGCCGAGAAAGGTGGGCACGACGTTGACTGGGCTGAGCTTGGCCGCGCGCGCGATGATGGCGAGGTGGCGCAGCTCATGTGGCGTCGACAAGCCGTAGCCCGTCTTGACTTCCACCGTGGCGACGCCGCGGCGCGCGAATGCGTCGAGGCGCGCGAGGAGGTCCTCGAGGAGGGTCTCGTCGTCGGCGGCGCGGGTTGCCATGACGGTCGAGGAGATGCCGCCGCCGGCCTCGAGGATCTCGAGGTAGGAGACGCCGGCGTTGCGGAGCAGGAAATCGGCGCGGCGGTGGCCGGCGAAGAGGCTGTGGGTGTGGCACTCGACCCAGGCTGGCATGAGCACTTGGGTGCGCTGGCTCGGCCACTGCGCCATGTCGGGGGGCAAGGTGTGAGCGGGGCCGACATAGGCGATGCGTCCGTCACGCACGGCGACGGCGCCGTCTTCGACGAGCCCGACGATGGCTGCGTCCCGTTGGGCCAGGTGGCCCGCCGCGCGGGCTTCGGCGAAGGGAATCTTGTGCTCCCAGCCGCGCATGGTGAGGACTTGCTTGGCGCGGATGACGAATGCTGGCGTCATTGCTGCTCCTGGTTGGGCTCGGCGGCGATCCAAATGGGCAAGACCAAGGCCGTCTCTTCGCCGCTGGTGGCGATGACGGCGTAACGTCCTGGTGCAGGCCAGGTGATATCCCAGGTGTGGACGGCGCGGTGGTCCGTGAGCACTGCAGCGGCGCCGTCGAGGTGCCCCTCTCGCTGGGCGAGGACTTCTCCCTGGGGGTCCACCACGGTGATGACGTAGGGCTGGCCTGCGCCGTCGTCGCTACGCCAGCCGATGAGGGTTGCGAAGTGGCTCGTGTGGGGAAAGCTGGGGGCGACGATGGTGTTGAAGGGGCGCCTGACCCGGGTGAAGGCGCTCGTGTCGAGGCTGGCAGGCCAGTGGGTGATGTGCTCCGCCACGTAGCCGAAGCAGTGGCTGGGATGGCGCGCGAAAGGAAAGCGCTCGCGCCGTTGCGGGGTGTCTGGGTCGGCCACGAAGAAAGGCGCCACTGCCGTGACCTGATCGTTGGTTTCGGTGAGCAGAAGGAAGTGGCCGGCCGCGCCGATGGGTACGCTCAGCTCAGCGTAGTGGATGTGGGAGGCCTGGGGGTGGGCGAGGTGAAAGCGTTGCCGTTGCCCGACGAAGAGGGTGCGTGGGCCACGCTCGGGGGAGAGATGTACGACCTTGAGGCGAAAGTGATAATCCCCCGGTTCACCATAGCGCCACACGACCTGGGCGGGGAGGTGCAGCATCCCCGGGATTCGTGGGAGGTGGAAGGGGTCGCTGGGGAGATCGAAGTGATCCGAGGCGTCAGCGCGGGCGATGGCGGCGAAATGGACCTGGGGGCGCCAGCGCTGCGCTTGGATGAGCCGCTGTGCTGCCGAGAGGGTTGGCCGCGGCGTGGGGTCGGCCAGCCTCTCAATGGCGGCGCTCAGGGCCGGCGGGGTGAGGGTGCTTGGGTTGCCGTCAGGGCCAGGCCCGAAGAGACCGCGCAGTGCCGGCCGGCCGTCCTCGCTGGGGCTCACGAGGATGCCCTGGGTGAATCCGGCCCGCGGGGGGAGGGCTGCTGCCGGGTGACTGTCGCTGTGCGGGTCGAAGCGTCCAGCGGCGAGGCTGTAGGTGCCCCGCGCGGGGTGGCCCAGGGCCCACAGGAGATCGCTCGCATGCGGCGCGATGGCGGGGACGGCGAGGGCTTCCATGTAGGCAGGGAGCGCCGCGAGTGGACGGAGCAGGGCGAGATCGTTGGCGGGGTCGAGGGCGGTGATGACGGCGGCGATGGGGGGGCCACCGCGCAGAGGCTGGAGGGCGATGTGGTAGCTCTGCTCTAGGAGGTGAGCCCGACACAGCACCTGCTCAGTGTCGAGGAGGAGGGCCACGCCGCGTCGGCCGCTGGCGTGGACGAAGAAGAGGCTGTCGAGGCTCTGGGAAAACCAAGCCTGGCTCTGCGGGGCGCCATCGTGAGGCGCATCACGCCGCGGCTGGGCGGCACAGGCGCAGACCAAGCACAGCAGCAGCGCCATGGTGGCGCTTGGGGTGAGACGACGGGCTGCGCGCACGGATGGCGCTCCTAGGGCTCGTCGTCGTGAGGCGCATCGGCGGCGGGTTCGGTAGGTGCCTCGGGCGCGGCGGTCTGGGCGGTCTCTGGGTGCTTTTCGCCCGAGAGCTCTTTGACCAGGGCGCGGATGTCGTCGAGGCGTGTGTCGAACTCGCTCGGGAGGGTGAGACGTCCGGCTGACACCAAGCGGAAGACTTCGCGGCCGAGGTTCTTGAAGTGTTGGTTGAGCTCGCGTTCCTTCATTTTGTCTTCGATGAGCTCGCGGCTCTTGGCGGCTTGGTCACGCACGGTGTCGCCGAGCTGGAGGATCATTTTGGAGGTCTGTTGAAAGAAGTCGCTGAGCTTGGCTTGCAGGTCGTCGCGGTGTTCGTCGCTCATGGCGGGTCCTTGTGGCGTTGAGGGTGGTTGATGGCAGTGGCTCAGGGGAGGCTTGCGCGCATCGCCTGGAGTTCTTGCACCCGCTCCGACGCGTTGGCAGCCTGCGCCCGGTCGATGGCGCGGTCGAGGGCGTCGCGTGCCGCGGCGTGATCGCCCATGGCGTGGTGGAGGACGGCGGCGGCAAAATCACTGTCGTAGCTGGGCCAGCCCGGCCGGAGCTCGGCGAGGAGGCGAAGCTTGGCTTCGGGTGGCATTTGGGAGCTTTCGAGCTGCCACCGGCGGATGGCTTCGAGCTCTTCAGGCGGCATGATCTGGCCCACAGGGGAGACATTCATGGTGGTGTTGACCCAGAGGTGCCTGAAGAGCAGGTTGACCATGGGTAGGTGGCGTTCGGCGATGTGATGGTTGGGGTCGAGCCAGCCTTCGCGTTGTGCGATGTGGAGAAAGTCTCCGCGATAGGCGAGGATGGCGACGCTGTGGCGCCAGCAGGCGGCGATGTTGGCGAGGTGGAGCTTGGCGTTGAGGCGCGGATCGTCTGGTGAGTAGAGCGCGCTGAGCTCAGCAGGGGTGGATAGCAAAGGCGCGGGCGTGAGGCTGTTAAAGAACCTTTCGAAGAGGGTCTGGCCGGCCCAGAAGTGGCCCCTGGCGCCGAAGCTGGCGAGGAGATCCACGACAGCGGATTCGAGCTCACGCTGGAGACGATGGTAGGCGTCGGGATCGTGCTCGAAGGTCTTGGCGAGTGAGGCGAGGCTGAGACGTTGCCAGCTTTTTTTGACCCAGGCCAGGGTGGGATCGTTGGCTTGGAATTGGAGCGGAGGTGCAAACCACTGCTCGCGGGCGGCGTCGATGAGCGCGAAATCAGGGTGGTAAGGGCTGAAGGCTAGGGTTTTGGGGGAGGCGGTCGGTGTGGTTGGCGTGGTTTGGTAGGTCATCACGACGAAGAGGATCGCCGCGGCGACGAGGGCAAGAGATAGAAATAGTTGCCATTTTTTCATGAGCGTGGACCCACGGCGCAGGTCGATGAACGCAGACCATCGGGCACTGAGGATGCGGAATTCTGCGGCTGTCGTCAAGGACCGCACGCGGTAGTTGCAGGGGGGAGGGGCGGATGAAAATGGGATCTTGCGTTCGCACTTGCGCTGCGACGGAAAATCCATAGAGTAGCGCGCTGCGGTTTGCAGGCCCGTCAGGGCCCGACCTCCTGTTGGAACGACCCCACGGGGATAAGCGAGTCGAATATGCTCATTTTGCTCAACCTCTTTTTCGTTTTTCTCTGTTTCTTTTTGATCATCGTCGTGTTGTTGCAACCTGGCAAGGGCGGCGGCTTGGGGGCGACCTTCGGTGGGGGCGGCGGCACTGTTTTTGGTGCGCGTGGCGCTGCGACGCTGCTGCAGAAGGCCACGGTGGTCGTGGCGACCCTGTTCATGGTCTTGAGTCTGCTTTTGGCCTATTTGTCGACGGGATCGACTGTGACGGATGCTGCAGGTGAAGAGCAGTCGCGCGGCGGGCTCGACTTCTCCGAGGGTGCCCCAGTGGCGCCTAGTGAAGATGCTCCGGCGGAGTGAGAGGCGGCACACAGGGTGTTTTGCCCGGTGGGCGACTCGCGACAACACGGGATATCGACCTGAGGCGGAACTTCGCCTAGAATGGGTGAGGTCGTCCTAAGCTTCCCATGCGGGCTTGCCCTCGGTGGTGGTCTCGCGGGGCGTGGTCTGTGGCCAAGGGGCATCTTTGACGATGCCGATCTTGGCCGTCTTTGTAGATGTCGTGCCTTGGACCGGGTCGAAGGCGCGTGGCCGCAGGGTCCAGCCGTATGTCTCTCCGAATCCATGCTATCCCATTCGTTTTGGCGGTTTTCTGCTGTGCCTGCGCCACGGGCGAGGTCGAGCACGGCGCCAAGGATCTCCTCGACCAGACGCCACCCCCTGACGTGCCGGTGGAAGAGGTGGCCGATACCGGGGAGGAGATCGACCTCCAGGACTTGCCTCAGCCTGATGTGGCGCCCGATCAGAGCGATGCGCCGGATGAGGGTGAGGTGGCCGAGGTGGTCGAGGTCGATGTGCTCCCCGATGAAGGACCGGACAGCGCCGATGTGGTGGATGTCCCCGAGGTCCTGCCGACTTCGAGCCTGGGACGCCAGTGTGGTGCGACCAGTGAATGTCACCCGGGGCTCCCGTCGTGGCCGAGCTGTGCCAACTTGCAGTGCGATGGCCAGCCCTGCCTGCTCCTCTTCGATTACACGGGTTTTTGTACCCACAGTTGCACGAGCACTGCCGAGTGTGCCGTGGTCGATGACGATCCGGTGGTCGGGCGCAACTTCGTCTGTGTGCGGGGTGGGTCTTCCTCCCGTTGCATGCCCGGTTCCAACCAAGCCTGCAGCGCCGATAGCGCTTGCCCCCTTGGGGAGTCGTGCAAGATCGGCTATGCGGCGACGGCCGTGGGTTTGGAGCTTAGCAGCACTTGCCAGACCTCCTATCGGGGGGGGGCCGGCCCGGGGGGACAGTGCAACGATGATCCGCGACGCGGCCTGGTGACGCCGTGCTCCAACAACATGTGTTTGGGGACGCGCTGCACGTCTTTTTGCGAGCTAGGTGGCAACTGTGGCCATGCCATGTTCACCTGCCGCGGTGACGTGGAGTTGACCAGCGGCTTTACGCGTAATCTTTGCCTCGGGATTGAGTGTAGCAGTACGGCCTCTTGTACGGCTGAGGGGTACTACTGTGCGCCGCCCTTGTTGATGGGCACCACGGCCAACCCCTATGTGGCGAGCTATTGCATGCTCGGCTCCCTTGCCGACGATGCGGCGGCGCTGGGTGATGCCTGTGGCCAGGATGAGGACTGCGCCTCCAACTGGTGCCTGGATTATACCGACACGGCGGCACAGTGCAGCGCCTTGTGTCGGCTGGATTCGGCTTGTGCCACCAACCAGAAGTGCGCCGCCGAGATTTTGCGTGACAGTCAGGACCAGACCTTTCCCGTGCCGATGTGTTTGCCCGCGGCTGGCTCCAAGCAGTTCTGTACTGGGGACACGGTGTGTACGGGCGGTGAGGTTTGCCGGGTCTTTCTCGTTGGCTATCCGCAGAGTGAGAACCCGTCGTTCTTCGTCGGCACGGTGCAGACCCTCTGTGCCCAGCCCCTCTCTCCGACGGGGGTGGGCCTGGGGCAGAGCTGCGATGGTGGTGTCGCCTGCAAGTCCGAGTTCTGCATCACCGCCGATGGTGGCGCTTCATTCTTCTGCTCTGCCCCCTGTGTCAACAACAACGACTGCCCTGGGACCATGACGTGTTCTACGGGAACCTTGACCCTCTACGATCAAGGTGACAGTGATCCTGGCAACGATCTGGGGGTGCGAGTGTGCCTGCGCTGAGGGGCGCATCAGCGCTGCACCAGGTCGCCGCGTAGCACAACGTCAGGTTGGAGAGGCCAATGGAATCTTATCAGATCAAGTTGACCATCAATGGGCTCTATGGCGAGTTTGCCGAGAAGTATGCGTGCCTGATCAAGGACGCCCATGTGCTCAACCGCTACTTTGAAGAGAGTGGGAGCAAGGCAAGTGAGGGACCGATTCGCTTGTTGCGGCGGGAGGGTAAGCCGGCCCGCTATGAGCCGACGGCGCTCTTTGCTCGCCTGATGCGCCTGTTGCGCAGGGTCTCTCTGGAGCACGCCCAGCGGCGTTTCTATACTGGGGTGCGTTTCGAGCCTGTGTTGGGGGCGCCCTCCCCGTGGCAAGGCGTCATGAGTGGCGTCGATGCCCAGGGCGACTTCGCCATCGAGGCGTTTGGTCTGCGCGCTTCGCTGCTGCGCGCTGGGGTCTTGGCGCAGGATCTGAGCTTGCTCGATGTCCCCCAGTGGGAGATCGAGGGCGGCCGTTATGTGGTGCGCTGGGATAGCCTGAAGAACCTCTTCAAGGAGGACTTGGTCGCGCTGATCACGGTGTGTGAAGAGAGCATGGCCAAGGGCGAGGATCTGCTGGCGACGGTGTTGCCTGCTTAGCCTGGTGGCAGCACGCCGCGATGTGGAGGTCGGATGGCCCTGGGAGGCGAGTGCTATCGAGAGGGGCGCCGTGCGCACTTCCCTTGGGGGGGGGCGCTCTTGGGGATTGTCCTCGCGCTGAGCCTGACCCCATCGACAACGCTGGCTCAGGACGATGGGCTGGGCAGCGCGCTGCGCCAACTTTCCTCGGGCGATGTGACGGCGCGGCTCGACGCAGTCGAGGCGCTGCGGCGCTTGGGCGGTGCCGAGGCCGGTGATGCCCTGCTCGGGGCGACGCAGGATCTCAGCCCAGCCGTGCGCTGGCGTGCATGGCGGGCTCTCTCGTCCCATGGCGTACCTCTGGAGCATCTCGCCGTGGCCATGGCCGATCCTGCGTTGCCTGTGCGGGTCGCGGCCCTGAACCTGCTGCCGGCGCACGGTGAGGCCGCCCACGCCATGATGCTGGCTGCCCTCGATGATCCTGACGCAGGGGTGCGGCTGGTGGCGCTGCGGCAACTCTTGGCGCTCGCGCCGAGTGACGCCATGGGCCAAGCGCTGCGCTTGCGCTACGAGCGTGAGGTCGTGACGGCGCCTTACGCCCTCATCACGGATGGCTTCGCTGCAGCGCTGGCCCATCATGGCCTCGGGGGCGGCGCCGAAGGGGCCGCCATCACCGCTGGCGCCGCCCGCTTCGCCGCCTACCACCGCGCCCCACAGCTTCACCTGGCGCGCCGCCGCCTGCTGGCGCGGGTGCTGGCGCTCGATGAACAGATGCGGGCGCTGGGGGCGGAGCGCGGCGCGCGGGCCCGCCATTGTTACGTGACGCACGCTGAACTGGACGATCTGCCGGGCCAGTACCGCGCGCTGCGCGCTGCGCTGCTACAGTGGTTGGTCGATGAGGGCGCTACACCCGC
This sequence comes from uncultured Myxococcales bacterium, assembly GCA_964454015.1. GTDB lineage: Bacteria > Myxococcota_A > Bradymonadia > UBA4248 > UBA4248 > CAYVQF01. The sequence goes on from CAYVQF010000003.1 coordinate 68,981, forward strand.
GGTGGGTGCAGAGGGGGTGGCGCCCCAGTCGTTGGAGCAGGTCGCCCAGAGCGCCTACGAGCGCTTCGAGGCGCAGGTCATTGAAGCTGAGACGGCTTGGGGTCGGGTGGCGCGATGCCAAGAGGACCGTGGCACGCCTCCCAGTGCCGCCGTGCGCGAGGCGCTGCTGTTACATGTGGGCTTGGAGACGGCCTACGACGATCACTTCTTGTCTTATCGGCAGGACGTCGCGCCGTTGGCCCTGAGCTCCCAGTGGCTCCAACGCCTCGTGGCTCATGGGAGCGGCCAGTGGCGGGGAGGCGGTGACGATGGGCCGGGGGAGGCGGGTGAGGTTTCGTTTTTTCGCTACCGCGGCGAGCTGGCAGCCGACCTCTATTGGGGGGCCGAGCAGCTCAGCGGTCCGACGGGCGCGCTAGATCTGGACGGTCACCTGGCCGTGCCGGGCTACGGCTCGGTCTTTGGGCGCGTCGAGGGTGGCTTCGACCGCGCTTTCATGGACCGCCCTTGGCCCTACGCGCTGTTGCTGCCGCATCTCTCGCTGCGCGGGCTCTTCGGCGGGGTTTTGCGCGACGCCGACGCCTTCCCCGTGGTGAGCGCTGCCGTGGGGGTGCACTGGCAGCGCTATTTCTCCCCGGCAGAAGGGCCGAAGCGGGGCACGGACGCGCTCGATGCGCAGGATGACCTGGTGGATCCCCTGCCGACCTCGCTGGCGCAGGGCGAGCGTGTCGTGACACGCGGCCATTTGCGCGTCGCCTATCCCCTCGAGACGGGATTCGCTGCCATCATCGAGAGCGCCCTGTGGGGGCACTTCTACCCCCACGGCTTGCCGACGGGGCCGGCGCAAGTGACGGCGCGGCGTGGCGTGCCCCTCCACGCGCTGGCTGAGCCCGGCTTCTACGTGCGCGATGGCGGTGGGATGGCCATGGTGACTTTGGGCGCGACGTGGCTCTCCTATCCCAGTCCCAGCGTGGCTCCCACCTGGCTGTTGACGGGGAGCGCCTTGGCCCAGGGGAGTATCGACGAAGGTGAAGCGCATGGGTGGGTCGGCGCTTCCTTCGTGCGCCGCCCCTTTGACGCGCCTGACGTCAGCGATGTGGCCATCCTCAACCGGGGGCAGCTCTACTTCGGGGTGGGTTTCCGCTTTCAGGACTTCCAGTTTCAGTCGGGCAACCGCCTCTTCATCGATTACGTCCAGCGTCGCTTCGTCGCTGGCGATCGCAATGTCCTGCGCGGTGGCTTCAGCACGGGGTGGCATTTCCGCTTTGGCGCCTGGCCGGCGTTGGGGCTGACTTATACCGTCACAGGGCAGGACGATGATCTCCGGCAGCGTGCCTTCTTTCCCGAAGGTGCGACCCGCGCTTTGGCCCGCAACGTGGTCATGTTGAGCCTCTATGCCCCCCTGGTCGGTTTCGACCTGCACGGCATCAGCGCCCGCGCGACCGAGTGGGGCCCTGGTGCGACCTTCCATCCGGTCATTCCTGAGTTTTGGTGGCCATGAGCGAGCATCGTCAGGTGATGTCTGGGCTTTGGTGGGTGCCCCTATGGGGGATCACGGCGGCGCTGCTGCTGGTGACGCCGGCCCAGGCGCAGGTCCCGCGTTGGGAGGCGGCCGAGGCGAGCCTCGCGGGCTTCGAGCACTTGCCCCCCGACGCGCGGATTGCGGCGTTGCAAGCCGCCGCTGCCGACGACATGCTGGCACCCATGGTTTGCTACGGTCTGACTCGCGAGCCCGGTGAGGCCGCGGCGGTGGCGCTGCGTACTTTGTTGGCGGCACCTTTGGCGGTGCAGCGCGAAGCATGCGCCCTTGGGGTGATTCGCAGCTTGGAGGCCAGCCCAGCCTGGCGAGAGCTGGCCAAGGGGCAGCTCCGTTCGGAGGCAGCGCAGCGCTGGCTGCAGTGGCGCCAGCTCTATGACGAGATCACGCGCATCCTGGAGGAGGGGGCCTTGTCATGGCTGAGTGTCGCCTCTCAGGAAGCGCTGAGTGCATGCCTGAGCCCAGTGTGGCGGGCCAGCGGCGGGGGCCCTGGTTTGGCCCTGGTCGCCTCGGAGGAGGCGGCCGCCGCCTGGTGGGCTGGCGATGGGGCCCGGTTGCAGCAGATCCGCGACGACTTGCAGCGCATGTTGGCTTCGCGCGAGGAGATAGAGCGGGCCGTCGCGCACTGTGGTCGGGCGCGCGCGGCGGCCGCCATGGAGGTGACGACGCCACCCGATGCGGACGAGCCGCAGGAACTTTCGCCGCGCCTTTTTGGCGTGCGCGTCGAGGCGGGCTACCTTTATGACAGCGATGGGACCTTTTTGCTCGGCCAAGGTGAAGCTGTGGAGGAGGCCCACCGGGGCGTGGCGCGTCTGCAGCTCGTCTATGCCCATCGTCCCCAAGCTGAAGATGCTGCTGGGGAGGATGGCGCCCGGCAGGAGGTGGTGGCCAGCCTTCAGGCGCAGGTGGCGCCAAAGACAGGCGCGGAAGTCTTTCCTTTCAGCGCTTGGTTGACGCTGCGCTGGCGTGATTTCGCGGCGCTGCGCTACCAGCCGGCGGCGGAAGCCACTGACGTGGAGAGCGGCGCCCTCCAGCGCTGGTGGGAGGTGGGCTTGTCGGCGGGCCTCTACGCGGCCGATGTTGGGGTGGCTGACGGGCATTGGTTGCCAATGACGCGCTGGGGCAGCGCAGGTCGGGTGGCCTGGCACGAGCGCTGGGTGCTGCCAGCGGGAGAGACCCTGACGCGGGCGCAAGTCGGCTATGATTTCGCTTTTAGCGCCGAGGGGGTGGCACCAGGTGAGGTGTGGAGTAGCTGGCACCGCCTGGAGGGGGGCTGGACTTGGCGCTTGCGCGAGGCGCTGGCTTTGGGGCCCATGGCGGCGCTCAGCGCTAGGTGGGGCGCCGCCCATGGCGACGGGCTGGGGGTGGTGAGCGCCTTGGCCTTGCGCGGCGCTGGGCTTGACGAGGGAGATTGGCTCCTGGCGTTGGGATATAGTGTGGTGCTGGGGCTCTCGGACGACGTGGGTGGCCGGCATGAGCACGCGCCCTGGCTTCGCGCCACTTACCGGCATCGTCAGGCGCGGTGGCAGGATGGATGGGTTGGTGAGGTTTCGGCGAGTTATGGGGCGAATCCCGATGGGCGTTGGGCCTGGGCCTTGGTCGAGGAGCGGGTGAGCGCAGGGATGCAGTGGGCCGATGCCTTCGATCGGCCCTGGGGAGGGCTGCGCTGGTTCGCGGCGCGCGGGCGCGGCGAGGACACGGCGCTGCTCTATGCCGGGATGGAATGGGGGGCAGTGCTGCCTTTGACGCATGGATTGTACATGCGGGCGCAGGGGGAGGTGGCAGGGGTGCGTGACCAGCGCCGCGGGGAGTCGCTGACCTTGCGTTGGTGGCTATCAGGAATGTTGGGGTGGGACGCGTCATGGCAATGAGGCAGTGGCAGAGGTGGAAGACGCTGCTTGGGGTGCTCTTGCTGTGGCTGGCCGCCAGCGGCACGGGGTGGGCTGAGCCGTGGGAGGTCAGCGATGGGCAGCGCGAGGAGAAGATCTTGGCGCGCTTTTTCGTGATCGTCGAGTCGGATCCCATGAACGATTACGCCTTCAAGCAAGTGGTTCAGCGGGCCAAGCTCCAGGGGACCTTCACGGCCCATGTAGAGAGCTATAGGAGCAGGCAAGCCAAGAGCCCCGATGACGCGCGTCTGGCATTGGTGACGGCCCGCATGGTGGCGGCGAGCGGTGACTGGGCTGGCGCGGTGCATCTCTATTCAGAGGTGCTCCGGCTGCGGCCCGACGACCACGCCGTGTTGCGCCTCTTGGCCCAGACTCAGCACGACGCTGGCCAGGCGGAGGCGGCGTTGGCGACCTACGCCCGCGCCATCGAGCTGGCCGAGGTGGGACAAGAACGGCGGGAAATGCAGCGGGAACGGGCTGCATTGCTGCGCAACTTGGGGCGCAGCGACGAGGCGCTCACCGCCACCCTGGAGATGGTCGCCGACGCGCCCAGAGATCGCTACTTGCGTTGGGAAGTGGCGGCGCTCCTCGAAGATGCAGGGCGTTACGAGGCTGCGTTGGAGCAGTACCGCGCCGCAGGGCGCTTGGCGGACAAGAATATCCCGGAGCGCTACCGAGCTGAGCTGTCGGTGGCGCAGACGCTGGTGCGTCTTCAGCGCTACGACGAGGCCTATGCGGCCTTCGAGGCGCTCATGGCCAACACCAAAGCTGGGCATTGGCTCTTCGCCGCGGCCCGTGATGGCTTGGTGGATGCCCACCGCCGGGCGGGCCAAGTCGAGCTGCTCTTACAACGCCTGGATGGGGTCCTGAGTAAGAGCCCCAAGGCGAAGTGGGCCCAATGGGAGCGCGCCTGTGCCCTGGATGATTTGGGCCGCGTGGTTGAGGCGGGGGATGCCTATGCGTACTACTTCAAAGCCTATGATGGGGAAGATTTGGGGCAGCGGCAGCGCTACCTGGCTTGGCTCTTGACGCAGGGGGACTCGGCGCGCTTTGCCGAGCTGAGCCAGCGCTGGGTGGAGAACGCCGAGGATGAGGCCACGCGCTGGGTGATCCTTTCGGGCTGGGTGCGAGAACGCGCGCGCGGGGCGCTTCCCCCGTTTGAAGCCTATGCCATCGTCCGCGCCTACGAAGACGCTTTTCGCAGCCCCGTGCTCCTGGCGTCCTTGGCGCAGCTCTACCTCGAGCTGGGGGAGAGTGGCGACACGCGGCAGCGTGCCGCGCTCCTGCTCGAACGCGCATTGGCCATAGAGCCGCAGCGAGAGAGCCTCTACGTGGCGTTGTTGGATGTACTGCTTCCCAACGAGGAGGCGCTCCTCGCGCGTCTGGAGGCGTGGCGTCAAGGCCCGTCGTTGACACGTGAGGTGTTGTTGGCCTTGACGCGTCGTTTGGTCGAGGCGCGACGCCTGGAGCTGGCGCAGCGACTGTTGCAGGACAGCACGGTGCTCTCGCTCCAGGAGATGGAAGTGCGGTTGCTGATGGCGCAAGGGGACGGGGCGCTCGGCGTCGATGAGCGCCTCCAGACCTGGACCCAGCTCATGTTGGCGACGGACGATGCGGAGATCTTGCGCGAGGTGTGTCGCCCCTTCATGCGCACGGTCCTCGCCACGGGGCTGGCGGCGGATCTCCTGACGTGGGTGGCGGACGAGATGGCGTGGTCCCCCGAGCCGGCGCGCTACCTGCGGCTGGAGATGCTGCTGCGTCTGGTGGTGGGTGAGGTCGAGGTGGCGGTGGCTTTGGCCGAGCACCTGACCGATGTGACCTTTCCCTTGGCTTTGGACGAGAGCGTCCTGGATGTGCTGAGCGCTGTGGACCCGCAGGTGGCCCTGCGCTGGGCCTCTTTTCTTCGTTCGCGTCGCCAGCATGCGGCGACGCACTACGAGTTGCGGGCCATTGGTGCGGCGCTGCTGGTGTTGGAGCAGGGTGCCGGTTGGCGCGGCGAATTCGGCCCGGTCGATCAGTTGGCGGCAGAGATCTTGGTCCGACGCCTCAACGCGGTGCTCGAAGCGAGTGGCGAAGGGGTCGCTTCCTGGTTGAGTGGGGCCGACTATTTTCGTCGCTTGCGCCGTTTCTCGAGTGCCAGGCGCGCCTATCGGGTGGCGCTGGGGCTGGCGCCGACCATGGTGGAGGCGCGCTTGTCCTTGGCCGATTTGCTCCTCACTGAGGCGCGCCGCAGCGACACGCCGGGTCTGGCAGAGGATGCTTTTACGCTGGCGACCGAGGCCTATGAGGTGCTCTGGGAGGGGATCTTGCTCGCCCCGGATGCACTGATCCTACGGGATTTGCTGGAGGTTCTTTTTGTGGCATCGAGAGAGGCGCGTCGTGATGTCATGAGTGAGCTGAGCGTGTTGCTGGTGTCGGCGCCGACGCCCTTGCGGCGAGATCTGGAGGCAGCGCTGCTCTTCTTCACCCGGCCCATGCCGACCCTCGCGGGGCCGTGACCCTTCTCGCCGGGCGCTGGGCCTGTTAGTTTCAGCGGCGCTTCGAGTCGTTCTGCAGCGGCGCAACCGTTGGTGGTTGGCTAGCATCCAAGGGTGGGAGGTGAAATGGAGCGTCCGTGTCATGTGGTGGGAATGGATATTGGTGGTACCAATGCGCGCGCGGCGCTGGTCGCCTGGGACGGTCATGGGGGCACTTTGGTCGCCGACAGGCGGGTGCGCATTCGCGGCGCGACGTCCCCCGAGGAGATTGTAGGCGTCGTCGAGCGCTTGGTGGTGGCGTGTTGTGCGGACGGCGGTGTGCCCGTCGAGGAGATCCAGGGCGTCGGCATTGGTTTCGCTGGCCAGCTCAGTCGTGACGGACGGGTGGTGCTGAATTCGCCGAATTTATTTTGGCGCGATGTGCCATTTGCCGCCATGTTGGAGGCGGCGCTCTCGGTGCGCCGAGTGGTGCTGGCCAACGATCTCAACGCCATCGTGTGGGGTGAGTGTCAGCAGGGGGCCGGACGGGGCTTTGACGACGTCCTGGCGCTCTATGTTGGGACAGGGATTGGGGCCGGAGTGGTACACCGAGGGCGTCTGTTGACGGGCTATGGCGGTAACGCTGGGGAGCTGGGCCACGCCAAAGTGCCAGGTCTGACGGCGTCTTGCGGCTGTGGCCAGGTTGGCTGTGTCGAGGCTTTGGCGGGCGGGCGCGCGATCGAGGAGCGGGTGGCGCGCGATGTGGCTGCGGGTCTGGCTGCAGGAATGGAGGCGTATTTGCGCCCGCAGACGGCGCCGAGTGCGGTGGAAGTCGAGCTGGCGGCGCATGCCGGCGTGAGCTACGCCTTGGCCCTCTGGGACGAGGTGGCGGCGGCGATCGCCGACGTGCTGAGCGCCGCCTTGGCGACGCTGAACCCGCGCGCTTTGCTGTTGGGTGGGGGGGTGCTGGAAGGGTGTCCCGTGCTGCGGGCGCGTCTGGTGGCGCGTCTGTCGGAGCGGGTGGCCGAGGTCATTTGGCGGGATGTGACCGTGCTGACGCCGCACTTACCGGGTGACGCGGGGATTTTGGGTGCGGCATTCTTGGCGCTTCCTGAACTTGGAACGCCGTCTGGCTGACGGCCCACCCGGCGCCGGTGCTCAGGCGAAGCCAAGCGCGGGCAACATGGCCCACCAGTAGAGGGCCGGCCAAGCTGGCCGTGGCACATCGTGGCGTTCACTGTGGTAGGGTTGACCGGGAAATGACGCGCGTGTTATCGGAAAGAGCGTGTGATGTCGCCCCTATAGGGCCTAGATGCGCAGCAAGTTGTGGTCATCTGCCCCCACCGTGGTCGCGATCGAGGAATATTGACCCTGGATTGGGTGTGTTTGACAGGTGTGCCTGGTTGGCTGTTCGACAGCGTAAGGATGTGGGGTTTGTCGATGGTGGTGCAAGTTATGAGGCTTTTCTTCGTCATGGCGTGGGTGCTGCTCTTCTCCGTCGCGTGCAACGTGCAGAAAGATCCCAACCGCAACTCTGGACCCGACGGCGATCGCATGGGGGCGGTGGAGATACCCCTCAACCGCACCATCATCGACAACGTCAGTTGGGTCGATGGCGATATGACCGACTGGAAGTACTTCCGGGTGCCCACCCAGGGCATCATCGAGGTGGTCATCTCCTTCGACAACGCCGCCGCCAAGGGAATCGTCATCATCAGGCGCGCCACGGGCGAGCAGATCTCGCGCCTCGAGCACAAGGCCGAGCCGAGACTGCAGCAAACCTTCCGCGCCGATCCCGGGGTCTACTATCTGGAAATCTTTGCCCAGACCGAGCGCAGCGACTACACCCTGGAGGTCTTGTTCGAACAGGAGTTCTAAGTCTGCCACGCCTGGCTTTGGGCACGCATTGCCAAAGCCGGAGAGGGTCTCGAGGCGCACCTGGAGGCGCACGCAAGGGAATGGCTTCGCTTAGGGGTATCAAGGGTTTTCCGACGCTTAGGGGGCGCGCTCCATGACCATTCGGCTGAAAAGTGCCGGCAAAACTGATGTTGGCCTGAAGCGCTCTGAAAACGAAGATAACTTCATCATGTTGCCCGACCATGGCCTCTACGTCGTGGCCGATGGCATGGGCGGACATGCCTCGGGCAAAGTCGCCAGCACCCTCACCGTGACCCACGTCACGGAGTTCGTCTGTTCCATGGCCAAACAGCCCGGCTTCGACTTCCCCTACGGACGCGAACCAGGCAACTCCTTCGAAGCCAACGTCCTGGTCAACGCCATCAAGTACGCCAACGAACGGGTCTTCATCCAAAGCTGCAAAGATCGCGCGATGGAAGGCATGGGGACGACCATCACCGCCATCCTCACCACGCCGCAATCCCTGGTCCTGGCCCACGTGGGGGATTCGCGCATCTACCGCCTGCGCGCCGGCGAGCTGGCACAGCTCACCGTCGACCACTCTCTGCTCAACCACTTGATCTCCATCGGGGAAGTCAAGGCCGAAGACGCAAAGAAATTTGCCAATAAAAATGTCATCCTCCGCGCCATTGGCCTCAAGGACTACGTCGACGTCTCGGTGCAAGAAGTCGACAAGGTGCCGGGCGACCTCTACATGATGTGCTCTGACGGATTGAGCGATCTGGTCGAGGATTTCGTCATCCGCGAGGTCCTCAAGACGGCGCCGTCTCTGCCCGATGCCTGCAATCAGCTCATCAAACTGGCCCTGCACGCTGGCGGAAAAGACAACGTCACCGTCGTCTGCGTCGAGGTCGAAGCTGCGGGCGACCGCGACGAGGTGCCCGGTCGCTGGAACACGGGCGCCTTCGTACCACCCGCGCCACCCCAAAACCTCGCCCACTCGGGCGTGCACCCTGCCATACCCCCTCCGCGCGCTCAGCGTGGCATGGCCGCGCCGCCCCCAATGACCGGACCTAGCCCGCGCGTCGAGGGCCTGGCACCACCTGCCAGCGAACGCATGCACTCCGTGCGCATGCCGCGCAACAGCAAGCCACGGGGGCAAGGCGTACCGCCGACAGGATTGGAGATGCCGCCACCACCGCGACGGCAGACGGCCATGCCACCGCAGCCCCTCGGAAGGCGCGGGCGTTCGGGCACTCCCCCTGCCCCAATCGACGCAGTGGATCCTCTCAACGATGACCTCGAACGCGGCCTCAAACCTGGTGCGCCGACCGCTGCGCCACCGTGGACGCGGAGCCGCTCCGACGTCTTCCCTGCACCCGAGACGCATGAAGCCGCACCACCGCGGCCGCCAGCGGCGGAACCAGCGCCACCGCCACCGGGTTCCTTTGTCAGAAGGCCCCAGTCCATAGGACCCACCGCCGGCACTCGCCCCTTGGGCTTCGCGCCGCCGACACCGCCCCCCCCGCCCGCTGCGGCCGCACCCGCTGCGGGCCCGCCGTCGCCGCGCACCCTGCCCGAGGTGCGCACCTATCCACCTCCGTCGCCACGGCTCGAGGAGATGGCGGATTCGGAGGGTGTCAATTTGCTCACCTCAGACGACGCCCTCGAAGAGGACTTCGATGAGGGCGAATACGAGCCCACCATCCTCGAGATGCCCGTGCTGCGCGTCGATCCCAAGGCGGATGCTGCCAAGAGCCTCGCCTCACCCATGAGCGGTGAAGGTGTCATCAAGACGCGCCGACCACAGCAGCCCGAGACCTCGGTGATGGTCGATGAGAGCCTGCTGATGCCCTCAGAGACGAGCACTATCGTGGTCGATGACAGCCTCTTCGACGAGATGCGCAGCGAGGCCGAACACCCCACACAACGCCTACCTGCCAGCCGCAAGAAACCCTGAAGGTCGAGCCTCAGGGTTGGAGGATGATGATCCGCTCCTCCGCCACTGCCGGACGCTCATCCCCCAGGGAGATGCGCAAACGCTTCGCCTGCGCCTGCGCAATAGAGGACTCGCCACCGACAGGGAAACGATCCAGGTAGCGCTCGTAAGCTCTGAGCGCTGCGCGGGGGTCACCGGCCGCTTCATGGGCCTTGGCGATGCCGATGTAGGCGCTCTCATAGCCCGACCAGGCGTCGATGGCGCGTTCGAAATGAGCGAGGGCGTTGCGGGCGCGACCCTCGGAAAGCTCGCACCAACCAAGACCACCCAAGGCCCGCGCGTGCTTCGGCTCCCTGGCGAGGATGGCCTGGTAGCCCTCGATGGCGGCGCTACAGCGCCCCCGAGTGCGGGCGCGTTCGGCTTCACGTAAGACCACTTCGCCATCGAAGACAGGTGCTTCCTCTTCGACGCGCGGGTGGAGCACCAAGAAGAACAAACCGGCGGAGCCGAGGCTGCTGGCTTGCGCCAAGAGCCGAGGCTCGGGTGTTGCGAGAAGGGGACGGACGTCAGCAGGTGTGGCTGGCTGCGAGTCCTGATCCGCAGCGGCCTCTTGTGGCGCCACGTCGGGGCTCGGCGCAGGCGCTGCCGGAGGAGAGGGCGCCTCCTCTGAATCTGGCCTCTGGCGGTGAAAATGCGCCCATAAGAACGCACCGGCGACCAGGGCGAGGGCTAAGATGAGGATCGCCGCTTGACTCATCCAGTTGCGCGTCCGTGGCGGACGGTAGGGCCTCGGTAACGGTGCCGGTGCCGGTGCTGGTGCCGGTGCCGCAGGCGTGGGTGCAGGTGGGGCGGTGAGCTCGGGCTTCTCCTGCGGCTGAGCGAGCACCTGGTCGACTGAGACCTCGTCCAGGGAGACCATGTCCAGCGAGTCGAGGGTGAACTCCTCCGAAGGGTAGGCGTAGACCCCAAGCGCTGGGGCGCTGACCTTGACCGAGGCCTCGACGGCCTCCACCTCCAGAGAGATGAGGTCTGCTGGCTCGGTGGTGAGGGTTTCGTGGTGTTGTGGACCCCCTGCCACGCTGTTGAGGTTGGCCAAGAGGGCGTCCGTCAGGCTCTCGGCGTAGTCAGGGGCATCGGCGTCGAAGGTGGCGAAGTCTGCCGGTCCTTTGGCGAGCAAAGTATAGCGGTTGGCCTTGACCGTCGCTTCTGAGTTCATCGCCGCGGGCATGGGCGCCAGCCGCTGTCCGCGACCCGGTTGGGTGGGCTCGAGCCTGGCCTCGGCGCGGGAAGTCACTTTGGTGGGCACCTCGACGCTCTCTACTTGCTTGACCACGGCAAAGAAGGTGGAGAGCTCACCAATGGCACCCAGGGGTTTCCACTTGGCGCCAGTGCGTGAAATTTCGTCGAATTCCGAAACCTTGCGCTCGACGATCCATCGCTGCAGCGTCAGGAGGCCGTCGATTTCACGCACTTCTTTGGTCTGGTAGGAGCGGATGAGCCATGGCTGCACCGCAGGTTCTGCGACCTGCACCCGCAGCAAACGCTGGCACTTAGTGCAACGGAGATCCGCGCCGTCGCGGGCCAAGTCGGCTGAGAGCTGGTGCCGGGTGTGACAACTTGGGCAGCGAACCTCCATGAAGGTCACCGGGACTGAGGCGTGAAGCGCATGTCAGGGGTTGGCTTTCTTGATGGCAGCGATGCGCTGACGCGTTTGTTCGATCTCTGCCTTCAAGGACAGACCGCGGTAAACCTGCAGAAGTGCTTCGTGCAGCTCTATGTTGTCGGGGCGGATGGCCAGCAGGGGCTCGAGGTAGGCGCGCGCTTCAGGCCAGCGTTTGTCCGTGACCATGCGCTGCCCCTCTTGGAGTTTCTCTTGGAACTCCGCCTCGATTTGTTGTTCTGCTTCAGCGGCGAGGGCGGCCTCGTCGATCTCGATCTCAGGTGGCAAGGGGTCGACCGCGTAGGGGATGAGGGGCTGTTCTGGGTCCTGGGGGGGCGGGATCTCGGCCTGCTGCGGGCTGATCGCCTCGAGCGTGGGTATCTCCGACTTCACGGGCTTGCCGAAGGGGAGCAGGACGGTGAAGTCTATGAAACCAGTCAGGTGAGCCACGGCGCAGAGGGCCAAGAGCAAGCCCATGGCGATGAGCATGTTCTTGCCGCGATCCGTAATGATCTTGGGTTTGACCTGCGGCGGCGGCCGCCGTCCCACGGCCCGCTCACGCGCCACTGACTTGCCTTTGTTGGCCTTAGGCGACTTGCGGGGCTCTGGCGTTGGCTTGCGCTCTGCGCTGTCGTTGGGGCTGCCCTCTTCGTTCTTGGCTTTGGCCTCGGCGTCGGCGCTGGTGGGCACGTAGCCCAAGGGGAAGAACTTGGCCAGCAGGGCCGGCGTCAGCACCTCGGGATAATCCCCGAGCTCATGCCACTCATCACCTTCTTTGGCGATCTTGATGTTCTGGACGTTGTCCCGCGCGCTCAACCAGGCTTGCAAAGTCTCCAGCCCTTGAAAAGCGTAGGTCAAACCCGCGACGCGCAGCTTCCACGTCTCGGCCTCGTCTCCCGTAGTGGCGCTCTTGGTTTCCACCTTCGCTGGGGCGGGCGTGGCCTTGGGGGGGGCCATCGCTTCCGCGGGAGCCGATTGCACCGCCGGCTGAGGGGCGGCCTTCGCTGCGGGCGGGGGCACCGCCGGGACGCCAGCGATACTCTCGCCGAGGTTGTCGCCATCATTCCAGTCTGAAGTCTCGCCACCTGGGCGGACGACGAAGACATGACGACATGTGGGGCAACGTATCTTTCCACCTTGTGGCGGGAGTTTCTCGGCGCGAATTCGGTAGCGCTGTTCGCAACGTTCACAAGTGACGATCATGGCCCCTAACCCGTTGGTGGTGAGTCATCGCGATGATGAAGACGGCTGGTACGAGACGCGTTGCCCAGGCTGCAGACTGCGAAAGGTACTCGGATCTGCATGGGGGCAAGGCTACGGCAGCTTGGCGAAGGCGTCAATGTCTTGGGGTAGTTGTGGCTGAGGGAGGCGCTGCTGAAGTGCGAGGTCTGGCGCGTCGGGGAGCTGCCGTGGGCTTGCGCTCGGCCAGCGAAATCGCTATGAGCGGCGCTGAGGGGGCGTTGGGGCGGCATCGACAGAGGGAGAGGAGATGACCATGACCCACTGGCACACCAGGCTTGAACCATGGCTCGCCCGCGTGGATCGTGCGGCGCAGCAGGTCGCGCGGTGGTACTTCACCGCGACCTGCCGCCCCATCTCAGCCCAAGAGCGCGACCAGGCCTTGGCGAGCGCTGCCGTGGATCTCTTCGCCATCGCGCCATGCCAGCCACCCGATCTCGACGCCCTCCTCGGGGGACGACGTGAGGCACATCTGCATTGGCCGAGCACCTACGAGATGCTGGACCCAGAAACGCGCAGCCGGCTCGCGCGCTTCGAGCGGGTGCAGGAGGTCCACCTCTACGCTCTGCGGCGAGCTCCCAGGACAGCCAAGGGGGCACTCATCGTGGTGCATGGCTGGGGGACGGGCGCCCACTTCTGGACCTCCCGTGAATTCGCCCTGCGCCAGCTCGGGGCTGAGGCGAACATGGACGTCTACACCTATGTCCTGCCCTTCCACGCCGAGCGCTGTCCGCGACAGGCACCGATGAGTGGCGCCCTCTTCCCTTCTCTCGATCTGGCGCTGACCAACGCCACGCTCTGCCAATGTGTGGCCGAGCTGCGGGGCATCGTGCAGGCACTGGCCGCCCAGGGAAGTCCCGTGGCCCTCCTCGGCACCAGCCTCGGGGGCTACCTCAGCGCCCTGGTCGCCGCTTGCGAACCTGCCCTGAGCTTGGTCGTACCCGTGGCGACACCGGCTTCTCTGGCCGAGGCGCTCTTGGACATGGCAGGTGCAAAGGGCGGTGCGCGCTTGCGCGCCTGTGGCTACGACCCTACCCTCATCCGCAGCGCCTGGGGCTGGCATTCGCCCCTGAACTTTCAGCCCTTGCCCGCGTGGGATCGCCGCCTTATGGTGCGGTGGTCAGCCGATGCCGTCGTCCCCGAGCCACTGGCGCGCCCCTTGTGGGAACACTGGCAGCGACCGCGCCGCCTGACCTTCGCCGGAGCCCACCACCATCTGACCCATCTAGAACGCTGTGCCTTCGCCGCGGCTGTGGCACAATGGCTGAGGGAACGCCTCTGAGCACCTGCCCAAGGAACTTTATGCGCAAGCCTCTCGTCCTCGCCTCGACCAGCCCCTACCGGCGGCGTCTCCTGGACCGCTTGGGGGTGCCTGTCCTCGCCGTGGCGCCGCCCTATACAGAGGTACCCACCCCCGGCTTGACGCCGGCCGAACAAGTGATGCGTTTTGCTGCGGCCAAAGCGCACAGCGTGCAAGATAGCTTTCCCGATGCGTTGATTATCGGGAGTGATCAAGGGGTGGCTCTGGGTGACACACTCCTGGGTAAGCCCCATACCCGCGATGCTGCCGTGGCCCAACTCATGGCCTTGGCCGGAGGTCAGCACCTCCTGCTGACGGCCGTTTGCGTGTTCGACGCAGCCCTTGGGCGCAGCGTCTCGGAGTTGGTCACCCATCGTCTGCACTTTCGCGCCCTCACGCCGGCGCAAGCGGCTTTCTATGTCGATCAGGATCTGCCCCTGGATTGCGCAGGGTCCTTCAAAGTCGAATCCTTAGGGGTGGCGCTCTTCGAATCCATCGCCGGGGAAGACCCCACGGGCATCGAGGGCCTCCCTCTGATGACGGTGGTGCGATTGCTGGCGACCCTGGGCTTCGACGTCCTCGCGTCTGGAACTGAAAAGGTGGCTGCGTCTCCGGCGAATGCATGAAATAGATCTTGACAGAGGCTTGTCACTTCGAACAGGATACCCAACGTAAAAGCTCGGAGCTTTCCACCTTCCAAAAACATCCTGTTGGTGCTCGTGAGCCCCAGACGCAGACTGCAAAGTTGGGCGTGGGTGGTTGGAAAATCGGGTTGGGCGAGCCCTTGTGTTGGCAAGCATTATTTGGTAGCGAGGCAGCCATGGCTTTTCGAGCCGAGCACGGACCGAGCAGAGTGAGTGCGGTCAACATGACTTCAACTGTGAACCTTACAACCACCTTTGGTGAACGATTGGAGCTGTTGGGTCTGCCTGAAGCACAGAGACGCACAGGGATGCGGGTGTTGCGCGAAGTGGCGGTCTTCATGGGCACCCCGGCCGAGACTTGGCAAAGGGTCGATCTGGAGCGCTTCATCAAGCTGCGGGCGCCGTCCTTGCGCCCAGAAGATCGCGCCGCCTATACCATGGGGCTCGGGCTCCTCACGGAAATCATCGAGCGCTGCCTGGCTCAGAAGCAGCGCCTCTTGCTGGAAGAGCTCAACCTCCCAGACCCCAACGACAGCGGCTTCGAGTCGAGCGTCACCGGGCAGTTCAGGAATCTCAGAGAGACCTCGACCCTCTCCCAAGAAGGGCTGAAGTCGCGTGAACGGCGTGGGAGTGATGCCTCAGGATCTTTCGCGCGCCTCGATGAGCGCGATACCAGCCCAGGCTTCACCGAGTCTCAGTCTTCGCGAGTCGTCCAGACCGCCGAGGCCGTCCTCAACAGCTCCGTCATCCCTATTGCCCAAGTGCAAGGTGACCAGACAGACTTCCTTAGGGAAAACGTCGAGCGGTGGAAGCGCGAGCGGAGCCACACCTTGCAGAGCCAAGAGCCCCAGGCCCTTGCTGGACGCGGACCGACGCCCCTGCGTACCCCCCTGCCGCAGCGCACGCCTGCCAATCTGCATGACGTCTTGGTCGATGTCGCCTGGGAGCCGACCTTGCGCTGCGTGCATTTGGTCTGGTCTGGTTTCGTCCTCGGCGAGAAGCTCCGCTGGATGTTGGGGCGCGGTCTGGAAATCCAACGGCAACACGGCGGCCAAGATTGGCTTATGGACATGCGCTCGGCGAGCGTCATCAGCCAGGATGACACCGGGTGGTTCGGCGACTGGATGACTGAAATCGGACGGCACGGGGTACGGCGCTTTGCCATCGTCAGTCCTGATCATGTGATCTGCCGGATGCAGTTGCAGCGCTTCCGCGACCACACCGATGTCATGGCCGTGACCCTGCCCATCGCAGAACGCGTAGCCATCTCCTTCTTCGACGAAATCAAAGAAGCGCGCCAGTGGCTGAGCCAAGGGCGACTCACCCGCGCCTAGCCCCGCGCTTCCCCCGCGGTGACGAGACTTGGAGGGGCTCCCTCCCTGTGCTATGACTCCGCCCTGTCGGTGGCACGAGGCCGTTGGCAAAGGAGGAGGGATGAGGACGCTATCACCGGCCTTGCTTTTTGATGCACTGGCGCATGAATACGAGTCCATGCGCCGTGAGCTGGACTGGGATCCATTCCCTCATGTGGAGGAGGCCTTCGGCCACAAGCCACTGTCTGCATGGCGCGTCCTCGACGTCGGCTGCGGCACGGGAGAGGTCTGCCGCTGGCTCCAAGGGCGCGGCGCCGAAGCCCATGGCGTCGATATCTCGCCGGAGATGTGTGGCCTGGCGGCCCAGCGCAGCCAAGGGATTCCTTTCTATCCCTTGGATTTTGCCCAGCCTTTGCCCTTTGCGCCACATAGCTTCGATGCCGTGATCGCCCTGGGATGTCTGGAGTATCTCCCCGACATGGCGAAGGCGTGTGAGCATCTGCGCCGCCAGCTCAAGCCCGGGGGCACGGCCCTCTACGTCATCGAGTTATGTGGCCCCGACTGTCCCGGGGGCGAGCAGCCCTGTCTCCCCTTTCTCGATGATTGGTGCCGCTATCGCTCTTCCCTCGACGAAGTGAGGGAAGTGGCCACGCGCCTCTTCACCAGCGCCAAGATCGACCTGGTCCCCGGCTACCTCCTCGAAGACAGCGGCGAGCGCGTCGTCTACGCCCGCGTCATCGCCCAGGCTTGAATCCTCCCTCATGGCGTCAGGCCGCGCGCCAGCAACAGCGCCGTGAGAAAGGCTTCCGGTGAGGCATACAAGAGTTGCGCTTCACAGTGCACGGCGCCGCTGCTTTGCCCACTCGCCGCGCTGATAGTGTACACGCCTTGGCCGCTTTCGATGGCGTCGACTTGCAGGGACAGGGTGTTCAATCGCGCTGCTTCGGTGACGCTCGGGGCGAGGGCCAGGCCCAACGACCAGGCAGCTCCCGCCTGCATGGCGTCGCGGTCTTGCGTGAACGCCAGGTGTGACAGGCTGAGCCGGTGCCCCTGCCCTATACCGAGGGCAGGCATCTCGGTGTGAAAGTCGAGGGTGAAGTAGGCGGCAAAAGGCCAGCGCTCGAATCCGAGCTGAGGCGCGCTGTGGGTTTGGGTGGTCGCTTCGACGGTAGAAAAGGTGAAGTGCGGCGAGGTGCAGACCCAGCGTTGCACTTGCTGGGCCCGGGAGAGGATGTCACGGGGGAAGGGGAAGCCGAGCAAGGTCTCGGGAATGGCGCGGAGCCCCGGCTCGAGGGTGCGCGCCTGCTTCAAAAGCACGCGCTCAGGGCGAGGGCTGCCATCGGCTGGCCAATTCGCTGCCACTTTGCGCGTCTCGAGGTCGAGGGTCAGCGATAGGGCGCGCTGCTCAGGTGGCAACGCAGCGTTGCTGCGCTCCAGCCAATAGGTCGTGACGGCGTAGGCCTGAGAGAAGAGCGCCGCGAGCTCTGCATCCGAGAGGAGGGCGGCACCGGGGCTGAGCGTCGAATAGGAGTGCCGCGCGATGCGCAGGGGGCCGCTGCGCGGCTGCGTGAGGTGAACAATCTCTGGCAGATGTCCGCTGCCAGGCGTCGGATTGGCCACGTCTTCTGAACCGTGCTGGAGATTGAGCGTCATCTGTGCTGCATCTGCGGCGTAGGCCGGCAACACGGAGAAGGTCGAGACCCCGTTGGCCAACTCCAAGGCGTCGTCAAAACGGGCGTGCACCAAAATGGCCATGTTGCCTCGCCGATGATCGACGCCCTCGAGGCGGCGCTCGGTGAAGGCGGTGTAGCTCCAATAGGAGGCCCAAGTGCGCGCGATGGCACGCGCGATGGTGCGGTGCCGGTCCGCGGCCGGCAAGGCCTGGACTTCCAGATAGCCCGTGTTCGAGCGATAGAGGCCCGCGCCGTTGAAACCCTCAATGTCCTCGATGCTCGCAGAGGAACGAAAACGCAGCCCCTGCGTCGGTGCATAATGGCCAAAGCGCGCCGTGAGTTGCTCTCGCAGGTGGTCCAGGGTGCTCGGGGCGATGGCCTGCTGCAGCAACAGCTTCTGGAAACCACTGGCCGCCAAGATGCGGCCTATGGGGGTGTGCGCCGGGTGCTTCTCGTAAAAGGCGATTTTGGCCGCGCGGTCTGCTTCCGTGCGGTGATGGGCGTCGTAAGCGTCGAGGCCATCGAGGAGAAGTCGCTGGATCGCAGGAGATGTGCGAAAATCGGCGTCGGCCAACATGGCGCTCAGCTCCGTGTCGAGCTGGGCGAGGTGCTCCATGTAAGCCCGCACGGTGATGACCAATGGTGCCTCGGGATAGCTGACACCGCCTGTGGCCATGAGCGCCAGAAATCCACTCGCTTTGCCACCAATGATAGGACGAAGAGCGTCATGCGCCGTTGGGTCCAAAGTCTCCAAGGCGTAGGTGTAGGGCAGCGCTGCGGGATCTACCGCTGCCAAGGCGATGGGACGCTTCGTGCCAAAGGCAAGGTAGTCGCGGTACTCGGCCTCAGTCATGGCCACCACGTTGAGGGTGTCCGGAGAGAGGGCGCGGACGATGACTGGGGCCTGAACGCGGGCGAGCTGATCGTAATCGGGGTGCTCGAAGAGGCCTCCCAGGTAGGCGTTGGGAATACCTCGGTTGCGCGCGAGGATGTTGAGGTGGGCGAGGGGCGTCTGGGGGATGGCGGTGAGCAGCGCCGTGGCCGGTGGCAGCCAATCGGGGACGTCGGCCATGAGCAAAACATCCGTGGCGCGAGTGCTCCCAAGGCCTGCATCGCCTGCTGCGACCTTGCGCATTCTCCCAGCCTTGAGCCCCTCGTTGTACACCTGCACCTCGCCGGGGATGACGAGGTCGCCATAGCGAAGGATCTGAGTGTGGTAGCGCATCGATTGGGCTTCCATTTCCTGAGCGAGCCCTTCTTGCACCGGGGAGCGGACGATCCAGCGGAGATCGGCGCCGATACTCTCGGGGAGATTGGACCGCAGCACGTCAAAGAAGACGACCAGCTCGCTGTGCTTGACCGCATCTGAGTATTCGAGCTCGAAGAACCAATAGGGGGGGCGGCTGTCGTGGCCAGGCGCGTAAATCAAGGTGCCGGCGCCTAGGCTGCGGGGGCGGCGCAAGGCGAGCTGGTAAAAGTTGGGGGAATAGAGACGACCGTCGCTGACGAAGGTGAGGTCCAGGGGTAGGGTAGATTGCGTCTGGGCCCAAAGGATGATTTCCTGAATGGTCGAGAACACCAGGTGCGCCACGGGCGCCACGTCGAGGCCGAGGATGGTGTGGCCGTTGAGCAGACGGAACCAGTACCATTCGTCGTGGAAAAGATAAAAGGCACTGTCATAGAAGCGAAGCTGTGGCGCCGCGCCAGCAAAATCCAGAAGGACGAATTTGACCGTGGCGAGTCCATCGCCCTGGGCGGCGTACGCGAAAAAGGCCGCTTCATCGACGAGCTGGGGCGAGGTGTGATCGTCGAAGCCGTTCGCAACCTCGTCGGAGGTGTCCCGGATTTCTGAGGGTGTGTCCGGGGGGGCGTCGCTGCATTGGGTGAGCATAGGGGTCAACAGAAAAAGGAAAAGGGCGCGTTGGTGCATGGGTGGTGCTTGGGTTTGGTGGGGGGGGGGCGCCCGCCCAAGGGAGGTGGTATCAGGACGCTGGCGCGCGCGCGTCCCCTGCCAGGCAATAATCGCTCCATCTCGGGCAAATGTGGATAGGTGGTGGAAGAGGCTTGTTGCCGCGCCACGAGCCGCGTAATTTGACGGCTGTGGGTAGCGGTGGACGTGCACGCCTACGAGGTGCCTCGATGCGCCTCTTCTCTGGGAAGCAAAGCATGGAAGACACGCGTCAGTATTTACGTAACCTCATCGTCTTGGCCCGCGCTGATGGCGCGATTCACCCGCGCGAGGTGGCCGTGTTGGAGCGGGTCAGCGCCGAGATCGGGGCGAGCCCGCAGGAGTTGCAGTCGGTGCGCAACGAGCTGGGGGAGCCCCAGCTCGAATGGGCCGGCTTGCCGCGCTTGTCGACGCGCATTCGCAACCTGGAGGACATGGTGGAGGTGGCCCTCGCAGATCAGCAACTGAGCGAAAATGAGCGCTTATTTTTGATTCGCGCCGCCCTCGAGATTGGTCTGAGTCAGGAACAGGCCAACGGGGTCTTGCGTGAGGTGGCCGAGCGCGTGGCGCGCCGGCATGGTGCCCGGACCTGAGTTAGAAGCTGAAGTGAGGCCCAGCGTCGCGGTGGTTCCTGACCTCTTGCTGATTGAGGGCGCGATTGTAAATGGCGACGCCATAGTAGGCACCGCGGTAACCCCTGCGAAAGTCCAGGGCGTTGGCCAATTGGAGGGTGTTGCCGGACCAAGTGGAGAGGCCGCCGCTGGCGTTGGCGTTGAGTATGCGCTGGCCGTCGATGTAGGCGGCGATGCTCTGGGCAGAGGCGTCATAGGTGAAGACGACGTGGGTGATTTTGCCTCGCGGTAGGCTCGCAATGCCAGGGCGATCGATGGTGCCGTTGGCGGTGTCGAGGGTGACACGCAGCGCGCCGTTCTCGCGCCGCACTTCGAGATGCGGCGTCGTGGTGTGGCCAAAGAGCAAGAGCGTGCCGGTCCGGAAATTCGCGTCCTCTGGGCGGATCCAGATCTCGACGCTGAAGGCGTCCGTGGCCGTGAGCGCTTGGCGCAGCGAGGCGGCCTGAGCATTGAGGAGATAAACTGCGCGTTCTGGTTTGTCCTCGTTGCGATCGATCAGAAGTCCGTTGGGCTGTTGCCAGATCAGCCAATGCGGCTCGGGGCTGACGATGTCCAGGTGTGGGGGGGGCGACAGATGCGCGGCCTGATCCGTGACGACGCCACCTGGGGTGTCGAAGGTGTAGAGGGCGACGAGCCCGGCCCGACTGCGACAGGCCTGCAGAGACTCACAACCGTTGGCGGCGATCTCGTCACAGTCATAGGTGCCGGGTTGACAGGTGAGGATCTGGCACTGTCCGGCGTCGCAGCCGGCGTTGAGGACATTGGGCCCAAAGCAGTCGTTGGCGCAGGCACCACAATGCTGCGGTGCGTCGAGGGCGCTCTCGCAGCCGGGCACCGCGAGGTCACAATCGGCGAAGCCCGTCGCGCAGGTGTAAAGACATCTGCCCTGGTTACAGCCCGCTGCAGCGACGTGTTCGTGCTGGCTGCAGTCGTTGTTGCAGGTCCCACAGTGGTTGGCGTCGGCTGACAGGGCGACACAGACCAAGCCCGTGCTGGTCTGGCATAGGTTCGGAGTGCTCAGGGGACACTGGCAGGCGCCGTCGCGGCACTGCAAGCCGCTTGGGCAGCTCAAACCACAGCCGCCGCAGTGGCTGTCGTCGCTGTAAATATTGACACAAGTGTCGCTGCAGCAGATCTCACCTTGGGTACAGACCTCCTGCGCCACACCGCACCTGCAGCGCGGATCGTCAGGGGACATACAGCTCCCTCCACAACAGATCTGACCGCTACTGCATACGGCGCTTCCTTGGGCGCTGAGTTCACCGCAGCGGCACTGTCCTTGGTGGCAGACTTCGCCATCACCACAGGCCACCCCGCAGGCGCCACAGTGGCGTGGACTGTTGAAGGGGACACAGGCCATGGCCCAACCCGTCGAGCAGCACTGTTGGTCGTCGGCACAGAGGTCGGCACCACAGAGACAGCGCCCGTCCACACAGGTGTCGGCGCAGGCATGATCACAGATGCCACAGTGGAGGTTGTTGCTGCGCAGATCGACGGCGCAGGGCGGTGAGCCGGCGCATTGCGCGAAGCCCGTGGGGCAGCCACACTGCCCCCCTTCACATACCGTACCTTCGGGACAGCCCACATTGCAGCGACCACAGTGTTGGGCATCGCTGAGCAGATCGGTGGCGCAATGGCTTTCGGGGTCACAGGTGGCGAAGGGGGCATTGCAGACACAGGTGCTGGCGACGCAGATTTCGCGTGCACCACAGCGCCTTTCGCAGGCACCGCAGTGGTGGGGATCGTCGGCCAGCTCGACACAGTAACCGTCGCAGCAGGCTGCGGCAGCGCAGCAATTGCCGTTGCAGCACTGCAGATCGCCTTCGCAATGGACATCGGCGCAGGGATCACTCGGCTCGACGTCGGTCTCTCCTGCAACGGCGTCATCAGGTTCACAGACGCCATTCACGCAAGTGTGGTCCGCG
This sequence comes from uncultured Myxococcales bacterium, assembly GCA_964454015.1. Classification (GTDB taxonomy): domain Bacteria; phylum Myxococcota_A; class Bradymonadia; order UBA4248; family UBA4248; genus CAYVQF01. The sequence continues at coordinate 90,990 of CAYVQF010000003.1, forward strand.
GGACAAGCCTCGCACGACGGGGGGGGGGCTGGAGGTGTTGTCGCAACCTGAGGCGACGAGAATTAGCGTGCAGAGAAGGTGCGCGACGAAGGCGGCATGGCTGGGGCTGGCGCGGTGGGTCATGGCGGTCGGGCTCACGGTTGAGTTGGGGGGGGCGTCGCTTTTCAGAGGTCGGGTGCGAGACATCATGCTGACGCGTGCATCATTGATTGTGCACAGGCAGGGTGGGCGCACGCAAGGAAAATGCACGCTTCCGTGGCGTTGGGCTGGGCTTGTGCCGCTGCGCCCATGCCGAGGCGCCTCACGGCGGCTCAAAGCGTTGGGTTGACAGGGCGCGCGCCGCGCCCTCAAGATGGGTGAGACGAGGTCAGGCCTGAGGGCTGCTTCCACTGCGCCACTTTTCAGCTCGGTTGCCCTAATGATAGTGCAGGTCGTCAGTCATCAAGAGCATTTCAAGGTCCCCACTTTGCGCCCAGATGCCCGCGGTTTCGTCGTGGGTGAGCGGGCGTTGGTGCGGCTGAGCATCTTGCCCCAGTTGGCCCGTTTTTTTGCGGCCCTCTCCCAGGAGCAAAACCTCGATGGCTTGATTGCTACCTTGCGCATTCTGCGGGTGCGCAATCCCATCGGCGGCGTGGACTTGGTCTTGGACGTGCCCGTTCACAACGCCTACCTCATCGACCGCCTGGCCCAGATTGCGCGCCTGCTGAAGGGAGAGGTTTACACGGGGGCATGGCCGCACTTCGTGCATTATCGGGATCGACAGGGCCCGCTGGGTTACGACGCGCAGCGTCTGGAGGTGGCCCGCGAGCAAGAGGTCTTGCTCTATACCCACAGCGGTACGATGCGTTTTGCCGTGGCCGGGGAGATGAACTTCGCCTCCGTCGTGTTGGAACTCTCCTTGATGCGCAACGATGCGCCGAGCAGCGCCCACGCGGTGCTCTCCGTTCCCATGGGCTTGCGGCAGGCGGTACAGCGTTTTCTGTGGCGGCGCCGGGTGCCAGCCAAGGTGGCCCAGATTGTGGCTCTGCCCAAAGACCAGTTCTCACGTCCTGAGCAGCGCGTGCTCTTTGAAGTCGCCCAAATGCCCGAGCGGCTCAATGGGCTCTTTGGGGCCATGCCAGGGGTCGAGATCTATCAACAGCTCACGGCGCAGATTTTTGTGCAGCGCGGTTGGCGTCATCCCTTTACGCTCGAGAACTGCAGCGCCGTTTTTTTGCGAGAGCGTCTGTATTTCTTTTCCGGGAGCCGGGATCGCGTCGATGTGGTCGATGGTGCGCCTGTCTTCGTGGACATCGCTCACCTCGAGGCCCAGGTCTTTCACTTGCCCATGGAGCCTGTGGCCCACGGGCTGATGGGGGGCGCAGACGCCAGAGCCATTGTCGGGCAGAAGGCCGCTACTTTTCGCGGCGAAGCCATCGGCGATGCCGTCCATTACCAGGTCGAGATGCAGGAACGGCCGAGCACGGGTGAGCAGGTCACGGCGGTGTTGTTGCGGGAGGTGCGGGAGTTGACCTGGCTGAAGCGTCTGGTGTTCAGCCTGCCCAGCGCCGCCTTTGCCGACTACCTGGCGGCCTACACCAGTGAAGGGGTTTTGGTCGTGGCCGAGCGAGGCGTGGAGTGGATCCCCTTTGGCTTGGGGCTCTACCAGGCCTATCCTCAGGTGTTCATGCCTGTCGGGACTTACCTCGCGCCGCCTGTGCCCTTTGCACACCTCCAGGCCCAACTCCGCCTCAACGAGAGCTTCGTCTATGCCCTCCTCTCGCCGCAGGAAGGGCTCGCGTTTTCGCGGGCCGACTTGCAGCCCCTGTCCCGTTACCTCGTGGCAGAGATTCCTATGCATCGGGTGGAAGTCCGTTCGCCCGATCACCTCGCCTTGGCTGCCTCCGCTGGCGGGAGCAGCCGGGCCGAGGTGCGTCTCCACGCCCAGCCGGTCTCGCGGTTTGCCTTGTGGTCGGAGAATATTCTGGCCGAACCTCTGCTGGAAGGTGCCAAGGCCCTGGGCGTCGATGAGAGCTGAGGATCGCCTGCCAAGCCACAGGCGAAGTCCCGGTCGGTGCGCGCTTCTTCCGGTGTAGCGCCTGGTGCACCTTTAACTGACTGGGCGACGGGGAACTTGACGCCGTGGCCGGCTGGTCATAGCCTGACAGGCAGAAAAAAAGGCTCGCTTACAGTTGACGCCTTTCGTTTACCTTGAACCCTTCGCGCATGGACCGTGGGTACCGTGCCAGTGCACTGCTAGGAATGACACATGAAAATTAGTGACGACTTTCTCCACGCGATTCCCAAGACGGATCTCCACGTCCACCTCGATGGCTCATTGCGGGTCGAAACCCTGATGGCATTGGCAGAGGAGCGCAGCGTACCGCTGCCGGCGGATGATCCCGAGAAGCTGAAGAAGGTCCTCAACATCGGTGGCATTCACGAGAACCTGGAGGCCTACCTGCGGGTCTTCGACACCACCCTGAAAGTGATGCAGGACGAGGAGGCTTTGTGCCGCATCGCCTATGAGCTCGCCGAAGACGCCTCCAAGGAAAACTGCCGCTACATCGAGGTGCGCTATAGCCCCATTCTCCACCAACGCCTGGGCCTGCCCATGCCGGTGATCATCGAATCCGTGGCCGAAGGTCTGCGCCAGGCCAAACGGCAATTTGGGATCATGAGTGGTCAGATCGTCTGCGGCATCCGACACATGACGCCTCAGACCTCTCTGCGCCTGGCTGAGCTCGCCGTGGCCTTCAAGCACAAAGGTGTGGTGGCCTTCGATTTGGCCGGCGCCGAGTGGAATAACCCCGCGGAAGACCACGCTGAGGCCTTCCAATTGGTGCGCAAGAACAATGTCAACTCGACGGTGCACGCCGGTGAGGCTTACGGCCCGCGCTCGATTCATCAGGCCATTCACGACTGTAACGCCCACCGCATCGGTCACGGCACCCGCCTGCGCGAAGATGGTGATCTCCTGAACTACCTCAACGATCACCGGATCCCCCTCGAGGTCTGCCTCAAGAGCAACGTGCAGACCCGCGCGGTCCACAGCATCGAGGAGCACCCCTTGCGCTCTTACATGGAGTACGGGCTGAGAGTGACCTTGAACACGGACAACCGCCTGGTGACCGATACCTCCTGTACGGAAGAATTCTCCCTGGCGGTCAACACCTTCGATCTCACCTTCGATGACGTCAGGCGCTTGGTGCTGGATGGTTTCAAGTCGGCTTTCATGCCCTTCCGCAAGAAACGGGAGATCATGCGCAAGGCGCTCCAGGAATTCGATGAGGTTGCCGTGGCCCATGGTCTGACATCGACCCTGCCGACCCAAGGCTTGAGCCGCTATGCCATCGACAAGGATGGCGAGCACCTCCCGGACTAAACCCCAGTTGAGCACGGCACCAGAGTCAGACGAGCTGGATGGGCGCCGTCGCGGCAGCGGAGGCCATGCGACGTAGTATTCTCATGATACTTTGCGGGCTCGGTGCCCTGTTTTTAGTTCTCGCGCTGGCAAGCGTCGGGTTTTATTTTTGGGCGTCCCGGGGGCTGTTGGCGCCGGAGGCGTTGACTCAGACCCGCCACTACCCGGCACCAGAGGTGGCACCGTCGCCAGTGATCACGGTAGTGACCTGGAATATCGGCTACTTGTCGGGGATGACGAACAACCTGCCCCTGCGCCCTGCAGCGACATTCTATGAAGAGAACGCCCGCGCTGCCGTGGCCATGCTCGCATCCTTGGCGCCAGATATCCTGGCCTTGCAGGAGATCGATCTGGGCGCCGCGCGCTCCTATGATGTGGATCAGGTGGCGCTGTTGGCGGAGGGGCTCGGGTTGCCGCACGCGGCGGTGGCCGTCAACTGGGACAAACGCTATGTGCCCTTTCCCTACTGGCCACCCAAGGTGCACTTTGGGCGGATGCTCTCGGGACAGGCTGTCTTGAGTCGCTGGCCTGTGGTGAGTCATCAGCGGGTGGTGTTGCAGAAGCCGGCTGCTGCGCCGTTTTACTATCGCGCCTTCTACCTCGATCGTTTGGCCCAGGTGGTGATCCTCGAGGACGTCGCCGCGACTGACAAGCAGTGGTCCCGGATTGTGGTAATCAATGTGCACCTCGAAGCCTTCGATAGGGAGACCCGTGAGGCTCAGGCCAAAGCGCTGCGGGAGATCATCGCGACCCATCGCGACCTGCCGCTGATCGTCCTCGGCGATTTCAACGCGCTGCCCGTGGACGCGACGCAGGTCACGGGCTTCAGCGATGAGCCCGAGGCCGATTTCGCCGGTGATCGGACCATGCACCTGCTGGCGGAGATCGCGGGCTTGGTCGAGGCGCTGCCCGGGGCGAGCGGTCCGGCGTCGTTCACTTTCCCGGCGGACGTGCCGACGCGGCGTTTGGATTACATTTTCTACTCGCCAGACCATTTTTCGGCGGTCGAGGCGCGGGTCATCACCGCCGCGGGCGTCGAGGCATCGGATCACTTGCCCGTGATGCTCAAGCTCCAGTGATTTCGATGGCGCTGCCTCGGAGGGCGCAGGGGGAGTGCCCATGCGGATGCTCGTCGCTTGTGACGCTTTCAAGGGAGCTCTAACGGCACATGAGGCGTGCGCGGCGGTGGCCGCTGGGCTGGGCGCGGCCTGGCCGGGCTGTGACATCGACCTGATGCCGGTGGCCGATGGCGGTGAGGGGAGCCTGGGGGTGCTGGAGGCTGTCTTTGCGCGCCGCGAAGTGTTGGGCGTCATGGATGCCTGCGGTGCGCCGCTGCGGGCGGATGTGGGACTCGCGCCGGGAGAGGTCTTGGTGGAGTCGGCTCAGGCCGTGGGCTGGCAGGTGCCGGGCGCTCAGCCGTGGCGCTTTGGCAGTGCTGGGGTTGGGGTGATGGTGGCCCAGGCGGTGGACCTGTTGGGGGGCCAGGGGGTGGTGCATTTGGCTTTGGGCGGGAGCCGAACCGTGGATGGGGGCTTGGGTTTTTTGCAGGCCCTGGGGGCGCGGGCGCTGGACTGCGCGGGGAGGGACGTCGCGCCAGGCTTGACGGGGCTGCTGTCCTTGGCCGCTTTGGATGTGGCGCCGGCGTGGCAGCGCTTGGGTGGGGTGAGCCTGCGGGTGTGGTGCGATGTGCAGAGCCCTCTCCTTGGCGCGGGCGGTGCGGCTCTTTACATGGCGCAGAAGGGTTTGGATGACGTGGGGGTGCGCGCGGCGACGGCGGCCCTGGAGCGCTTTGCGGCCCTGGCGGAGGCGAAGTCTGGGGTGTCCGTGGGTGAGCGGCCGGGGGGAGGCGCTGCGGGGGGGCTCGGGGCGGCAGCGCTGCTTCTGGACGGAGCGTTGGTCAGCGGTGCCGACGAGGTGTTGCGCCGCGTGGATGCAGAAGAGAGAGTGCGGCGAGCGACGTGGGTGTGGGGCGGGGAAGGGCGGGTGGACGGCCAATCTGGCGCGGGGAAGGCGATGATGGCTTTGGCGCGGCTCTGTCGGCGCCAGGCGCGTCCGCTGGTGCTGTTCTGCGGCGAGGATGCTGGGGGGGAGGCGCTGTTGGCGGAGGGGGTGTGCGCCGTTTTTCCCATCGGGCCCGGGCCGAGGTCGCTGGATGTGGCCTTGTCGGCGACGCGCGGGGACTTGCAGCGGTGCGCGACCCAGGTGCTGCGGGTATTGAAATGGGGCTGCGGTGGTGCCAGCATTGAATCTTGCAACGGGGGCAGCTAGACTCGACGCGGATGAATGGCTCAGGTCTCTGGTGAGGCGTGAGTGGAGGTGGGTTCTGGGCGGAAGCAATGGCCGTGACTGATGAGGGAAGGGATGCGTTGGAAATATCTTGACGTCTTAATCATGGTGGGGCTGGCCTGTGCGCTGGCGTTGAGTAGTGCCTGTGACGAAGAGAAAGAGGAGTGTAGGACCTCACGCGACTGCCCTGAGGGTCAGCGTTGTGTCAAGAAGCAGTGCAAGGCTTTTGACGACGAGACCTGCGAGGGCGACATTCCGGCCATTGGGGATCTGGTGCTGAATGAGATCCTCACGGCGCCGCGGACCGACGATGACACCAACTGTGATGGGGCGATGAGCACCACCCATGACGAGTTCATCGAGATCGTCAACACGTCGGATCGCGTGCTGTCCGTTCGTGGGGTGGAGATCCAGGTTGGCGATAATTCGAAGCACACCCTGACGGGCTGCATCGAGCCAGGCCGGGGTATCGTGGTCTACGGCGGTGGCACGGCGATGTGTGATTTCGGCGAGACCCGCGCTTTCGTGGCGCGGACTTCTTTCCAGATGCCGAATAGCGGCGGCCGGGTCGCCCTGGTGCTCGGGACGGAGATCCTGGACATGGTCGAGACGCCATCGCTGTCGGGGACTTCCTATACCCGGAGTCCGGACTTCACGGGTAACTGGGTACGTCACTCGGACATCGTGCCCGAGCGCTTTTCCGTTGGCTTGTGTGCCAGTGGCGATGAGCTCAAGCTCGGCTGCAAGCCGCCATCGGGCTGCAATGATGGTATCCAGAATGGCGACGAGACCGACATCGATTGTGGTGGCGGGACCTGTGCGCCCTGTGACAGCGGCAAGAAATGCATCGCCGCCTCGGACTGTATGAGCGGTGACTGTGACACCGCCCAGGGCATCTGCGTGGGAACGGCATGCTCAGCCGTGCCCAGCATTGGGGTCTTGCGCATCAACGAAGTGCACTCGGCACCCAAGTCAGGAGAAGACGACACCAACTGCGACGGAACGATGAACACCACCCAGGACGAGTTCATTGAAATCGTCAACAATGGCACGGAGTCGTTGCTGCTCAGTGGCGTTGAGATTTGGGTCAATGAGAACGTCAAGCACACCCTGAGCGGTTGTCTGCCGCCAGAGCGGGGGATCGTGGTCTATGGCGGCGGGCAGGCGATGTGCAACTTGGGCTCGACCCAGGCGGTGGTCTCGCAGCGCGCCTTCCAGATCGCCAACGCTGGCGCTGAAGTGTCCTTGCGTTTGAGCGGTGCGACCATCGATCGCGTCGAGGTGCCGGCCCTCTCCGGGGTGTCCTACACCCGCTTCCCCGATTTCACTGGGGAGGTTTTCTTCAAACACAACGAAGTCAGCCAGGATCGCTTCTCCGTGGGGCGCTGTGTCAGTGGCGATGGCCTGCGCAAGGGCTGTGCCTTGCCACCCGGCTGTAACGACGGCATCCAGAACGGCACCGAGACCGACGTCGACTGTGGTGGCTCGTGTCCGCCCTGCGGCCAAGGCAAGATGTGTGAACTCCCGGGCGATTGCCAGAGCGGCCAATGTGACGCCGATACCTACCTCTGCGTGGGCGCGGCCTGTGAGGTGGTGCCCCAAGAAGGCGATCTCCGCGTCAATGAGGTGCACTCGGCGCCCATGGCCAACGTGGACGACACCAACTGTGATGGCATCTATTCGACGACCCACGATGAGTTCATCGAGATCGTCAACGTGACGGGGGAGAGTCTGAGCCTGGATGGGGTCGAGTTGCGGGTCAAAGGCGCCCTGAAACACACCTTCCAAGGCTGCTTGCCTGCTGGGCGCGGGATGGTGGTCTACGGGGGAGGAGAGGCCAAGTGCAACTTAGGGGGCACCCTGGCCGTGGTGGCCGATGCCTCTTTGGTCTTGGCCAACACGGGGACTGAGGTGACGCTGGAGCGCAACGGTGATCTCCTCGACGGCGTCGTTGTGCCGTCTCTGTCTGGGGTCTCTTTTACCAGGGTGCCCGATTTCGTCGGCGATACCTTCATGAAACACACGGACGTCACGGATGAACGCTACTCCGTGGGTCGCTGTGCCAGCGGCGATGAGCTGCGCCTCGGCTGTGCGCCACCACCTGGCTGCAATGATGGGGTGCAGAACGGCGATGAGACCGACGTCGACTGTGGCGGCTCATGTGCCCCCTGTGAGACCGGGCAGAACTGTGAGATTCCAAACGATTGCCTCAGTGGTCAGTGTGACGGGAACGTCTGCGTCGGCATGGCCTGTACCGATGAGCCGGTGGAAGGCGAACTTCTGGTGAACGAGGTGCACCCGGCTCCCGCGACCGGGGACGACACCAACTGTGATGGGACCTACAACTTCCTCCAAGACGAATTCGTGGAGATCGTCAACAACACCGACAAGTCCCTCCTCTTGAGCAACGTTCAAGTCAAGATCAACGGCGTCTCCAAGACGACCCTGGCGGGGTGTCTGGCGCCCAATCGGGGTATGGTGATCTACGGTGGCGGGACGGCCAACTGCAGCCTTGGGGATACCCGAGCGGTGGTGTCGGCGGCTTCCTTCTCCATGACCAACACCACTCAGAACGTGGTCTCCCTCGAGCGGGGGACGCTCGTGTTGGATACGGTTGCCGTGCCGAGCATGGACAGCTCGCGCTCGTCCTACACCCGTTTCCCCGACTTCACCGGTGAGTGGGTGGCCCACGACAGCATCGTCCCAGAGCGCTACTCTGCGGGTCGCTGCGTCAGCGGCGCCTCGCTGGCCAAAGGCTGCCCGGCGCCGCCTACCTGTAACGATGGGATCCAGAATGGCTTTGAGACGGACGTCGACTGCGGTGGCGGGGTGTGCCCGGCTTGTTTGACCGGAGAAAAATGTGAGGAGAACACTGACTGCCAGAGCGGTACCTGCGATCCCGTGACCAAGCGCTGCACCGGGCCGGCCTGTGAGACCGTACCGGCGTCAGGCGTCTTGCGGATCAACGAAGTGCACCCGGCGCTTCAGGTCGGCGATGATACCAACTGTGATGGCACCTACAGCGCCACGGCCGACGAGTTCATCGAAATCGTCAACAACTCCAACCTGCCACTGCTCCTCAATGGGGTCGAGGTGAGGGTCAATGGGACCGTGCGGGCGACCTTGTCGGGATGTTTGGCGCCTGAGCGCGGCATGGTCATCTACGGCGGTGGGACGGCCATGTGCAACCTCGGCGACACCCGGGCCGTCGTGGCATCATCTTCCTTCTCCATGACCAACACTGCCGCCAATGAAGTGCGCCTCGAGTTGGCTGGAGCGACCTTGGACCAGGTCACCGTGCCGAGCATGGACAGCTCGCGCGCTTCCTACACCCGCTTCCCCGACTTCACCGGTGAGTGGGTCCAGCACAACACCATCGTCGCGGAGCGCTATTCCGTGGGGCGCTGTGTCAGTGGCGCCGCCCTCAGCAAGGGCTGCGCCGCGCCGCCGTCCTGCTTTGACCAAATCAAGAACGGCGACGAGACGGACGTCGATTGCGGTGGCCCCCTGTGCGGACCCTGCGGCCTGGGCGATGATTGCTTGGTGAACACGGATTGCCAGAGCGGTACCTGTGACTCAGGCACCCAGACCTGCGTCGGTCCGGCCTGCTCGACCGTGCCTGGTGCCGGTGACTTCCGCGTCAACGAGGTCTTCCCGGCGCCAGCGACGACGGATGACACCAACTGTTCGGGTGCCTATCATGCGGACCACGACGAGTACGTCGAGGTGGTCAACACGACCACGGCGGACCTCCTCCTCACGGGGGTGCAGCTCCAAGTCGGCGGCGACACCAAGCACGTCTTCTCTGGCTGCCTCCCGGCAGGCCGCGGCATGATCATCTATGGTCGGGGCGCCTCGACGAACCCGGCGCCAGCGCCGGCTTGCGATTACCTGGGGACGACGGCCCTGTTGTCCTCGGAGAAGAACCTTGGCTTGGTCAACGGCTCCACCAATGTGGTGCGGCTCCAGACGAGCGCTGGTGTAGCCCTCGACGAGGTCGAGGTGCCACGGCTCGATCAGACGCAACGCAGCTCCTACACGCGCTCGCCTGACTTCACGGGCAGCTTCATCAAGCACAACGAGCTTGGAGATCCTGCCAACCGCTACTCCGCTGGTCGGTGTACCAATGGCGCGGCGCTGGTGCTGGGCGGCTGTCCGTGATCCATGGTGAGGCTAGGCAGGACGTTGGTCATGCCGTAGGAATCTAAGGAGGCCCAACCGCCGACGGTTGTGGCCTCTCGTCGTTTGAAATGTTTGCAGGTGGTGGATGATGCAAAGTTTGGCCAAGTATCTCGTCATTGTTGTGGTATTTCTGAGCATGGCAGGGCTCGCAGGGGGCTGTGGTGAGGACACCACCTACGCACCGATCACGACCTGTCGCTGCAAGGTCGATGAGATGTGTATAGAGAGGCGCTGTGTCCCGAGCACCGGCCAGATCCTGGTGATGCCTGGCGCTGCACCTGAGGTGAGCTGTGTGCCCTCACCTGCGATGATCAATGAAGTGGCCCTGACCCGTGATGACCAAGGTGCGTTCGTCGAGCTGCGTGGCAGCGCGGGGGCTGACCTCACAGGATATCTCCTGCGCGTCGCCGATGCCCAGGAGAGGCGCATCTTTTCGGCGACGCTGGTAGGGAGGGTCGATGCACAGGGCCTTTGGCTGGCCGGGCTGAGCGCCGAAATGGGGGCCATCAGTGACCTCAATGTGTGGCTGGATGGCGTCGGGGAAGGCGGCAGCATGGAGCTACTCGATTGTCAGGGTTTAGCCCAGGATTACTTGCGTTTTGGCCGCGTCACGGGAGACCCTCTGCCGGCGCCCCTGCCGGTGGATGGCTTCAGCGTTGGCCGCTGCCCCAGTGCGGCCATCGGAGCCGCCGCCGTTTATCAGGACGACTTTCTCCTCGGCCAGCCCTCGCCGCGAGCCGAGAACGGGGATTCGGGGCAGCGGGCCCAGTGCCAAGACTGCCACAGCGAAGGGCTCGGCACTGTTTTCATCGATGAGGTCTTTTGCGGTTCGGAGCAGGATGGGCCCTTCGTCGAGGTCTACGCGCCGGCAGGTACCTTGGCCAATTTGTGGCTCGAGGTCTGGGACGAGGGGCTCGTGGGTTGGCTCCCCTTGGCCGCGCTGGATGGCGAAGTCGATGCGGCACAGCGCTTGGTCGTGACGTTGAACGCCGGGGAGATCGCCTGTTCAGGCGGCGCTGTGCGCCTGGTGGGTTGTGGTGGGCTACTTTTCGACACCCTCGCCTGGGGCGCGTTGCAGCAGGCCTCACTCCTGGGTCTGGAGAGCGGAGAGCTGGGGCCGGTGCCCGCGGCGGGCCAGGCCCTCGTGCGCTGTGCCAATGATGAGGGGCGCTGGATCGAGGTGGTGGCGCCCAGCCCAGGCGCGGCGCACGTGTGTCACGACGAGACCTGAGACTTCAAAGGGGTGAAGGCCCATGCAAACCGAGAATGATCGCGCCACCCTGTCATGGAGCTATCTCGAGGGCCGCCTCCAGGCTTTGGATGCTCACATCGTGGAGATTCAAGCCATCGGCTTGGAGAGCGATCTGTCGGATCTCGTGCGGCGCTACTTGGAACAGTGTGCCGCCCTCGACGCGGCCTGGGAGCAAGACCCTGACGAGGAAGCGCTGCCCAGTCTGCTGCGGTTGCGGCGCCGTTTCGGCCTCTCGGTCTTTGACGACCAAGTCCTACTCCTCGCGCTGGCACCCACCCTGGACAGCCGCTTTGGTGAGCGCGTCGCGGCGTTGAAGCGCGTCTATGGTCGCACGACGCCCGACGTCGGCTTGGCCCTCTCCCTCTTCGCGGCCACTTTCGCTGAGCGGGTGCGCTGTCGCGGCGCCTTCTCGCCCAAGGCGGCGCTGTTGCGCAACCACTTGCTTCAGCTCGACGCCCGCAGCGCCCACGACGGCAATCTGTTGGAGATGGGCTTGCACCTGCCGGTGCGCATCGCGAACCTGCTCCTGGAGAACGACAGCGTCGAGGCCAGCTTAGAAGGCTTCTCGCGCCTGCTCTGGCCCAAGACCGACCTCGATGACGTGGTCCTTCCCAAACGCATGCTCGGGCAGATCATGGCGGTGGCCGGGCAGTACGAGCTCTACCTGCAGCGCCGCGCCGAGTGGGGACACCAGCCGGGCGGGGACGGCGGCCGCAGCATCGTTTTGCTCTTCTCGGGCGCCCCAGGCACGGGCAAGACCCTCATGGCCCATGCGCTGGCGCACTATCTCGGCCGCCCGCTCCTCTTGGTCGACGCCAACCGCCTGCAGAGCGCGCGCGGGGTCGAGGCCAACATGGATCATCTCCTGCGCGAGGCGCGCCTCCAGCGCGCCGTATTGCTCTTCGATGACTGCGAGTCGCTCTTCGCTTCGCGTTTGCAGGGCAACCGGGATCTGCCCACCCTCCTGGCCGCCCTCGACGCCTACGAGGGGATCGTGCTGCTGACGACGAACCTGCCCACCCTCCTCGACACCGCCCTGGAGCGCCGCATCACCCTGACCCTCGAGTTCGATATCCTCCCGCCGCGGCTGCGCGAAGAGATCTGGCGCCTCCACATCCCGCCCAAGACGCCCCTCGCCGCTGACGTGGATCTGCCCTTATTGGCAGATAAGTATGAGTTCTCTGGCGGACACATTCGCAACAGCGTGGTCGTGGCGCTCAATCGGGCGCTGGCCCGGGTCGACGAGCCTTCACCGAGTGTGACCATGCAGGATTTCGAAGAGTCGGCGCGCACCCAGATCCGGCACCGACTCAAGAACCTGGCCGACAAGACCTTGACCCATCTCACCCTCGAAGACCTCATCCTCCCCAAGGAAATCAAAGCCAAGCTCTACGCCATCATCGCCGCAGTTCGCAACCGCCGCGTCATTTTCGAGGAGTGGGGCTTTGGCGAGAAGCTGACCACTGGCAAAGGGCTGTGCGTGCTCTTTCGCGGTGAGTCCGGCACGGGTAAGACCTTGGCTGCGGAGATCCTGGCCAACGAGTTGGCCATGACCCTCTACCGGGTGCGCATCCCGGCGATCGTCTCCAAGTACGTGGGCGAGACCGAGAAGAACCTGGAGAAGTGCTTCCGCGAGGCCGCCGCGGCCGGCGCCATCCTCCTCTTCGATGAAGCGGACTCCATCTTTTCCAAGCGCACCGAGGTCAACAGCGCCAACGACCGCTACGCCAACATGGAGGTCAACCTCCTCCTCCAGGAGGTGGAACGCTTTGAGGGCATGGTGATCCTCACCACCAACCTGGACGCCGCCATCGACGACGCCTTCGAGCGCCGCCTGAACTCGAAAATCGACTTCCCCTTCCCAGACAACAAGGCGCGCGCCCGCATCTGGCGCCACCTCATCCCCAACGAGGCGCCCTTGGGGCCCAACGTCAGCTTCGACTTCCTCGGTGAGGACTTCGAACTCTCCGGTGGCTGCATCAAAAACGCCGTCATCCGTGCGGCTTATGCGGCGGCAGAGCGCAAGAGCCGGATCACCATGGACCTCCTCGAAGCGGCAGGTGAGCAAGAATACCGCGAGATGGGCAAACTGGTGCCCAATCGCCGCAATCCCTGGGATTGAGCGCCCGTGCGGTCGGCATGCGCTTAGGCCGTGGGTGGTCTTGGTTTCCACGTCAGGCTGTTTTGCGTCGGCAAAATGGTTAGGATGGAAGCGTGGACCCATACGCGTCTCGCCTGGCCCCCGCAGTCAGCGGCGCTGGGTCCGCGTTGTTGCTGTGACCTGCGGCGCATTTGGCGGCCATCATGCATCACGATCCTCAGCGCGAATCCCTCTCCCACCTCGACCTCACTGCCGAGCGTCTCGAGTCCATTTTGCAGGAGACACAGCAGTCTCTTGCCATGGAGATCGATGCCAAGGACATGGAGGAAATCAAGCGCTTGCTGGGTCAAAGTGAGCTCTGTGTCGAGCGCTTTCATCGGGTCGAGTCGATGCAGGTCAAGGACTACCACGTTTGGAGCATCAAGAAGCCTGAGATCAAGGACCAGGTCCTGCACATGCTCTTCGAGAGGCGCAACGCCCTGCGCGAAGCCACGGCCGAACTCGAGCGCGTTTTTGGCCAGCTCAAATCCCTGCGCTCACGGCTGACGAACGCCATGATGGCCTATCAAGACCTGGCGCGGGATCTCGACCAGATGGCCCATGAAGCCCAAGGGATGGGCAACCAGCCTGAGATGGACAATGTGCGGCGCGAGGTGCTGCCCGCTCTGGAGCGCTTGATGCAACAGCTCGAGCGCGCCATGTTGGAGGTTCAGAAAGAGATCAACGCGCGACTGCGGATGATCGACTATGTCGGTCGACAGATCTCTGGTCTTCGCGACGAGCCACTCTTCTACCCGCTGCAGCAACAGCGGGCGACGGGCATCGACGACGATCTGCCTCCCGATCAGGATGAGGGTTTGCAAGAGGGTCCCACCCAGGCCGAGGCCTTGGTCGAGCATCAGGACGAGTTGCTGAAGGAGAGCACGGGTCACGAGCAGGATCGCGGCCGCAGAGACGAGCGCAAGGGAAGCCGTGGCGGCAAGCGTTGACGGCCCGGGGCTGGCGTTGACCTCTGCCGAGGGGTGGACTAGCGTGAGCCGAGGCGATGTGATGGCCTTGGACGAGCGACGTGACCTGCTGACCAGGTCGTTGACAGGTGAGGAAGACGGCCTTGGTGCAGGGGGCAGGCAAAGACAGCGATGGGGGGGGACGCCTGGGGCGCTATGTCCTCTACGAACAGCTCGGCGCGGGCGGCATGGCGCAGGTCTTTCGCGGCGTGCTGCCCATGATGGGGGAGTGCTTCGGGAAGAGCTTTGCCATCAAGAAGATCCTGCCCTGTTTCAGTGAGGATGCGAGCTTTGGCCATTTGCTCCTCGACGAGGCGCGACTGACGCTGCGCTTGCAGCACCCCAATGTGGCCCAGACCTATGAGATTGGGCATCACGACGACAACCTTTACATCGTCATGGAGCTGGTCGATGGGCCCACCTTGGCCGAAGTGCTGCGCGGGCTGAAAGCTGCCGAGCGCTTGATGCCAGTGGAGATAGCGCTCTTCATCGCCATGCAAGCGGCGGCTGGACTCTTCGCAGCCCACTCACTCTGCGATGAGCAGGGCAAGCCTCTGCATGTCATTCACCGCGATATCAGCCCCCAAAATATCATGGTGGATCGTCAGGGGGTGGTGAAGATCATCGACTTTGGGGTTGCCAAGGCCGAGGATCGCTTGGTGCGTACCGTAGACGGGGCGGTGCGGGGTAAGCTGAACTATTTCAGCCCTGAACGCGCCGAGGGCGAAGACTTCGATCACCGCGCCGATCTCTTTGCCCTGGGCTTGGTCCTGTGGATCATGCTGACAGGCACTCACCCCTTACAGGAGCTGGGCCAGGTCGAGAGCCTCCTCGCCATGCAACAGTGGCAAGCCCCCTCGCTCCAGGAGGCGCGCGCTGATGCACCAGCAGCGCTGGCAGGGCTGCTCGCGCGTCTGCTGGACCCCGATCCGGCGCGCCGACCCGAGAATGGTGAGGTGTTGCGCCAGGAGCTGGCCGCGGTGTTGTATGGGGCTAAGCCCACCTTCTCACCCTTGGCTTTGGTGGATTTTCTCGATGCACTGTTCGAGGGGCGGCCGGGGCCTAGCCCTCGCGCCGAGGTCAGCCCCGTGCCGAACTCTGGCGCTGATCCAGTGATCGATGAGCGCCCAACCCTGATCGAGTTCTCCGCAGTGGACGCGGCCGCCTTTGGGATTGGGGGGCACCTGCCCGTCACCGACCGACCGACCTTGCTGCATTTGCCGCTCCCTGTGGCGGAGGGTAAAACCGCCGGTGAGGCCGTGCGACCAGCGCTGGCCGCGGTGCGGCACGATCCCCTGCCGCACCCGATGCGCTTCTCGACGAGAGGCATCCCAAGCTCTAGAGCGGCCTTTTTTGTGATGATGGGGTTGATGCTGCTTTCAGCCCTCTTTGGGGGACTCGCGGTGAAGCTGTGGCGTCGCCCCCTTCCGGAGGTGGTTCAGGAACTCCCCGAAGTGTGGCCAGAAGAGGACGCGACGGCGGTGCGGGCCTTGGTCGAAGTGGAGGTGACCTCGCGTCCATCGCCTGCGGCGATCATCATCAACGACGAGGCGCTGGGATTGTCGACGCCAGCGATCCTCAGTCTCGAGGCCGGCCCCGTTCGGATCAGTTTGCGGCGTGAGGGCTTCGTCAGCAAGACGGTGCAAACCGAGTTGATCGCTGGCCGCCGCAAGGTGATGCATCTCGAGATGGAGCGCGCTGCCGTCTCGGTCAGGCTTCGTCTCGAACCCGCGGTGACGGCGGTCGTCGAAGTGCCGAGTCAGAAAAGGCGTTACCTCGTGCTGGATGGCAGTGGGGTCGTGGTGGACGGGATCGTGCTGGACGAAGCCGTCGAGGTGGTGGTGCGTCGCAGCAATGGTGCTGAGGTACGGCGCCAGATTGTGGCCCACAAGGACATGGACGAGGTGGTGGTCGAGACCGGGTGGTAGGGGCTACTTCAGGGGCGGCAGTAACGCCTTCTTGAGAGCCTCTGCCAGCGGGTGGTTGGGATCGAGGTGGAGGCCGCGGCGCAGGTGGCGCATCGCCTCAGTGGGTTGCTGGTAGTCTTGGAGGATGGCGGCCATGAAAAAATGTGGCTCGCCGTAGTTGTCGTCGAGCACCATGGCACGGCGCAATAGGGCTTGGGCGTGGGCGAGCCGGCCGCTCTCATGGGGGGCGGACTGCAGATGGAGCGCCCGCGCCAAAAGTGCGCAGGCGCGGGCGTTGGTGGGGTTGCGTTTGGCGTAGCGGCTGAGCAGGTCCACGGCTTGATCCACTTGGCCTTCGGCTAAGAGGGATTGGGCCTGGGAGAGGTCGTCGGAGTCTAGTTCCGGTGCGTAGCGCCGCCGAGCTTCTTCCCGGCGCTTGGGGTCGATGAGGATCTCGGCTGCAGCGCGCATGCGTTGCGCCACCTGACCGATTTTACTCGCCTCGGCGGGGGGGAAATCACGCAGCGCTTTGGCGTCGAAGAGGCGCACCACCCCATCCAGGGCCGTGCGGATCTCTATGGAGGTGGCCTGCGGGGTCAGGCCAAAGAGGGTGAAGGGATTGAGGGTCTCGAGCTGGTCGTGGACTTCGAGTAAGTGCAGCAAGGGGCCGCTTTGCACTGCCGAAGGCATGCGCGTGAAGCGATCTTCCGTGGGGGGACGGATGCCCCGGCCGACGGTCATGAAGCAATCGATGCTCTTCGTGGGTTCGAGGAGGTGATCGAAGTTCAGGGGGCGATTGGCCATGGGCGTGGGAGATAGGAAGATGAGCCGCGCCGCATGGATGGACCAGATAAAACGAAAGAATACTTGGAGATCGCCATTCCACAGGCGCAAGAGGTCGCCGACTCGCTTCGTGCCGTCGACGGCGGACAAGAGTTCGCGCCGGTTCTTTCCAAGAGGGACGTAGGGCAAAAGGCGAGCAAAGTTGTGGGTTGGGACGACGAAGTGGGCCTGGCGTTGCTGGACCCGGTCGGCGAGGGTGTTGACCTCTTCGTAGCGCGATATGCCGAGGAGAATCAGGGAGATGGGGTTCTGGACCCGCAAGGTCACCTCGTCGATGAAGGCGTCGCCCGGGCAGAGCTCCCAGTGGGCGTCGTGCATCTCGAAGGTGGCCAAGAACCGTTCTCGCGTTTGGGTGTCCTGAAGCTCGTCGAGTTGGACCTGCGTGAGAAGCTTGGCGCGCACCAGGCGCGGCCCGAGGCGATCTTCGGCGCTGGGGTCGTGCTTGTCGTCCGTCAAGGCGAGGAGCTCTTCCGCCGTGATGAGTCCGCGCCGGATGAGCATGGCCGAGAAGGATTCCGAGTGGGTGTTGGTGGTGGCCGCGCAAGGGAAACCTTTGAGAAAAAAAAGGTTGCGTTCGTTCTGTCCTTGGCGCAGCGAGAGGCGTCCCGTGAAACGCGTGTCAAAGAGGCGGTAGAGCAAGACGTCGAAGGTGAGATCGACGAGCTTTCCCTGCGGGCTGAGGGGGGTCGTCACCCGATGGGACGAGGCGGAGGATGGTTGCCGTTGGAGGAGCTGCTCCAGGCACTCCTGGACCTCGAAGTAGGCCATGGGGCGGCACAAGGCGGCGTCGGCACCCAGGGCGCGCGTTTCGACGAAAGACAGCGAGAGGTAATCCGCGCCGAGGAGCACCAGGTGCGGGACGAGCGGGCGCAGCGCCGAGAGGAGCTCAGGGTTCTGGCGCACATAGGTGTGGGCGACGAAGACGACCTTGGGCTCGATGGTTTTGGCCAAGAGGGTGGCTTCTTCGGGCTCATCGGAGACGATGGCTTTCTCGCCGATGTGGTTGAGTATGTCGGCGAGACAGCGGGCGAAACTGAGATCCGGTTCTACGATGAGGACCGTAGGGGACATGATGGCTCCAAGGCAGCGAAGAGGACAGGTGTCGGCAAAGATCTACTGGGCCATTGTCGAGGAAGGCGATGGAGGCGTCAAGTGATGGGGCGGCACTGCGGGCCGCCGTGAGGGCTGTGGCCGACCCTGGAATCGGTCGCGCTGGGGGTGGCTCGCCGCGCAGCGGCGCACGCCCCTGGCAGGTGGAAGCAAAAGGAAGAGCCAAGCGGCGGTCTTGCAGGGGGGAGGCTTTTCGCGGTAAAGGTGGGGTCGGTTGGGATGGGCGGCAGGGAGGTAGATGTGCGGGAAACGAATCGGCCAGAGCAATTGTCAATAGCGAAGGGGCGGGGCAGGGCGAGCCGATGACCTCGGATGTGCTTGCAGCAGAAAGCGCAGAGACTGCGGCCCCCTCAGAGGCAGAGCAGCGTTATCGGCGGCTCTATCCCATCGCCTATAGGGTGGCGTTGCAGATGCTTGGAAGTGCCGCGGATGCGGAGGATCTCGTGCAGGAGGTATGGTTGGCTGCGGAAGCTGCGCTGCAACGGCCGGGGCAAGGGACGGTGGCGCACTTCGACGCGTGGGTGCGGCGTATTGCCGTGAACAGGGCGATCAATTTCTATAAATCCAAATGGTTTCGAGTTTTGCGAGGGACCGTGGAGGTGGGTGAGGCGGCCGTGGCCGATGGCCAAGCCTCTCCGGAGCAGATGACCCTCAACCACGACGCAGAGCGGCGACTGGCCGAGGCCTTGCAGACCTTGAGCGCCCCGGCGCGGCATGCTTTTGTTTTGCATTTTCGAGGTCATACCTATGAGGAGATCGCTCGCCTCATGGATTGCCCCGTGGGGACGGCGAAGATCCGAGTGCACCGGGCGCGCGAGAAGCTCTCCCTGCGTTTGCAGGAGGATGAGCTGCCCCCCTTGGAAGATGAGGTGCGACAGCCATGACAGCACCTTCCCTCGATATGGTCTGGCTCGAAGCCATGCTGCGGGTGCCCGAGCAGTTGTTGGAGCGCTCGCCTGATGACTTCATCGAAGTGACCTTGACCATGCTCTTCGATCCGGCCTTGCGGGCTGGCTATGGCGAGCACCTCTTGGTGCATCGCGAGACGAACCACGACCCAGAGGCGGTGGCAGAGCTGTTGGCGCGCGAAGGGATCGCCGCGCTGAGCCCGTCGTTGCTGCTGGCGGTGCTGCAAGACCGCCGCCTGTGGACGGTGATGGAGGCGTATTTGGCGGCGACTGAGGAGCAGGCTGTGCCGGCGCAGAGCAGCCCAACGCCGGCTCAAGTGGTGCCCTTGGTGACCAGAGGGCAGGGTCGGGGTGCGGCGGTGTTGGCGCTGGCGGCGTGCGTGTTGTTGTCTTGTGGTGCAGTGCTGTGGCTCGTCTCCTTGGACCTGGACCGCGAGGGGGTGCGGGCCGTGGGGCTGAGCCCGGTGCCGGACTTGCCCGAGATGGCCCTCTCGCAGCATCACGATGCGGGGCAGGAGACCGCGCGGGCCGGGCGGAGAGCCACCACCAACGACGCCGCCGTGGCAGAGGATGGGGCGGATGAGGAAGGGGCAGATGTGGCCGCGGCGGCACCTGAGGAGACGGGGGTGAGCGCCGCGACTGCCGTGAAGCAACGCGACGACAGTGAGAGCACGGCCACCATCGAGGGGAAGGAAGACGCTGCGGGGGCGAAGCGGGTGAAGGTGCAGGAGGACCGCCGCAGTGTACCTCGCGAGACGGCGGCGAAGTCTCGTCCACAAGCGGCAGAGAAGAGCAAAGAGAGCAAGCCTGGCGACAACGCGACGCGTGACGTTGTGGGCCGCGGGGAGATCGAGGCGCGCCTGCGGGTCGAGGCGCCAGCCTTCAAGCGCTGTCTCAACGCGGGGCCCAGCGTGGCTTGGACCCTGACTTTCGATGTGGGCGCCGATGGCCGGGCGCAAAATGTGCGGGTGGGGCCGAGCTCCCAGCGCGACACCGAGGCCGGTCGCTGTTTATCGCAGGTGGTGCGCGGGATCGCATTCCCCGCTCCCCCAGGCGCCCCGTTGCGTTTGCGCGATATGGCTCTGCCTTTGGACTGAGGCGCTCTGGTGTAGCCACGGCAGCCAGGGCGTGCGCACCGCTTCGGTTTAGCGATAGACCAGGGCGAACCAGCAAGCCGCGGTGAGGAGGTTGGCCAGCACGGCCAAGGTGAGGGCGGCGTTGCGGCGGTAGCGCGCCACGAGACGGAGGAGGGCGAAATCGGCGACGGCTGCGGCGCTCTGGGCTGCGGCGAGGGCCGTCCAGGGATGGAGCGCGGGTTGGAGCAGGCTCCAGAGGATGGTGGCCACCAGGGCGGTGCCGACGCCGTAAGTGGCGACCAAGAGGTAGAGGCGCTGGGCTTTGGTTTTGCGAAAGAGCTTGGTTCGGTTGTAGAGGATCCATGCGCTTGCGAGCTTGGCGCCGAGACTGAGCAGAACGAGCCAGGTGAGTGAGGGTGGGGCCACGCGTTGTCCTTGCGTTTGTGGCGGCTCGACTTTGCCGCGGGAGAGCATCGCACAGGAGGGGAGACTGTGACAATCGGTATCAGGGGGGGCGAGGTGGCTTTGGGGTGGCAAAGGGAAGTTGAGATAGGCCGGGCCAATGGGTGAGGTGTCTGGTGGTAGACAGGGGGCGCATTGGCGAGCTTTGGTCTTTTGGGGGGGCGGGGACAGCTAACCCCAGCGCGGGCGGGTCTTGGTCGCGCCGTGGGTCGGGGATAGGCAGTGATTTCCAAAGGATTCTTGGTATGTAGGTGTGAAAGTGTTAAGGTGTTGCGTGAGCAGGGAGTTGGCTTTCTTTTTGCTCGGCAGTGCACCGCGACGTGTGTGCCTGTTCTTCTGGTGCGCTGGCGGCAATGCTAAGTGTTGTTGGTGCAATGAGAAAGCAAGGCTTTGCGAGAAGAGAGTCAGGGCGTTGTGTCTTAGGCTGACAAACTGACCGGGTGTGGTTTCAGCACTCCAAGCGTGAGGGTCACTGATGGCTGGTTACGAATTTGACCAGAGTCTATCGCTGGAAAATCTGTCTTCCTTTCTTCCTGGGGGTCGCCAGAAGCGCCCAGGCGAGGGGGTGGACGATGAATTGCTGGCGCGTTTGGCTTCGGCTGGCTCTCAAACGGAGGAGGAGCTTCTCAAGCTCTTTCAGTCCCGGCCCAACGTTTATCTGAACGTGATGGCGTCGTTGCAGGGTGTGATGAACAACTCGGACGTGAACTTGATTCATGCCGAGGTGATTCGCCGTGCCACCTTGGCCAAGCTCGAGGAGAAGGGCGAGGCGGTGCTGGAGCAGGCATCATCGCGGGTGACGGGTGCGATTCCGACGGCGCGTGCGTCGGGTCTGTTGATGAGCCAGGGCGCGGCGCCGGATTCGGCGCGGGCCGTGGTGGCGCGGCAGAGTGTGGCGTCGCCGAGTCAAAGTCCCCACGCCGGGATGCAGAGTTTGTATGGCTCGCGCAGTGGCCATGGTGACGTTGGAGTCAACGGCGGGGTCAATGGCGAGGGCGCCGAGGAGATCGAGGTGGTCCTGGCGACCCCAGCGGGCGAGTTCACGTTGCTGGTCAACGAGAGCGAAGCGCGTCCTGGCTACCGGCCTCCGGAGATGCCGGACATTCACATCCCTGGCATCGAGATCGAAGATCTGACGCTGGACATCAGCGAAGGGGCGTTCCAGCGTGGCCGGATCGCAGGAAAATTCACTGACGCGACCTTCTTCGAGACCTTCGAGCTGGATGTCACAGCGAGCAGTGGTGGGCCCGGACAGCGGCAGCGGGCCGACGTGCAGGCGGAGTTCACGGGGCAGGTGAAGTTGCCGGGTCTGGTTGAGCCGGTGGAGACGACCTTCAATTTGAGCGGAGAGGGGGTGCGCACCACCCTGGCGATCAACTCGGGCTTGGGCGGGCCTCTGAGCGGTCTGCAGCTCAGTGGGGAGCTGAGCGTTTTGGCGGCGGACTTGATCACCTGTCAGGGTGAGTTGGCGATCAGTGACCCGAGTGAGTCGCCCGCTTTTAGTGGCGAGGTGGCTTTCAATGTATCAGGCACCTGGGACACGTTGTCGGCGACGGGGCAGATCGAGATCCATGGTCTGAGTTTCCTCCTCGACCAAGACAAGATCGTGCTCAACGTGACCTATCAGGACGGCGCTTTTGGTGCCGAGCTGGCGGCACCGCTCTCTCACACCTCCGAGAAGGATGGTCTGACGACGGTGGTGGAGGTCAGGGCCTTCTCCTACGACCCGGCGACGGCTTTCTCTGGTGAGGGCGGGGTCTCGGTGGATTTTGCGGGCTATGCCAAGGCAGCGGTTGAGTCGGCGGTGTTCAAAGAGAATCAGCTCGAGTCGGCGACGCTGACCTTTGAGGCGAGCGAGTTTGCGCTGCCACAGGAGAACGCCGTGGTGCGCGGTGCCCTTTCGGGGACGGTCGGTTTCGACGGCCTGAACTTCGCGGGCGCTGAGATCGACGCTCGGTTGGCGTTGGCTGTGGGCGGCACCGAGGTGGAGCTGGTGTCGACCATGAGCGTGGCGGAGAATGGTGTGCTCTCGGGTCAGGTCTCCCTGGCCGAGGGTGCCGCCGTTGAGATCGGCACCTTCTTGACCATTCAGTCTTTTCAGGCGGACTTCGACAGCATCACTGGGGTGACGCAGGCCTCGGGTACGGGGTCCTTCTCCGCAGGCGACCATATCAGCGGTGAGCTTCAGGTGAACTACGACGCCGAAGGCGGTTTTACCGTCAGCGGTACGGCGGCGGTGTCAGACGCCTCTGGCGAGGTGGGTGACGGTGCCTTCTCGTTGCGTTTGGGTGAAGGGGTCAGCGGCGACGGTCACTTCGCGTTGAGCGCTGAGTATGGCCTCCCAGATCGCGGAGTGGGCCCGCTCTTTTTGTTGCCCGGGACCACGGTGCGCCTCTCGGTAACGGAGAATTTGCTCGGACCGGCGCTGTTGGAGTCTGGGGCTTTCCGATATGAAGCGGGTGAGCAAGGGGGTGTCATCGAGGGGACCGTGGCAGGTAGCCTCGATCTCGAGACGGGTGAGGTCAATGCGCAAGGCGAGGCGACCTTCACCGAAGATTGGCAGCTCGGAAGTGGTGACGTGGTGGTGACCATCAAGGCTGGCGAGACATCGTCCTTGACGGCGACGGTGGTGGCCAGTGAGTTGACTGAGGTTGCTGGAAGCTTCGGCTATTCCTGTGATTTGCCGCTCGGTGAGCAACGGCTGGCGCTGAGTGGAGAACTCGAAGGTCACTATGATGCTCAGACCCAGCTTTTGAATGGGCGGGCCACGGCGGTGCTCGGACAAGCAGTGACGCTGACGGCGGGGACCGACACGCTGACCGTGCTGGAGGACACCGAGGCGTCGCTGACGGTGCAGGCCAACGAGATCGAGCAGATAGGTCTCAACCTCCACGCCGAGGCGCGATTGCAGGCGGCGGCGCTGGAAGGCGAAGCCCTGCTTGATTTGCGCATCGATGATGGTCTCTATGACCAGAGCGCAGGGATCTCTGGGATCGGGAGAGTGTCGCTACCGCAAGATGTGGTGGTGGTCGACCGCGAGGTGGACGCCAAGCTGGTGTTGAAATCGGGCAGCCAGGCGGACGTTTTGGTGGAAGGCAGCCGAGTCGAGAACATCACGGGGAACCTGGACTTCGAAACGGAGATGCCCCTGCAGGAGCAGATGTTGCGCCTCGAGGGTCAGCTCCGCAACGTGGACATCGTCAATGGCGAGGACGCCTTCGTCGTCTCTGGGGTGGCGAGCGCGACGGTTACGGAAGCGCTGTCTTTCAGCGAAGGGGAGCGCACCATCACCATCCTGCCCGAGACGGGCGTCGAGGTGACGGTGGCGGCGAACCAGCTTACCCAGGCGAGCTTCGACTTGAAGGCCACCTATGAGGATGTTGGGCAACCGTTCACGGCGCCGCTGAGTGCCGAGTTGACGGGGCGGGTCGATTATGCAGACGGTCTGTTCTCCGGCCAGGCCACGGCATCGCTGACGGCTGACGCGGTGATGGCTTTCGAAGCGGCGACGGTGACCCTGCGCAAGGGTGGGAGCGTGGAGGCCACGCTGCAAGAAAACCGTCTGACGTCTCTGGTGGGACAGTTGCCGTTCGCTGCCGAAGTGCCGCTCATTCAAGAGCAGACCCTGTCCCTCGAAGGGACACTGGACGGCGCCTATAGCAATGCCGATGGCACGGTGAGCGTGCGCGGTGCCATCGAAGCTGAGATGACGGAACCAGTGGCGTTGACCTCAGAGAATGGCGAGCATGCGTTTACGCTGCTGCCGGGTACCAAGGTCAATGGCGAGATGTTGGACGGTGAGTTGAGCGCGGCTGGCTTTGAGCTCAACGCGACCTATGCCTATAGCGGCGCGCCCTTCGTGTCGCCTCTCAACGCGGCGATCACTGGGCAGGTCAACTATAGCCAAGAGGGTGGCATCAGCGGCAACGCCGACGCAGTGTTGTCCGCCGACGCCGAGGTCGTGGTCGGGGCGAATGCGACGCGAATCGTTTTGAAACAAAGCTCGGCAGTGTCTGCGGTGGTGACGGCCAACGCGTTGACCTCGCTCACGGGTACGCTGCTCTTCGACGCGGACATCCCGATCATCCAGGAACAGGTCATCTCGGTCACGGGCGAGCTCAACGGTTCCTTCACCATGGAAGGTGAGACGGGACGCCTGGAAGGCTCGATGACCGCCGAGATGACTGAAGATGTGGCGCTGCATTCGGAGTCACGAGAACACAGCTTTGAGATCTTTGCCGGGACCAAAGTGTCTGGTGCGATGCTCGACGGTGAGGTGACCCAGGCGAGCTTGGATCTGAACGCCAAGTACACCTATAGCGGCGTGCCCTTCACGACGCCTCTGGCCGCGGACATCACGGGTCAGGTGAACTATGCGCAGGAGAGCGGTATCAGCGGTCAGGCCCAGGCGGCGTTGTCTGGTCCGGCTGAGATGCTGGTGGGCGCAAATGATACGCGCATCGTCCTCAAAGAGGGCTCGGTGGTCGAGGCGACGGTGGCCGCCAACGAGGTGCAAGCCCTGACGGGTACCCTGCTCTTTGATGCGGACATCCCGTTGATCCAAGAGCAAGTCATCTCGGTCACGGGCGAGCTCAACGGCTCGTATAGAAAGGATGGCGAATCGGCGAGCATCGAAGGTTCGATGCAGGCTGAGATGACGAACGATGTCACGTTGTACTCCGAGTCGCGTGAGCATTGCTTCTGCCTCCTCGCCGGGACCCAACTTTCGGGTGCCATGGCCAATGGCGAAGTGACCCAGGCGGCGATGGAGCTCAACGCCCAGTACACCTACAGTGGTGTGCCGTTCACATCGCCCTTGGTTGCGGATCTCACGGGTCAAGTCACCTACCAACAGGAGAGCGGGATAAGCGGTACGGCCCAGGCAACCCTGTCGGCCAATGCCGAGA
The DNA here is from genome assembly GCA_964454015.1 of uncultured Myxococcales bacterium. Lineage (GTDB taxonomy): Bacteria > Myxococcota_A > Bradymonadia > UBA4248 > UBA4248 > CAYVQF01. Next base: position 116,434 of record CAYVQF010000003.1, read on the forward strand.
TGCTGGTTGGCGCCAACGACACGCGGGTGGTCCTCAAGACGGGCTCGGCTGTGAGCGCCGATGTAACGGCGAATGAGTTGACGTCCCTGACCGGTACGCTTCTCTTTGACGCGGACATTCCCTTCGTCCAGGAACAGGTCATTCAAGTCACGGGCGAGCTGAATGGGTCTTACACCAGAGAGGGCGAGTCGGCATCGGTACAAGGGAGTATGTCGGCGGCCCTGACCAACGATGTGACGCTGTACTCCGAGTCGCGCGAGCACTGTTTTTCCGTGCTCGCCGGTACGGGCGTGAATGGCGCCATGGACAATGGTGAGGTTACGGAAGCGACCCTGGATCTGCAGGCGCAGTATAGTTACAGCGGTATGCCTTTCACGACACCGCTGGCTGCAGACATCACTGGGCAGGTGACCTACCGTCAGGAAGGTGGCTTGAGCGGGACGGCGCAGGCCGTGCTGTCGGCCGATGCCGAGTTGCTTCTCGGGGCTGATAGCCAAGTGTGGCTCAAGCAAGGATCGGCAGTGTCTGCGAGCTTTGAGGAGGGTGAGCTGACGGCCTTGACGGGGACCTTGAGTTTCGAGGCAGATGTGGCCGTGGCACAAGGTCAGACCTTGAGTGTGGCCGGCGAGCTGACCGGGTCTTATACCCAGGAGGGCGGTGAAGCGCGCCTAGAAGGGACGATGCAAGCCGAGCTGACCCAAGAGGTGGAGCTCAGCAGCGGCGGCCATGTGTTCACGGTGCTGCCGGGGACAGGCGTGACTGGTGCCTTTGCCAATGGTGAGTTGACCGATGCCGGCCTGTCACTGAAGGCGACCTATGTTTACACGGGCGCTCCTTTCGCCAACGGCTTGGAGGCGAGTGTCGAAGGGGATGTGCGCTATCAAGAGGGCCAGATCAGTGGTCAAGCGACGATCGCCCTGAGTGCTGATGCGGTGATCGAGGTCGGTGAAGGGACGCGGGTGACGCTGAAGGAGAGCAGCAACCTGACGGCGACCTTGGAAGAGACGACCCTGGTATCGATTGAGGGTGCGATCAACCTGGAGGCAGACATACCCTTCGAGGGGCGCGAGCTTGGCCTGATCGGCACGCTCGAAGGCTCCTACCGAGCTGGCGATGGTGCGGCTTCGTTGGACGGCACGCTGACGGCTGGGCTCAAAGAGGCCTTCGAGGTGCCCGTGGCGGGTGGCACCTTGACGGTGTTGACCGACACCGAGGTGAGGGCGACCGTGGCCGAGAGTCGCTTCGACAACTTGGGCTTCACCCTGCACGCGCTCTACGCGCGAACGGAGAAACCGGCGCTGGAGCTCGATCTGCTGATGGCTGACGCCATCTATAGCGCTGGGAGTGGCTTCAGCGGTACGGCGCAGGCCACCGTCGTGTCTGAGCGGGCAGAGGTTCTGAGCGTTGGCAACTATGTGCTCTACATCGAAGCCGGCAGCGGTGCTGAGGTCCGGATCACTGAGAATGCCATCGAGCACATCGGCGGTAGCCTGAGCACCATCCTCGTCGACGACGGCACGGACTTCATCCGGGCCAGACTAAGCGCCGATTACCAAGTCGCGGAGAACCTCTTCTCTGGGACGGGCACCGCCGAGGTGCTGTGTGAGAAGGAGCTGGCGAGTGCGGGTGAATTGAAGCTCTACGTCATTCCTGGCAGTGGCGCTGAGATTGATATCCAAGCGAACGAGTTGCAACGGATCAGCGGGACCTTGCACTTGCGCATCGACGATGCTGATGGCGCCTTCATCACGATTGCTCTGGAAGGCGCCTTTGATGCCGCTGGCGACGGTGATTTCAGCGGAGAAGGTGCCGCTGAGATCGTCCGTGAGAAGGAGCTGGGTGGTGTTGGCGATTACAAGTTCTGGCTGACCGAAGGCTCGGGTGCGCACGTCAAGATCAACAAGAATGCCATTGAAGAAGTGGGCGGCACGGTCAACTTCAAGATCATGGATGGTGATCCGGCGCCTCTGATCGTCGGTCATGCCGAGGGGGTCTACTCGGCTGAGACGCAGACCTTTACCGGAAGCGGGGACGCTCGTCTGGGTAGAGATCTGGAGTTCGACCTCGGGGGCTCGACCATGGTCAAGTTCCTCGAGGGGTCCGGTGGCAACGCCACGATCACTGAGAACAAGCTCGAAGAGCTTGGTGGTGTCCTAAAGTTGGAGCTGTGGCGCGATGGCGAGGCCTTGGTTGCTGTCGAGGGCGAAGGGACTTACGACGCAGTCAACAATGTCATCGTTGAAGCGACGGGTTCGGCGACGCTTCTGCGGGAGCTGGAGCTTCCCGGAGGCATTGCCAAGATCAGTGAAGTGAGTGGTAACGCGACGATCCGCAACAACGAGCTCGTGCAAGCGGGGGGTACCGCGCGGATCGAGGCGTTGATTGGTGACGTGGTGCAGATCACCGGTACGCTGTCTCACTTCAACTGGACGAACGAAGGCGGCGAGGATGCTTTCGAAGTCGATGGCAGCGTGGAGATCAACCTGTTGGGCGAGTTCGCTGACAGGCTCTCGGGTACGGTGGAGATCATGTACCGCTCGGCGACCAACGAGCTCCAGGTCACGGGTGAGGTCACTTTCCAGATCAACGAGTGGTTGGGCGGAAAGATCGGTTTGACGCTGGACCAGGATTGGGTACCAACCTTGAGCGGTACCTTGGAGGTGACTGATGTCACCCTGGTGCCAGGTCGCGATTTGTTCAAAATCGCTCAGTCGATGCCTTTTAGCATCCCGGTGTTCCCCGGGATCAATGTGGCGCTTGGCCTCGAGTTTGGCCTCGGTTTGTCCATGTTGCCTTTGACCTTCAGCACGTCGATCTCCATCGAGAACTATCGACCGACTGAGTCGGCGATGCCGAACTTCGAGGCGCAGTTAGAGCTGAGCACGGGGTTGAATTTCTTCGCTGAGTTGGCTCCGTACCTGGGGGTCAGTGTGGGCGTGTCGGGTGCCGAAGCGGGTCTGCGCTTGAAGGGTACTGCGCGGATCGATGCGCCGCTGACCCTGACCCCGCACGGGGTGTTGCGCGGTGGTCCCGATGGCTTCGAGGGCGAACTGGGTATCGGTGTGTCCTTGACACCGACGGTGACGCTCCAGGCAGAGCCGCAAGCCTTCGCGGCGTTGGGCGGTCAGTCCTTCGAACACTCGTTTGCGACCTGGGAGTACCCGCTGGGCAACATCTTCAACTTCGAGTGGTCAAAGACCTACAAGTTTGGCGACAAAGGCGAGACCGAGCAAGAGGGCAGCCCCTCTGTTACCCAGGACGCTCCGGCTGGTGTCAGCGACACCAGCACCTCTTACGAGGAAGCTGGGGCGGTAGCGAGTCGTTTCTCCAACCCCGTCGCGGGCGATTCGTTGCCAGGTCGGCCCCAGTTGGCCGACCCAGAGACCATTGGTGCCAACTCGCCGGCGGCTGGCATGGACGAAGGCGGTTTGGGTGGCATTGGCGACAAGATCAAGGAGGCTGGCGAGTGGGCGAACAAGCTGGGTAGTGTGGCGCAACTCTTCTCCACCATCATGGATCTGGTGGGCATTGCTGCGATGACAGGGCCTTTGGCGACGATGGCGATTCCGCTCTACATCGGATATCGCATCTTCATCAAACAGGATCTGAGCCTCCAAGGCTTGTTGCAGTCCTTCCGCGATCTTTTCGATATCCTGGCTTTCTTGGCGACAAAGGGGATGGACCTACTGGCCAGTATCATCCCGCCTTGGGTCAAGGAGGCCTGGGATGCCCTGCAGTCGATGACCTTCGAAGAGGTGGTGCGCAAGGCTATCGATTGGGTCAAGGAAAAGGTTCAAGGTGCGGTCGGTGCGACTTGGTACCAAGTGCTGGAGCCCTTCATGGGCTACCTCGACAGTCAAGGCGACAAGCTGATCGAGCTGGTCAATACCATCGTCTCCGGTGGGCTGAACCTGCGCACGATCCTGCAGTTCGTGGGGCGCTTGGTCGGTTTTGCCATCTCGAGCATCACCGATTTGATTGCTGCAGGCGTCTCGGCCATTCAAACCTTGCGCACCATCTTCAATCAGTGCGTGGCAGAAGGCCTGATTTGGTGCAAGCGTTATCGCCAGCGCTTCCTGGACGATTTCGAGTATAGCCTTGAAATTCCTGGCATCTGTGGGCCGTGGACGGATCGCGGTAAGGCTGCGGTGCGGGCCATCGTGTGGGGACTCGAGAAGCTTGGTGTCCCCGTGCAAGAAGCGTAGATGCCACACGGCGTCGTGTGCGAGGAAGGTATAGGGCGCACCTGGTCTGGATCGACAGGTGCGCTCTTATCCTCTAAAGTACTTCAGACGTGATGACTGTGCATGACAAGAACGGATGACAACAGGGGTAGAGCTGTGAGTGATGACCAAGAAAAGAACGGCCTTGAGGGGCAGCAAGAACCCAATCATGGCGCCGAAGGCAGGGTCGAATCCGTAGATGGTTCAGAGGTGTTGCACAAGGAAAGTGGTGACGCGGGCGTCGGAGCAACGCCGGGGGCTAGCCCTGCAGAGACAGATAGGGCGCCGGCGACAGTAGCGGAGCTGGTCTCCGGCTTCGTGGGCAAAGTCCAGGAGCAGATCGCTGCGACCAATATCCAAGCCAATGCCAAGGAGACCATCAGCCGTTTGCTTGGCAGCGGCCGTGCGGATGAGGCGAGTGCGGAAGGGGTGGAGGAGAGCGCGAACGTCATCAATCTGGCGTTGGAGCGTCTCAAACGTCGGGGCATGAGTCGCAGTATCGACTTGAAGGATGTCCTCAAACGGCAATTCGATGCTTTCGTGACGGAGCGCATGCCGGCTGAGGGTGCCGAAGATGCTGAGACGCAGCGGGTGGTGACGGTGGATGGTGAGTTCCTGGCACAGCACGGCCGTGAGCTCATTCCAAGCCTGGTGGGAGGGGTGGTGCAAGCCCTTTTTGGGGACCTGGCCAGTGACGCCATGTCCCCGGGTGAGAGCACCGCAACGCCAGAAGGCACACCGGCCGCAGAACAGAGCGAGGAGGGGGACGCAGCACGGGCGATCGCAGGCGACCCACCTGGTTTGCAGGTGCGCTTTGACTTTGCTGACATGTTTTCGGCCTTTTTCCGCCACGCGAGTGTGCAGGCTGCTGCTGCCAAAGAGCAGCAAGGTGCGACGCCCTCTGATGGGGCGGAGAAGCCCGAAGACGTATCGAATTGAAGGCGGCGTTGTCGAGACGGGAGAGAGGGGACGCGCGATGACGAGGGTGCGACTCTTTGAGGAGCAGCGCGGTGCGTGTGCGCTGATTGGGATGGTGCATACCCTCCCCCTTCCGGGGAGCCCAGAGTGGGGTGGTTCGATCGCGGCGATTGTCGAAGGCGCCGAGCGCGATGCTTCGCGGTTGGTGGCAGGTGGTTGCGATGCCCTCATCGTGGAGAACATGGGGGATTTGCCCTACCTGCGAGGAAGGGTGGAACCAGAGAGCGTGGCGGCGATGAGCGTCGTAGCATCAGCGCTGGCGCGATGGAAGATCCCTTTTGGGGTACAGATGCTTGCCGGTGCCAACAGGGAGGCTCTGGGGATAGCGCTGGCATCGGGCGCGACTTTTGTGCGGGTGGAGGGTTATGCCTACGGACATGTTGCCGATGAGGGCTGGATCGAGGCCTGTGCGGGTCCTTTGGCGCGCACGCGCGCGTGTCTTGGGGCCAAGGTCGCGTTCTGGGCGGATGTTCGGAAGAAGCATGCGGCGCATTCAGTCACGCGTGACATATCGTTCAGTGATTTGGCCAAGGGCCACGTGTTCTGTGGGGCTGAGGTCCTCATCGTGACGGGGACATGCACTGGCTCCTGCGCGTCTGTAGCAGACGTGAAGGCCGCGCGCTCGGCTGGCGTGCCGGTCGTGGTGGGTTCCGGGGTGGACGCGGGGAACGTGGCCGAGTTTGCGCCCTATTGTGATGGGGTTATCGTGGGGACATCGCTGAAAGAGGACGGTGATTGGCGTCGCCCAGTGGATGTGCAGCGGGTCAAGGCTCTGCGTTTGGCCATGGACCGCGTGGCTTAGTGCGAGTGATGCGCGGGGAGTGTTTTTAGTTATGGCTCATTGGCATCGATGGGCTGGATGAGGACTTCGCCGTCGACGACCTGAAGTTGCATGTTGATGTTGGCATCGCTGAGCTTGGTGTTGGGCTGGGTGGTGGTGATGTGTTGGACGAAGGCATCGAAGGTCATTGGGTTGGCAACGGAAGCTTCATGACAGGCGCTGAGATAGGCACGATAGAGCTTGTTGAGTGCTGTTGATGCGCCTGGAGGAGGAGGTGGCCCTTGACGCTGCTCTTCCTTGGTGTCGATGGCGCGTTCGGGGTGTTTGCGTGGTGGGTTGAGGATTTCGTCCGGGATCAGCTCGACGATGGGGATATCGAAGGCGCTTTCCATGTCCGCTTCAAGGTTGGCCATGGCGCAGGTGCGCAGATCCTCGAGGACTTCGGCAGCACTCGTATAGCGATCCTCGAGCTTTCGTGCGGTTGCTTTGCGCAAGATCGCTCCGAGGGCGTGGGTGGCGATGGGTTGGGGGATCGGGACATCCTCATTGACATGGCTGACGACAATGGCGTAGGCGCTGTCTCCGGTGAAGACGCGCTTTCCCGTCAGGGCTTCGAGATAGACCAAGGCCCAGGCGTAGATGTCGCTCTGTACGGTGACCTCCCCGCGAATCTGCTCCGGGGCGAGATAGGCCACGGTGCCGGCAATCTCTCCGGGCCTGGTGAGTCTATTCCCTTCGAAGCTCTGCCAGGCTGCGGTGGTTCCAGCGAGGCCGAAGTCGAGGACGACGGCGTTTCGTTCGGTGCCACTCTGGGGGATCATGATGTTCTGCGGTTTGAAGTCGCGGTGGACGATCCCGAGCGCGTGTGCCGAGCTGAGGGCATCCAGGCACTGGATCATGAGCCGCTTGGACTCGAAGACGCCGAGGCGCCGTTCCTTGAGGAGGAGGGTAGCGAGGCTATCCCCCTCGATGAACTCCAGGACCATATAGACGCCGATGTCGCCCAGGTCACCGCAGTCCAGGAGTCGCACGGAGTTGGGATGACGCAGTTTACTGTAGACACTCATTTCACGTTGGAAACGCGCGCGTAACTCCGGGCGATCTTCTTTTGGCAAGCGGTCGAGGCGGAGGATCTTAATGGCGACGGGTTGGTTGGTTGAGAGTTGTGAGCCGCGGAAGATCTCAGAGAAGAAGGTTTTGGCGATGCGTTTTTCGAGACGAAAGCGCTTATCTAGCACCGTGTTTTCAGCGATTTCTGTTTTTTTTCCGAACCATGCCATTGGAGACCTCTTAACGGAGGAGAGCAACCAGGGGTTGAGTATTCATGGAGTGGGATAGATGGTAAAGGATCTTCGAGGATGAGCCCGCGCTGTGAAGCTCTTTTAGGAGAAGGCGTTGTGCAACAAGGAAAGGCAGGGGTAGACCCGTGACAGGACTCTATTTCAATCGGGTGAGCGGGTTGTTGCGCTATGAGCGTCGCCTCATCGATTTGCTCAACAGCCAAACGCGCGCTTTGACCCGGCCCTACGAGTCGCTATTTCGTTATGCCTTTGGGCTGGCGAAGTTGGGTAGTATCCGCTTAGAGGGTGGGCGGGACCTTCGCTTGGATGAGGAAGTCCAGCCCTTTAGGCGTTGGTTTACCGAGCGTTTATCCGTGGCCTTTGCTGAGGGGCGAGCGCCTCGTGTGGAAGAACTGGTACGTCTGGTTCCGCTGTTGACGTTGCGGGTAGATGCGCTGCGGCTGGGCTTGTTGGTACGTTTTGCTGGGGTACTGAGCGAGTCGCGACTAGAGCAGGAGCTGAGCGTCAAGAAGGTTGCTTTGGCGTTGGGCGGGGGTGGGGGGTCGGGCTTTCCACACTTGGGTGTGT
>CAYVQF010000003.1:124293-231783 GCA_964454015.1 uncultured Myxococcales bacterium
CGAAATCGCCCGCCTCATCGACTATACCCAGACATAGCCCCCGCCTGCCCCTCGGCGCCGGCGCCCCCGGCCGCCTGATCCCGGCCCCCCCCCCCCCGGCGGCCCCCCCCCCCCGCCGCCCCGCCGCCCCCCCCCCCCGCCCCCCCCCCCTTTCCACACTTGGGTGTGTTCGACATGCTCGAGGATCTGGGCGTTCGCCCGTCATTGATTGTTGGGACCTCTTTGGGTGCGATGATGGGTTTCATGCGGGCGTCAGTGGAACGCTTTGACACGACGTCAGCGCTTCTGGATCTACCGCAGTGGTTTGACCTTGGTGGTGCGGTGCGGCCCTTTAGCGGTGGCAGTCGCTTTGGTTTTCCTGGCGTTTTTGATCTGGATTTGCGTGAAATTGGGCGGAGGCTTTGTCAGCGAGATTGGGGGAATGAGATTCCCTGTTTCTCGGACTTGCCCATTCCGCTGGGTTGTGTGGCGACAGGTGTGTTGCGTGGCGCAGGCCTGGATGAGGCGGCGCTTGACCTTGCGATGAAGAGGTCGCGGGGACGTTTTGCTTTCACGCCGCTGCGTACTCGCCGGTTGCTCAAGGTCGTGATCGAGCAGATGCGTCGTCTGACGAGCAATCCGCGATTCTTGACGGAGGTCGTCTTTGGTCTTTCGCGCCAGAGTCGCCCCATGCGGGTGGTCGATGGGATTGGTTTTTCCTGTTCTGTACCCGGTGTCCTGCACTACGAGGTCGAGGAGGAACACGCAGATACGATTGCGGCGCTGGAAGCGCTATTTGCGGAGGAGGGAATTTTCCGACTGACCGATGGAGGTTTGGTCAACAATGTGCCCTCACGTGTGGCCTGGGACGCGGTGCAGTCGGGGATGCTTGGTACGCGGAATGTCCTGATCTATGGTGTCGATGTTTTTGCACCCGTTGCGAACCGCAATGCCCTGTTTTTGCCGATGCAGCAGATTGCCCGGGCCAATGTGATAGCCAACCGGCCCTATGCCGACTTGACGCGGACGCTGCGTAAAGTGCCGAGTCCCATGAACCTCGCGCCGAGCTTGAAGCAGTTACAGCGGGTGGTACAGGAGACCCGGGTGCATCTTGCAGAGGATCGGTTGTATCTTCGGCGAGCGCTGCAGCCGCAGCGACCCTATATGGCCTGGCGTTCGGAAGTGCATCTGCCGACCAGTGTTTTTTCCGAGGGTGACGAGGGCCGTTGGCGCTGAGGTTCAGCCAAGCCAGCCCAGTGGGATCTCTCGTGGGTTTGGTGTGTTGGCCGTTTTTTCATCGGTTGGCGGGGGGATGAGGGTGATGCAGATGGTGGTTCCTGTGTCACTGGTCGCGGCGATTTCGAGAGTGCCGCCGTGTGCTTCAACCACCTTTCTTGCCAGGGGAAGGCCCAGCCCGGTGCCCTTCTCCTTGGTGGTGTAGAAAGGTCGGAACACATGGGGCTGAATATCTGCGGGTATTCCAGGTCCGTGATCGGTGATGCGAATCTGGTACAGGTGGTTGTTGATACTGACTTGGACGTCGATGGTGGTGTTGGCAGGAGAGGCCTGCCAGGCGTTGCGAACGAGATTGATGATGACCTGCTTGATGCGATCACGGTCGGCCTCGAGGAGGATGTCATCGGGGCATTGCACCCGCAAGGTGACTTGAGAGCGTTGCAAGTCAGAGCGCATGAGGTCAGCGATGTCGACGAGGAGGGCGTTGGCGGGAAAGACCGACATTTGGAGCTGGGGCTTGCGCGCGAAATTTAGGAAATCGTTGACTACGCCCCCTAGATAGGCGAGCTCATGTTTGATGCGGACGACGTGACGTCTGGTTTGGTCTTGCGAGGATTTTCCTTCAGCGCAGAGGTCCTCATCGAGCAAGCCGAGGAAGAGTTCGATGCCACCGAGGGGGTTACGGACCTCATGGGCGATGCCAGAAAGCATCAGTTGCATTTCTTCTTCACGTTGCCTGAGGGCGCGACGCATTTTCTCCAGCCCGTGTTCGAGGTCGCCCAAGGCGTCACTTCGCGTCGGCTGGATGGTGTCTTCTAGGTGACCTCTTTCGATGTGGTGGGCCGTCTGAACCAGGCGATTGACGACGGAGGTCAAGCGGTTGCTGACCCAGACCGCCGTCGCGATGACGGCGAGCAAGGAGATGCTGCCGAAGAGAAGGAGGTTTCTGCGGAAGATGAAGAGGTCCTGTAGCTGGGTCGCGTGTCCTTGGACGCCGAGGATTGCGACGACTTCGCCCGTGCTGGGGTGATGGATGGGAGTGTAGGCGTACATGTAGTGGGTTCCATCGGCAGCCGTGTAGAGGACACTGGCGATGGTTTCGCCACGCAGGGCGGCCTCGATCTCGGCGGCATCGGGCTCGATTTCATAGTAGCGGTGGCCATGAGGAATGGCGCGGTCTGTGTCTACGATGCTGGTGCGAGAGGTGGGGTTGAAGAGGAAGACCCGAGCGACTTCCGTCTCGATGGCGATGGGCTCAATGCGCTTTCTAAGGTTCTGAAGCGAGAGCTCATCGTCGCTTGTGACACGGCCAACGAGTTCAGCAAAGTAGCCCGTGAGGATCGCCCGCTCAGCTTTGGCGACGGAGATGAGGCGCAGGGAGATCTGTTCCTCGAAGGCCGTGCGGGCGACGTGATCGGCGATGAAGGCGTAGACGGCTAGGCCGAGGGTGGTGGGGATGAGGAAGGAGAAGGCCAGCCTCCAGGCCAAACCCATCCGCAAAGGGCGCCGCGATGTGCTGTGCTTGCAGGAAACCAAGGCACCCTCCTTGCAGAGGGGCGCTCGCCCCGTTTCGAGTCTCACGTGCGAGACGGCAAGGCACGCTCAGGAGGTGACGATCAGCGATCGATGTCGTTGTCAGGAAACTTGGAGCGGTTCCAAGTTTGAGAGTCTCCGCTGGTCGTTGTGTTGTGTGTGTCGGAGATGAGCCACGGCGAGGCTTTCTCTGCTTCGGTTTCAACGACAGGTCGCGATTTCCGCTTTTCATTTTCTTCGGCCTCACCCGTTCCAGTGAACAAGAGGGAGAGGGCCAAGCTGGTTGCGACGACGAGGAAGACAACGAGATAAGCAAAGCGGAAGGTGCGTTGGGCCGATTCTATGGGGCTGTTGTTGTTGTTCGTGCGTTCCGGTTCTGGGGTGCCCAAGACCAGTGGCGAGATGTTTTCACTTCGCACCGAGACAACGCTTTCAACGTTCTTGAGCTCGGTGACCTCTTGCCGGCGTTGTTGCTGCCGCAACGCGTTGTAGGCGAGCATGATGTCTTCGACTGAGAGTTGGAGTTCGCGTGCGTAGTTACGCACGAAACCCTTGGCAAAGACTTCTGCGGGGAAGAGGTCGAAGCGATCACTTTCGATGTTGCGGAGGGCACAAACCGGAATGCGCGTCACTGAGCCGATCTCTTTGAGAGAGATGCCTCGTGCCTCACGCTCTCTTTTCAATAATGCTCCGGGCGTCTCCATAGATTCTCCACGAGAAACAATTGAAGCCTTTCGGCTTGGGGGCGCAGCAGCGTCAGCGTACTTCGCCACAGGGAGGTGCTTTACACGGATGCCTTTGCCACTGTCAAGGGTAAACCGGCTGCGGTGCGACATGTAGTTGTTGATCGATGTCACACAAGGCGTCCCTGCCTACGCGGACATTGTGACACCGATGTCATAGTCTGCGCAATGGTACGGTCAAAAATGGTGCACAAATTTTCCAGGTTGGGTGATTTGGGGGGTGTAAGGAAGGGTGAATGGGTGCGTTGACAAGGGGATGGCCGAGAGGGGCAGCGCGCTTCATGGGAGGAGGTCGTCTTCGTGTGGTGGCAGTGGGTGCTAGTAAGGTTGATGGGCTGCTTGGTGCTAATGGGCTGTGCGAGCACCTCTCCACGGGCGCCATGCGGGTCGTTTGCGGTGAGGTCATGCGTGGTCGATGACGCCGATCTTCCTCTCAGTGGCGCTGAGATCGAGGGTGGTGTGGATGTTCTTCAGGGGCATCGGCGTTACTGGCGCGGATTAGAGCATGTGGCATATGAGGCGATGTCTTTGGAGGCGCGGTTGTTCAGGGGGGATGTCGAGGTGAGGCGTACTTTTGTGGAGCAGCGGCACAGGCGCCGTGCTTGGTCGGCGCGGCGTTCGATATTGTTGTCGTTGGCGCCCTTGGGGGGGAGTGTGCACACGGTCTTTTTCGTGGCGTTGGGTGAGCGCTGTGGTTGCGGGACGATTTGTTCATTGGCCCAGTCGATTTGCCGGTCATCGGCTTTGATTTGTGAGGTCTGGTCGTTTTACCCAGGTGACTCAGATTTGCGTGGAGATTGCGTATGGGCCCAAGTGGAGTGTGAGGGTGCCTTGGCGTTGTGTAGGCGTTGTGGTGGGGCGGCAGGGGGTGAATAGATGACACGCTTGGGAGTGGAGACAGAGGTGGTGATTTCTGTTAGAGCCAGAGGAGATGTGCGAGGGACCTGTCAGGGACGCGGTGCTGAGGCTTGCGGATTCGATGGCGGACGAGGTGACCCTTCAAGAAGAAGAAGCGCTCTTGCGTCGAATGCACGCTGGCGAGAGGCAGTCTTTTCGGGACTTCTACGATATTTTTGCGTCTCGTTTGTACCGCGGTGTGATTTTTCCGCGGGTGGGTGTGGCCGATCTGGCGGAAGACGTATTGCGCGACACGTTCTTGACGGCTTTCGAGAAGATCGACTCGTTGCGTTGGCAGGGGCGGAGTCTTTTTCATTGGTTGAGCCGCATTGCGGTGAACAAGATCATCGACTTTCACCGGAGGAACAAGCGCACGGAGCGTTTCGTTCAGGGCTATGGCGTGCATGTCGAGTTATGCTCGCGACCGGGGGGTCCGGAGGAAGAGGTGCTGGCAGCGGAACGGACGGTACAGGTTGGCGAGACGGTGCAGTCTTTGATGGCGGGGCTGAATCCGCGATATAGGCGGGCAGTCGAGCTGCGTTTTCTGCAGGGGATGTCGCGTGAGGCATGCGCGGATGCGATGGCGATCAGTGTAGGGAATTTCGACGTTGTGCTGTTTAGGGCCGTACAGAGGCTAAGAGATTTGTTGGCGGCCCGAGGTGGCTTGGATGGTTCGTGAGCGCCGATGCCTGAGATGCGGGCGGTGAGTGGAGCGATGGCAAAGGGAAAACACAGAGAGCATGAGGCCGCGCCAGATGTCGGGAGGGGAGACCTTTCCGACGGCAGGTGTGCCTCCTCTTTTGCGACCGTCGAAGAAGCGACACCGAGTGAGCAAGAGCAGGCTGGGGCCCTTCGTTTTGCTGAGGTTCTGGCTGCCATCGAGGGAGGCCGAGGCGCTCTGGATGAATTGGCTGTTGCGGGCGATGACGATGAGATGGCGCACCTTGTTGCTGCGGCGCAGTTGGTGCGGGCAGAAGGGGTGTCAGCCAGGCGTTCGCCAGGGCAGCATGAGGCGACATGGGCCCGATTGCGAGGCATGGTTCCCGGGAAGCAGAGCCGGCGGCGTGTCGGCGACGGGTGGTGGCCTTTGCTCAAGTGGGTGGCCCTACCTGCAGCGGCTGCTGCTGTCATCATGCTCTTTTGGTTTGGCGGTGATGAAGGGCGAAGGCTTCCGGTCTTGGAGCCCGAGTGGTCTGCGAGCGCCGTGGCGCGGGTCGATGCGTCGGCAGGACGTTATGCGCAGGCTCTACTGACGATGGCGGTGGCACCAGTGGGAGACACGCCTCTGCGCTCGCTGCGGGAAGCGCAGTTTTCTGCTTGGCGGGTGGACACGACGTTGAGCCAACGTCGTGGCGGGGGAGGTGTGGTCCGATGAGGGCGGGACGAAGGCTCATGGCGGTGTGGCTGCTGGCAGGCTTGTTTTGGGCTTGTCAGCAGGATGAGTTGTCGAAGCCACCGGACGAGCGGCACATTGCAGCGACGGTGGCCATGGCCCAGAGCTATCATGCCCAAGTTGACATCGCCCTAGAGCAAGGCGAGCGTCGTGAGGCGAAGGCGGCGCTCGAGGCGCTGGTCGAAGCATTGACTGCAGCGGATATGCAGCATCCGGTGGTAGGTGACCTCGCGCTCGATGCTCATGGACGCTTGGCGCGCCTTTGGGAGGAAGAGGGTGAAGTGGATCTGGCGCTTGCGGTGATAGAGCGGGGTCTTTCCAGCGCAGGTCCTAGAGGGGAGCAGAGCGTGTTTGCTGGGTATTTGTTACAAATGCGAGGTGATCTGCTGCGAAGCCAAGGAGATGATCTTGGAGCTGTCGAGGCGCATCGCCAGGCCATTTTGATTTTCAAGTCGATTCTCGAGCGGCAGCGCGAGGAATGAAAGTAGTCATGAGAAGCAGAGGCCTTGCGCCACTGATTGGTTGGGTGATGTTGGCCCTAGGGGTTGGCCAGGGCTGCGCGGCCCAGGGCCGGTCTCAGCGCTCCCTTGGGGATCTTCCCTCGGGAGACAGGTGTCCGGCGCAGATGGAGGCTCCTTTAGAGCGTGACGCGGTCACCACGCCGACGCGGCTTGTGCCGGCCATGCCACAAGAGGCTTCGCAGCTCGTCGCGCAAGAAGTGGCACGCATCGAAGGTCTCCGCTCTGATCTGGTTGGCTACAGCGATGCTGTTCCAGCATCCCCTTCTGCGAGTGTCCCCGCCGAGCAGGAGTTGAAGGTCATGGAGTACGACAGCGCTGAAAAGGCGATGCCGCAACAGACGGGGGCTGGTGCGTCCAAGGCTGCGCGTAGGTCGTTGGCGGATGAGCTGCGGTCGCGTCGAGAAGAGGCTCGGGACGCAGAGCGGTTGAGCGTTTCTATCCAACGTTGTGGTCAGGCGTGTGACTTAGCCATGGAGATCTGTCGCTCGGCAGAAGTCATCTGTTCGGTCTCACAGGCACACGCAAGTGATCCACGTTTTGTCGACTCCTGCACCTGGGCCGCTGAACAGTGCGAGAGCAGCCAGGAGACCTGCGAGATGTGTCTCGAAGGCGAATGATGTTGGCGTCCACGGTGCCTGCGAGCGTGAGAGGGTGGAAGGGGGTAAAGCGTAAGAACGAAGGGTAGGATAAAAGGTGGGAATGTGGGGGAGGGAAGGTTGGGTAGGCAAAGCCTCTCACGTTCGCAGGCGCCCTGGCGGGGGCTGTGACAGGGTTCCTTAGGCATCCAGCGCAGAGAGTTCTACGCTGGCTGTAAAGTTACACAGTTGTTAACGTGCGATGACTGCGCTTTGTTCCCAAACAAAATGCGCATTGCACGCATGGGTTGGGACAGGTCAGTGTACTAGAGGCTTTCCGGGAGGGCGGTGAGCACTTCGGCGCCAGTGGCGGTGACCAAGATGGTGTGTTCGAACTGGGCTGAGAGCGATCCGTCTGCGGTGACGGCGGTCCAGCCATCATCGAGGATACGAATTCGCCATTGTCCCTGATTGATCATGGGCTCGATGGTGAAGGTCATGCCTTCTTTGAGCCTGAGTCCACGGTTGGCTTCCCCGAAGTGCTTGACTTGAGGGGCCTCGTGGAAATTCTTGCCGATGCCGTGTCCGACAAAATCCCGGACCACAGAGAATCCTTGTGCTTCGGCGTGTTGTTGAATGGCGGCCCCGATGTTGCCGATTCTGGCGCCGGGCCGCACTTCTGCGATGCCGAGTTCTAGACACTCTCGCGTCGTCTCGACGAGTCGGCGCGCTTCAGCGTCAGGTGTACCGATGAAGAAGGTGGCCGAGACATCTCCGTGCCAGCCGTCGAGAATGGAGGTGACGTCGATGTTAATGATATCGCCATCTCGGAGGGTACGGTTGCTGGGGATGCCGTGGCAGACGACTTCGTTGATGGAGGTACAGACGCTGGCAGGAAAGCCGTGATAGTTCAAGGTCGCAGGGATGGCGCCGTTGTCGAGGGTGTAGGTGTGGATGAAGGTGTCGATTTCTTTGGTGGTGACACCGACGGCGAGTCGTTTGCCGGCCTCGACAAGGGTACGTGCGGCGAGTTGACAGGCACGTCGCATGGAGATGAGGTCCGTTTCGCTTTTGATGATGATGCCTGTCATGCGGAAAATCCCGTTGGAGGACAAGGGCGTTACGTGGGGAACATGCGCCTCAGGGGGAGTGTAGTGTGGGTGCGGCGTGGATTCAACCTTTGCGTCCCCATGTGCTGGCGTTGTCGGTGGCAGTGGGACCGGGCACGGGCGGCGGGTCATGGCGCTGCCGGTTGATGAAAGCGCCGTTGGCGTTGGAAAAGTGCGTGAGTGGGGCGGGCAATGTGCTAAGTTTGGGCAGGAAGCTGGCGGCGGAGGTCATGTGATGTTTGGAAATTTTTTGCGTTTGCTTTTCTTGGCACTGTTTGTGTTGAGTTGTGCCCAGTCTGAGGTGCGCGTCGAAGACCGGCGGCGGTCTGAGCTGCAGCGACTGCGGAGTGGGTTGCCAGCGTTGGGCGTGGAGACGCCGCGGGGGAGAGCCGGCGATGGCGAGGTGTTCCGTGGCTCAATCGAGGTACGGACTCCTGATTTTTCGGCCGATGTGGTGATGCTGAGTCCAGTTCCGCCGCAGGAGTCCCCGAGTGAGTTGGTTCTGGGCGAGTTTCCGTTAGCGCGGCAGAAGAAGGCGATTCTGGATGGGGATACGATCCGCGTCGAGGGTTTGGAAGGCTCTCTACGGCTGTTGGCCATCGATACTGAGGAGACCTTCAAGAGCGATGCGCAGCGGCGGGAAGCGGCGGTAGACTTTGGGGCCTATGCGCGGGCCAAGAGAGAGCAGCGCGCCTTTCCCGTCAAGTATGGCACGCCTATGGGGGAGGAAGCGCTGCGGTGGGCAGAGTCTTTCTTTGGGAGCCACAGTGTCGTGCGACTGGAGTACGATGATAGGCTGCGCGACTTGGATCTCTATGGTCGGCATTTGGTTTACGTGATGGTGGAGCGGGGAGGGCGGTGGGTGAACTACAACGTGGAGTGTGTGCGGGCGGGGATGTCACCCTACTTTACCAAGTATGGCTATTCGCGTCGTTTTCACGATGAGTTCGTGGCAGCCCAGGCGGAGGCCCAGGCGGCGGCTCGGGGTATCTGGGCCGCGGGCGCTGAGGCGTACCCCGATTACGAAGAGCGGTTGCGGTGGTGGAATCGACGCGGCAACGCATTGGTGGTATTTGAGACACGTCATGGTGGGCGTGAGGGGGTGGTGCATCTGGGGCATGAGCCCGATTATGCGCTATTGGCGGAATGGGTGGGAGAGGTGGTGACCGTGTTTGGTACGTTGGGTGAGCGGCGTACGGAGGGGTTGCCCCATATTGCCCGTTTACCCCATGTTCGAGGCGAGTCGTTTTCTTTGGTTGCCTTTAGCGAAGCGGAGTGGGACGCGATGCAGCTTGACGCGTTTGCGGGCGATTATTTCTATGTCCGTGGAAAGCTGAGCGAATATGGTGGACGTTATCAGTTCAAAGTGACGGACATTGAGGCGATTTGGGTCGAGTGAGGCCGGTGTAGCATGGGCTCCCGAATTGACAGGGGAAAAGCCCAATCTATACTGCATGCTGACTACCCGTGTTGGGTGTCGGAGTGGTTTCTGCAAGGGCGTTGCAAACGACAGGGGTGCATAGGCGGTGTCACAGGGTTCAAAGCCAGGAGATCCCAAGGGCGGTCCACCAAAGCTGGGTGGTGGTTTGAGTGCGAGCGATCTGCGGGCGCGCCTCGGCTTGAAACCTTCGAGTCGTGGTGCGGGTGAGGATCTACGTGCTCGCCTGGGTTTGCTTCCGCCTGGAGGTGCATCCAAGAGCGCTCCTCCGGCGGCACCGCCGCCTTCGCCGATAAAGAAGGACCCCGACACGCGTTCGATCGAACAGTCTTTGCTCGATACGCTTCTGCGCGAAGGTCCGGGGCGGGGGAAGGTTTCGGAATCCGCAGGGAGTGTGCCGCCAGATGTGCCCGCGTCGTCGTTGACGTCGCTGGAGGATGTGGTTGACGATGATTTCGATGCCTTTGTGGGCCCTGGGGATGGTCAGGGCGGTGCATCGGAGATCGTCGACGAATTGTCTTCGAGTTGGTTGGTGGTTGAAGACGATTTGGCCCAGATGGCTGCCCAGGCAGAGAGTGCTGGTGCGCCACCGCCCTTGCGTCCACCGGGTCCAGCGAAAGGTGCCGCTCCGTTGATGTCAGCGGTCTCTGGCTACACCATGCCGAAGCCTGACGTGGGGGACTTGGTGCAGGCCCCACCGCATCTGCCGCAACCTGAGTCACCGCCGCCGGCACCTGTGCCAGCGGCGAGTGCGCCGATTCAGCAGCAGGAGGACTTGGCTTCACCGGCGATGAGTGGCAGCTCTCCCATCGTGGCCTCACCGGTGGTTGAAGAACGGACGACGCTGCTTGACTCGCTGGAGGATGAGGAGTTCGACGCCTTTCCAGACAGTGAGAAGACGCAGGTGATGATGTCGGCGATGGACTACGATCCATTGTCGGGTCGCTTGATCGTCGAGAGTGGTAAGGCACCACAGAAAGAGTACGCCTTACCTCGCGACAGGACGACCATCGGACGTGGCACCAAGAACGAGGTGGTGATTCCCGATATTGCCATGAGTCGCCAGCACTTTGCGATCGAGCGCCGTGCCGAGGGCTTCATGTTGCGGGATCTCGACAGCGGCAATGGGACCCAGCTCAACGGTCGCCGGATAACATCTGCGCAGTTGCGCTCGGGGGACGTGATCGAGGCGGGTAATCTCAAGCTGCGCTTTGAGCAAAGCGGCGGCGATCCGGACGTCCTGTGGAAGGGTGCGCCGCGCGTCGAGTACCATCCGCGTGACAAGGGCATGCGTTCTGCGGCGAGTAGTACCAGCGGCGGCGGGGGCGCAGCGGCGCCGGTCTCGCCTCAGGCCGCTCCGGTGATGCAGCCGATGATTCAGCGACCAGGTGGCATTCCCGGTCAGGCCTGGGGGGGTGCTCAGAATCCTTACATGAATATGGGTCCGTGGGCCAATCCGCAGATGGGTTATGTGCAAGGCTTTACCCAGCAGGGCCTGCAGCACATGATGCTACCTCCTCCGCGACGTTCTTCGCCGATCATCACGGCGCTCATCGTCTTCTTTGGGGTGCTGCTTCTGGGCTTGGTGGTGCTCATCGTCGGCAGCTTGCTCGACAGTGGCTCAGGCTCGGCAGTGACAGGAAAGAAGGGCGAGGCGGCAGGAGAGGCTGAGGCTGCCAGGGAGCGGAAGCAAGCGGCGGCAGAGCTGGTGACCAGTGGAACGGCTCTCTACGAGCAGGGTCGGTTGGCGGAAGCCCGCAAGCTTTTCCAAGACGGGTTGACCTTGGATGGGCAGAATGTGACGGCCAAGCTCTTCTTGGAGGAGGTTTTGCCGCGCGAGCAGCTCGTTGAAGAGCAGCTCAAGCGGGCCTTGATGAACGTCAAAGAAAACCCAACGGTGGCCAACCACGATCGGGCGATGCAGGTTCTGGGGACGGTACCAGCCGACAGTACATTCTATGGGGAAGTGCAGAGCCAGCACATTCCCCAGGTGAAGCGGAGCTTCCAGCGGGTGTTGATTCGGGAAGCGAAGCGCTCGATTTACTCCAAAAACTATGAGAGGGCGCGGGCTGACTTGCGCAAGATCGAGGTTGAGCTGGGGATCGCGAATGATCCCGATGTCAAGGAGCTGTTGCTCCAGATCAGTGAGCTCGAGAAGGCTGGTAAGTGAGGGCTGTTCTCAGAGCGCGGTGATGGAGCGGCTCACTCCGTTGGTTTTGGGGCGAGCTGGCGCAAGACCCCCTTGAGGTCATCTTGGCTGAGGGCAAAGGCGGCACACATTTGCTGGAGGCAGATCGATTCTCCAGGTGTCATGATGTTGTCGGCCGCGAGGATAGTGTAAGCGAAGGAGAGGGCCTGCAAGCGGTCGTCCCGGGCGAGGAGTGATTTGGCGAGGACGCGCAAGCGGAAGGGGATGCCGTCGGCCCGAATACGGCCCAAGGCGCTTTCGAGGAGATCGCCGATTTCACTTTCGTCGAGTTTGGAGAAGGCCTGATGGTGGGCGAGGTTGAGAGCAATCTGGGTACACTCTTCGGGTTGGACCTCGCCGTCGGCGGCGGCCATGACCAGCATGGTTTCGATGTAGGCATCGGTGTGATTGAGGCGGGCCGCGCTACAGGTTTCGTAGAGGTCATCTACGATAGCGGTGAGATCGTTCTTTTCGGCGATAGCTCCCATGATTTTTGCGACCTGGTGGTCGGTGAGCATGAGTGCTGCCTGGAAAGCGCGCAGGAGATCCATTTCGCTGTCGGCGAGGTTGCCGTCAGCGAGTGAGATCTGGGTGGCCAGGGCAAAGGCCAAGAGCCTGAGCTCACAGTGCTCGAGTTGTTTGGCCAAGTTCTGCAAGTAGTCATGCAAGCCGTGCAGCTTGAGTTGTTGCAGGGCATGTGAGATGGCGTCGGCGAGGTCTTCCAAGCGGACGCCGCGGAAGCGGGGGTGACTGGAGACGGTGGAGACGAGTTGATCGATCTCGTCGTCTTCGATGCGGCCGTCGGCGATGATCATGAGGACCGCGACTTCGATGAGGGCTTTTCGCTCTTCGAGTTCAGTGGGGGTCATTTTTTCACCTTCAACTGCTTGGCGAGGAGATCGCCAAGGGTCGCGAAACCGGCATCGGTGTCTTGGTAGGATGTGGGCGCGCCCTGCTGCGGCTGTGCTGCATGACCTTTGTTGCGCGAGGTGGATGTTCTGGGTGTGCTCTCGGGCTCGCCTTCGCGTTGCTCCTTGAGGGAGAGGGTGATGCGCTTGCGTTCGGTATCCACAGCGAGGACGTGTGCTTGGACCTCATTTCCCGGGGTGAAATCTCGCATGGGAGAGGTCCGCTGGCTTTGCCCGAGCTCGCTCTTGGGCAAAAGGGCCACGATGCCATCAGCGAGGGCGACGAAGACCCCGAAGTCGGCGACGTGGTCGACGGTGCCAGTGACCAAGGCGCCGACGGGGAAGTCATGGTCAACGTTGAGCCAGGGGTCGGCGAGGGTGGCTTTGAGTGAGAGTGAGATACGTTTGTTCTCGGGATCGACGCTGAGGATGCGCACATCAACGACGTTACCGACGTCGAGGACCTCCGCAGGGTTGTTGACGCGTTGGTGGCGCATCTCCGAGAGGTGGATCAGCCCCTCAATGCCAGGTGCCAATTCGACGAAGGCTCCGAAAGGCATGAGCTTGGTGACTGTTCCGGTGCGGTTGTTGTCGGCGAAGAGCCAATTGGGCGCGTCTGTCCAGGGATCCTGGAGGAGTTGTTTGATGGAGAGTGAGATGCGCTCGGTTTTGCCGAGGGCGATGTGCTCGAGGACGAGCACCCTGACGTCGTCTCCCTCTTTGAGCACCTCCGAGGGGTGTTTGATGCGGGTATGGGCGATTTCGGAGACATGGACCAGGCCATCGATCCCTCCGATATCGACGAAGGCTCCGTAGTCGCGGAGAGAGCGTACCTTTCCCTCGAGGATGGCCCCCACTTTGAGGCGGGTGCGCAGTTCTTCGCGGCGGACGCGATCTTCTTCTTCGAGGAGTGCTTTGCGGGAGACGACGAAGCGGCGTCCTCCCTTGTCATATTCCGTGATTTTGAAAGCGTAGGTGGCGCCGAGGTGAATGGAAGGGTCTTCAGTGTAGGCGCGGTCGATGTGGGAGATTGGACAAAAAGCGCGCTGGCCGAGCACCGCGACCTCAAAGCCCCCTTTGTTGGTGCTTTCGACACGGCCGTTCACGGGGAGCCCAGCGAGGAAGGCCTCTTCGACGGCGAAGCTGGCGCCGCCGCTTCTGCTGAGCTTGATGCCGCCGTCAAAGCTGGCAATTTTGGCTTTGATGGCATCGCCCGGATGATAGATGAAGTGTCCGTCTTCACCTTTGAGCTCGTCGACGGCGATGGCAGCTTCTGCTTTGGAGCCCAGGTCGACGTAAGCGAAGTCCTGGCCGATTTGAATGATGGTCCCTTCGACGCTCATGCCGAGCTCGAAGTGCGGGCGTGGGGGCAGCGCTTCTTGGCTAAACATGGCCGCAAAGTCTTCGTCGTCCTCATCGTCGTTGATGGGTTCGGGAAGGGGCTCTTCGTGCTGCACTTCGTTAGGGAGGTAGGTTCTGCGACGGGGCTTGGTTGGGTCTACCATGGGCTCTATCTGATGATGGCGAGCACTTCGCTGAGTTCAATGCGCTGTGCGTCGTTGAGTTTTGCTCGCAGTTGTTTTTGGGCCTGGGCAAAGCGGTCGATGCTTTGCTGGAGTCGATCCTGGTGTTGCAGGAGGTAGTGTTCGCGTTCCACTGTCGCGAGGTTGAGGACATGCTGCTCGAGGTCGGCGACGATGGTATCGATGCGCTGCGCGTTTTGCTGGAGGTAGTCACGCACGCCTTCGAGATTCTGGCCGGGGTTGTCGTGTGGTTTAGCCAGGATATCCGTGAGTTCGTTGAAGACGGCGACCAAGCGCAGCCCAGGATCATCGTTTTGCTGAAGCTCTGGCGGTGCCTTTCGCTCTGCAGGTGCTTGCGTGGCTTGCTGGCAGGCGGGGCTGCTTGTCCCAGCCAGGCAGACGAGCAAGATGAGGGAGAGCCAGTGGTCGTGGAGATAGGTCAGGGCGCGCATAGGAGAGGGAAACCGGGACTGGATAGCGGCCGCAGAGGTGCAGCTTGGGCAGAATTGCGCGCCCTGACTTAGGTGTCAAGGCAGCGGTTAGGACCGCTGGCTCTCGGGGCGCGGTGCGGGTCGGCTCCGCTCGATGTGCGTGCGAAAAGGATTGACAAGTAGCGATGGCCCCATTATATAGCCGCCGTCCACACGGGGCGTAGCGCAGCCTGGTAGCGCGCCTGCTTCGGGAGCAGGAGGTCGGAGGTTCAAATCCTCTCGCCCCGATTTTCAATGAGAGTGAAGCCCTTTGTCGGCCTTTGTCGACCAGGGTCGGTGTGTCCCCGTGTTCAGGGCCAGGGCACGTCGCCGCTGATCACGGGTGGCTGTTGGTTGACCTGTTCGAGCTTGAGCTTGATGTCCGGCAGGTCCAGTGACAGGCCGCTGTTGCGGATTTCCTCGATGGCGCGGTCGAGGTAGCGGCGTTGGCCTTCTCCGTGGAGCGCGACCTCTCTGGCGAGGATATCGAGCCAGAGGACGGCTGCTTTGCTTCCTTGGGGGTGGCGGCGATAGACCCGAATGAAGTCTTCTGCGAGGGGTTCAGCGACGCGTCCTTCGCCAAAGAGGTAGTGTCTGAGGATGATCTCGTAGCGCACGAAGCCCGCCATTTGTGGTTCCGCGTCGCCCATGATGCGAATGAACTGCTCGCCTGAGCCGATGAAGTCGCGGTGGACTTGGGGGATCTCGAGGCGCTGCTCTGCCGGCGCGGTGGGCAATGGCGAGTCCTTGGCCCTCTCGTAGGCGGTCAGGACCAAGTTCTTCACCACGGTGTCGCGGTGGGCTCCCTTGGGGTCGGCACCCAGAGAAGCTTTGTAGGCTTCATAGGCTTCATCGAAGCGCCCGAGTTGATAGAGGGCCTCTCCATTGAGGAACCACATTTGGTGGGCATGGGGGGATTTGGGAAAGAGTTGGAGGTAGTGGGCGTAGGTGGCGGCCGCCAGATCGTAGAGCGCGGGGAGGTTATCGGCCTGTCCCATGGCGTGCATGCGCAAGGCGAAGGCGCGGACGATGTCTTCAGCCTCGGCGTCGGCTCTGGCGGCCGGCCCCTGGGCGGCGGTCCATTGGGGTCTGGCTTGGGCCATCTGCACCAGGACTGCCAAGTCTTGGTTCATGGTTTTGAACAAGGCCAAGCCCTCTGGGCTGGCGTCAAAGGCGGCCTCGTCACCGTCGCGGATGGTGCCGATGTGTCTTTGCTTCTTCAGGGTGGTCAGGACGGCGACTTGGGCTTCATAGCCTTCGCGGGTAGAGGGTTTGGCCT
The DNA here is from genome assembly GCA_964454015.1 of uncultured Myxococcales bacterium. Classification (GTDB taxonomy): domain Bacteria; phylum Myxococcota_A; class Bradymonadia; order UBA4248; family UBA4248; genus CAYVQF01. Next base: position 140,086 of record CAYVQF010000003.1, read on the forward strand.
GGGCAATGGCTCGGTAGGCATCGGCGGCGCGGGCGGGGTTAGTCTGCAGGCGATCATAGAGCAGGGCCACGTCACCGGTGAAACGGACGGCTTCAGCTTCGTTGCCGAGGCAAATATCGAGAATGCTTTGGGGGTCATCAACGGGCATGTCGAGGAGGGTGTAGAAGATGGCCGTGCCATAGCGGAGATCGCTGAGAAAGTCGATGTCGACGAAGGCTTCTGCGCGGCGCCGCAGGGTTTCTTGAAAGAGTTCCTGGAGCATGGCGAAGGCGCGGGGAGGATCTTCGAAGTGCTCCCAGGCTTCTGCGAGGCGCGGCTCGAGGTTGGTGCGGGAAATGACAGGGCTGTCGATGTAGGTGTCCTCGGCCCAGCTCAAGGCGCGGGCGCGGTTGGAGATGAGGAAGGCGCGGCGGGCCTCGCGGTTGACCTTGGCAAAGGTGGTTGCGTCCCAATCATGTTCGTTTTGCAAGCGTTTATGGATTTCGTCCCACAAGAAGAGGTTGATGTCTGCGATGGCTCGGTAGGCTGCGGCTCTCTGGGAAGGTGTCGCCTTCGGGTCCCTGAGGCGTTGCAGGGCGGCTTGGCCTTGTTCGGTGACCTCAGGTGCGAGGGTGACGACGGAGCTGGTCGCGATTTGGATGTCGAGTTGCTGATTCGCTGCGCCGCCACAGGCGACGGAGAGTAGGGTTGCGGCGAGTAGTAGCGCGCTGCCCCATGCCCGTGGATCCCGGATTGGGAGCGGTGTTGGCAGTGAAAGCGACTGTATTGATTGCTTAATTTGCATGACAGGACCACGGGTGGAGAGGGTGGTGGTGCTTGACCGTTCCCTCAAGTCTAAGAGAGGCGGTGGCCGCTGACAATGGCCAGGGCTCGGTTCAGGTGCGTCGTGGGGCGACCTCAGGACTTTGGCCAGCCTCGGTGGATGGGGTAGCATCTGCGGCTGGGACTGGGTGTGACGCGTGTGGAGAGGGGGAACCATGTGGCTCAGGTTGGGTGTCTTGGTGCTGTTGTTTTTCTCGTTGGGTTGTGAGCGCGGCGCTGAGGGAGAGGCGAGGGTCGAAGGGTCGGCTTCTCGCGGCGAGTCATCTGTGGCAGAGCAGGGTCGTGATGCGACGGATCAGCGTATTGTGGCTGAGGTGGTGCTGCTGACGCAGATTTTACAGGGGCGCGGTACGACGGCTGAGATTGCCGATGCCTTTGAGGCCCATTATGCGGCGCACAAGGAGCGCATTTTGGCGGCGTCACAGGGTGTGGCGGAGAAAGAGAAGGGGATGAGCCAGGGCGAGCGCGAGGCCTATCACGACACCTTGATCGGGTGGGAGGAGGTCACGGCCTTTCTCGACGCGCTGGACGCTTTTCAGTCGCAAGCGACGCCTGAGGAGACCGTGCGGGTGGAGTCGGTGCTGAGTGAGATATACTTGTTTGCCGACTAGGCGCGCCAACTTCTGGACACAAGTCGACGCCATCTGCGCGGGTTGCTGGCGCAGCTTTGGATCGATGCCTTCGGTTCACTCAGTGGCCGGTCACTTTCCGGGACCACGTCCGGTAGGCGTGCGCCTGCCGTGGGGTGAGTCGGGTTGGCGGGCAGGCTCTACTCGTACTCGACGACGGCGATGACGTTTTGTCCTTTGTAGACACCGCAGCTCAAGCAGACCCGATGTGGCAACTTGGGTTCGCCGCAGTTCGGGCAGTATGAGATGCCAGGTTGTTGGATCCGGTCGTGTTGGCTACGACGCATCCGGGTGCGAGATTTGCTCATGCGTTTCTTGGGGACTGCCATGGGTAGACTCCTAGATGACGGGGGTTATCAGTTGGCCCCGCGGTTTGACTTGAGTGATTTGAGTGCGTCCCATGGGCTGTCGTCCGGTTGGGCAGGGCACTGGCAGGTCTGGTGGTTGCGGTTGCTACCGCAGCCCGGGCAGAGGCCGGCACAGGATTCTGCGCAGAGGGGGTATGGATCGACTTCGAGGAGGATGCACTCCTTGAGAATATGTGAGAGATCAATGTTTTCGCCGTCGAAGAAGACCGTGTCGAGGTCGTCTTCTTGCAGCTCGAGCTCGGTGGCAGCGGTGGCACTCATGGCGGTGCTTTCGGGCAGCAACCACAGGTTCAGCTCGATGGGATAGGCTTGCGGCACGGGCTCGAGGCAGCGACGGCAGGGCAGGGCGAGGGTGGTCGAGATGTGACCCGAGAGGTGTAGGCGCCCGCGGTGGTGCTTGATGGCCAGGTCGACCGACATGGGTTCCAAGGCCTCGAGGTCGTCGACATCGCGCACCAAGGCATTCAGGTCGGAGACCGGCAAGGACTTTTCAACCCGGAGTCCCTGTTCGGGATCGATTTGACTAGCGAGATAACGCATCGCAGCAAGGCCGTGAAAGGACAGTACCCAAGTGGCCACGGTCTGCAGCGAAATTCGCCGCAGCCACGGTCGCGGTACTCTAGCGAGGTGGATGCGCGGTGTCAACTTCCGTGTGGCAGTGATCGCATGGCAGAGCCCGAACTCGGGTCATGAAGTCGGCGTTGGGTCGAGGCCCCAGTGCTCAGGGCCGGCCAGGACGGTGATGCTTCCCGGGGGGCTGTTGTTGTCGAAAGCGAAGGTGGTGGTGGCGTCTCGGCACGAGCGTGCCGTTGCTTTCCAGGTGTTATCCGTGGGCTGGTAGGCGATGACTTTGGCGCATGGATGGGTTGGGGTGCAGATGGTGGTGCCGACGGGGCAGGGTCCGACGACTCTGTTGAGGAGGGCGACGATGGCCGGGTGGTGCAGGCTTTGGCTTTTGGCTCCGATGGCGTCGAGGGCCAGCATATGGAGTGGCGCCGATCGCGGTTTGGTTGCGAGGGAGGCGGTATGGGTGACGAAGGCGTCGATGACGCTGAGGAAAAGAGCCAAGGGGTGTTGGAGCACTGGGAAGCGCAGTTTGGGAAGGCCGGAGCCGTCTAGGCCGAGGCGAAACTGAAAGGAAGCCAGCACGGTGCGGAGGTGGCCCCTGTCGATGACCGGCGAGAGAAAGAGATTGAGGAGGCGCCGCTGTGCTTGTGCGTCCTGATCTTTGGCGAAGGCACCATGGGTGTCGGCGCCCATTTGGTAGGTGAGGGCCGCGACGACGAGGTCGAACTGTTGTTGGCGCGGCATGGAGGCAAAGGTGACCAAGGCGGCGGCGGTGGCGGCACTGCGGAGGGCGTGCTCATGAGGGCCTTTGGCCGTTGCGCGCAGGAGGACCATGGTGATGAGGAGATCGCTGTGGGCAGAGGCGAGCTCGAGCAGGCGGATGGCGATGCGTTTGGTGCGAAAGCGTCCACCTGTTGGCGCGCCGGTGAGGAGGGGTTGCAGCAGGTCCAGGGCCTCAGCGTAGGCGCTTGCCACCATCATGCCGGCCTGGCTGGTTTTGTGGATGGGGTTCATGGTGGCTCAGTCCTCGCCGTTGCTGTCTTGGCCTGCTTTGAGGAGGCTCTTTTCCAAAGCGTCAAGGTGGTCGAGCATGGAGCGCGGGATGGCGCTGTTTTTTCTGCGTTGGCCGGGTTGGCTGTCGGTGGCGTCGAGGAAGGCCATGAGGGAGGCGTCGAGTTCGTTGGGGAAGCCGTCGTCGATGGGCCCCAAGTCCATGGATTGCCATAGCATATCGGGGTCATCGTCGTCGGGGATTCTGACCTTGACCGCGCCGGTGCTCGGTCGTCGGTGTTCTGGGGCAATCCACTGGGTTTCGAGTGAGGCGATGGTGTCACGCACCCTCTGCTTGTGCTGTTCAGGGAGGGACTGGGTCGCCTCTTGCCAGAAAGGATGCTGAAAGGCGTAGCAGGCGCCAAAGAGGGCGATGATGGTAGGTAAGTGCTCGTGAGGGCTCTTGTCGACGGCGAACTTCCACACGTCGAGCGCTGATTGGCTGAGCCACCACCGCAATATTCTATGTGGGGGATCGGAGACGATGCCATCGGCGACGGCCTCGATGAGCTTCAGGAAAAGCTGTGGCGTGGCCAATTTTTTGAGGCATGCGGTGGTGACCTCCAAGGTGTGGGTGGCGACCTTGGCGCTGGGGTCACTCATGGTTTCAAGATTGCGGATGGCTTTGAGTATGTCTTCCCATTCAGCGTTGAAGATCTGTTCGCCGACGATTTTGGCGAAGAGGAGGGCGACCTCTTGGGCGGAGAGGGCGGGTGAGTTGGCCCCGGAGACGGCGAGCAAGGTTGCTGAGAAATGCCGCCGCAGCGTGCTTTCGTTCTCCATGCGCATGGCCTCGCAGAGGATATCGAGGCTGCGTCGCTCACTTCGGCCGATGGGAGTCAGGGTCATGAGAGGGGGTGGGTCCCCAACGCGCAGGGGTTCGCCCAGACCGAGGGTGGTTGCCAGCGCGCGTTCGAGCTCCTGCCGGGCCGGCGGCTTGTTGCTGAGGTGGGCTAGGGAGGTGGTTTGGAAGCGGATGGGTTGCTCACCCTCTTCAAACCAATAGGTGACGAGATCGTGGGTGTCGTTGGGGAGGTGTTCGCGGTAGACCGTGTAGATTTGGAAGAAGTGAATGAGGTGGAGGGCTTCCAGGCCGTGGACGAAGCTCAGGGCGAGGACGCCCTGGGTGCGGAGGACCCTGGCCAGCTCGCGCAGGGCTTCATTTTCGAGGAGGAGTGGCTGGTTGTTGACGAGGAGGTGATCCGAGGTTGCAGGGAGGGTGATATCGACGGAGCCGCGCGCATCGAGGACGCTGGTCATGTTGCGGAAGAAGACGATGAAGTCAGGGTCTTGTTCGCTGGTGACGTTGGTGGCCAGGAGCAGCGCCAGGCGCTCCACCACGGCCTGTGGTGTGTCGTCTCGACTGGGCACGGGTGGTCTCTCCAATGCTTGGATGGCCGCGAGCAAGCATGAACACAGAAGCACGCAGCGTCGGGGTGGTGGCAGAACCTGTCTAGGTCAAGTTACACCACTTGGCTTGGGTGGCAAAAGCCTCAGCGAAAAAGACAAGTGCGCCGCAGACGTTCAGGGGGGTGTCTACGGCGGGAGCTGGGGTGTCTGTTCGAGGAGGCGCCGTTGTTGGGCGTCGAGTTCTCCGAGGCTTTGTTGGAGGCGCGCGCGTCGTTGTCGCAGTGCCTGGAGATCGTCAGCGTTGCCGGTGGGGCTTTCGGGTGTAGCCCGTCCGATGGCCAGGCTAGGATCTGCGTTCTGTATTTGGAAGGGTGTTGGCGGAGTGGTGGTGGGATCGTAGGTGGGCGGAGGGGTGGCAGGTGGGGTTTCGGATGGCGGAAGGAGCGGCGCCAGCTCAGAGCCTTCACCGCGGCCGATGCCATCAAAGTAGTTGGGATTTTCCGCGCCATCTGGGCTGTTGCCTCCGGGGCTGAGGCTGGGCTCTTGGGCGGGAGACTTCTGTGCGTCAGGAGATGCGGTGCGTGTGCTGGTCGTGAGTCGCGTCGCTCGCAGGTCTTCGCCGAAGAGGGCGATTTCATCGGCGTAGTCATCGACGAAGCGTGCAAGTTTCCTTTTTCTTTCGAGGTCAGTGATTTGTGCATCGATAAGCAGGAGTTGCTTGCGGATGGCTTTTTGGTGATCCGTGAGCTCATCGATGGCTGCGTTGAGCTCTTCGGGGTCAGAGAAGATGATGGTGTCGAGGCGAGGCGTTTGGCGATCGGTGGCGGGCACAGCGGCGCGGTAGCGCTCCTTTTCGAGCTGGATGGTGTTGAGTTCAGCGATGATGGCTGCTTGGTCACTGGTGCTGGTGGCCTGTAGCAGTGCGGTCTCATGTCTGCGAATGCTCTCGTCGAAGAGCGCGATGATATGGTGGCGTTGGTCATCGAGTTGGGCTAGGAGGAAGCGCTCTTGTTCGGCCATGAGGTTGAGCTGGTCCGCCGTGGTACGGGCGGTTCGGAGCGCGGCCCGGACTTCGATTTGGTTGACGATACCATCAGAGCCGCTTTTCAAGCGGTCGATGCTTTGGACTTGTTTGCGGTATTCGCGCTCTAAGGTTTGTCGTTGTTGGCGGAGATTCTCGAGGTTTTCTCGAGACAGCGCGAGGCGGCTGGTGGCGTCGTGCAGCTCATCGGCCGCTGGCATCGTTGGCGCGACGAGCAGGGCGGCGCAGAAGAGGGCGATGACGCAGGCGACGCGGCATGGCGTTGGGCTGAGGCGTCGTTGCTGGTTGATGAAGGCCGTCATATCTGCGTCAAGGAGGTGTGGGCATGGCGCCAAGCAGCGCTGGCGGTTGAGGCACAGGCCCATGCAGACTTCGCGCCATGAGCGCGCGCGCCTATGGGTCGCGTCGACTTTGTGGTCTCTGGCGTGCGCGTGCATGGGGGAAATGGCTGTGATAATGGTGGGTTGTGGCTGGCGCTCAGGTGCGTTGGTGATGGCCGGGGAGGCGATGTGGGTCTTAGTTTTGGCGTGGGCGCTTGCTGAATGGCCTCAGAAATTCGAGGCTGTGGCTGAGATGGTCGAGGACGGGTCGTGTAGTGGGGCTGGCTTTGATTTTTGAACGTGTTTGGCTGCTGCTCATGCTGGGCTTGGTGGCGGTGCCCATTTGGTTACATCTGCGACGAAGGCGGCGGGCGTTGCCGGTTCATTTTTCGTTGTTTGCGTTGCTGGCGCAGAGCCAGAAGCAGATGCAGGCGCGGTCATGGTTGCGGCATTGGCTATTGTTGGTCCTGCGGGTCTTGGTGTTGGTTGCTTTCGTGTTTGCCGTGGCGGGCCCCTATGACGAGGGTGGAGGGCAGGGCGCGTCGTTGCTGTCGGGGCAGACGCTCTATTTGGTAGACGATTCGTTGAGTATGCCTCTGGGCCAGGTTCAGGCCGAGGTCTCGCGGCATTTGGAGACGCTGTCTCCGGGGGAGGAGGTGCTGTGGTTGTGGGGCAGTGAGGCGGAGTCGTGGAGTAGCGCGTTGGGGACGGGTGGACGGGAGTCCTTGCTGCAGGCGTTGGCGAGCTGGCCGTCGGGTCGGGGCTATGTGGACATGCCAATGGCGCTGGAGCGCTCTTGCCACGGGATCCGCGGTGCGGGTGGGGCGCGGGGACAGGTGGTTGTGGTGACGGATTTTCGGCAGGGTAGCTGGTTTTCGGAGCGAGACTGGGTGGCCTGTGCCGGGGTGCGCTTGGCGTGGCTAGAGGTCGCAGTGGTGCCTTGGAATGTGAGCATTCAAGAGGTGGCGCAGGATGGGGGTGGGTTGTGGGTGACGTTGGAGCAGAGCGGCGCGACAGGGGTCGAGGAGGTTGTGGCGCGGGTCGAGGTTGGGGGAGATGTCGTTTTTGAGGCGGTGTTGCCCTTGGTGGCAGGCCGAGGGCGCCACCGACTGGAGGGAGTGCGTTTAGAGGAGGGGGCGGCTTACACTGTGCGCTTGCTGGTGAAGGATGGCTTGGCCGCCGACGACACTTGGCATGCTTTTGCGGCGGGAGGGGAGTCTGTGCGGGTGCTGGTGGTCAACGGGGACAGCCGCAACGTTCCCTTGTTGGATGAGGCGTTTTTTCTGGAGCGGGCGTTGCGTTACGTGCAGCCCGGACGCCGGGGCTTCACGGTGCGGGTGCGTTCCGTGGAGGGCATCGGTGCGTCTGATCTGGCGGAGAGTGACGTGGTGGTTTTGGCCAACGTTGGTGCGGTGGGAGCGCTGTGGGTCGAGTCCTTGAAGCGCTACGTGAGTCAAGGTGGTTCTTTGCTGATGACCATGGGTGAGAGGACGCAGGCCGAGGCTTTTCAGCGCACCTGGGGTGATTTGTTGCCGCGCCGTCTGCGTGGCGTACGGGAGTTGGCCCAAGCCAGTGATGAGGGGCGTGCTTTGCGCGCCGGGCGGGTGAGTCGTCTGGATTGGGAGCATCCGGTGTTGCGTGATTTTCTTTCTGAGGGAGGGGAGATGCTGCAGCGCGCGTTGGTGTATCGCTACATGCAGGTGGAGACGGATGCGCGTGCGGGCGGGGTGATTCTGGCGTTGGCAGATGGTGCGCCGTTGTTGGTCGAGGCGGCGTATGGTGCGGGACGGGTGATGTTGTTGACGACGAGTGTCGACAGGGATTGGACCGACTTGCCTCTTCGCAAGGCCTATCTTCCATTGATGCACAGTGTGTTGCGCTATCTAGCGGGGCGTCGTGCGGAGATCTCTGACCAGGCCGTGGTGGGTGTTCCCTTCCGGCTGGGTGTGCTCGAGGGTGCAGGTGCGGTGGAGGTGCGACGGGTAGGGCGTTGGGCCTGGGAGAGAGCGTGGGCGGGTGAGGGCGAAGGTGATGTGGAGGTCGTGGTGGATGAGGCTGGCATCTATGAGGTCAGCGAGGTGGTGCGTGGCGAGCGCCGTATGTTTTTGGATGCGCGTTTTGCCGCCAATGTGGATCGTCGTGAGTCGGAGTGGCGCCGGGTAGATGGCTTGGTGGCTCCGGAGCCTGGGGCTGGGGATGGCGACAGCGCAGCGCTGTGGGCGGTCGCGACGCGGCGCGGATGGTGGCCGTGGCTGCTGTTGTTGGTGGTGTTGGCGTTGCTTGGCGAGACCGTGGTGGCGTGTAGGCGCAGGTGGGGTGGCTGAGTTCGTGTCATTGGGTGCTTCTTGCCTCGGGCGAGTTTGCGCGTTAGCTTCTGGCTGCCACTGTGGTGGGGAGTTTCAGCATGCCGATAAAATTGACCGTGTGGTTGTCAGCGGCTTGTGAAAAAGGCCACGTGTTTTTCTGTGACAGCGACGAAGTCGAGGTGGGGCGCTCACCCGGCGTCGATGTTCAGTTGCCGGTTTCTTTTGTTTCGGGTCATCAGTTTACCCTGGTGGCAGAGGGTGACGCCTTTCTGCTTTCGGACGCGGGGTCGACCAATGGAACGGCGCTCAATGGGAAGCGACTGGCACCGTATGCGTATGTCCCGGTGTGGAACGGGGATTTGATTGGGGTTGGGGAGCTCTTGATACAGATCGAGATCGTGCCGACGCTCCCCGATGGGTCTGCGACCACGTCGGAAGATCCCGTGCGGGGCATGGTGCGCGAGGTGCTGCGGGCGCGGGGTGAGGCGTCTGAAGCGACGCTGGAGTTGGCCGACGCAGTGGGGACGCGTTGGTCAGTGGAAGATATGGGAGCGACGCTTCGGGTGGGTTGTGACGAGGATGCGCAGTTGCGCCTGCCGGAAGGCACTTTGTCGGCGGGGCGTTCTTTTTTTTTGGAGCGCAGGCCGGGCGCAATTGCCCTGCGGAGCTCGCAGGCGTTGTGGCTGGACGGTGAGCGCTTGGGGGTTGAGCCCCAAGCATTGGGCGCGGCGCACGAGATTGGTGATGGAGCAGGCGGGGCGAGTTTGCGCTTTCGCGATCCCCTGCGGGTCTATTTGGACGAACTGGCCCGGTTGCCAGAGGACCGACGCCATGGTGCGGCGGAGCATGTTCATCTTTCGACGCAGCAAATCGATACGACGGGCTACGGCGAGATCGAGGGTGCGCCCCCTGATTTTGGTCCTCCGGATCGTCCTCCCGTTCCGGCGCAGCCGCGTCTGCGGCATGAGAGCATCGAGGTATCTCTGCGGGAGAGAGGCCGCTGGGGCGCCTTCGAGCTGTGGACCATCGTCCTCACCCTGCTCGTGGCGCTGGGTGGGGTCATCGTGGTCTACTTCGTATTGCGCTTGGCGATTTTTTGAGCGCTGGGCTGCGCTCAGAAGCCGATGCGGTAGCCGAGGAGTATCCCCAGGTAACCGGAATTGCTCGAGCCGGTCAGGTCGTGTTGGAGTCCAGCGTAGAGCCAGCGCAGTTCGGCCAAAAGGAGGCCGGGCCCGAGCTTGAGATCTGCGCCGACGGCGACATCGACGCCCACAGCGGTTGACTGTTCACTCTGCTCGTCTTGGAGGAGAGGGCTGTTTTCGGTGGTTTTGAGCATGTGGACGGCGAGGGCGAGGCCGACGTAAGGGACGATGAGGGCATCGGCGTCGAAGATGCGGTAGGCGGCGCCGAGGGAGACCTTGAACATGTCGACGCTGAGTTCAAAGGGGTAGGTGCCGTTGATGCGCGAATCATCGACTTCGTCTTCGAATGAAGGTCGGGTGTAGGCGAAGTCGAGGGTGATGAGGAGCTGGTTGTCGAGAAAAGGAAGGAAGTAATCGATTTCCAAGGCAGCCAGGACAAAGGGTCCGAGATCGGAGGTGGGGATGGCGATACCGACGCGGGGTGCGAAAGCGAGCATCCAGGTGGCGGTGTCGGCCATGTTGAAGATGGCGCTGGGTTGGTCATCTCCCTCTCCATCGGTTTCACCGCCCTGCCCATCCTCACTCTCTTCAGGTGCATTCTCGGCCAAGAGGCGCTCTTCTTCCTCGCGGCGCAGGCGCTCTTCTTCGTCAGCGCAGGCCTGCGCATCGTCTTGCATTTTCTGGACTCTGGCGACGGTCAGTTCACTGCGGATGAGACCTTTGCTGAGGGCCAGAGTGGATTCCTGATAGTAGACGAGGGCCGCCTGACAGTCGCCTTGGAGGTGTTTGATGCGGGCGAGGTAGTAGAGCACGCCGGGGTCGGCGTCACAGATTTCCGTGGCTTGGGAGAAGAGGGTGAAAGCCTCGTCGTAGTTGGCTCCTTGCAGGGCGGCGATGCCTTGGGTGACGAAGCTTTGATATTCTTCGTTCTGTTCCAGGTTTTCGCAGGCGTTTTGGGCCTGCGCCAAAGGGGAGAAGACGCTGAGGCAGATCAACAGCAGGACAGTGGTCAAAGGCTTGGGCTGCGGCAAAAGGTGCAACGAATGGAATTTGCTCATTGCTCACGGTACCTATGAGGATGTTCGGTAGACCGAAATTTCGGGTCAGATGTCGACAATTTTGACCCCTTTGGGGCCTTTACGCTCACGATCTTTGCGGTCACGTGGCGGTTGCCGCTTGGTATCGTCGCCTCCAGTCGGCGGCTCTACCGGTGTGGGGTCCGGTTGGTCTTGGGCCAGGACCTCTTTGGCCTTGCGTGCTTCATCGGCCAGGGGGTGTTCGGGGAAGCGTTCGATGAGGGTCGTCAGCGCCGCGAGGGCGCTACCAGCATCACCGAGTTCATGGTGGCATTGTGCAGCCGTGAGGAGGGCAGGTGGTCCATGTTGGGGGTCGTCTTGGGCGCTTTCGAGGTGTGGGAGGGCGCCACGGCATTGGTTGTTTTTGGCCAAGGCTTGTCCGCGCAAGAGATGAGCCTCCAGTTGTTGAGGATCACTATCGAGGACGGTCAAGGTGAGCTGCGCTGCGAGGGGGAAGTCCTCTGTATCGTAGGCTTGTTGGGCCTGTGCCAGAAGTTCTTGGGGCGTCGGCGCAGGGGGTGGGTCAGGGGTGACGGCGGGTGGGGGCGTTGGGGTGACGGTGGGTGGCTCAGTGCCATGGCCGGTGGCGTCTGGGGGCTGGTCATTGCTGGCGCTGGTGGCTATCCAGATGATAGCGATGAGGACGAGGAGCGCTGCAGCGCCTGCGGCTAGGGGCCACAGCTTCTTGGGCTTGGCGTGCAGGGGGGCGGCGATAGGGCGATCATCGATGGCATCCTTGGGAGCGTCTGCAGGTGCGAGGGTCGTAGGTGCCGCGGTGGTGGGGATGCTTTCGTGTTCAGCGGAGTCGGGTCCGAAGAGAGCGAAGTCGAGCTCATCGGCGTTGGGTAAGTCCGTGGCCGTGTGCTGGGTGTCTTGGTCTTCGAGCATGGACTCGAGGGAGGCGGTCGCATGGGGTGGGATATCGGCGTCGGGTGCAGGGTCTGGGTGGCCTTCTGTGGCCGGTTCGTGGTGGGGGATGGCGCTCGGGATGTCTTTGTTTGCAAGGCCAGTGGATGGTTCTGGCGGCAGATCCGATGCTGGCGCGGGCGATTCTGTGGCCGCGGGTGCGCTGGACGTGTCCTGAAGCGGCGGGGCAGGGGTGGCAGTGACGGGAGGTCGTGGTGGCACAGGGGGTGGAAGGGGCGGCGCTTTTGCCGGTGCTGATTTGATGGGCGGTGTATCTGCGCGTGCTTCGACGGCTGGTTCTTCTGAGCTGGGCGCGGGTTGTTCCTGGGGCAACGCGGCAGAGGCAGGAGGTGTGCCCGAGTTCTTGGCTTTTTTTTCTGCAGATTGGGCTAAGGCCGCTTTGAGGGCGGAGAGTTTGTTGGGTGGTCCTGCGGGAATGCGCCCGACAGGCAGTCCGGTGTTGCTGGGCGCGAGGTTGGAGGCGCTGGCCGTATTGTGTTGCAGTTGCGGGTGTTCTTGGTTTTGGGTGGAGGGGTCGGAGAATTTGGCAGCGCTGGGAGGGTTGGTTTTGCGCGATCCAGCTAAGCGCTGGGCATGTTTGAGGATGTCCTCAGGCGAGGAGTGGCGCTGGACGCGCAGATGTTCAGGGATGATTTCGAGGCTGGCCGCGTGGAGGGCGATGAGCATGTCTTCAGCCGATGCGAAGCGCTTTTCTGCTTCTTTCTCACAGGCGTGGAGGATGACTTCGCCGAGCTCGGTGTTCACGAGTCCAGGAGGGAGGATGAGTGGCTGGTAGACCTGATTCTTGATGACCTCCATGCTCGCGCCTGAGACTGCGGCGTTTCCAGTGAGGCATTCAAAGAGGATGAGGCCGGCGGCGTAGATGTCAGTGAAGGGTCTAGGCTCGGCAAAGAGGATGAACTGCTCGGGCGCCATGTAGGCGGGTGTGCCGAGGATCTGGCCAGCTTGGGTGATGTTGGGGTCGTTCTCGCGGAAATGCTCTTGAATGCCGGCGATGCCGAAATCGAGCACTTTGGCTGAGGTCAGGATGCCCGAGCCGCTGATCATGATGTTGGATGGCTTGAGATCGCGGTGGACGATGCCGAGGTTGTGGGCTTCAGCGAGGGCTTCGAGGACTTGGCCGATGACGCGTTTGGCGATGTCGAGGGGCAGAGGTCCTTGACGCAAGACCTTGGAGAGTGGTTCTCCGCGGATGAACTCGAGGACCATGAAGGGATCATCGTCGCGAAAGCCGGCGTCAAGGAGGCGGACCACGTGAGGGCTGGAGAGATTGCCAATGAGGCGCATCTCGCGCAGGAATCGTACGGCTTGTTCCCCTCTGGCGTCGACGTTTTTGGTGAGCCCAAGGAGGAGGGTCTTGATGGCCACGATCTGCCCGGTAGAGATCTGGCGGGCTTTGTGGACGACGCCGAAGCCGCCCGTGCCGATTTCCTCAAGTATTTCATAGCGTTTGAGGAATTCGCCTTGACTGTCTATTTTGGGATTCTCCACGGCGCTTGCCTCATGAACCAAAGTTTTCCCTTCGAGTGAGCTTAGCGTAGGGGACACAAAGTGCCAAGAAGTCTAGGAAAGGAAGGTGGAACAAGTGGTGATTCGAGAGATGCATGGGGTGGCTGGTTGGGGCCGCAATTCGGCATCATTATGGTTTTTTGGGTTCTTCGTGGCGAGGTCGCAGTTCGGGAGCGTTACGGGGAGATGTAGATGTCGGCGGTGGAGAGGGCGTTTCATGGTTTGGGTTTGGCCAAGGTTCCTGGGGCGCGATGTCAGCGGGGTATTCGGCGGCTGGTCATATTATGGTTTGGTTTGGCTTTGGCTTTGTCCCCGTCGGGCGGCTTGATTTCCAGGGGTTAAGCTCAATAGTGTGGCCACGGTGCGCTGGTGCAACCTGGGAGGTGGATCCCAAGGAGAGTGTGGCGCGGCACTTAGTTCCGCAGAAGCGCGGAGAGGGGGAGGTTATGGAGAAGAGCGAGAAGGTGTGGTTGGACGGCGAGCTCGTGGCGTGGGACGACGCGAATGTCCACGTTTTGACGCACTCTCTTCACTATGGATTGAGCCTATTCGAGGGTATTCGCGCCTATGAGCGGGCTGATGGCAGGACGCAGATTTTTCGTTTGCGAGAGCACATTCGCCGTCTTTTGGACGGTGGCAAGATAGCGACCATTGATATTCCCTTTGGCGAAGAGGAGTTGGTCGAGGCTTGTGTGTCGTTGGTGCGGGTCAATGGTCTGCGCTCGTGCTATATTCGTCCGCTGGCGTTTTTGGGTGATGGGGCGATGGGTCTTTATGCGACGAGCAATCCGGTGCGGGTGGTGATCGTGGCGTGGCCTTGGGGTGCCTATTTGGGCGACAAGGGTTTGCGGGACGGGATCAGGGCGAAGGTTTCGAGCTTCACGCGTCATCATGTGAACACGAGCATGGTGAAGGCGAAGATTGGTGGTCAGTATGTGAATTCCATCTTGGCCAAACGTGAGGTGGTGAAGGCGGGCTATGATGAGGCGCTGTTGTTGGACACGAATGGTTACGTGTGCGAGGCCAGCGGTGAGAATATTTTTGCGGTGAAGAACGGTGTTCTTTTTACGCCGTCGACGGGTTCGAGTCTGTTGAATGGACTTACGCGCGACACGATTCTGCGCTTGGCGGCAGATTTTGGCATTTCCGTGCAGCAGCAGCGCTTTACGCGTGATGAGCTTTATATCGCCGATGAGGTGTTTTTGACGGGGACAGCGGCTGAGATCACGCCTGTGCGGGAGATCGACGACAGGCAGATCGGTTCGGGAAGTCGGGGGCCGCTGACGCAACGTTTTCAGGAAGCCTACTTCGACATCGTCAAGGGCTCGGACACGCGCCATGAGGAGTGGTTGCATTGGGTGGACTTTGGGTGAGGAGGGGCGGTGGCCAATATTTTAGTCATCGATGACAACGAGACGATGCGCGAGGGCGTGGCGCAGGTGGTCGAGCGGATGGGTCACGTTGCGTATCGGGCGGTGGATGGGGTGCAGGGTCTCGAGCGCTTTCAGCAGTGTTCGATAGATTTTACGATCACCGATTTGAAGATGGCGCGATTGGATGGTTTGGGGGTGTTGCGGGAGATTCGCCGTGAGGATTCGCGCGCCTTGGTTTTGGTGATCACGGCGCATGGCACGGTGGAGAGTGCCGTGGAGGCGATGAAGGCGGGTGCTTTCGATTACATCACCAAGCCCTTTCCGCCGGAGGTGTTGCGGCTGAAGGTCGAGAAGGCGCTTGGGGTGCGCCTGGAGCGTGAGCGTCTCGAGGAGGAGAACGCCTATTTGCGGCGAGACGCCTTGGGCGGTGCGTCTTTTGATGCCATCGTCGGGGACAGTGAGGCGATGCGGCGGACGCTGGACTTGGTGCGTCGGGTGGCACCGACGGACAGTACGGTCCACCTTTTTGGTGAATCGGGGACGGGTAAGGAGTTGGTCGCCAAGGCGTTGCATGAGGCGTCAGGGCGAGGGCAGAAGCCTTTCATCCGGGTGAGCTGTAGTGCCTTGGCGGAGTCGCTGTTGGAGAGTGAGCTTTTTGGGCACGAGAAGGGTGCCTTCACGGGCGCGGCGAAGCGGCGCTTGGGGCGTTTCGAGGTGGCTGATGGTGGGACGCTGTTTTTGGACGAGATAGCTGACATCTCGCCCGGGATGCAGGTGAAGCTGCTGCGGGTGCTACAAGAGCGCGCTTTTGAGCGCGTGGGTGGGACGCAGACCGTGAAGGTGGACGTGCGCATCGTCTCGGCGACGCACAAAGATCTGCGGCTGGAGGTGGAGGCTGGGCGTTTTCGGGAAGATCTGTTTTATCGTTTGCACATCGTCCCGATAACGCTCCCTCCGTTGCGGGAGCGTCCGCGTGACGTGGTCGCTTTGGCGCACCACTTCATTGGCAAGTTGCGTCACCGGACGCGTTCTCAGGTGAAATCGATCAGCGCGGAGGCGCTATTGGCTTTGCAGTCCTATGGTTGGCCCGGCAATGTTCGCGAGTTGGAGAACAGCATCGAGCAGTCGCTGGTCTTTGCCGTGGGGGAAGAGATTGGCCTTGGGGATCTGCCGCCGCATCTCCATGGGCGGCCCTCTGGCCGCTACTTGGAGTTGCGTGGTGACGCGCGTCCGCTGCCCGACATTTTGGAAGACCTGGAGCGCCAGTTGATCCTGCGGGCCTTTCGCAGCGCGTCCGGGGTCAAGACCGAGACGGCCCGGATTTTGGGCATCAAGACGAGCGCGCTGTACTACAAGCTAGAGAAGTACGGCATTGACGAGTCCTTGCTCGGGGAGTCCTAGGCTCTGCTCACTTGGTGGGGGTGTCGAGCCAGGTCCAGCCGCCGTCACGGAGGGCGGTGTCGATGTGGCGGAGGTAGTCGAGGACTTCGCGCAGCTTGGCCTGGAGGGCGTCTTGGTCGCCACTGTTCTGGGTGGCGGTGCGGACGATGGGGATGAGGGTCCTCTCGATGATGGCGACTTGCTGTGCGAGCAGCTCTTCAATGCCAGCCGGTGGTGGCGTGGTGACGTTGAGGGCGATCTGTGGATTGGCGAGCTCGTTCACCATGCCAGTGAGGCTCTGGAGGGCTTGCGGCAGGCTGTTCTGCATGCCTTGGCGCAGGTTGACGATTTCGTCACCGATCTGGGAGATCGCGCCAGAGACGCGGGCCACGGGGTCGTCCTCCTTGCCGCCCATGACCTTGATGCGCCGGAAATCGTTTTTGATCTGCTCCCAGCGGGTCTGTTGCTGTGGCGTCAGTTGGTGGGTGAGCTCTCTGAGTTTGAGGAGGTTGGCTTCGGCTCCATTGGTGAGGGTCTGGGCCTCGGCGGTGTAGTGTTCGTCGATGAGGCTTTGGACCTCTTGCGGGGTCATGGCGGCGACGACCTTCTCGGTGATTTTGTTCATGTTGCGGTAGGAGCCCTGGAGTTGGAAGCGGGGCTCGGTGCGATAAGCGTCGTCCATGGATGCGCTGGCGATGTAGGCGAGGTTGACCTGGAGGAGCTGGGCCTGGATGTGGAAGAGGTGCTTGAAGATCGTCACGATTTCGGCGATTTCGACGCTCGAATAGCCGTGGACGAGGTCAGTGGAGGCGACGTCTTCGCCCTGGGCCATGGCGATGAGTTTGTAGATGTCGTTGCTGTCGCGGGTGGCCAGTGGTGCGAGGACTTGGTTCGAGGTGAGCGCGTTTTCGATATAGCTGAGGGCGAAGAGGTCGTCGCGTCCTTGGAGGATGTCTCCGAGGTTGTAGGTGTCGGCGCGGTTGGCGAGCATGTCGGGGATTTGAAATTTTTCCCCGGCTTCGGTGTAGGGGTTGCCCGCCATGACCACGCAGAATTTTTTCCCGCGGAAGTCGTAGGTTTTGGTTCTTCCTTGGAAGACGCCCTCAATTTTGCGTTGGGCGTCACAGAGGGAGATGAACTTTTGGAGGAGCTCGGGGTGGGTGTGCTGGATGTCGTCGAGATAGAGCATGACGTTGTTGCCCATCTCGAGGGCCAAATTGATTTTTTCCACCTCTTGCCTGGCTGTTGCGTTGGGGGCTTCGGCGGGGTCGAGGGAGCGGACGGCGTGGCCGAGGGCGGGGCCGTTGATTTTCATGAAGATGAAGCCGAGGCGGTTGCCGACGTACTCCATGAGGGTGGTTTTTCCGTAGCCCGGTGGTGAGATCAGGAGGAGGAGGCCCATGAGGTCGGTGCGTTTGCCTTCGCCAGCGGCCCCGATTTGTTTGGCCAGGTTGTTGCCGATGAGCGGCAAGTAGACGTCATTGATGAGTCGGTTACGGACGAAGGAGGTCATGACGTTGGGGGCGAAGTCGTCAAGGCGCACGCGTTCGCGGAAGCGCTGCAGGAGTTTGGTGCGCAGTTGTCGATAGCTGCGGTAACCCGGCACCCATTCTTGGCGGAAGCGTTCGAGGCGCTGGTAGAAGTCGTCGAGGCGTAGGGTCAAGGTGCGGTTGACGATGCGGTGGTGGTTGCCAATGAGCCCTTGGACCTCGGTCTGGAGGCGTGCGCTGGAGACCTCCATGGTGAGGCGATCCCGGGCGAGCATGACGAGGGTGGCTTCGTCGGTGGCGTCGCGTGGTTGCTCGGGGTGGTTGGCGGCGAAGGCGTCGAGCCATGCTCTGGCGACGGAGAATTGGGTGGCGGGTTGGGCGCTCAAAGCGGCGAGGTCATCGTCGAAGGCCTGTTGTTGGGCCGAGGTGCGGAGGTAGTCCAGGAAGGCCGCGCCGAGGCGCTGAGCGTCGCTGCTGATGGGGAAGCGAGGTTGTTGGGCGCTCCCGATTTGTTCAAAGAGATACCAGGCGGCGAGGTTTCTTTGTTGGGCGTCGGCTTGCAGCGCTGCGTCCTGGAAGAAGTGCTCCAGGTGTTGGCTGAGTTGGTTGACGAAGCGTTGGTGTTCGGGGCGGTTGGCGAAGGATTGACGCAGGCGAAAGAGGCTGAGGGCGTGGCGATGGACTTGTTCTTTGGGGAAGTCCGGGCTGGCGTAGGCCCAGAAGAGTGCCGCCCAGGCGCGGCTCTGCGGCGGGTAGCGCAAGAGTCCAGCGCCGTGGCGCATGGTCAGAACTTTGTCGAGGATGAGGGCGGTGTCGTGGTCGTGGACCCCGCGTTCGTAGGCTTCGTCAAAGCGGTTGGCGGCGAATTCTCTGACAAGTCCGAGGAGTCCTTCGGGCGCGGCCATGGCAGCGGAGAGGCTTTCGAGGCTGAGTCCTTGGCGGCGCTCTTCGGCGGCGGCGATGATCTCGGCACACAGGAACTCGGCGCGGTAGACCTGGTCGGATTCGGAGATGATGTTATGTCCCCAGAATGGCAGCGTGCGGGCGAAGTCCTGGTCTTCGACGGGGGCGTAGAATTCGGTGCCGTTGATGTGAATGGCCATCGTGGTCTGGCCTTCGTGTTCCCGGGGCACCATGGAGACTTCGATGGGTTGGGTGTTGACTGCGAAGCGGTGGCGTCCGAGCTTGATGAGTGCTTGGCCCTCTTCGTAAAGATCGCGACGGTCGCGCAGGGTGCGCAGGGCGTCTTGGCGCAGTTTTTTGGCCTGGCTGCGGACTTCTTCAGCCTTGAGAGTGTCGTCGATGTCCTCGAGGTGCTGCGCCACTTGGTGCAGCTTGTGGATCATGGGATCGGCGGCGTAGTAGGCGTTGAGTTCGTCTTCAGTCTGGATGGCCTTGAGGCGTCTTTGCGCGCCTTCGAGGATGCGTTTGGCCGCGCTCATGAGGTTGGTGGCGCGTCGGTTGCGTTCATCGACGAGGGACTGTTTGCGCGCCGTGATGGCGTCGCGCACCTCATCCCGTTTCAAGGCGAGGTCAGCGGTGAACTCATGGAGCTCGCCGAAGCGGGCTTCGAGGTCTTCGAGTTGGAGGAGGAGGCGGGTCAGCTCCTCATCGCATCGCTGTGGGGTGTCACAGAGGGCGAGGGATGACTGTACGCTTTGGCCGAAGAGTTTGAAGTGGGCTGCGAACTCGGCCCGGTTTTCCAGGCTGAGGAGTTGTTGGTGGCGGCTGGTGATGAGGGCGCGGACGCGGTTTATCTGGGAGAAGACCTCAGCGACCTGCTCCAAGATCTGGGTGCGTAGGGTGGGATCTGGCATTTCGAGGCCATTGATGACCTCGATGAGTAGCTGTAGTCCTTGGGCGAGGGTGTCCAATTTCTCAGCAGGTGCCTTGAGCTTGTTGGCCTTTTGGATTTGATCGAGATCAGCGCCGAGGGCATCGATTTGTTTTCGCAGGGGGGTGAATGCTTGCCCGGCGAGGAGGAATTGGACGCATGCTTTGCCGACGTTGTCTGCGTAGCCGACGAGTTCACGCTCGAGTTTGTCGAGGGCGTCGCGGTCGATGTTGCGGACTTCGCGCAGGGTGATGAGGTGTCCGCGTTGGTTGCGCAGGGCGGTCATGGTTTCGAGGAAGCGATCGATCTGGTTCCATTGGGTGGGATCCAGGCCGCGGAGGAGGGTGCGCTGGCTCTCCTGGGCGGCGGCGAGGGCTTGGGCGGCGGCTTGGGCGAGGCGCAGCACTTTCTCGAACTCATCGATGACTTGTTCGGTGGTGCGTCTGATTTCGAGGAGGCTGTCGCGGAAGGCGATTTCTGGATGTCCCAGCCAGTCGTAGGTGTCGAGGACGCGGTTGGTGAAGGCGATGAGGTCTTCGAAGGTGCGGCGTGAAGGTTTGGCTGCCTGTACCATCCTTTGTACGGTGAAGGCATCGGAGATGCCCCGGACGAGGTCGGCATTTCCAATTTTGGCCAGGAATCCGCCGCGGTTAGGTTGGCGGGCGGCTTCTTCGGCGCTGACGAAGGGTGTTTGCCAGACTTGCACGTTGTGGGTGCGGGTGGGTTCATCGCTGGTGTTGCGGAAGACGATCATTTTGCCGTCTTCGAAGATGGAGTAGCCGTTGCCAACGATAGGGGTTTGGATTTCTTTTCTGACGAGGTTGTAGGGGTAGAGGAAGTAGGTGCCTTCGTGTTCGCGATGGAAGACGTAGAGGACGTCTTCACCGTTGGGTGAGCGGATGGCCCTCTTGAAGCGCAATCCTGTGGTGTCGGCGTCGAAGACTTTGTAGTCACCCGTTTGGAGGTAGTAGCCTCCGGGGAAGATGATGCCGTGGTCTTCGGGGAGTTGGACGCAGGCTTGTCCGATGGCGTCTTGCCGAACGGCTTCGGCAGTGCGGGTGTTGAAGATGAAGTGTCGGGTGATGCTTTCGCGGTAGGGCGTGACTTTGAGGAGGATGAGGGCGCCGAGTTTGGCGTAGTGGAAGGGAGCGTCGTCGAGGGACTGGTTGGGATCATCGACGAGCTCGGCATAGACGCCTTCGCCGCTTTCCGTGTTGTTCTCTACTTTTATGGTGAGGTCACCGCCGACGGTCTCGACGAAGACTTCGTTGAGGATGTTGACATGGGGGTGGCGTCCTCGGACGTAATTTTCAGGCGTGGTTTCCTGCCAGGTGAAGTCGTGGGCAGGGGGGAAGACATGGTCGCGTTCGCCGCGGTTGTCGACGTAGGTGATTTGTCCTTGGCTGTCGAAAGTCCAGCGAAAGACTTTGATATCTGGTGAGCTGGTCGAGATCTGGAAGACAGCCAGGAGGTAGCCGTCGTTGACGCGGAGTTGTTGGAGCTTGGAGTCTTTGTAGTACTCGCGCAGTTCTTTGAAGTCGCGTTGGAAGCGGGCGTCGACGAGGAAGCCATCGACGGCGCTGATGTCGATTTCGGCGAGATCGAAACCTTCAGGCGTCGTTGCGAAGCCATGGAGGGAGAAGATGTCGCGGACAGAGGTCTCGGTCTTGAGGCCCATGAAGACGTTGTAGCCGAGGAGCAGATTGCCTTTGACGTTGACGATGTCGCGGAGCACGCAGTTGTGTTCGGTGCGGACGCGTTCTCTGCCGATACGCTCCAGCTCGGTGCCGCCAAAGTTCTGCTGTCGGTTCTTGTTGAGTTGTTCGGCGTGCTCTGCCAAGCGACGGGCTTGTTGGACGAGCCGTTGGTGGATGACGTCATAGTTGCCGAGATCGATGTCGGTGCTGTGCTCATTCTGGGTTGCGTTTGCTTTGTCCACCATAAGTCGACCTCATGCTCGTGCATGGCGAAGGAATCACGTCCCGTTTAGCGGCGCGCCCAGCCTACGCGGTTGTTGGGAAAAGCTCAACGGCGGGTGCTGTGGCGGCGCATGCTAGAGCGTTGTTCTAGGGCTGAGGGGGCTGGGTGTGATCGTGTTTGTGGTGGCACGGCACGGCGTGCGGTGGTGATTGGACTGGGCGTGTTTGGGGTGGGCTTTGGGGCGGGTCAGGGTGGCCTGGTCGAGTAGTTGTGTTTGCCTGACACTTTGGGCAAGATGCGCTAGCTTGGGAGAGTGCTTGCGTAGGCTTGGGCCGTTGGCAGGAGTAGAGCCGCGGGCGTTCAATTGTGGAGGATGGCCATCGTGTCACATCAAGCAGCGTTTTATGCTCCTTTTGAAGTCGTCGTGCTGCCTTATGAGACGACGACACCTGCTTTACGGGCCTGGTTGCGCTTGGGTGGCTTCTGCATTCCGCCAGTCTTTGCGCGTGTGCATTGGGGTCCTGCCATTTTTCGTGTGGCCCGGGAGAGTCAGGAGCCGCTGGTGTTGCGTGGGCTGGCGCCCCAGGGGAGTGCGCCGCCGTCGCTGCGGTCGGGTGGTCTCGGCGAGGAGCAGGGCGGCTACGACGATGCGAACAGCAGTGTATCGACCGGGGCTTTTCAGCCGGTGGCCAACAGCTTGCGGGGAGGTGGGGCGAAGGAGGCGTCGACGATGCAGATCGACTACGACCAGGCCAATGCTTTGGCGCGTGGGTCTAGAGGTCCGTTGACGGCGGGAGACAACACGGCCCAGGCGGCCCACCGCACGGAGCGCCTGGATCTTTCGGACTGGGGTTTCTTGTTGCGGGTCGTGCTCATTGCTGATGAGCAGAACCACGATCCCGTGGGGACTTTGGATCGTCTGCGTCCCACCATAGGGACGTGGTTACACAACGAGATTCCTCAGCCGTCACGACTTGAATACGATCGTCGTTTTCGCCGCGATGTGGAGAAAGGCTTGGCCAGGTTTTTGAGCGAGACGATTGGTCGCTTTCCAATCATCAATGTTGACATCCAGTTCATCGAGTAGTGGTTTCACCCGAGATGGCGCGGAGGATGATGTCGTTGCCTTCGATGATCCGGACACTGGCGAGCTGACAGTGTGGACAGAGGTAGTCATCGAGGCTGGGTTGGAAGTGCAGATCACAGGTGAGGCATTGAGCGCGGAGGGGCACCTCATTCAAGTTGAGGTTGGCGTGTTGGGCGAGGGTGTTCTCGGCGAGGGCGCGAAAAGCTTCTTGCATGGCTTCGGGTTCGACGAGTCTTTGCACACCGAGATCGACGTCGATATGGGTGACTTTGGTGATGCCGTGATGGCTGGCGTTGTCGATGACCTGTTCGATGAGGGCTTGTGCGATGGACATCTCGTGCATGGTTTTGGGGGGGCTGAGTGGCTTAGGGGTGGGGCCTGGTCGCGGTGCCCGCTTCTTGGGAGGTGGAGTTTAGTATGCGCAGCGTTTTGAGTCACCCGTGGTGTGTGGTGTTGACGATTCCTCTTTTGGTGGCGTTGGTGGGGGTCGTGACGGGTGCTTATGTCTATCGCTCGATGCGTTCCATGCTCTTGGAGATGGCAGGAGCTCGCTTCTCCGATAGCGCGGCCAGTGCGTCGACGCATGCACAGGCCTTGTTCATGCAGGGTCCGGAGATTCTCTCTTCGTTGCGTTTGGATGTGGAGAGCGGTGAGGCCGTGGTGACCTTCCAGCTTGGGACCCGCTTCGTGGAGATCATGCGTCATCGTCCGGGAGTAGCTTGGCTGTCGTACAGCAGCCCAGAGGGGCGCTTCGTTGGCGTTTCGCGCTTGGGAACGTCAGCGTTTTTACTTACGGAGCAGGAGGTTCTGCGTGAAGGTGTGACGCGTCACCGGGCGTGGGAGCAGGCGGGCTCTTCGTGGCAGTTGGTGCGCGATGATGAAGCGGATGACTATGACCCGCGGTTGCGCCCCTTTTATCAGGTTGCCACGCAGACAGAGGGGATCGCCTGGACGGCGCCCTATGTGTTTTTCAACCGCGGGGTGCCGGGTATTTCTGCGGTACAGGGGGTGCGGGATCCTTTGGGGCGTTTGGTCGGGGTGTTGACCGTCGATTTCGATGTGAGCTCGTTGTCGGCGGCGCTGACGGCCAGTGCCGAGGCGAGCGGTGTACATATGTTTTTGTATACGGACGCGGACGCGCTCCTAGCGTTGTCGGGGGCGCGCTTCGACGCGACCCCGGGGCGTGGGAGTGAGGGTGAGTTGGCGGCGTTGGCGGCCTTCGCTGACCCCATGGTGGGGGCCTATTTTGCTGCGCGTCCCAGTGTCGAGGAGGCGCGCGGGCGATTTCCCGTAGAGGTGGCTGGCGAGGTCTTCCTGGCGCGTGAGGCATCTTTTTCACCGGATGGTCAACACGCTTGGTTCGTAGGCGCCATGGCGCCGCAGGCGCGTCTGATGGCGCCAGCGACGGCGATGACCCGGTCGAGCCTGTGGTTGGGGCTGGGGGGGTTATTGTTGGTGATGGCCGTATCGGGCGTCTATGCGCGTCACATTGCGTGGGCGCGGGGTGTGGCGGCCGAGGCCAAGGCTGAGGCCAGCGAGGCGAGGCAGCGACTGGTCGAAGTGGGCAGCTATCGTTTGGTGCGGAAGTTGGGGGCGGGCGGTATGGGGGAGGTTTGGGAAGCCGAGCACGTGTTATTGGCGCGCCCTGCGGCGATCAAGTGGATACGGCGTGGGAGCAAAGGCGTGGCAGGGGAAGAGGCCAACGCGCGTTTCAAGCGGGAGGCGTTGGCGACGGCACGTTTGACGAGTCTGCATACGATCAAGGTCTTTGATTTCGGCGTGAGTGAGGAGGGGGACTTTTTTTATGTCATGGAGTTGTTGGACGGTGCGGACTTGGACACTTTGGTTCGGCAGTGTGGCCCTTTCCCTGCGGGGCGGGTGGTGCACGTTTTGATGCAAGTGTGTGCCTCTTTGGCCGAGGCGCATGAGGCAGGCTTGATACATCGGGACGTCAAGCCAGCGAACATATATCTATGCAAGCAGGGTGTAGCCCATGATGTGGTGAAGGTGCTGGATTTTGGCTTGGTCGAGGAGGTGGGGGCCGAGGAGGAGCAGCGGGTCTTTCAGGGTGGTACCCCGGCTTACATGGCGCCGGAGGCGATCACTGGGGGGGAGATCGATGGGCGTTCGGATTTGTATTCCTTGGGCTGTGTGGGCTACTGGCTGTTGACGGGGAGCGCGGTCTTTTCAGCGCCTTCTCCTTCGGCGATGTTGATGCAGCAGGTGCAGGCGATGCCCGAGCGCCCGACTTTGCGGCTAGGTCGGGAGGATTTGCGCGATGTGGAAGCGGTGATCATGGCGTGCTTGGCCAAGGATCCCCAGGATCGTCCGGCAGATGCTTTGCATCTTTTACGGTTATTGGGGGAGGTGAACGTGCCTGCTGACCAGCAGTGGTCGCAGGGTTTTGCGCGGCGGTGGTGGCAGGAGTACGGGGAGGCGCAGGCGGGCTTGGATCTTTTAGCGGCCTACCAAGAAGAGAAGACCTTGGTGCGCAAGGACTTGGGTGGTCCTGGTCCTTGGCAGCATTGATCACCGGAACCAGAGGCTTGTTTGGCGGTGGCCGCTGAAGGCGATGGCGACGAGGAAGCGGGTCTGAAAGCCAGCGGCGTCGGCGGGGAGTCCGCTCAAGGCCTCATCGCGCAGGCAGGCCATGAAGGCTTCGTCGCCGAAGGTGTCGAAGGGGGTGTTGGGGTCGGGGGCCAAGATTTCCGTTTTGGCGCCGGTGCCCCAGAAGGAGGCGACCGATTCGACGCGGGCCAACACGAGGCCTTGCACGGGTTCACCCAGACGTCGCTCCAGGCGTTCGTAACAGCGGGTGATGTTTTTTCGGCGGGCGCGGAACCACTCGTCGAGGAGCGTTTTCAGCTCGGCGGGCATGGGTGGGGCGTTATCGGTACGTTCTTCGATGAGGGGTCCGAGGGCGATGCTGCGCTCCTGGGCGCGATCGAGGTCGAGGCTTTGGGCGGCGTTTTGGATGTCTGCGGGGAGTGATGCGGTGATGGGCGCCAGGAGTGGGATGAAGCGGGCCTCGGGGAAGAGCTGGGGCAGGCGCTGGAGTCGTTTGAGTCGGTGGGCGGCCAAGAGGGTGAGGATTTCTTCATGGGCGTCGATGGCTTCGGCGCGGAGAGCGGTGAGGCGGGCGAGCTCGGGCCATTGGGGATCGAGGACGAAGGGCACCCAGGCGAGTTCTGAGATGAGCGCCCCTGGCTGGGGTCGCTGTGGGTTGCCGGTTGGCATGAAGTAGAGCTTGGCGAGTGGCGCGGCTCTCTCTTCTGCGAGCCTGATGTCGCCACCGGCGCTGGCCGTCCGGGCGGTGATGATGCGATCGAGCAGGGTCCATTCGAGCCAGAACCAGAGCAGCGCAGCGCCCTCTTGTCCAGGTTTGAGGCTCTGATAGAGGGTCTCCGTGGCTTGCCAATCGGGCTCGTGCGCCAGCGCGTCGAGGGCGAAGAGGGCGGTGCGGGCGGCCAGGCGCAGGTGTTCGTCGTCAACGGCGGACATGAGGGCGTGAAAGCGCACGGCGCACCGGCGGAGATGATCGGCGTGGGTTCGGGCGAAGGCGCGGTGGTCGAGGCGGGCGGTGGGCGGGTTGGTGCTGGCGTCGATGGTGCAGGCTTCGAAGAGGCGGTTTTCGAGGTCTTGCAGGCAGGTGTTGGTTTGGGTGTACCATGCGGCGTCACCCGGTGGGTCATCGGCTCTGGCGATGCGGAAGGGGAAGAAGGTTTGGACGTCGGCGCGCTGTCGTCCCCGGATGAGTCCGCCATCGTGGATGGCGTAGAAGCCTGGGGTAAGGGGCACGGCGGGTTGGAGGCGCATCATGCCGGGGTGGTCTTCGAGTCGCTCGCTGACGATGGGGGCGATGGAGGCTGGCAGCCAGCCGACGAAGCCTTCGCGGCTCTTCTCCCACCAGCGCGGCGGGAGTATGGCTTCAGGGGCGAAGCGGGTCAGGCGCAGGGTCGCTGGGTTGAGGGTTCCCGTCCATAGGACGAGTAGGGGTTGTGCTTGGTCGAGCACGGTGCCAATGGGGCGGACAAAGCCAAAGCCACGGTCGGCGTTGGTTGGGTGTAGGTCCAGGGGGTCGCCGCGTTCGATTTCGTGCAAGCTGGGTTGGGCGCCCGTGTTCTGCACCCAGAAGAGCCCGAAGCGATCGGGGAGAGGTGAGTCGGGGAGGAGGGGCGCAGGCGCCATGGCGGGGGTTACGCCTTCGCGGGGGTCTTCGTCTGGTGGCGCCGTGGTAAGGCTTTCCCCGTTACAGGCCAGGAGGGTGGTGGCGAGGAGGGTGAGCAGGGCGAGGCGCGGTTTGCAAGGACGCGCACGGTTCATGCAGGTGATTGGGTACATGGTGAGCCGGTTCGAAAGGTCCAGAGTCAGGAGCCTGGTGCCATCACGCGTCGGTTTCGTGTCGCCGTGGTGAGTGTAAGGTGCCCGGGGCAGGTTTGAAAGGGCGAGGGTGCGCGTGCTATGTTCGGCAGGTTTTGTTGCAGGAAGCGGACATGGTTTCGTGGGTAACGTGGTTTGGCGCAGCAAAGGAGGTGGCGATGGTCGTGGGAGCCGCGGTGGAGACGGACGCAGGGGACTTAGCGGCCGCAGTGGTGGCAAACCAAGCCAATCTTTGCTGGGAGTTCGCGAGGATGGAGCGCCGGATCGCGGCGTGGGAATGCCTGCGTGAGGATGGCGACAAGGGAGCCTATGTGTCTTTTGTGACCACCCAAGAGGCCGAGCGTCTGGCGGTGCGAGCGCGGCGGCGTGAGGCGGTGCGTGCGGGGGCGGACCTGGCGCTGGAGCGCTTGGTGTCGCGCTATGGTTTGAGCGCGGCTGAGGAGGAGGTGTTGGTGGCGGCGTTGGCTTTTGCGACCAGTGGAGGGTTGCGGCAGGCGCTGATTCGGGCCCAGGGCAATTTGCTGAAGTCCTATTTGGAGGTGGGTTTTTTGGCGGACTTCCTCTTTCCGCAGGAGACATACGCTGCCGAGTTGGGGTGGTTGTACCCCGATGGGGTGTTGCTTCGGGAGGGTTTGCTGGTCTTGGAGGTGCCACGGGAGAGTGGTATTGCGGCGCCGTTGTTAGGACAATCCCTCTCGGTGCCGCATTTCGTGGCGGCCTATGTGCAAGGCCGAGCGGAGCTCGATGAGCGCTTGGTGAGTTTTGGCCGTTACGTGGCGCATGCTGCGCTGGTCGGCGAGGTGGTGCTGCCCGAGGAGACGCGGCGGAGTTTAGAGGCCTTCATGGGTGGCTTTCCGCAGGCGGAGGGGGTGCTGGTGCTTGGGGAGCGTCCTTGGCGCTTGTTGGTGTCAGGCCCCCAGGGATGTGGCAAGACGGTCCTGGTGGAGAGCTTGGCACGGTCTTTTGGGCGCCCACTGTTGACGGTGCATTTGGAGCGTTTGGTGGGTGAGGGTGACGCCCGGGGCTTGCTGGGCCTGGTGCAGAGCAACGCCGCGTTGCATGGTGCGGTGCTGCATTTGTCCATGCCCGAGACGCTGCTGGAGTCGGACGCGCGCTGGAGCGGGCCTTTGGTGGCCTTGATGGAGAGTTATGGGGGCTTGTGTGTGCTGGAGACGCAGCGTGCGGATCGGCTGGACGACAGTTTCGAGTCGTTGATCCATTTCTCCATTGCGGTGGAGCGTCCCGATGCGGACGGTCGGGAGCAGCTTTGGCTGTCGATGTTGCCGCGGGAGGTGGGGCTAGCGGCGGATGTCGCCTTGGGTGAGCTTTCGGTGAGCTATGAGTTGAGCGGGGGTCAGATCCGCGCGGCCGTGGCGTGGGCGGTGCAGCGCAGTTTGGCTCGGGGGGTGGCGGAGCTCAGGCATGCCGATCTGGAGGCTGGGGCGCAGAGTCAGCTTCGGGCCAAGCTGGAGGAGTTCACCGAGGCGAGCCGGGTGAAGTTGACGATGGCGCACTTGGTTCTGCCGAGCGAAGCGATGACGGAGGTGCAGGAGTTTTTGGATGCGTGCCGGCATCGGGCCAAGGTGATGTACGAGTGGGGTTTTGGTAAGCGTTTGGTGACGGGTAAAGGATTGGTGGCGCTCTTTGCGGGTGAGGCGGGCACGGGCAAGACCTTGTGTGCAGAGATCCTGGCGAATGAGCTGGATTTGCGTTTGCAGATCGTGAGCATCCCCAAGGTGGTGAGCAAGTGGGTGGGCGAGACGGAGAAGAACATCCGCAAGGTCTTTTCCCACGCTCGGGCGCAGAACTCGATGCTCCTTTTCGATGAGGCGGACTCGCTTTTCGCCAAGCGGGTCAAGGTAGAGCGCTCGCAGGACCACTACCAGAACATGGAGGTGAACATGTTGCTGCAGGAGGTGGAGCGTTTTGATGGGATCATCATCATGACGACCAACCTGGAGGCCAACATCGACAGGGCTTTTGAGCGGCGCATTTTGTTCAAGATCGAGTTTCCGAGTCCCGAGGCGGCGGAGCGTGAACGGATTTGGCAGACCTTGATTCCGCAGAAGACCCCGGTGGACGAGTCTTTGGATTTCGAGTTTTTGGCGGAGCGTTATGAGCTGACGGGTGGACAGATAAAGAACGCCATCGTCCGTGCGGCATATCGTTGTAGCGCCGCAGGACACGGATTGAATCAAGAGGCCTTGGAGTTGGCGGCGCAGCAGCAGGCGAGCGCTGCGGGGCGCTTGGCGCGTGAAGTCTATTGAGCATCGCGAAGGAGGTGTGCGGTGAAGTTGGTGGAGTGTGTACCGAATTTTAGCGAAGGTCGTGACCAGCGGATCATCGATGCGATCGTTGGGGTGGTTGAGACGGTGGAGGGTGCGAAGGTATTGGATGTCGACCCCGGGGCGGACACCCACCGGACGGTGTTGACCTTCGTGGCGCCGCCGGAGGCGGCGTTGGAGGCAGCCTACAGGGTGATCGCCAAGGCGGCGGAGCTCATCGACATGCGCAAGCATCACGGGGCGCATGCGCGGCATGGCGCGACGGATGTGTGTCCTTTCGTGCCGGTCGCCGGGGTCAGCATGGGGGAGTGTGTGGCGTTGGCGCGTCGATTGGGCGAGCGAGTGGGGCAATCCCTGGGAATCCCGGTTTATCTTTATGAGGAGGCGGCCAGCAGTGAGGCGCGGCGCAACTTGGCCCAGGTCCGCAAGGGCGAGTACGAGGCGCTGCCGCAGAAGCTCGTGGATCCGCAATGGCGCCCCGATTTTGGACCTGCCGAGTGGAATGAGCAGGTGGCCAAGACGGGGGTGGTGACCATTGGTGCGCGCGACTTTCTGATCGCTTACAACATCAACTTGAACACCCGGGACAAGCGGCACGCGACGGATCTGGCTTTTGCCATCCGGGAGAAGGGGCGGAGTCTGCGGCGTGGGAACACGGAGCCAGACTATTTTCGAGGTGAGATCGTGCGCTACTCGCCGGCCCAGGGCCGTTTTCCCTGTGCGATGTGTGAGGCGGTGCTGGCGGATGTGGCGAGCACGACGGCGCACTATGCCGAAGTGCATGGCTTTGACTGGCCCGCTTTCATGGAGGGGTGGGAGCAGCCCCTGGATCGCCTGGAAGGGCTTCCGGTGAAAGAGCCTGGTTTGTTCAAGCATTGCAAGGCGACGGGCTGGGTGATCGAGGATTATGGCTGCGCCCAGATCACGATGAATTTGACGCGTCCCAGTGAGACACCGCCGCATCTGGTGCTGGAGGCGGTGCGGCGGCTGGCGGCGGCGCGAGGTTTGGTGGTGACGGGCTCGGAGATCGTAGGGCTGATGCCTTTTGCCGTGCTTTACGAGGCGGGCCAGTACTATCTTTCCCGTTTGCGTAGCAGCCGTGGCCTTCCTTGGCCCGATGTGTTGGAGATGGCGATCCGGTCGATGGGTCTGCGCGACGTGGCGCCTTTCGAGGTTGAGAAGAAGGTCATCGGTTTGCCCGAGCGACCGGCGAAGTGTCTGATGGCTTTGACGAGTCGTGACTTCGTGGACGAGGTTTCACGGGAGTCGCCCGCACCGGGTGGGGGTTCGGTGGCGGCCCTGGCCGGCGCGCTGGGCGCGGCGCTGTCGGCGATGGTGGCCAATCTGAGCGTGGGGAAAGAGGGTTACGAGTCGAGCTGGGAGTTGCTGGATCAGACGGCGCTGCGGGCGCAGCAACTCAAGGATCGCCTGGAGCGCAGCGTCGACACGGATACGGAGGCCTTCAACCAAGTGCTGGAGGCGATGCGGCTACCGCGGGGGAGCAGAGAGGAGAGCGCACGGCGCGAGGCGGCGATCCAGGCTGGCTATCAAGCGGCAGCGCGGGTGCCGCAAGAGACGGCATCGTTGTGCTTGGAGGTGCTCGAGGTGGCAGAGGTCGTGGTCCGCTACGGGAACAAGCCGTCCATTACCGATGGGGGCGTGGCGGCGTTGGTGGCCTGTGCTGGCGTCGAGGGGGCGGTTTACAATGTTCGGATCAACCTCCCGAGCATCAAGGATGGTGCTTTCGTCGCGCAGATGAACGCCGATCTTGCGCAGATGGTGCAGCGGGCGCGTCAATTGCGCACGGACATCGATGCGTTGGTCACAGCTTCTTTTGGTTGAGGCCGAGAGTGGCGGCGGCGCCAAGCGGGCGCCGCTAGAGGCTAGGCGTCGTATTTGCGCAGGACGAGCTGCTCATGCAGGTCGATGCCTTGGGCGTTGAGGCGAACCGCTTGGATTTCGGTCTTGGTGTCGTCGGTGAAATCGAGGTGGAGGTAGCCGAAGTCCCAGAGGTAGAAGAGGTCTGGGATGAGCTTGCGGTCTTTGATCTTGTCAGCGAGTTGGGTTTTGAGTGCGTCGATGGTGAGGGTGGCGTAGCCGTTGTCTTGCCAGTGTTGGTAGAGATGGCTGAAGAGGGCGTGGCGGAGCGTCCAGTCGAAGCCCTTCTTTTTGAGGACGAAGAGAGGACCGCTGAGGCGGAAGACCTGGCGCCCGGCGACGGGATTGATGAGGGCGGCGAGGGCGATGTAGATGGAGATGCCGCCGAGCATCATGGTGAGGATTGCCAAGGGGTAATCGAAGAGGCCCGGGGAGTTGGCGTAGGCGCTGGGTAGGAGCACCTTGACGATTTTGATGACGAAGAGGACGTCGATGACGAGCAGGAAGTAGAAGAGGAGCTTGGAGAAGAAGCCGAAGCCGAAGGTCAGGGGTACCAAGATCATGAGGAGGACCAGCTCGACGGCGAGCTTGATGGCGTGATCGGGGATGGTGCCATTGGCGACGGCGTAGAGCTCCCAGGCGTTCATCATCCATTGGAAGGAGAAGAGGGTGAAGATGGCGCCGCCAAAGCCGTTGCGGTTGCGCATTTCCATGAGGCCGGTGAAGAGCTGCCCGAGGCCGCCGAAGAGAAAGCAGAGGACGGCGGCGGTGAGAAAACCTTCGCGGGTGAGGCCGAAGCCGAAGGCGATGGGCAAGAGGGAGGCGCAGCCAACGGAGAGGCCGAGGAGGCCAAGAGGGGCTGGGTTGCCGAAGGTTTCTGCGTGGGGGTTGAAGAGATTCACTTTTCCGACCATTCCGTGCTCCTGTTGCAGATCGCTGAAGATGGCTCGGTGGACCAAGGCCGCCGAATATTGAGGACAAATCAATACCCGATCATTGTCGCTTCGTCATGGGGGCGGGCGACGAAAATGAGGTCGGTGCATGGCGCGGACGGTGCTCTTGGTCCAAGGGCAGGTGAGGGCTTTTCGGTTGCAAGGAGGAGGGGCAGGGGGAGGCGCGGGTGGAAAAATTGACTGGGCGCGGCCATGAGCGAAGATGGGGGCGGCAGGATGCCTGGTCCACAAGAGGACAAGCGCGAGGGAATGCGGATGGCACAGGAAGAACTCACCGAGACCACACTAGCCCTACAGCACTACTACGATGTGCGCAGCGTTCAACGGCGTCACTTTTTGGGGACGCTTTACGATGCAGTGGAGCAGCCCTTTGGGCGTCCGGTCTTGCTTTGGGTACTGGATCAGTTGCCCGAAATGGGGGCTGCGGCGGAGAGCATCGAGCGCTTCGAGCAGGCCATTGTCGCCGGGACCCACCTGCGCCACGCGCACCACCAGCGGCCCTTGGACTTTGGGACGCTGAGCGGCGGGGTCCCGTTTCTAGTCATGGATGGTCTGGAGGGGCGCAGCCTGCGCGGGCTCATCTCTGAGCGGGGACGTTTGGAGCCTTGGGAAGCGCTGCGGGTGCTGGAGCAGGTGGCCGACTTGGTGCGCAGTGCTCATGCCCTCGGTCTGAGCCATTTGGGTTTGGACGCAGAGCGAATTTGGGTGCGTGATGTGGGGCGCATGGAGGTCTCTGTCTTTGGCTTGGGCCTGGCGTTTACGCGCTCGGAGGTCTTGGCCATGAGCGGGATCGCCGTTGAGGTGGAGATGATGCGGCATTTGCCGCCCGCGGCCTTTGGCGTCGCTGCAGCGGAGGTTGTGGGAGAAGGCGCCGAGGATGGCGTGGCGGCGCGGATGGCTGCTGACTTCTATGGCGTCGCGGCGATTTACTACGAGTGTCTGAGCGGTCGGCACCCCTACTTTCGCGATGATCGCGATGTAGGTGATGGCGTGTTGGCGATCATGCGCGAGGAGCCGCCTTCCTTGGCTCAGCATTTTGGCTTCGGGGAGGGGCTCAGTGGGGTGGTGGCGCAGGGTCTGGGTCGCGACCCGGTGGCGTCCTTCGAGGGTGTGGGAGCCTTTGTCGAGGCGGTGCGGTTACAGGTGGGGCCAGAGGTTCTGCAGGCTGCGGCGCAGGCGGCGACGCCTTTTGGGGCGACGCAGACGGTGGTCCAGGCGGCGGTGGTGGAGGAGGCCGCGGCTCGGGTGTGGTCTTGGCGCGGTGTGCCCGTGTCGTGGTTGGTGGGCGCTGCCTTGGCGGTGGTGGTGGCCCTGGTGCTGACCTGGGGCATGAGCAGTCGCACGGAGTTGTTGGGTGCCATCGCAATGCCTGAGCTCATTCCGCAGGCGGGTCCGGGCGAGGGGATCGACGTGGTGCTGGTGAGTGAGGTGGCGGCTTATGAAGGGGAGCGTGGTCGACCGACCCGGGCGGACCTCTACGTGGTCAACCTGAAGGGCGAGGCGATGCGGGTTGGGCAAACGCCCTATGTGTTGCGCAACCAGCAGGAGGGGGCGCGGCTGCACTTCGTGATGAGCGCGCCTGGGGTGCGGCCCAAGCAGTTGGCGTTGCGGGTGAGCGATATGGGGGGGCGTTCGATGGTGGTGTCTGAGCAGCTCACCTTGGCGGAGCGTCACACGGCGCAGCTCGTCCCCTGAGGGGACGCTTTCAAGGCTGGATGCGTGGCCCAGGGAGGCGGAGGTCGCCGTCGCGGCGGGTGTAGCCTTTGCGGTCGAGGAGCTCCGCCACGGGGATGAGGTGTTTGCGCGAGAGGCCGGTGAGGTCCCTGAGCTCGCCGATGGAGAGCTGGGGGTGCTCGCTGAAGTGCCGCTGCACCAGGCTCACGGCGTTCTCCCATGCGGGTGCGCTGACAATCATGTCGGGCCGGATACGGATGAGGCGTCCTTCATCGATGAGTCGCTTGGCGATGACCTTACACAGGGGCAGGGGTGCCGTGAGGCGTGTCTGGATTTCTTCGATGGCGACGCCGGCCATGCCGAGCTCGTCGAAGGCGGCGGTCATGGCGTTCTCCAAGTGCTCGTCACGCGGGGGTGGCAGCCGGGCCAGGCGGAGGGCTTCGCCATAGCGGCTGAGCCAGCGCTCCTTCTCGAAGCGCAGCAGGAAGCGGTCGAAGAGGTTCTTGTCCAGCCCGACTCGCAGGCTGGTGCGTGCTTCTTCTTTGCCGATGCCCGTGGCGTGAGGCGAGGCCTGATGGTGTTCTTCGAGGCAGCGTTGGAGGCGTAGGCGCAGCTCGTCGAGGGCGCTGCGAGCGAATCTTTGTTCGTCCGTGTCGGCGAGGGCGAGGAGCTCGCCCCGCTTGGTGAGTTGGGCGACAACGGCGAGGATTTTGGCGAGGGGGAAGGGGAGGAAGGTGAGGAGTTCTTTGGGGCGGATGCCGCTGACGCCAGCGAGCTCGGCGCGGGCCATGATGGCCCGCTCCGCATCGTCCGAGGCGAGGGCTTGGAGGCGGGCGGCGTGGGCGGCGAGGTGACGCCGGCGGAAGCGGGGCGCGAGGGGATCCAGGACGCGGCCACCGGCGATGGTTTTGCCGTAGTTTTTCAGATTTTCGAAGCCGCGGAGGACGAAGCGGTCGCCAGCGATGACCGTGACGGCTTCCTGGGTGCGAATTTGGACGAGGGCCGTCTCTCCTGGGGCGAGGCGTTGCTCCTGGATGAGGATGATCCTGGCGTTGACTTGGCGGGTGAGGGTGTGGAGCAGGGCCGGGGCGCGATCGGCGATGCCTTTGTCGACGTGAGGTAGGACTTCGAGCTCGGCGTCGAAGCACAGGCTCTGCTGGAGGCGCCCCGTGGGCGCGACGAGGTCGCCGCGGTGCACGTCATTGTGGGCAATTCCCGGGAGGTTGATGGCGACCCTGGAGCCAGGCATGACCCGCTTGAGGTCTTCGCCGTGAACGGTGAGTTTGCGGATTTTGGTCTCTTTGCCGTCGCCGGGGGTGATTTCGACATCATCGCCGAGGGCCATTGGGCCGCCGAGGAGGGTTCCGGTGACGATGGTGCCAAAGCCTTTGAGGGTGAAGACGCGGTCAATGGGGAGACGGGGGACGTTGTCGGCGGTCCTGCTCTCGCGGAGGTTGTCTTTGAGCCACGCCGTCAGGGCAGCGCGGGTGCGGTCCAGGGTGGCTTCGTTCTTCACCGAGCAGTGGAGAATGGCGGCGTCGTGGAGGAAGGTGTCTTTGAAGGCCGTGCGGAGATCGTCTTCCACCAAGAGGAGCCATTCTTCGTCGACGAGATCGATCTTGGTCAGCACCACGATCCCGCGTCGCACGCCCATGAGGCGGCAGATTTCGAGATGCTCGCGGGTCTGGGGCATGATGCCTTCGTCAGCGGCGACGACCATGAGGACCAGATCGAGCCCGCCAGCCCCCGCGACCATGTGGCGGATGAAGCGTTCGTGTCCGGGGACGTCGACGATGCCGACGCGGTGGGCGCCGATGTCGATCCAGGCGAAGCCCAGCTCGATGGTGATACCGCGGGCCCTCTCCTCTTTGAGGCGTGAGGTGTTGATACCGGTGAGCGCTTCGATGAGGGAGGTTTTCCCATGGTCGACGTGGCCAGCAGTTCCGAGGATCACTTGCAGTCTCCGAGGAAGGGGTCGGTGGCGTCAGGCGGCTCGCTGCGCTTCCGGGCAGGTGAGCCATGGGAGGTATACCTGTGGTAGCGCTCGCGGTACAAGTGGCCACCCGGTCTCCATCCACTGATGGGGCGATGGTTTTGCTTGCCCGTGCGCCGCTGGCGTGCAGAATGGCGACGCGGCGCGTATTTGCAGAAGCGACGCAGTGTGGTGAGGGTTCACCCAGTGGGTGCACTGGCGGGGAGTGGGCGAATGGAAAGGTCTTTGTTTTCGTTGTGTTTGCGTGCGGTGTGCCTGTTCGTGGCGGTCGCCGCAGCGAGCGGTTGTGCCTCGTTTTCGGCGATGCAGACGGCCCACACCGTCGCCGAGGGTGAGGTGCGCTACGCAGTCTCCCTTCAGGGCGTGGGTGGGGGTGGGGCGCCGCTGAGCTCTTTTGAGCCAGGTGTGGAAGGCTCGGTGCGCTATGGGATTGCGGAGGATTGGGACGTGGGCCTGAAGCTGCACCTGTTGGGTGCGCAGGCTGGCGCGAAGGTGCAATTGATGCGCGGCGACTTTGATTTGGCGCTGGCGCTGGAGGGGGGCTATGGGTGGGTGTGGAGCGCCGGTATCGATGCGCCGCGATCCCACGTGCTGGTGGTGCGGTTGCCGCTGCTGATGGAGCAACACTTGCACGAGATCGTGGGTTTGACTTTCGGGCCAGAGCTGAGTGGGGTGTGGGCCGTTGCCGGGGCGGAACGGGGCGATGTCTATGGCGACACGGCGCTCTATGGTGGAGGTCGTCTGGGTGTGGTGTTGCGCTTGCTGTCGAATCTGTGGTTGATGCCTGAGGTGATGGGCCAGGTGTCCTTGGTGGGTGGTGACTCCTTTGGGAGCAACATCATCTGGCAAGGAGGGATGACGTTCTTTTTTGGTGCGCTTTGATGGGTACAGAGAAGCGCATTGGGGCGAAGGTGACAGTGCTGCGCGCATGGTGGGATCGGGTGTGGCTGGCGCTGGCCTGGCGCTATTTGAGTCATTCTCTGATGTTGGGCTTGGCGTTGTTGAACGAGCTGCGACCAGCGCCGCAGCTTCCGGACACGGTATTGTCGCTCATTCCCTATGTGGCGTGGGTGGATAGGCACAACTACACGATCTGGCTGGTGCTCTATTTTCCTTTGGCGCTGTGGTTGTGGCGGCGCGATCGGGACGCTTTCGTTCATTTTCTCTATGTGGGCGGGCTCCTGAGTTTGGTGCGTGGGCTGTGCATTGGTCTCACGGGTCTGGGTCCGGTGCACTTGGACGACGTCAACGTGGGGCTGAGTTACGCGGAGCTGTGGCAGGCTTGGTTGCGTTTGGTCAATCCCTTGGATGCGCTGATGAGTGACGCGCCTCACGTCTATTTGACGAAGGATCTCTTCTTCTCGGGCCACACGGCGACGACATTCTTGCTCTGGCTCTATTGTCGCAAAGAGCCAGGCTTGGGCTTGGCGGCGCTTTTGGCCCACGTCGTCGTCGTGGCGTCGGTGTTTTTTGCGCACCTCCACTATACCATCGATGTGGTCGGGGCGTGGGCGATCACGGGCTGTGTGTTTGTGCTGGCGCGCCGGATCGGGTATTCATCGTCTAGGTCTCGTGTTGCCATGGCGGGACCTGACGAGTCTGGGAACGTGGAGGTGGCGGGGTGAGTGCGGCGTTTGTTTTTCGCAGGTATGAATCCCCTCTGACACTGAATCGGTAATTGATGGACGAGCACGGGAAAAGTTCAGGCGCGCGGTGTCCGAGCTGTGGCGCGGTGGCCAGTGATGAGTGGTGTGGGCAGTGCGGTAGCCGGGTGACTGGCTCTGCTGAGGCTTCGCGGCGCTGGCTCGAGCCGGGCGAGGTGGTTCGTTTTGGCCCGGCACCGGAGGTGCTATCGAGTGTGGCGGCTGCGCCAGCGGTGACCCAGGCTGAAGAGAAGCCGGCAGGCGGCGAGTGGGATGCTGCGGCGCGTACCCGTTTGGATATTCCCGTGGCGTCGATTTTGGCGACGGAGGTGGCCCGGGCTGAGGCGACGAGTACGGAGCCGCAGCCGAGCATCAAGAGTGAGGAAGTGCAGGCCGTGGGCAGCCCAGCCCTGGAGGAAGGGGCGGTCTCAGCCGATCTCATGGGCCTCGGTGGTGGTGTTTTAGCGGCCGCGCGGAGTGCCTTCGAGCGCATTGGCGCGCCACTGGTTCATGCGTCGCCGCCGCCCATGCCGGCAGGCGTCTCCGTTGAGGCGGAGGCCGACGGCGCGGATGATCTGGGTCGTCACGACACGATGGTGGCCATGCCCATCGTGCGTCCGGCGACGGACGCCGCCGAGTGCGAGCCGGGCCAATATCTGGTCCGCATCGGTAAGTCTCGCGAATCCTATTCGCAGCGCCGCCTGTGGGAAGCCGAGGCGGTGTCGGGTGAGCACCACTATGTGGTCGAGGAACGCCGTCTACTCGCGGGTGAAGATCCCGAGGTGGCGGTGGCCCTGGAGACACCCGACCCGGTGTCGAGTCGCTTCATTTTTGGCCCCTTGTCGCGCTTTCTCCACGACGGTCGCGTGTTGACCCTCTATCCCGTGGCGCGTGGTCAGTCGGTGGAGGCTTGGCGCCGCACCCTGGGCCGGGAAGCGGCAACGCCACGGGCGATTCTCAATGTTCTCCGCCCCATCATCCTGGCGGTCGCTGAGATGCATCGGGAGAACCGGGTGCATCTCCAGATCAACCCGCGGACGGTGTGGCTCTTTCAGGGTAATGTCGGCTTCACTGGCGCCGACTACTTGGAGCCGTTGCCGGTGGAGCGCAGCCGCTTCAGGGCGACGTTGGGTTTTTCGGCGCCGGAAGTCTTTGGCCGCTCCAAGCAGAGTATCGACAAAGGAGCGGACATCTATTCCCTGGGGGCGATGGCCTATTTCTTGGTCGCCGGGGTGATCCCACCGGTGGCACCTGAGACGGCTTATGCGCCAGCGGTGTCGCCGCGTGATTTTCGGCCGACCTTTCCCGTGGGGTGGACCGAGGCGATTTTGCGGGCCACTGACCCCGTTCCGGGGCGTCGTTTTGCCACGGCGGAGGCCTTCCTGGAGGCGTTGACCACAGGCTATGCTCAGATCCGGGCTCGCTCTTCCTTCGAGCAAGGGGTGAGCGTGATTGGCGAAGCCGAGCGCCATATTGGCTACTCCAAAAAGAAGCGCTCGCCCGTGAACCAGGATCAGGTCTTTTTTGCCCAAGATCCGCTGCGGCGGCGCGTGATGATGGCTGTCGCCGATGGCGTCTCCACGGCGACCTATGGCTCGGGGGATTTGGCGAGCGGCTTTTTGATCCGGCGCGTCGAGAGGGCGTGGGCCCTGCTGTGCGAGAGCGGAGATGGGCCCGACGCCGAGGATTTCTTGACGGACATCATCAACGGCGCCAACCGCGACATCTGCGAGCACGTGAACAACACCTGCGGGGCCCTGGCGGCGGGCCCGGCTCAGGTCATGGGTTCGACGGCGTTGGTCGCTTATGTCGAGGGCGGGGTGATGACCCTGGCATCGCTCGGCGATAGCCGTTGCTATATTGTGCGTTCCGATCTCATGGAGTGTCTGACCCGGGACCACAACCTCTTCACGTTGAGTTTGGTGGAAGGGCTGAACATCGAAGACGTATTGGCCATGTCGCATGGGGATGCCTTGGCGCGTTGTCTTGGGACTTTCGACACGGATCAAGAGGGCTTCTTGGTCGCCATCGATCCTCCCTTCGACATCTACCGGCATCGTTTGCTACCGGGTGACAATGTGCTGCTTTGTTCAGATGGGCTCTTTGACTACGCCGGCTCAACCTACGAAGAGAGCGAGAGCAATATTCGCCGCATCGTCTTGACCGAGTCGCACCCAGGCATCGCGTGCCTCGAGCTCATTCTGCTCGCCAATCGCGGCGGCGGCGGAGACAACATCGGGGTGGCGCTGATGAAAGTTGGCGGCGAAGTGGTGCGCGGCGAAGCTTGAGCCATTCCCAGTTCGGAGTGGGTGCTGCTGTAGTCTGCTCAGTGGGTGATTGCCATGACCGCATATTTTGACCAGCCCTCGTGGGGCTTGGTGCTGTTCGATATCGACGACACCCTGGTGAATGTTGGGGGTGTGGGCGCCCAAGCTTTAGTGGATACCATCGCCGAAGTCTTTGGGGTTCAGAGCCCGCCCGATGCCGTGTCCATGGCCGGGCGTACCGATGCCGGCTTGGTGATGGAGATCATGGCGCGCGCTGGCCACTCGGAAGAGGCGGTTCGGTCGCGCCTGTCCGAGGTCTGGCGTCGGTATCCGCGGCGGCTGGCTGAGGGCTTGCGCGGGCGTGCGCCGCGGGCTTGTCCCGGCGTTTACGAGCTTCTGGAGCGCCTTGGCTGGGACGGGCGATGGCGCCTCGGTCTCCTCACGGGCAACATGGAGGCGGCAGGGTGGCTGAAGCTGTCGGCCGTGGGGCTGCAGGGCTTCTTCCCCTGTGGTGCTTTTGGTGACGAGGCCGAAGATCGCCTGGAGTTGGGGCCCCAGGCGCTGGCTGCTGCCGAGGTGGTATTCGGTTCCCCGACACCGCCGGAGCAGGTGGTGGTGATCGGCGACACCCCCCGTGATGTGGCCTGTGCCCGAGGGATTGGGGCGCGCGCCGTGGCCGTGGCTACGGGGCACTTCAGCGAAGAAGCCCTACAAGCCGCGGCGCCCGATCTCGTCCTCCCGGATCTCCAAGGGGCGCAGGAGGTCTTGGCGCGGCTGGCCACCTTCTTGCCGCCGCGCCCGCCGCGCAGCGCTCGAGGCGTGACGCCCAAACCCGTACGCAGTATCTTTGCTCGCCCCGACTGGGATGCGTGAGGCTCAAGGGCTCGGGGTGTGGGCCCAGTGCGTCAGGAGCGCTTGCAGACGCTCGGGGCTGACCCTCTCGGGACAGTGGCGTTGCGCTGCGACCAAGGTGGCGTCGAAGGCTTCGCGGTCGGCGGTGCGCGTGAAAAGTATCAGGCTGCGCAGCAGGGCCGTCGGGTGGGTGGGCTCGAAGAGCAGCGCCCGGGCCAAAAAGGTCTGGGCGGCGGGCCAGTCTCCAGTCGCGAGATAGAGGTGGGCGAGATAGGCGTGATGGTCTGCGGCGTCTCGGCGGCTGCGCTCGGGCATGTGCGCGGGGTCAGCGCCGCGGTAGCTTTCGACGAGGCGGTTCATGGTGCTCAGGGCGTCGTTGGCGAGCCCTGCTTGCCACTGGCTCTGCCCCAAGACGAAGGCGACGTCGAGATCACCTGGAGCTTGATTGCGCAGGAGGGCCAGCAGTGGCACGGCCTCATCGGGCTGGTTTTGGTGGTCGAGGGCATGCTGGGCCGCCGCGAAGAGGCAGCGTCGCCACGGACGGGTGCCAGGCGTCAGGGTGCGCGCAAAGGCCAGGGCCAGGCGCATGGCTTCGGTGTGATCGCCCAAGGTGAG
Source organism: uncultured Myxococcales bacterium (assembly GCA_964454015.1). Lineage (GTDB taxonomy): Bacteria > Myxococcota_A > Bradymonadia > UBA4248 > UBA4248 > CAYVQF01. Next base: position 180,818 of record CAYVQF010000003.1, read on the forward strand.
GGCAATGTTCCACCCCACTTCAAAGAGGGTCTCATTCACCGCGAGGGTGCGGCAGGCCCACTGGTGGATGCTCTGCGCTTTGAGCCAGCGCCCCTGACGGCAGAGGACCTGCAGAACCTGAACGATATGGGTCTCTAGTCGGGCTTCCACGGCCAGCCGCGCCGGTCCCTCCTCCAGGGCGATCTGCTGGGCCAGGAGCAACAGATGCAGTTCGTCGCGCACGTCAGCCATGGGAGCGGGCGGGGCGGTCGCTGCCTGCGGCGAGGGCTCAGGCCTAGGGCTAGGTTTGGGATCCACGTCCGTAATTGGAGGCGCGTCGCCGCTGTCCTCGTGCTCGGCCGCGAGGAGGCCATGGAGGCGGCGCAGCGCGGCGACGTCTCCATGGGTGGTGTAGGCGACGGTGAGGCGATCGGCTATCTCCGGGACCTGGGGAAAGCGCCGAAAGAGCGCCTCCAAAGTGGCTAGCGCCGGTGCGGGTAGCATCTCCAGGCAGGGCTCGAGGGCGACGAGGAGGCGTTGGCCGTAGGGTTCATCTTCGGGCTCGAGGGCATCGAGGGCGCTGCCGATGGCCGCCAGCAGCAGGTGGGGGTTCTTGGTCTCGGTGGCGATGAGCTCGACCAGGGCCAGGTAGCGCTCCTCGTAGGGGTTGAGCGCCAGGGCGTCGACGAGGAGGAGGGCGGCGTCCGCAGCGAGGTCGAGCTGGTGGTAGGCGACGGCGGCCATGCGGTCGAGGAGGCGCTCGATGTCGTAGGGTGAGGGGGCGGAGCAGAGGCGGCTGTGCTGGAGCGCCGCTTGATAGACGCGGTATAGGGCGTCATAGCGGCGGGCGCGGTCCAGGTCGCGCTCGAGGCGGTTGAAGAGGTCGAGGTCGGTGGGGTTGTCGATGAAGGCTTCGACGCGCAAGTGCAGGGCTTTGCCCTCACTGTGAAGGCGGCGCGCGTAAAGATCGGCCAGGACCAAACGGATGTGTCCGCTAGCCGGTCCGGCTGGGGTCTGGCGGAGCACCTGCTCGAGGGCTTCGGCGGTCTGCGGCCAAGCCTGCGTGGGATCGACGAGCGCGTTGGAGAGATGCTTGGCCACCGCAGCGATGAGGGCCTGGCGATTTTCTTCATCGGGGATGGCTGAAGCCGCGTCGACCAGCGTGTTGATCACCTCGGGACCGTGTTCGGTCTGGGCCAGCGCGTCTGAGACGGAGGCGGTGGTGCCACTGGGTAGGTGCGCCGCAGGGGGCTGCGGGGCGACGGCTTTGGGCAGGCGTGGTGACGAGATGGGCAGCAATTCGCTGGGCGTGTCGATGTAGGCGTTGAATTTGGCGAGGCGAGCGCCCGCCGCGACGACGACGGGCGCTTGGGGAAAGAGGGCGTTGGCGCTGTCGAAGCACTGGCGCGCCTTGCTGTGGTCGCCTCGCTGGGTGGCGATGTCGACGCCGATCAACGCCGCCATGCAGGCCTGGGCTGGCGTCGCGCCGCCGATGAGCATCTCGATGGCGGCGGCCTTGTCGGTGTAGGCCGCGGCAGGCGAGAGGAGGGCGGCGAGTCGAGGCCCCATGGGCCCGAGGGGGGCGAAGGACTCGGCAGCGACACCGCGGCCGCCGCGGAGAAGGAAGAAGTCGCGCAGGGGTTGAAGCAGGTGTGCCTGGGCGTCGTTGTCGTCGAGGGCGGCGAGGATCTTGAGCCAGTCGGCGTCGGTGACGCGCGGGATGGCCAGGTGAAAGGCCGCCGCAAAACAGGCAGGTGCCACCCTGAGGCTGTGATGGAGGAGCTGTAACAGGGGCATGAGCAAGGGCTCTTCACCCAGGAGCGCCAGGGCTCGATAGCGCTGGTGGATATCGAGTGTGGCCGTCGCCTCGAGCTTGGGGTAGAGGCGCTCGAGTCCGATGACGCCCTGGGTGTTGAAGGCGGTGGCTTCAATCATCCAGGAGAGGTGGGCAGCATCGCTGGGGAGGGCTTTGCGGAGATCGCTGACGCGGGTGGCGGGGTCGTTGTCAGCGAGCAGGGTGTAGAGCCAACGCAAGAGACCGAGGGCTTGAAGGAGGGCAGGGTCTGTGGCCAGCTCCATACGGAGGCCGATGACGTCGGCGGCTTCGCGGTAGGCCTTGGCTGCCACCCAGGCGCGCTGCGCCTGGATGCGCAAGAGGGCCGCGAGCTGGTCGGCGCCGCTCTCGGCGAGGGTGAGGAGCGCCTTGGCCGCCGCCGCTGGTGCGCGTTCAGACTGGATCTGGGCGGCGATGACCAAGAGCGCTGTGGCTTCGGGCTCATCACGCACGGCGCGCGCTGCGTTGCGGAGGGTGGAGGTCGGGAGCTGCACGAAGGGATAGAGATCGAGGGCGTAGAGGGTGAGCAGGAGTGGGACGTCGGCGCCGACCGGGAAGGGATCGGGAGGGGGCGGCGGTGAGCCGACGAGGGCACCGAGAAAGAGCAAGGAGATGGCTTCGTCCCATGCCTGCTCGGCGAGACAATGCTGCCAGCGTTCGGCGTAGGTTGGGAAAGGGGGCGTGCCCGGGGCGGCGTGCTCGGTCAGTGGCCACAAGGGCAGGGTCGGGTCGATGGCCAGGGCGGCGCGCGCGAGACGGTCAGCCACTTCGGGACGGCGTCTGCGCAGCAGCAGGTCTGCGAAGACGAGCTGGAGGATAGCTTGGGCCTCGTCGTCGGCCTTGTGATGCTGAGAGAGTGCGCTGACGGCGAAGTCGGCGCGCTCTTGGTCGCTGTGTCCGGAGAGGAGAAAGGCGGCGCTTCTGCAGCCAGGCAGGCCTTTGCTTGCGCCGGACAAGAATGCGCGTCGCGCCGCCGTTGGCTGGCCGAGAACCAAGAGCAAGTAGGCAAAGGACGCGTCGGGGCCGTGGGACTGCTCGTGGGCGAGGAGCGCTTCAGCCAAGAGAGCCGACTCCAGGGGCAGGGCGTCTCTGGATGACTCGGCCCAAGCTGGGATCGATGGCGCTGATGTGGGCGGTGGGGCTGCGGTCATGGCGTGATGCATTGGCGAGGCCGGGCGCGAATGCAGCGCCGTGCCCCTGGGCTCATCCCTTGGCGCCTCAACTTAACGCAGAAGCATGCGCGTGGCCAACGGCAGCGATTGCGCGCCGCAGGCGGCGCTCAAGGGGGGCGGCGCTCGACGACGAAGGAGGTGGGCGCTGTGGTGCTTAGGAGCATTGGCGCCATGGCTTTCATGAGCTTGCCCGGCTGGGCATCGCTGGCGATGCCCAGCTCTGCCCCGACTTCGACCTCTAGGCGCAAAAGGGCCAGCTCAGCTTGGGTGTGCTGGAAAGCATAGGCACCCGCGCCGCCGGGGTAGGTGAGGAGCAGCTTGAGGACGAGAGCACCCGTGGCGCCAGGTGTGGCGTCCAGGCGCCATTCGAAGGTGATTGGGTTGAGGCGTTGGCTGTCGCGGTGGAGCTGTAGCGGTGCGAAGACCGTGGGGAGCAGGCGCTCGACCACCATGGCCTGTTCCATGGGGTCGAGGCGGTGGTTGCGGTCCAGGTCGGCGAGGTGACGCAACAAGGCCGCTTCTTGGGGCGGCACGCGAAAGACCACGAGCATCTCCGTGTGCTCAGGGTTCACCTGGAGCAAGACCTGGAAATCGGCCTCGATGTCGTGCGCCGCAGCGGTGGAAACGCCGACGACTGCGCAGAGGACGCAGAGGGCGGCGAGGACGGGCGGGGGTCGCATGGCATCAGCGTCCAAAGGCAGGGTTTTCGAAGAGGGAGCGGAGATTGCGCCGCTGCATGGAGGCTTTGGCCGGGGTGGCGGGGTTCATAGCCTGCCCGCCACCTTGGCCTGCTTCGGTGCCTTCACAACCATTCTCGCCGGGGGCGATGAGGTTGGGGTTGTGCGGGCAGCCGTCGAGGTGATTGGGCACACCATCGCCGTCGATGTCTGCGGCCACGCCCATGGATTCGAAGCCCGCGCCGTCGACATCGACCCAGACGGGGTTGGTCATGGCCCACGGCGTCACCGGGTAGACCTGGTCCGGCTGGAAGATGTCGAGCGGCGAGGCGCCAAAGCCAAAGGAAGCGCCAATGGCGCCGACGGCTTCCGTGATGACGATGGGTGGGACTTCGACGGGAGGAACCACAGGGAAGAGGCTCTGGCTGCCGACGACCTCGGCGACGACGAAAGTGTCTCCTTCGAAGTTGAAGGAACGCTGGCTGCGCCACTCGCCGGCCTCGTTGCGGCCCGTCAAGGGCTCGCGGTAGAGCTCGATGCCGTTGGCGTAGACCACGAGGAGGTCGACCTCGATCCACTTCGGGGCTTGAACTCGCACGTCGATGACGACGTCGCCGTTGGCGGCGACGGTGCTTTCACCGACGGCTGCGCCGTTGACGAAGAGCTCGAGGAAGGGGCCGTTGGTCATGATGACGCGCTGGTTTTGGATGGCTTCGACCACGTCGATGGGCTGAAGTGAGGCGACGCTCTTGTGGCCGACACGGAGGAAGTTGCGTGGGAAACCAGGCTCTTGGGTTAGAGGCTTGTGGCTGTCGCTGTTGGCGACGCCCGTGATGATGTGGCCGAGATTGATGAGGTTGAACCAGTCGTTGACCACCCCCGGGAAGGCAGCCTCGCCACTGCTGTTGGTGAGGACGGCACCTGGACGGGGATAGTTGGCCGGGAGCTCACCTGGCGCCAGGGGGACGCACTTCTGCGTTGGGGGCAGCTCTGGGAGGCGCTCATCGCCGGTGACACATTGGGCCGGGTCGTAGGCACGGACGCTGTGAATTTCCCACAATATTTTGCCGTTGAGGATTTCCATGGCGTCGAAATCGAGGCTGAAGTTGGAGACGGCGAAGCCGCTGCCGTCGGCATAGGGGCGGCCATTCTCATAGGCGACGAAGGCGGGGCCAACGGGTAGGCCCAGACCCAGGCTGGTACCCGTGCCCAGCTTCTGGGGGATGGGCATACCGTCGAGGTTGGAGAGGGCGAACTGGTCAAAGTAACCCAAGACCATGTCGCGGGGGTGGTTGACTTGGACGATGGTGCGCTCAGGTCCGAGCGCACCGCGCCGCCGCAGGTCGGCAAAGATTTCCCCCGGGGGCCGATCAGACCAGGGGAAGGAGCCGTGAAGGGTTTGTTCTGGCCAGTAGTCGAGGGGGTAGGCGTTGAAGTGGCCGCCCTCGAGGGTGGTCAGCTCGATGCCGCGCACGGTGGTGATGAAATCGTTCAGGCCCAGCTCGGCGATGACGTGGCTCAGGTCGGTGATGATGTTGTGGTCCGTTGCGGCGACGAACTCGACGCCTTCGCCAGCCAAGGCGCCGATCTGGCGGTGCGGTGGCGACGAGGAGTCGATGGAGGCGCTGGTGTGAAGGTGGAGATCGGCCGAGATGTAGCCCGTGGTGTCGACGACGCGCTCGAGCGTCGCTGTGACGTCGGCGATCTGGTTGGATTTGAGGTTGAGCTCTTGGGCCATGACCAGGTTGTACTCAACGCCGCGGCTGACGTAGATGCGATAGGGTTCATCGGCCGAGGGGCGCACCTTAAGGCTGACCCGACCGCGGGCATCGGTGTAGGCGGTTTTCTCGATGTAGCGGCGGGTGCTGGGATCGTTGGGGTCGTCGGGGACGAAGTCGGTCACTCTCTCGGGCTCGCCGGAGCGGGAGTCATAGAGGAATTCCGGTGGGCTCATGCCAGGGAAATGGCGGTGGGTCCCGACCACGGTGACCTTGGCCGGGAGCGGTACGCCGCGTTGGTCCGTGACCAAGACGTTGAGCGTGGCCGAGGACGGCAGATCCAGGACGGTGAAGCTACGATCGCCTGGGCTGACGCTGACTGCACGGGGTGCGCCGAGATCGCGGTCCGGGGCGACGGCGCGCATCACGTAACAGCCGCTTTCGACTTTGGCTTTGAAGCGCCCACCGTTGCGGGTGATCATCTGGGTGTAGTGTTTCCACTGGCTGGGGTCGAGGCGCCCGGCTTCATTGAAATCACCATCGCCGAGGGCGCAGGCCCGGTCGGGGTCGGCGGCACGGTAGGCCAGGACCCAGGCGTCATCGACGGTGGTGCCCAGGGTGCGATCGATGAGGCGTCCCTCGAGGTGGCCCAAGCTGAGATCTTGGCGCCACAGGTTCTGGCGGATATCGAAGACCACGTCTTGAATGGAGGCGGCGTCGCCGTCGCCGACCATGACGTATTTGCTATAGCTGAAGGTTTCACCTTCTTTGAGAGATGCCGGTGCGAGGGCATAGAAGGCACCCGTGAAAGAGGAGAAATAGAAGGGGACCAACATGCTCCAGGGCTTGACGCTGTCGAAGCCGACGGCGGCGTAGCGATTGCGGTTGGCCCAGGCATAGTTGTTGGCACCCGGGTGGACCATGACGCCGTAGGAGACGCCTTGGTCGGTGGTCGTGGCGAGGTATTCCACGGGCAGTCCGGGGATCGCCGGGAGCTCTGGGGGCGTCTGGTAGAGGCCCTCGAGGGTGAGGCGCAGATCGAGGCCGCCGCCCGGGGCGAAAGTGTCATTGCCAGCGGAGAAGAGGAAGACGTCACCCATGGGGACGGGGAAGACGCCCTCGCTGCCGCCGAGGAGGGTGCCAATCGAGGATTCAAAGGGGAGTCTGACGGTCCTGCTGCTGAGGTTGGTGACGCCGACGCTGACCTTGACGTAGCTGGCGTTGGGTGGCAGCTCATAATCGATATAGAAGCTCAAAACAGGTGTCGGCTGCCCCTGGGAGCAGTAGGGGAGGCAGAGGACGCCGTCACCGTGATCCGGCAGGGGGTTGCAGGCACAGGCTTCGGCGTCGTAAGTGCCGCGTTGGCAGGGGTAGGTGTTGCCGTTTTTGCCGGTGAGGAAGCCTTCGGCCGGGCAGGCAGGATCGCACAGCGGCCCGGGGTCGTCGGGGCAGACTTCGGCGAGGCGGGTCACCCCATTGAGGTCGGTGCAGCGACAGCGTTCGGGATCGTCTGGGTCGGGGATGCATACGCGACCGAGGGTGCTGGGACAGTTCTCGGTACAGAAAGGTGTCGATGCCTCAACACAGGGATCAGGGGTGCTGAGGGGGTCGAAGCAGGCACAGAGCCCAGGTTGGTTCGGGTCGGGCACGCAGACCCGTCCGCCTTCACTGGGGCAATTGGGGTCGCAGAATGGGCCCTCACCGAGGGCGCAATTCGTCGAGATTTGCTGGTGGTTGACACAGAGGCAGCTCTCGGGGTCGAAGACGCCCGGTGTACAGGGGATGTCGCTCTCGGGGATGCGCCAGTTCCAACCCTGTACGGTGCCTGCTGCGTTGGTACGGGGCACGGCTTTGCACTGGGGCGAGCAGAGGACGCCGCCAGGGGTGGCGCAGGCCTGCTCGGCGGGGAGGGCGGTGCAGCTCCCTTGCTCCCAGTGGCCGAGGGTGCAGGTGAGTTGCTGCGAGACCGTGTCGGCTGGGCTGTCGCCGTAGGCGTTGATGAGCAGCTCGTTGAGGCCCTTGACCATGGTGAGGAACTCCCCGCCGTAGCCAGAGATGCGCAGGCGCGCCGGCTGGCCGTTGCGGCCGTCGTTGAGGATTTCCGCTTTCTTGGGGTTCAAGGCTTGGAGAAAGAAGGCCGGGAACATCTCGCCGAACATGTCCTGGCCTTGGCCGCCGAAGGCGCCGCCGCGCTCGGAGGCGCGCCGGAGATCCATGTCGATGATGCCGCCGCCGTAGATGCCAAAGCCACGGGCAAAGCCGATGTCCTGGACGATGACCCGGATCTTGTCGTTCTCGAGCATGTAGTCGCCCACCTCACCGAGGGCACGTTTGCCTCCGATGAGCTGTTCGCGGCGGGTGATCTGGTAAGCCCTGGCTTGACCGCCATCGCCGACGACGTCGTCGTCTTGGATGCAGCCGCTCAAGGTCGGGCTCAACCCGATGGCGCTGAGGATGAAGAGTCCAAGCACGAACCCCTTGGCGGGTATAGCCTGTGGCGTCATTCTTTATGCCTCCGAGTCACCAGACCACTTGGACGAGGGCCTCGATGAGGTCGTTGTCGACGCCAGCGCTGCCTTCTTCTTGGGTGACGGTGTAGTTGAGCTTGAGCTCAACGGGCAGCGCTTCGAGTCGGTAGGCGACCCCGATGGTGTGGTAGATCAGGAGGTCGTCGACGGCGAGCTCCGTGTCGTCTTTGAAGGGGTCGAGGTAGGCAAAGCGGTAGCCGACCTGGAAGCGGTAGTCGGGGATGGGCAGGCGGTAGGCGATCTGGGCGAGGATGCCGATGGTGTCGCGCTTGGCCTCACCGGCGCCAGGGTACTCGCGGGTGTTCCACAAGAGCTGGGCCAGCGCGTCGACGCCGTAGGCCTTGAGCTGCAGGTCGACCTGCCAAGAGAGATCTTCTTCGTCGAGTTGGTTGGGCAGGGTGCCCTCGGTGCGCTGGTTGTAGCTGAGCCCGCCACCGAAGACCAAGAAGGAGTCCGGTTGATAGAGGCCGAGGAGCTGGTTGCGCAGATGGAACTCGAGGCGGCCAAAGTAGGCCAGGTGGTTGTTGTCGTTGCGGGTCGAGGAGACCGTGTTGCCGTTGGTGATGGCGGCGTGATAGGTGAAGCCGACGGGGCCAAAGTCGATGACGTCCGAGAGCAAGCTCAGGCCGGCTTGACGCGAGGGGGTGAAGCCGGCGTTGCCCGGGCGCTGGATGCCTTCACCGGGGCGCACGCCGCTGGAGACCACCGAGGGGCGGACGAAGGTGAGGTCGGCAGCGGACTCGGTGGCTTCGAGATCGAAAGGCGGCTTGTACTGACCCACCCGCACTTTGAAGAAGTCGGCGAAGCGATACTCGCCGTAGGCGTCCTTGAGCTCGACCCGTTGGCTGCCAACGGTGTCGTTGGCGTTGGTGCGGACGTCGCCGGCGCCGTCCAGGGCGAGGCGCAGCTCCAGCTTGTCGAGGTAATTGATTTTGACACCCGTACGGGCGTCGAGCATGGCGAAGCCGTTGTTTTGGCCGATGAAGTCCGGCGCGTTGTCGCCCTCGGCGCCGACCCAGATGAAGCCCGTGCGGACGTAACCGTAGAGGGTGGCCGCCCAATCGCCGACGGTGAAGGTGAGGGGCGGGTTCTCCGAGGGTCCGCGGGCCCAGTCGATGTCCTGTGCTGCTGTGGTGCGCGGCAGCACCATGGTGCCGCCGAGGCAGAGCAGGAGGGTGAAGGAGAGCAGGGCGGGGCCCAAGAAGGCAGAAGCAGAGAATCCAGGTCTGTTCATCGGTTCCAGACTCCTCGACAGAAGGATCGACGACGAAAATCTGAGGGTGTTGACCTCGAGAGGCGGGTTGACGCAAGGCGGCGGCATGGCTATGCGCTGTGGGAGGCGCAGCCGCCTTTGGACAGGGCGGACACTAACCTATATGCCCGGTCGGAGCAAACGCAACGGCGCAAGGGGTGTGCGGGCCTTTTAGTGCCCCTGGAGGTGACGCGATGGCTAGTGATTTTCTCGATGCAGACGCGCTTTGCGCCGTCCTCGAGTGGGTGCGTGAGGCCGGTGCGATGGCGCGAGGCTTTCGCCAGAGCGGCGCGTATTCCGTGGTGGAGAAGGGCGGCGGTGCCGGTCCGGTGACCGAGGCCGACGAGGCGATCAGCGCCTTTCTCATGCAAGCCCTGCAGGGGGCCTTTCCAAAAGACACGGTGGTCAGCGAGGAGAGCCCCGCTGCGACCCAGTGGCAGCGGCGCACTTGGCTCATCGATCCCATTGACGGCACCCTGGATTTCGTCCGCGGTGGGGAGGAATTCGCCGTCATGGTGGGGCTGGTGGTGGCGGGCGCGCCGCGCTTCGGGGTGGTCTATCAACCCATGCTGCATCGCCTCTATTGGGGTGGCGCTGGCTTGGGGGCGTGGTGCGCGACGCCAAGTGGCACCGTGGCGCTGCGGGTTTCGACCTGCGCTGACTTGTCGGCTGCGGTGATGGTGAAATCGCGGCACCACCCCAGCAGCGCCGTCGACGACTTGGGTGCCGAGCTCGGCATCGCGAGGGTGCAAGAGATGGGTTCCATGGGGCTCAAGGTCGCCGCCGTGGCCGAGGGGCGGGCCGATGTCTATGTGAACCTGTCGGGCAAGTCCTCGCTGTGGGATGTGGCCGGTCCGCAGGCCATTCTCGAGGCGGCAGGCGGTCGGCTCAGCGGCTTGGAGGCAGGGACCCCGGCCTACGTGCCGGCGCCGCTGGCGATAGCGCACCCGGTGGTGGCGAGCAATGGCCAAGTGCATGACCAGGTTCAGCGCGGCGTGGCTCGCGTTTTCGGTCGCAGCGGGGGCTTGCGCTGACTGGCAAGGGTGCTGGGGATCCACCTTCGCGGGAGCAGCGCCCGGCAGTGGCGGCCCGTGGCGTCTGCGCATTGGCGTAGAAGTTGCTCAGGCGCGGCGCGCGGTGCACGGGACGAAGGGCCGGGAAGCGCGGGGAGGTGCCAGCGGTGCCCCCAGGCGCTTGCGTTGCGGCGCGCTTGCGCTAAGCTGAGCAGCGGTAAGTGTCAGTGAGAGCGGTCCGAGAGGAGCATGGGCGAGATGAACAGAGGCGCGTGGTGGAGCGGATGTCTGGTGGTTGGGCTATGTCTGGGCTGTCATACGCTGACAGATTTCGAGGACCCCGTGGCGCCGGCGCCTTTGAGTTGTCAGGACGAGAGCGACTGCGGTGAGAACAGCGCGTGCGTCTCGGGGCAGTGCCGCTGTGACCCAGGCTATTGGGATCTAGGAAAAGAACTCGGCTGTGAGACGAAGGCAGGTTTGACGAGCTTTGTTCTGCGTTTTGGATCAGTGCCTGGTTTGGACGCAGCGTTGGAAGAGCCCCTGCGCCTCTTTCAGGTAGGCAATCGAGCTATCGTTCTAGGGCGAAGCTTCGCCGCCGCATGTGAGCGCAACACGCCAGATGAGTATGGGTGTCAATTTGGCGTTTGGCAGAACGTGATTTCTAGTAGCGCGCTAACCGTGCCTGAAGCGGCGGGGCGAGGGGTGATGCTGGGCCTGCGCCATCTCTTTGCGGCGAGCCTGGGAGCGGACAAGGATGTGCTCGTCGAAGTGAGCTTTCTGAACCCGGCAGGGCCATCACAAGCGCGCGTTTTTACGGATAGTTGCAAGGGTTCCTATCCCGTTGATCGCGGCTCTTTCCTCAGCCTGGTGGCCGCGCCCGGCCACGCAACGACGCCGGCTTTGCTCTTTCAGCCAGGGGTCACTGACTCGAATTGCCGTGTTCGCTGGCTCACCACGGTGGATGGCGCTTTCCAAGTCGGCATGGACGACAGCTCGGTGAAGGATATTTGTGAAGGACGGAGGATCCTCGGGCATAGCCAAGGGGTCAAGACCTCAGCGAGTTGGTCGAGTCTTTTCGTGTGTTCCGATGGCGGTTCTTTGACTTTGGAAGAGGTGAGGCCCCGAAATAATGATGGCATCGTCGTGGATGACTTGAAGGTAACCGTTGACGTGGACGACCTGGGGGCGAGTGTGTCGGCACTGGAGTTGAGGGAGGCCGGGGTGAAGCTCAAGAACCACTTTTGGTTGAGCGACAGAAGCGGTCGTCTCCATGTCATCTTTCACCCCAGTGATTTTACCGGCGGGACGCCTGCGGTCATGCAGGCGTGTACCGCTGCTGGCGCGCCCACCGTTCACGGCGATCTGGTCGCTGTCGGCAATAAGGCGCTTGCCGTTTTGGGCAGGGATGGCGCGGAACTGTGTCTGTTCACCCCCAAAGAGCGGCTGCCCTGCGGTCGCATCGAGTGCCACTCCCTGGCTTTTTTGGTTGGGCGTGGTGGGCAGACCCTGAAGGGGAGGGCGCTCTTTTACCAGGATGATATCCTTTATGTGCTGGGGCAGCTCGACGCCCAGCTCTCGCTCTATGCGTTTCAGTTCGATTGAGGTGACAGACTATTGACGCGCTGAAAGACAGCGCCGCGGCCTGAACGTGGCCCCGGCGCGTAGGTTCGGGAGGGTTGGAGAATGGGCAAGCGAAGGTGGATGTTGGCAGTGCTGGCGCTGGTCATGACCTGTTTCACGAGCGGAGGCTTGGCCTCGGCCGAGGATTTCCTCAGCCATCAAGGGCGCATTACGGATGAGCTCGGTTACCCCCTGATCGGGGATTACCGCATCGACTTCGCCTTCTATAAGACTGCGGAAGACGGCAGCCCCTTGGCTTCGATCTCACAGGCAGTGCTCTTCGAGGATGGTTACTTCGCCGTCGACATTCCCGTGGCGGGCAAAGAGGTTCTGGATGCCATCCAGAACGAGGCCACCCTCTATCTCGAGGTGAGCGTGCGCCCCGAGGCCAATCTGGACGAGGTGATGGTCTTCACTCGCCAGCGCCTGACGGCGGCCCCCTTCGCCTTGGTGAGTCGCGCCCTCGGCAAAGACGGTCTCAGCATCGAGATCGTCAATGACAACGGGAAGCTGCACTTGGGTGCGGACAGCGTGGTGGGCCAGTCGATCCGCTCCGGTGAGATCGTGATGCGGCACTTGGCGCCGCGCGCCGTGGGGGCCACCCAGCTCGACAACGGCGCCGTGGGCCGGCAGCACTTGGCCAACAAGGCCGTGACCAGCGCCGCCATCGATGACCGGGCCGTCCAAGATGGCCACATCGGCGCCAACGCCGTCACGGGCTATCACGTGGCCGACGGCAGCCTGACGGGGGCAGATATTCGCGACGAGAGCTTGCGCGCTCAGGACATGGCCCCCCTCGGTGGTGTCTACGCCCACAAGTCGGCCGTCTACTACCAGACCAACCCCGTCGAGCTCAGCTCCACGGGTTGCACCGTGGTCAGCGTGAGCTGTCGTGCGCCCCAGGACCTCCCCCTGCAAGGCACTTGTGAAGTCCCGCGGACGCCGCTGATGACCGTGCACAGCACGGACATGGAGCACTGGGGCAGCGAGACGACGGCGGCGCTCTTTCGCTGCCGGGTGTGCTACGAGAGTGGCTCCGGGATCGCGACGGCCACCGCCAAGATCGCTTGTGTGACCAAACAGTAGTGACGGCGCGCGGGCCGCTTGCCCGGGAGGTGCTCATGAAGCGACGCGACAGCATGGAATTGGCACGCCCCTTGGCCTGGCGACTCCTGGGCTGCCCTCGCCTTGGGCTCTGCTTCTGGCTCCTGGGGGCGGCGCTGAGCCTGGGGGCGGCGCTGAGCCTGGGGGCGTGCATGGACCTCAGCGATTTGCTCGACAGGGGCGATGACCTCGATACGTCAGAGGACATCACCTACGACGATGTCCTGCCGCCAGATGAATTCGACTTCGGCCCACTCGACACGGGTGAGCCTCACGATGTCATCGATGAAGATAGCTTTGATGGCGGTGTCACCGAGTGTGTCGATGGACACTGTGTCTACACGGGCTTTCCCATTCCCGCGCCCTACTTTGGCTTGAGTCTCTCCCACGTCGCTGGTGCGCCGCGCCAAGGCCACGGTTTCGGGCGCCTCACCTCGCCTGCCAGCCTGGGCAATGGCGTCGCCCGCAGTGGCGGCGCCCGCCTGCATGCTGGCCCCGTGCATCTATTGCGGAGCGTGCCATGACGTGCAGGCGTGGGCTCGAGGCGGTCTTCCTCATCGGCGCCTGCTGGGCGCTGACGGCCTGCATGGCCCTGGAAGACGGCGCAAAAATGAGCCTCGGTGAGCCGGATGCCTACTCGCCGGAGCTATCTGGGGTGCGGTGTTGGCACGGGCCTAGCTTCGGGGGCACACGTCAAGGCCAGACCCAGCTCGTGCTCCCGGCCACGCTGGCTCCGGGACAGGGGGTGGCCTCGTTCCAAGGCCAGCGCATGCGTCTGACCAGTGGCAGCGTCGCGGCGCGACCTTGCGGGTCGCGAGGAGGCGAGAGATGACCATGACCCCTGCGTATTCATCGCGGTCAAGATGGCTGCTCTCTGTGGTCCTGGTGGGTTGGGCCCTCGGCACGCTCGCCGCCTGCGGTGAGCTCGATGAGCTGTGGCCCGAGGCCGTTGAAGCCAGCGACATGGACGACGACGATCACTGGGGGGGGAATATGGGAGACAGTGCCGATAGCAGCGACGGAGACTCCGATCTGCGCGAGCTGCCCCCCCCTGAAGATGCCGATGAGGACCGCGTAGACAGTGAAGAAGTGGAGCCGCCGCCGCCGTCCTTCAGGGGGACGTGGGCGTTGACGGCAGGAGGGAGGGCGCTGCCCGGTTATGTGGTCAGCCTCCAGGCCGGCGGTTGTGCCGGCAAGGCCACCTCGTTGAGCGGTCCAGGTTTGGGTGGGGCCGTGCTGCACAGCGGCACGACGGTCTTGCTTCACCCCCAACGCCTGCAGCCACCCCTGCCATGATGTGAGGACGTGAAGCGTATGGCCAAGCTTGCTTTTAGGCTCCGCAGAGGGTGGCCGCTTTGGGTTACAGGGCTCGTCGTTTTGGCCTGGCTCCTGTGGACCCAAGCCGGCGTGGTCGCTGCTGACGGCGACGCCGATGACGACGGCGTCCCCGATGAGGTCGAGCTCACCCTGGGGCTCGATCCCTTCCTCCCCGACAGCGACTTCGACGGCATCTCCGATGGCGTCGAGACCAACTACCAGGCCGTCGGCTGGGGCGGCGCGCCCGATACGGACGGCGACACGGTCATCGACGCCCTCGATGAGGACAGCGACGGCGATGGCCAGCCCGATCACGCCGAGGGACAAGGTGATTTCGACGGCGACGGGGTGGGCAACTGGCGCGACGCTGACGACGACGGCGACGGCATTCCTACGGCAGTCGAGTGTGGCCCCCTCACGGTGGCTGGGGTGAGCCCGTGGACTTGGGACGCCGACCGCGATGGTCTGCTGAACTGTTACGACCGCGACACCGACGGCGACACCCTCTTGGACAGCGACGAGGGGGTTGGCGATGCCGATGGCGATGGTCTGCCCAATTACCTCGACCCCAACACCTCGGCGCAGGGCGATGCCGATGGTGATGGCCTGAGCGATGCCGAAGAGGTGGCTTCGGGCTGCCTCAATCCGCTGCGCGCCGACAGCGACGGCGATGGCTTCTTGGACGGCGAAGAAGGCTATGCGGAAGCAGTGGACACGGACGGCGACACCGTCCCCGATGCGTGTGATCCCGATGACGACGGCGACGGCATCCCCACCGAACGCGAGCGCACCGATGAGGCGCGCTTTGGCGCGACCTTCACTCGCCAGGGGCGCCTGCCGGCTTACCGTAACCTGGACAGTGACGGCGACACGCTCCCAGATGCCGACGAAGCCTATGGAAGGCATCGCGAGTTGGGCGTAGTCGACGCCGATCGCGACGGCATCCCCGACTACTTCGACACCAACTCCGACAACGATGGGCGCAGCGATCAGAGCGAGGGCATGGGCGACGCCGATGGCGACGGAGTGCCGAACTTCCGCGACCCAGACGATGCTGACGGCCCCAGTGCTGATGGCGATGGTGACGGGATCAACAACAGTGTCGAGTCGCTCTGGGGCATGGACGCCTACCACATCGACAGCGACGGGGACGGCCTCCTGGATGAACACGAGTTTCGCTTCGATGCGGGGCTGCCGGTTGACACCGACCAAGATGGGCGCATCGACCCCGTCGATGAGGACGATGACGACGACGGCATCCCCAGCGACCTAGAGCGGCGCGATGCGGAGTTATTGGCGGCGTTTTTGGGGATGTACCCCTGGGACGTCGATCAAGACGGCGACTTCAACTGGTATGACGTGGACGCCGATGGCGATGGGCACCTCGACCGCCTGGAGCGGCGCGTCGACACCGATGGCGATGGGATCTACGACTACCTCGACCTCGACAGCGATGGCGATGGGGTCGGCGATCTCGAAGAGGCCCATCGCGACGGTGACGCCGATGGGTGGCGCAACCGCGTCGACAGCCACCACGATGACGGTCCTACGGCCGACGCCGACGGCGATGGGATCTCCAACCTCGACGAGGCGCGCTTGGGCACGTGGGCCCAGCGGCGTGACAGCGATGGGGACAGCGTCAGCGACACCATCGAGGTGGGGGTGGCCTTCCTCACGGGCGGTGAGGACAATCCGCGCAACAGCGACGGCGACGCCTGGCTGGACGCCCTGGATGTGGACGACGACGACGACCTCATCTGGACCGCCACCGAGCGCGCAGACGCCTTTATCCACGGTGAAGACCTCGACCAGGATGGCCAGCCCCACTACCTGGATCTGGACTCCGATGGCGACGGCCACCTGGATCTGGTCGAAGGCGCCTGGGATGCCGACGGTGACGGTGTGCCCAACTACCTCGACGAAGACAGCGATGGCGACGGGGTGCCCGATCGCTTGGAGAGCGGCGAGGATGGCAATGGCAATGGCATTCCGGCCTTCCTCGACCCTACTGAGAACGGCCTGGATGATCCCGACCCCGATGGCGATGGGCTGCCGACGGCGATCGAAGTGTTGCTCGGGACCAACCCCTACGTGGCTGACACGGACGGCGACACTTTGTCTGACGGCCAAGAAGTTGGCGAAGACTGGGACAACCCCATCGACACCGATGGCGACACCCTCATCGACGCCCTCGATCCCGATGACGACGGCGACGGCATCCCCACGCGCATCGAGATTGAGGACAGCACGCTCTTGGGTAACTCTGACGTGGATGGTGATGGGCGCCTCAATTGGCACGATGATGACGCCGATGGCGACGGCGTGCCTGACGGGGTCGAGGGGCGTGAAGACGGCAACAACAATGGGGTGCCGGCCTACCTCGATCCCACGGAGCAGGGGCCGGTGGCACCCGACAGCGTGGAGCAGGTCGATGCGGTGGAGCCCGACGCCAGCGAGGCCTCGGAGTCCTTCCTCATCGAGGGGCATGGCCAGTGCGCCTGTCGGCTGAGCGCCACGGGCGCGTCGCCTCGGGCACCCTTGGTGGCCTTGCTTCTCGGGGCGCTGCTCTTCTACCTTCTGCGCAGACGCCGGCTGCGCGCCGCCTCCTGAGCCGTGGCCCTTGTCAAAGCGGCCTCGGCGCAGCAAAAAGGAAGGGGCGAAACCCTGAGGCTGCCCCGGGCATGAGGTCGAAGAGAGATGCGCATCCTGTGCTATGCCGATACCCACGGGCAACATCGCCGGCTGCCGGTGCTGGCGGCCGATGTGGTGGTTTTTGCCGGTGATCTGACCGAGCACGGCCACCTTGGCGAGCTGGAGGACTTCGCCGCTTGGGCAGGGGCGCTGCCCTGCGCCCACAAAGTCGTCGTGGCGGGCAACCACGATTTCTGCCTAGAGTCCGAGTCCTTCGCCCAGCGCGTCCTGGGAGAGGCGGGCTTGACTTACCTCTGCGACGCTGGCGCGAACATCGCTGGCTTGCGCTTCTATGGCGCGCCCTGGCAGCCCACCTTCTACCAGTGGGCCTTCAACCTCGATCGCCGCAGCCCAGCCATGGTCGAGAAATGGGAGCGCATTCCCCCGGACGTCAACGTCCTGGTCACCCACTCACCCCCCTGGGGTCTGTGCGATCAGGTGCGCGGCGTTTCCCAGGGCTGTGAGGTGCTCCGCGAGCGGGTCGATGGCCTGCGCCACCTGCGTTTGCACGTCTTCGGCCACATCCACGAGGGGAGCGGCGTGGTGGTACGCCAGGGGGTGCGTTTCGTCAACGCCGCGTGCTTGGGCGCCGATCTCCGCCTCTTGGCCACCGTGCCGTGGGTGGTCGATCTCTGATGGGATCCACCTTCAGGAGGCGTGCGCGTCCGAGCCGAGGCGACAGGTCACCAGACGCCGATCCTCGCCGGCGCAGGGATGGGTGACGTGGACTTCGAGGGTGTAGTCCCCCGGGGGACCGCTGACGAGCCACTCGACCTGGGTCCGGTCTATTGAGCCGTCGAAGGTCCAGGCGGGCGCGGCGGAGGGTTGGTGTGACTTGCCTGCGAGCTGGCCCACCTGGACCGTGGCTGGGTGTTGGGACACGCGCAAAGGCGGCGGCGCGGCGAGATGGCAGACGACCTCGCCGATGGACGCGATGTCCTTGGCGCGCTGTGAGAGGTGGGTCGGCAGCCAGCCGATGTTGTGCACACCGAGGGTGAGCCGCGCCAGGTCTGGGGCGAGGGGCTGGACCGCGACGTGGGCAATGGCGAGCTGGGGGGTGGCCAGGGCGAGATAGAGGAGCCAGGGGGGGAAACGGTCGACCTCGGCGGCGAGGAGGCTGGGGGGTGGGTTGCGGAAGGTGAAGAGTTGATCCCAGCCGCCGAGCTCGACGGGGCCGAGCTGGGGGTGCTCGAAGGGGTACCAGTCGACGTAGCCTTGTCCCTCGAGGGCGGTGTCGTTCCAGCGGAGCAAGGCGAGGTCGTCGGCGACGGGGTGTTGGTGGCGCCAGGCGATGGGATCGGTGGTGTGGATGCCGGCCTGGGCGAGGGGGTTCCAGATTTCCACGGTCCAGGCGAAGCGGCCGAGGTGGTCGTAGAGCCAGTCGTCGAAGGCGCCGGTGATGCACTGACCATCGTCGCTGCGGAAGCCGTGGTAGACCGAGGTGGCGCGGTAGGCGGTGAATTCTTCTCCCTTGTGGCTCAGGCGTTGGAAGACGCGGAGATCTTGGTGGGGCATGGCGTCGTCTGGGCGGTACGAGGAGGGACGCAACAGGAGGCCGCCGTAGGTGTGGAAGGAGACGGCGACGCAGATGTTGGGGTGGGCCGTGACGAAGTCGGCCAGGGCGCGGACCTCGGGCTCGGAGAGGGGGGCGGGTCCGTGCAGCTCTGTGGGTTGGGGTTGCCAAGCGGCGGGGAAGTTGCGGTTGAAGTCCAGGTTTTGGCGGTGGTTGGCTTGGTGGATGCGCCAGCCATCGTAGTCGGTGATGGTGCCCTCGGGGAGCAGACGATAAAAGGTCCCGTGGAGGTCAGTGGGTTCGCGCGCGACCAGGGCCCGTGGATCCAAAGGCGATGCTTTCCAGGGGCCATGGGGATCGCTGATGCGCATGGTGAGGATGCGGCCGTCGCCGTCGATGTCGGCGCTGGTGTGGCCAGGGGTGGCGGGCGCCTCGGGTGGGTGGCAGCGGAGGGAGGAGCGGAGGATGCGGGGGTGCGCGGCCAGAGTGGCGGCGGCGCCGTCGGGGTTGGCCCTGGGGCAGATGTAGAGGGTGCGGGTGTCGAGGCAGTGAGCGACGCTGGGGTCGATGTGGCGCTGGTCGAGGATGTGCTGGGCGAAGGCGATGGCGGCGGCGGTGCCGGCGATTTCCGTGGCGTGGAGGTTGGCGTCGACCCAGAGCGCGGGGCGGCGCTCGGGTGGGCTGAGGTCGCGGTTGGCCAGGGTGAGGAGGTGGATGGGGCGCCCCTGGTGGGATTGGCCGATGCTTTGGAGGGTGGCGAGGTTGGGGTGCTGGTCGACGAGGCGGTGGAGGAGCTCGGTGAGGGCGTCGTTGTCGAGGTAGGCATGGGGGTAGCGCATGGCGGCTCCGATGCTTAGGTAAAGCAGACGTTTAGGTCGATTGTAGCGGCATTGAGAGGGGTAGGTTGACGCTTGGGCGTGGCCGGGCTTAGTTTAGAGAGGTTTTGAGATTGGGGAGCGCGTCGCCGAGGCGAGGGCGTGGAGATGGGTGAGACCGTGGTGTGAGGCCGGTGAGCTGGAAGGGTGGTCAGGCAATGGACAAGAGCGTGACGAAATCTCCCCTGTCGATGGGCAGCCTGGTGGATGGCCGCTACGAGATCGTGGGGCATCTGGGTGAGGGGGGATTTGCGACGGTTTACCAGGCGCGGCATGTTCACATCAATCGGATGGTGGCGCTCAAGGTGCTGAGCGTAGGGACGAAGATACCGCGCTCGACGGAGTTTGAGGAACGCTTTCTGCGGGAGGCGCAGACGGCGGCGCAGATCGACCACCCGAACGTGGTCAAGGTGTACGACTTTGGTTTCGTCGAGGAAGGTCGCTTGCCCTACATCGCCATGGAGTTGTTGGCGGGGCACGACTTGGAGGCGGAGGTCAAGCAGCAAGGGCGTTTGGCGCCGGCGCGGGCGATTGGGTTGTTCTTGGGTTGCCTGGAGGCGTTGGCAGAAGGGCATCGTCTCGGGGTGGTGCACAAGGATTTGAAGCCGTCGAACCTATTTTTGGTGCACCCCGGTGAGGCGCGGGAGAAGCTGAAGGTGCTCGATTTTGGCATCGCCTCGCTGAGTGAGACCAGTGACAAGCGGTTGACGGCGACAGGCCAGATTTTGGGGACGCCGCAATACTTGGCACCCGAATACATTAAGAACCAAGAGGTCTTGCCGGCGCTGGACGTCTACCAGATGGGGCTGATCCTGGTGGAGGCCCTGAGTGGCTATGCCGTGGTCGACAACGACAACCCCTTCCAGTGCATGATGGCCCATTGCAACGGAAAGATTGGGGTACCCATCAAGTTGATGGAGAGCGCCTTGGGGGGGGTGTTGCGGCGGGCGTTGGCGACCAGTCCCAAAGAGCGTTACGCCGATGCCGAGGCCTTCAGGCAGGATTTGCTGCGCGTGGACGGTCAGGGGGTGCCGCATCTGAGCGCGACGGAGGCATTGCACACCATTCATTTGGGGACCGAGTCTGGGGTGGTGCACGTGGTGGACGAGGACGCGACGGTGCTCCTGGCCCACGCCGACACCTTGGGTGGCCTGAGCGCGAGCGAGGCTGAGTTGAGCGCGGCGCAGCGTGCCGAAGCGGGCAAGGCGGTGCGCGGTCAAACGCCGACGCAGGCCCAGGCGCGTCCGTCGTCGCCGGGGGCGGCCTTTGCTGGGGTGGCGGGCAGCGCGATGGAGAACGGCGCGGCGAGTGCTGCGGCGTTGGCGGCGGCCTTCCCCAAGAGCAATCGCGGGCTGTGGGCGGCGGTGGCGGTGGTGGCGCTGGCCATTTTGTTGGGTTCGGGGTGGCTGATCTTCAGCCTCTTGAGCCACAGCGAGACCAGTGAGGGTGGGGGCAGTGCGGGGCGAGCGGCCGGTGAAGCTGCGGTAACGACTGCCGATGGCGCAGCGGCGATGCTCGAGGGTGGTGCGAGCGGCGCGGCTGCGGCGATGGCGGCGGATTCGGCCGGGGAGGCGGTGGCCGAGGTCGCAGGGAGCGATGGCCAAGAGGTGGCCGGTGAGCTTGGGCATGTTGGTGAGGCAGGGCAGGAGGCGGTTGTTGTGGCGCCCGAGGTGGCCGTGGCGGAGGCGATGGTCTTCGTGACGACGGACCCGTCGGGGGCGAAGGTGTTCCGCGGTGAGCAGGAGCTGGGGCTGACGCCCTTCGTCCTGCGGGTGCCTTCCGACGCGCCTGCGGTGGAGCTGCGCTTCGAGCGCAGCGGCTATGTGGCCCAGAACTTCGTGGTCGACCCGAGCAAGGGGGAGACCGTGGAGGTGATTTTGCAGCGAGTGAGCGGCAAGCGGGTGGTACGGGAGGGTGGGAGCAAAGGGAGCACAGACGAGCGTGGCGGCGGGAGCACGTCTGGAAGCTCGGGGCGAGGGGACCAGATCAAGCCGGTTGATACGAAACCCAAAGAAGTGATGATTTTGGCGCCCTGAGTCCCTTGGCTGAGGGAGGTGGAGGTTGTTCATGCGGAAGTGGATGTTGGGAGCTTTGCTGGTGTGTTGGATCTTGCCTGCCATGGTGGCCGGCGTTGGTGAGGCGGTGGCGCAGCCGGTGGCATTGTCGGAGACGCAGAAGGCGCTCAACGAGAAGGGCGTGCTGGCCATCATCGACGGGGAGTTCGATAGAGCCATTGGCCTGCTGCTCTCTTCGCTGGCTCTGGGCGAGACGAACGTGACCTATCTGAATTTGGGGCGCGCTTATGCGCGCAACGGCGACTGCGTCGAGGCGCTGGATGCCTATGCCAAGGCGGAGACGGCGCCAGCCGTGGAGGCGCCCAGCGCGGCGGAGGTGTTGCAGGTCCTGGAACGCTATCGATCCGAGGTGGACATGGAGAAGTGTCCAGCCCGGGTGACCTTGGAGTGCGAGCCGGCGACGCTGCGGGTCGAGATCGACGGTGGGGACGCGATGGCTTGCCCGACGGTGCCCTTGAAGCTGGCGGCGGGCCCCCACTATTTTCGCGCTGTCTACCGCGAGCGCGCGGCGGAGCTGGAGGTCGAGCTGGCGCCGGCGGAAGTGCGGACGCTGCGCTTGGTGGTCGACACGTCGGCGCCCTTGCCTGGTGGCGATGAGGGTCTCTCGGCCACGGCGTTGTGGGGGACCATCGTCGGCAGTGTGGGGTTGGCGACCTTGGTGACGGCGGTGATCATTGATTTTGCCGTGCTCGGTCCGGACATCGAGGCCTATGAGCGCGGTGATGGAGGGAGCCGATCCTCCATCGAGACGCTGCAAGGGGTGAACCTGGGCTTGTTCATCGGCGGCGGCGTCATGGTGGCGACGGGCTTGGCGCTGCTCCTCTGGCCGGAGGCCGATGCGAGCCAGGGCGCGTTGGCGCCGATGCTGTGGGTCGATGGCGGCGGTTTGACGTGGCGAGTGGCGTGGTAGCTATGCGCTAGCGCTGCGGGAGCGGGCGGCAGATGAACGATATGGCAATGGTCCTCGAGGTTTTGGAGGCGTTGGTGCTCAGCGCCGAGCGCAGTGGCGCGCACACGCTGGCGCGGGAGCTGCGTGAGGAGCGCATTCCGGCGTTGCGCAAGGGCGCGGTGCAGGTGGTGGTGCTCGGTGAGTTCAACCACGGGAAGAGTACCCTGATCAACGCGCTGCTCGGGACATCGCTGTTGCCAGTGGGGATCACGCCGACCACCGCCTGCATCACCCGCATCGAGTCGGGTCCGGCGGGCCAGGCGGCGGTGCATTTTCACGATGGCCGGGTCGAGGCGGTCTCTCTCGAGGCTTTGGAAGCGGTGGTGACCCGTGAGGACGACGCGGTGCAACAGGTGGTGGTCTACCACGCAGGGGAGGTTTTGGCAGAGCAGGTGGTGGTCATCGACACGCCTGGGGTCAACGATATCTCGCGGCAGCGGGTCGAGGTGACTTATGGCATCGTGCCGCGGGCCGACGTGGTGTTGTTCGTCTTGGATGCGACGCAAGTGCTCAAGCGCACCGAGATGAGCTTCATCGAGAAGCGGCTCCTTGGTGGGATGCGGGATCGCCTGGTTTTCGTTCTCAACAAGATGGATCGTCTGGATGCCGAGGAAGCGGAAGAGGTCGAGAGTTACGTACGGGAGCGACTGGAGCAGGTCTTGGGCACGGTGGCGCTGTTCCGGGTCTCGGCGCGTCAGGGCGTGGGGGCGGGCGACCAGGGCGTGGCGGCGCTGCGGACGCACCTGCGGCAGCATCTGGCCCAGGCGCGGGATGTCATTTTGTTGGGTTCGGCGGTGAACACGGGCCTGCGAGCCGCCAATGTGCTCTTGGGTTCGCTGCGGATCAAACGCAGCGGCTACAAGATGCAGCGGGAGGAGCTGAGCGCCCGGGTCGAGGTGGTGCGAGGCAAGCTGGAGGAGAGTGAGCGGCGCATCAGCCAGAACGTGGATCGCATCGCCGACGCGCGCAGCACCTTGGTGGGGGCCCTGCGCCACAACGTCGGCGATTTTCGCGACGCCTTCATGGCGGCCTTGCCCCGAGAGATCGAGAAGGTGGCCGTGGCCGATGTGCAGCGCTATCTGGAGGGTTTCATCGAGGAGACCTGCAAGCGCTTCGTCGAACGCGAGGGGGGGGCGTTGGCGCGCGCGCTGGAGGCGTTGGCCGAGGAGGTGATCGCCGTCACCAACGAGAACATGCGCCAAGCGGTGGCCCTCATCGAAGGGGAGCTGGGGTCGAGCGTGGCCGATCTGGATGTCGCCGTGAACACGACGCCCTATGACTTCTCGGTCTTCGCGATGGGGGCATTTGGGGTCTCGGTTTTGGTTTTCGTCAACGTCTTGGTCGGCGGGGTGATCGCCCTGGCGACACCCGTGGTGGCCTTCGTGTTGCGGGACCGCCTCGACACCAAGGTGCGGGCGCGGGCTACGGAGGCTGGTTTGGAAGCCATCGGCCGGGTTTGCGCCAAGATCGAGGAGGAGCTGGTGGCCATCGTCGAGACCTTCACCGAGCGTCTGCGGGCTTTCGTCGAGGACGCAGGACATCGTCTCTATAGACAGATCGAGGAAGCTCTCCAGGCGGCGTTGCGGGACAAGAACCAAAACAGCCAGGGGACCGTATCGCTAGAGGCGGATCTCGTGGCCGAGGAGGAGCGGGTTCGGCAACAGACGGCGACTTTGAGCACCTGTAGGGCGCAGACCTGGGCGGCGGTGTGACCGCCTCAACGAGGGGATGAACATGGATTTTGCGCAAGAAGAAGCGAAGATCGAGGCCTTTTTGGCGCAGAAGGCTTTTGCCGTAGTGGGCGCTTCGGCCAACCGCGCCAAGTACGGCAACAAAGTGCTGCGGGTCTATCTCCAGCACGAGAGGACGGTGTTCGCCGTGAATCCTGCTGGGGGGGAGATTGAGGGTGTCACGGCCTACGCCGACGTGGCGGCGTTGCCGCCCGAGGTGGGGGCGCTGTCCATCGTGACCCCACCCGCGGTGACGCGGGAGGTGGTGCGGGCGGCGCTGCGGCGGGGGATTCAGCACTTCTGGCTACAGCCGGGCGCCGAGGACGCGACGGCCATCGCCGAGGCCGAAGAGGCCGGCGCCAGCGTGGTGCACGGTGGGGCTTGTGTGCTGGTCGTCTTGGGCTACCGCGACTAGAGGCCCAGGCAGCACTCAGTTGTGGTAGTAGGTGAGCTGGACCGCGCTGATGGTCGGTGAAATGGCGGGGTCGTTCGAGCGGATGAAGGCGCGGGCTTTGAGGCTGTTGGCCGAGGGCATTCGGCCGAGGGCGTTGGCGAAGCTCTCGAGGGGGGCGGCGTCGGTGGGCTGCTCCGAGGCCTTCTCCCATGAGAGACCGTTGAAGGTGTGCCACTCGCCGTCGCCGACAGCGATCTGCCAGGCGACGATGCTGTCTGCGGGGAAATCCCCACTGACGTCCAGGCGACCCCAGACGGGGGGTTGGTGTGCGGCAGGGATGTCAAAGGTCCAGATGGCCGCCCCGCTCTGGCCGCTCTGATAGCCGTCGGCGACGTGGCGGTAGAGGAAGGCGTTGTCTTGGGCACCTTCCCAGAGCACGAGGTCGTCGAGGGAGCCAGAGTAGCCGCGGGCGACATGCAGGTGGGGGGTGCCGGGGCGCATGGCAGAGCGGGCGGGAATGTTGGCGAGGAGCTGCCCCTGGAGGTAGAGATTGATCCGGTCCAGAGGGCTGAAGCTCATGGAGACTTCGTGCCAGGCCTCGGCGGCAAGCGCTGTGGGGAGACTCAGGAGGTGGTTGTCGGCGATGTGGGTGAAGACGGCCGTGGGGCCGAGGGGCCCCGCGGCGTGGGTGGAGGACTGGCTGCCCAGGGAAGAGGCCAAGCGGAAATGGGCGTTGGTGCTGTGGGCGGTGTCGACGCGGATGGCGCCCTGATTGAGGGGCAAGCCATAGATGAAGCGGCCATCGAAGAGGGCCGTGGCGGTCGCGGGGACGTCGAAGTCCTGCCAGGACTGTGGATTGGACCAGGTGCGCCCGGTGTGGTAGCGCCACCAGCGCTGTCCTTCTTGCGTGGTGCGGGCCGGGAAGATGACGTAGGTGCCGTCGAAGATGCCTCCTGCCAGGGGGTGCTGGATGTCGACCGGTGCCTGCTGATAGGCGTTCGGGTTGTCCATGGCGCGGAAGGTGTCGTAGCGGAGGACGGGCTGACTCTGTCCCTGTTGGGGTTCGGGGCAGAGGTAGAGATGGCGCCCGTCGAAGGCGGCTCGGGCATAGTGACCGGAGAGGTTGCGGAGGTGCCAAGACTCGGGGGCCGAGGGGTCGGCGGCGAGGTCGAGGCGGAGCAAGACGTCGGCGCGGGTGGGGTCTCTGCGCCAGCCCATGAGGAAGAGGTGAGCTCCCGTGGTGATGATGGTCGAGGCTTGCTGGAAATCCGCCTCGATGGGAAAGGCCAGCCACGCGGCGTTCATCTCGAAGTCTTGGGTGGTGTCGTAGCGGAGCAGGGCGGCGCCATTGTTGCTGTCGACGGCGAGGTAGAGGAAGTGGCCATCGAAGGTGGCCACCGAGGCCAGGCGCTGATCGGGTGTGGGGACCTGCAGGGGGGTGATGCTGACGAAGGCCGTCGCGTCATCGATGGCGCGGCTGGGGTCGAAGCGGACCACGGTGGTGCTGTCGGGCTTGACGAGGTAGAAGTAGCGGCCATCGAAGGCGACGGCGGCGCAGGTGGCCAAGGCTTGATTTGTGGCCTGCCAGCGGTCATTGCTGAAGGGCTGCGCCAGGGCATAGGTCAAGACGGGCTGGTCGTCCGTCCCGGGGAAGTAGTAGATGCGTTGGCCGTCGGAGGCTACGCAGGGATAGTGGGTGTCGGCGCCGCGCTTGTCGTCGAGGGTCAGGACTTGGGCTTGGAGGGCTGTGGCAGGTTGCCAGGCCTCGAGGGGGAAAGAGGGATTGCCGGGTACGGCGAAATCAGGTCGGAGCCAAGTCTGGAGGCTGAAGGCGGCGAGGGCGGAGAAGCTCGATTGATCGCGCATGACGCCGTGGCCTGGGGCGTCGAAGCGCAGGCCTTCGGCGAAGGCCGTTGGGCCGTTGCCCGCGCTGGAGGAGAAGGCGTCGACGAGGTCGAGGCGGAAGCGCTCGCTGTCGAGGGCGTTCGTGGCGGTGTTCTGCTGGCTGAGCGTGATGGCGTCGGCAGGTGTGCGCGGTTGGAGCCACCAGGCGAGGTCGTCGAGGCGGAAGGGGACGGCGCTCGGGCCAAAGCGGTGGGGGCGCATGTTGGCACCGGGCGCCTCCGGGAGGGCTTGGGTGACGCGCTGGGTGCCGACGTCGAGGTGGAGGGCCTCTGGGGCCACTGAGAGGGTGAGGGGGGTCCATTGATTGGGGGGCAGGGGTGGGCCTACGAGCATGGGCTGGCGTTGGCCGTTGCGTTCATAAGCGACGGTGAGGCCCGGGGGGCCGGCTGAGAGTCCCCCTTGGGGGTTGAGGTTGAGCCAGAGATCGAGGCTGCCTTCGCCTCCGGCTTCACGCAGGGTGACCTGGGTCAGTGCCCTGGCAGGGGCGGCAGCGCGTGGGGCTGGGATGGGATAAACGGCGCGACCGTCGAAGGCCAAGCCCGGGTAACGTGTGTTGCCGTCGCGGGTGATCTCAATCTGGGACGAAGCGCCAAAGGGGTTCTTCACCAGCAGGGTCGCCTCGGGGTAGAGGTTTTGGCGGTAGATGGTGTAGAGGTCTTCGCCGGTAAAGACGGCGGCGGTAAAGGGCTGGCTGTGGCCGTTGTCGCGCCAGGTCCAGGTGATGGCCGTGGGATCGACGGGCGAAGGTGTTGCCGTGCACGGGGAGTGGCTGGCGTCGGTGTGGAAGCTGTTGAGGACATTGACGGCGCGGACGCTCAGGCACAGCTCTTTGCCGTCGAAGGCGGCAGTGTAGATGCCATTGACGGAAAAAGTGCTGCCCCAGGCTTGGTACTGTGGCAGCTCGAGGGCCGCCCAAGCGCTGGCTGTGGTGAAGATTTCTTGAGTGTCGAGGCGGAGCAGGGTCGTGCTGGGGGTCGCCCCTTGCCCGTGGGGAATGAAATAGGCGAAGCGGCCATCGTAGACGATGTTGGCGACCTGTGGCTGGGCGACGCCAATGCCGGTGGTGTTGAAGTGGGTCCAGGCGTTGGTGGCGCTGAAGTCGCGCTGGGTGTCGTAGCGCAAGACGAGATTATTGGTGGGGCCGTAGGGGGAAAAATAGACGAAGCGCCCGTCGAAGAGGGCGCCGCCGAAGCGATCGATCTGCGCCCCTGGGAAGTCGATCCCTGCGAAATAGTAGGACCAGGCGTTGGGGTCTTGATAATCGGCGAGGGTGTCGAGGCGGAGGAAGTAGAGATTGCGGGTGCCAACGGCGCCGTGTGGGGCGAAGTAGATGTAGCGACCGTCGAAAGCGCCGCCCAGATAGCCCTGGCCGTCGTTGGGTAGCCCCGCGTCTGCGGCGTCAAAGGTGTCCCAGGCTTCGGGGGCGCTGAAGTCGAGGAGGGTGTCGTAGCGGGCAAAGGTGCGGTGCGGGCCCTCGCCGTCGGTGGAGGAGGGGATGAGGTGGAGGTAACGGCCGTCGAAAACGGCGCCGCCATAGCCGAAGGGCAACTCTGAGGGAAGCTCGGTGAAGGTCTTGGCGTTCATGGTGGCGTTGCTCTGCGGTCGCAGGAGGTGGGCGGCCGTGGTGGCTGTGGCCTCGGCATAGCCCCACAGGGTGAGGGCAAAGCCGTCGGCGAGGGAGATCGCGTCGAGGGGGAGGCCGAGGGAGGCGGCACCGCGCAGGTGGGCGGCGCTGTAGCGTTTGCCAGGGGCGCTGTAGAGCTGCTCCCCTGTGGTGGGGTGGTGGCCTTGGCTGTCGGCGATGCTCTCGAAGAGGGCGGCCTCAGGAGGGACGTCGTCAAAACGCCAGAGGGAGCGGAGGCTGGGATCGGCCTGGTAGAGGTCGCGGCCGTCGGGTAGATCGAAGGGGTAGACGAGGCGTGCCGTCAGGCCTTCTTGAAGCGCCGGTCGCTGGGCGCGCCAACGCAGTTGGAGCACGCCTTCATTGACTTCGAGGGGGCCCTGCGTGGCCGGTGGTTGGCTGGCGACGGGCAAGGAGATGGCGGCTTCGTTGCGTGGGAGCTCGGTCTCGGGCACATCTACCAGGGCATCTGAGCCATCCCATCCGTGGACGTCGAGGCTGACGTCTGGGTAGGGGGGAGGGGGGGTTGGGCTGGGTCCGGTGACATCCAAGTCACAAGCGTAGGCCGCAGTGAGCAGGGTGCAACAGAGAAAGGTTACGGAGTGCGTTCGCATGAGATCCTCGACGCCTTTGGGGACGGTTGGGCAGGGGACTGAGGCCAAGGGCCTGGAATCACAGTTTCGAGGCTATACAAAGCGTTGCACCATGTCCATAAGAGGACGGACAAAAGGCACGTGTCGTTGGGAGCATTGCTTCTCACGTGGTTGCGCTCGACACGTGAATGTGCTTGCCTACGGGTGCGCTGTTCTCGTGTCATCGGGGCGACCAATGGCCAAAGGTCGTCGCTGGCGAAGGTCGGGCGCGTATCGTAAAGGCTCTGCAAAGTCGGGAAGTTGGCATGGAGCGCAAGTTCATACCTACGTTGCGCACGGGTAACGGCTACACCTACCTCAAGGTCCAAGGCGTCATCGACGAGGACAACTTGTTGACTCGGCTCACGGGGCAGATTCAGGGCAACTTGTTGCTTCTCGACCTGTCAGAGGTGGAGCGCATCAACTCCTGTGGCGTGCGAGATTGGGTCAACTGGTTGGGCCAGTTCAGCGCCATGGGGGTCTTCGTGGTGATGATGCGGTGCTCACCGGCGGTGATCAACCAAGTCAACATGGTGACCAACTTCTCCGCTGGGGCGGTGGTCCACAGCTTCTTCGCGCCCTATGTGAATCCCGATACGGACGAAGAGAAGTCGATCTTGCTCTACACGCGGGACCTCAAGGATCAATGGCCGCTGCGGGCACCGCAGGTGCGCGATGAGATGACGGGGGTGGCCCTGGAGTTCGACGAGTTCGAGGAGTCCTACTTCGCTTTCATGAGCGGCTTGCGCGGGCGCGATTTGGGTCTGAGCGCCGAGATGGAACAGCTCATTGCCCAGTTCACCCCTGAGCACGCGCGGATGGCTGCGGCTCGGCAAGCCCCCGTCTCTCCACCCCCTCCGGGGGCTGCTTCCATGTCCTTTGCGGCGCCCAACGCGGTGGGGGGCGGCCTGCAACGTCCAGCGGCGCCGCAGCGACCGCAACCCATGGCGGCTTACCCTGCCGATCTGGAGGATCCCACGCCGCGCTCGTCAGCGCCGGCGAGGGTGATGCCACCTGCGCAACAAGAGGCCACGCGCCAGTCTCCGAGTATGGGGCGGTGGGAGCAGGCCTCGCTGCCTTCTCCCGTGGCGGTTCGCCCCAGTGCGCCCACACCGCCCTCTTCTGCCTGGTCGACGGCGGGGAGCGCCGTGCAAGCCCTTCCCGGGGCACGACCCGGGGGCTCGCCCGCGTCGGACCCCGCTCAGATGAGCGGATCCGTGCAGAACCTGCCGTCTTCTGCTTACATGATGGCGTCGTCGAGCCAGGCGTCGGCCTTCATGTCGTCGGGTGGACAGAACGCGGTGCGATCGCGGACACTGTTGATCCTGATCATCGGCATGACGCTGCTCTTTTTGTTGATGGTGGCGCTCTTTGCGTGGTTGCTCTTTGGCTGAGCCCGTATCCATGGCGACAAGGGAAGTACAGGGAGAGTTGCTTTCGGCGTCTCGCTTCTGCGATGGGGTCCCCGATCCTTGCGTGATTGTCGACGGCGCCGGGCACGTTCTGCACGCGAACCCTCGCTACGTGGCGTGGCTGGCGGCGCCGGGGCGCTTGGTCCTGGGGGCGTTCCTGGTCGATCAGGTCGAGGTGGAGCAAGGCCAGCAACGCCTGCGTTGGTCCCAGTTGCTGCAAAGGCCCGTCGTCGGCTTGGACTTGTTGACGCGCTGTGTGCCCTGTGGCGATCACGCCCACGCGCGCGGTGATTTCATGCGCCTCTGGCTGACGGCGCTCAGTGAGGACGGCGCCCTCTGGGCCGTGGTCTTCAAGCCGAGCGGTGTCACCGTCGAGCGTGGCATCCTGGAGGAGGAGCTGCGCCTGCAAGGCCAGCGCCTGGCGGAGCTGCGGACGGCGTTGCATGAGGCCGAGGCGGCCTTGAGCCAATACCGCAAAGGCTTGGTACTGTAAGCAGCCTGGATGCTCAGGGCTTGGGCGTGGTTTCTTTGGGGGGATCCACCTTCGCCTTGTCGTGCGCCATGGCTGCGAGGAAGTGGCTGAGCTGCTCGGCGAAATTCTCGGCATCACTGGTGGCGCGGATGCCGCCGTCGGGGGCGATGAAGACGCAGCCCGGCAGGGCGTCGTTGTTGCGCCGGGTCCAGGTGCGCAACTGGGAGAGGTCACCGCCGAGGAGCACCGAGACGCCCGAGTAGTGGGGTCCGCTGGCGAGCTCTCGGACCAATTCGCGGATTTCTTTGGCGCTGCGACCATCCGAGCGGTCGAGGTCATCGATGTGGAGGTAGATGACGAGGGCATCGATGGCGGCGATTTGCGCTTGCGCCTGGTGCACTTGGGCCATGACGCCTTTGCAGGGGACGCACCAATGGGCCCCGAAGATGAGGATGACCGGCCGCGGCGTCAGCGGGCGCCAGGCGCCTTCAACGGTGACGAAATCAGAGAGAGAGAGTCGCTTTCCCTGGAGGTCGTAGTGGACCAGGTTCTGGGGCACTGGGTTCAAGGAGGCGTCCTCGCAGGGAGGTGCGTCCTGCTCTTGAGCCAGTGCGGTCGCGTTCACGGAGAAGATGAGGACTAAGGCGAGGACGAAACGCATGGGTCGCTCCCATCAGTGGCGCTTGGCCGGTCGAGGGCCTTCGACGACGAAGCCTGCAGATGATTCACTGTGCAAGGCATGCGCCCTAGATGAGCGCCATCGGCCCTGCAGAAGGGGGAGAGCCGGAGGGCGCGCCAAGCGGAGTTGGGAGTGACCTGCGCGGGTCCGTCGCCCCCAATTTAGATCATCTGTGAGTAGAACTCGATGATGAGGTTTTCCTGGACTTCCAGGGGGATGTCCTCGCGGTTGGGCTCAGAGGTGACCTTGGCTTCCAGCTTGTCCGCGTCCCAGCTCAGGTAGTTTGGCCTGGCGAGGCTGGGGGACTCGAGGGATTCCTGGAAGATGGCGATTTTCTTGCTGCGTTCCCGCAGGGTGATGACGTCACCTGGCCGCACCTGGTAGCTGGCGATATCCACTTTGCGACCGTTGACCCGGACGTGTCCGTGGTTGACGATCTGGCGCGCCGCTGGGATGGTTGGCCCAAAGCCAATGCGGAAGATGACGTTGTCCAGCCGGCTCTCGAGGATTTGGAGCAAGCGCAGGCCCGTGTCGCCCTTCTTGCGGCTCGCTTTGGTGATGTAGATGCGGAATTGGCGCTCGCTGATGCCGTAGTTCAGGCGGAGCTTCTGCTTCTCGTCGAGACGGATGCGATAGTCGCTCGCCTTGCGCCGTCGGTTCTGTCCGTGCTGGCCCGGTGGATAGGGTCGGCGATCCGTGCTCTTGCGAGTGAGACCGGGAAGCATTTGTCCGAAGCGACGAAGAATTTTCACGCGTGGGCCGGTGTAGCGACTCATGGTCGAGGCCTCTCCTTTCCTGCTGCAATGGGTAAAGTGATGGCAACCCTATGGGTTCCACAGTCCGCAAATCTTTGAAGGGGGCGTCCGCCTAATCGCACCCCGGCGACGGGACGTTCCGACAAGCCGAATGCCTATACCCGGCCCAAGTACGTCTGTCAAGTCCGGATCGCGATTGGAGGTGGATGCGGTGTCGATAAGTGGGCGTCGTCGTTTCATTGCGTCGCGCCGTGCATCGCCGCGAGGGTGCGCAAGCGAGCGCGGGTGATGATGAATTTCCAGCGCAAGGGGGTGGGGACGTGGTCGAGGTGGGGGGTGCACTGGTCGAGGATGGCCTCAGCTTCGAGGAAGCGCTCCTGGGCGGCGCTACAGGTGGCCTCGGTGAGGGCCAGACGCACTTGGGCGAGTGGTCGCTCTGGGGCGGCGCTGCGCGCGCGGGTCAGCGCCTCAGCGGCCTGGGAGAAGTCACCGCTGTGACACTGACCTTCGATGGCCATGAGGCGGGTGTCCAGCAGCGCCGCTTCGATGTCGGCGTCGACAGGCGATTCCAGGGCGCGCTCCACCATGGCGGCCGCCACTTCGAGGTTGGTCGCGGCAGCCATCCACTCCTGGCGCGCGCGGTGGCTGTGAGACAAGGCCTGCGCCGTGTGCAAGATGGCCAACAAACGCATACGCTCTTCCTCATCGTTGCGGCTGGGCCAGGTGCGCAGTCGGGTCGCCGTCGCCGCCAAGAGGTCGCGGCAGCTTCCATCGAGGTCTTGGTTGTGGCGAATGCCTTCGCGGGCGCGTCCGATGAAGAAGGCGTGGAGGGTGGGGAAGTGCTGCGGGGCTCGGTCGATGGCCCAGATGAGGCCCGTGGCCAGGGGGACGAGCTCGGTGCAAGTGAGAGAGACGGAGGTCGCTGCGGGGTGCTGTGCGGCGATGAGGTTTGCGGCGAGCTGCAGCTCATGCAGGCTTCGCTGGACCTGGGCTTGGGGGAGGGCGTTGCTGGCGGTGGCGATAGCGGCGACCAGGCGTAGGGCTTGTTGCGCGCGCTGTGGCGGCAGCCGACCGTCTCGCGCTTGCGCGACGAGCGCTGTGGCTTGGTGTGCGGCCCACAGTGCGGCAGCGGGGACTTGGTGGTGCGCGGCTAGAGTGATGGCGTCGGTGAAGGTCGTCGCGGCTTGGTCGATGCGTCCGGCTTGGAACTCGAGGTTGGCTTCGACCAGGGCGATGTGTGGGGCCAAGCTGGGGTCCTCGCGGTGCCAGGCGATGAGGTCTTGGAGGTGGGAGAAGGCCGTATCGCTGTGGGGAGTGAGGGCGGCCACCCACGCGACGTGTTGGCGCTGGAGCGCATCCTGGCCTTTGGGTGAAGCGGCGGTGACGGCGAAGAGGCGCTCGGCTTCCTGGCGCAGGTCGACGTCGCCAGCGCCCTCGACCAGGAGGCTGAGGAAGAAGCGGGCGCGGATGACCTCGGTCTTGCGTTGGGCCTCGGTGCGCGCGAAGTGATGGAGGGCCTCGGTGCGGTGCTTGCGGGCTTGGACGGCGTCGCCGAGGGTGGCGTAGAGGTCGCCCAGGCGGAGGTGGCATTCAGCCATTCCCGGGGCAAAGTCCAGGGCGGTGTAGCTCTGAAGGGCGCGGTGCAGGTCTTGGGCGGCCTGGGCGAGGGCCTCGCCGTCGATGAGATGCAGGGTGGCGCGGTGGCGCAAGTAGTCGGCTTGCGCGCCCTCTTGGGGGCTGCGCAAGGCGTAGAGAGCCTGGGCGGCCAGGTATGGGTTGGCGCTGCGGGCATAGATCTCGGGCAGGTACCAGGGGAGCGCTTGGGGCGTGTTGGCGAGCTGCAGTTGCCCGCTGTGGGCCAGAGCGGCGAAGGTCCACGATGCGACGGGGCTGCCTTCCATGGCGAGGGCGAGGAGGGCGAAGAGGAAGTGGTCCGTATCGCCTTGGGCTTGCAGATCGAGGGGGAGCCAGGTGATGGCGTGCTCGTTGGCGAGGCGCTGGGGGTCGAAGGCGTTTTCGGTGAAATAGGTCGGCAGGAAGGTGGCTCGGAGCGCGCCATCGGGCTGGTGCTGGACGAGGATGTCTGCGTCCTGGGGAGGAGGCCCATCGAAGTAGGTGATGTGGACGCTGAGGTGGGTCGCCGCGGCCCTGTGCCCGAGCTTCGCGCCAGCCTCTTCGAGCTGGGTTGGGAGCGCGAGGCGGAGGGGGTGGTGGCGGCTGGGATAGGGGTGAGGGGGGGCTTCCACCCACCAGTGCTGGTTCGAGACGGCGCCGAGCTCGATGAGGAGGGCGCCATCGACGTCGACCAGGGCCAGCCCTCTGGCGAAGGCCAGCGGTCCGGGGGCGCTGGGGTCGCTGCTGTGACGCAGCACCCAGAACCAAGTCGGGTAAGGGTGCTGGTTGCGCAGCTCTGGGCCGCCCAAGGCCAGGGGGGGATAGACTTGGAGGCCCGTCGCGTCCTGGGGCAGGTCGGTCAGTGCGATGAGGCGGCTGGGGGCGGCAGAGGTGAGGCCGCGGGCTGTGGCGACCAGAGCCGCTTCCTGGTGGGCGCTCTGCAAGGTGTCGGCGATGAGGACGGCGCCGAGGATGGGGCGGTGCTCAGGTGCCTCGATGAGGAGGCCGAGCGGTGTCCCGGGGAGGTAGGTGTGGTCCGGTGGGAGGAGCAGCTTGGCTGAGTCTTCTCGTAGCTGCAGCGGGGTTGCGCTGTCAGCTCCGAAGAGGTGGAGCGGGTGCGACGGGAGGGCACCAGCGCAGGCGTTCATGCCGCCGAGGGCCAGCATGGCGAGGAGGATGATGGGGATGGGGCGAGGTCGATACATGGGGCTCCACGGGCGAGGGTGAGCAGGGATGCTCGCAACAGCAGGCTATTGTTTCGGGCTTTGTCGTGCGCGTCAATGTCCAGGATCGAGGGCGATGGGCGGCGTCAGGAGGGCGAGGGGTAGACGGCGGCGATCGCTGCTTCATAGATTGCTGGCGCTGACGACTTGGGTTACCTTGAGTGAGCCGGCAGGGCATGCCGTGAGGGGCGGTGCGCGCTCACGGGGCTCAGCCTTGGGGTGGTGTTTTGGGTCGTCGTTGCTTGGGGTGCGAGCGAGGTCGAGGCGTGAGCCAAGAGCGCAAGGTGATAACGGTCTCGGTGGGTTTGTATGTGACTACGAGGCCCATGCCGGGGCATGAGGGTGCGCTGCCAGCGGGCCGCTTGGTTCGTCTCAATCGGTCTGCGGAGCAGAACCTCCCGGTGCTTTTTTTGCCGAGTCGCCAGCACGACAACCGATGGGACTTTCAGGAGCGAGGGTTTATCGTGAGAGATTTCGATTATCTGGCGTCGCTACAAGGGCGGCTGCCGGAAGGTTACTACGTGCTGCGGCAGACGGTGCACCTCTCGGACGAGCAGATCATTCCGAAGTGCACCCTGGTGCAGTTGGGCTATAGCCGCGGTGGGCGGCCCGTGCTGTATGTGGCGCGTTTTCAGGGCAGCTCCATCACTTTTGCTGGCGCAGGGCACCGTTTCTCCGATGAGATCCTGCAGATGTTGGAGCCTGCGACCTTCCTCGCGCCGGTGCCACAAGAAGAGCGCCATCTGCACTGAAGTGATGCCTGACGAGGGGGGTCAGGGGTCGGCGATGAGGCGGGTCATGTCGAGACAACCCGGTTCGATGGAGTCGGCGCGGGTGTGGTAGTCTGCCATGACGCCGACGTGGAATTCGGCGCGTGGTAAGACCTCGGTGAGCGGGCTGCCGTCGGCTTGGATGGGGATCTCGAGGGTGATGCGGCTGTAGTCGATGGTGAGGAGGCGGATGAGGTGGCGCGCGCTGTGGAGCTGGTCATCGGTGTAGACTTCAGTAGAGACCGGCCGCTGGTGGCGTTGGCAGGTGGTGCGCTGGGCGAAGCGATCCCTGGGGGGGGCGATGGCTGAGGCGGCGTGGTGTCCCAGCCGCGCTGTGAAAGCGCCTGTGGATCCCAAAGCTGCTCCCCAACGCTGGATGGCGCCGAGCCACTCATGGGTGCGGCGTGGGCTCATCAAGGCGATGTAAATGGCCCAGTTGGCGCTGGGGGTGGGGGCGACTGCGGCGTGGACGGGGTCGAGGGGCTGGAAGACCGTGCCGTCGGGGGCGATGATGAAGTGGGT
Source organism: uncultured Myxococcales bacterium (assembly GCA_964454015.1). GTDB lineage: Bacteria > Myxococcota_A > Bradymonadia > UBA4248 > UBA4248 > CAYVQF01. Next base: position 216,864 of record CAYVQF010000003.1, read on the forward strand.
GGTGCGGCCCTGGTAGATGAGCTGGTGGAGGGCCTCCTGGGGGGAGTCGCCCGGGGCGCGGTGGATGACGATTTGGCGGATGACGCGGCTGGCTTCGCTGCCGTTGCCGAAGCAGGGTTCGCTCAAGGCGCGGCCGATGACCGTGCCCTCGCCGCTGCTGCCGCTGCGGCGGTAGTTGAAGGCGCGCGCGCCAGGGTGGTGGATGTTCCAGGTGCGGAGCTGGCCGAGGTCATGGCTGAAGTCGTAGAGCGAGAGGGCGTTGGGTGCGCCGCTGAGATAGGTGACGATGGGGTAAGGGGTGCGGGCGATGCGGTGTAGGGCGCAGGTGAGGAAGTGGTTGGGGACCTCGAGGTTGTCGGCGAGGTGTTGGACTTCGGGCTCACCGTCGACGAGGCGCGCCTGGCCGCCTTGGGTGGCGCCACATGCGGCGCAGAGGCTGAGGATGGCGAGGGCCAGCGGGAGGGTGGGGATGGCTTTCATGGATTGGCTCGGCGGTTTTCGCTGATGTCGACGCTAGAGCAGCCTTGGGAATAGATGGCCTCGAGGACCCAGGCCACCACGTCGTAGTTGGCCTCTGGGTGGACGACCAGGATGGGGGTGGGGGAGCAGAGAGAGGCGCTGCGGTTGCGGGCGAAGACATAGAAATCATCTTGGCCCATGGCGATGCCGTTGACGCGCAGCAGACTTCTCTGATCGATTTCGAGGTAAAGCTGTCCACCTTGGTACTCGAGCTGGTAGAGGTTGGCGCCGGCATCCCCCATGTGGGCGCCGACGCGTTCTTGGAGGTCGTTGAGGTCGTTGCGCATGGCCTGGATTTCTTGATCGATGGCGATGAGGCGCTCGTCGACCTTGACCAGCTCTGGGGCCGGCGTTTGCAGGCGCGAATCCTGGCTGGCCCCAGGGAGAGGGGCGTGATCCGAGGAGGCCGATGGGCCGGCACAGGCGCCCAGGAGCACGGCAAGGACGCAGGCGAGAGGGAGGTGGCGCCAGGGGTGTCCTGGTGGGCAGGCAGCGCGGCGTCGGTGCGACGAGAGACGGGATGGCATGGTTCACTCCTTGCCGAGGTGACACCTGGGGCGAGGGGACGGACTGAGAGAAGTTTTGCCGCCCGGGTGGGGGTGTGTCAATGCCGGGCGCAACGCGATGGGGCGTCTAGGGGTGGGGCAGGGCGTTGGGGGCGAGGGCCAGGCTGTCCATGGTGAGGCCGACGGCCCAGTGGAGGAGGAAGCCAGGGTAGAAGGATCGGGTGCGCAGGGCGAGGACGCCGAGGATGACGCCGGCACCGATGGCGGCGAAGGTTTCGATGGGGGGCTTGCCGAAATGGATCATGCAGTAGGGGATGCTCATGATGAGGATGGCGTAGGCGCCCATGCGCTTATAGAGGCCAAAGAGGAGGAAACCGCGAAAGAAGGCCTCGAGGGCCAAGAACTGCAGGCCGTAGGTGATCTGGTAGAGCCAGAAGTGCGCGCCTCCTTGGCTCGCGGCACGGTAGAAGGGGTACTTTTCTTGGAAGGCAGGATCGGTGCTGAGCCAGATGAGGGCGGGCAGGAGCAGGAGGTAGAGACAGGCGTAGAGCCAGAGGTGATGGGCGGTGCGGCCAAAGCCGAAGCCGTAGTCGCCGAGTCTCTCTCGGAGGATGAAGAGGATGATGAGAGCCGGGACGATGAGGCGCAACACGATGCTGGCGGCGGCCCAGTAGGCATAGGGGAGGAGGTCATACCACTCGGGGCCGATGCGCGCTAGCCAGGGCTGGCCCTCGAGGCGTGGCCACCAGAGCTGGTAGAAGGTGCCCGTGCGACCGTAGTAGAAATAGATCACCAAGAGCACGGCCGTGCTCAAGAGGATGGTGATTTCGCGGCGGGCAAGGGGAGGTGGCTGCACGGCGCCGTCGGCAAAGCGCAGATGCAAGGCCTGGGTTTCGCTTTGGAAGCGCAGCCACGCTTCTTTGAGCCAGGAGCGCACGTTCACCTCGGAGGTGGGGAGAGTCGCCGTGGGTGGGTGAGGGGCCGGCCCTTGGGCCGCGCCGCAGAGGGGAGAAGACAAGCACAGGCCAGGCAAAAGGGCAATAGCCAGGGATGGTGTGGGCCGGGCTTTGATTGCCGCGTGGGATAGGCTACGTTGTCGAGGGGCCTGAGGGGGTGCTCGGGTCGCAGGAGGAGGGCGCGATGAACAAATGGATCACGATCTTGGTGGTGGTTGGGGTGGGGTTGGCCGCATGTGACGATGAGAGCGAATCCACACCCGTCGAAGATACGGCGGAGGTGACACCGGATGTGGCACCCGAGGTGGCGCCCGAGGACGTCAGCGAGGTCGTGCCGCTGGAGCCGTGCGGGGAGGTGACGCCCACGGGGACGTGCGAGGGGGAGGTGCTGCTGGTGTGCAGCGAGATGGACGCGGGCTTGGTGCGCCGCGACTGTGCCTTGGAGGGGCTCTTCTGTGCCTTCATCGATGCGGAGCGCGGCCATGGCTGCGTCAACGCTTGTACGTCGTGCACTTACCAGCACTGTGGCGCGGAGAAGGACGCTTATTACGGCAAGATCCAACTCATCGCGTCCTATATCGAGTGTAGGCAGGCTTGCGAGGATGTCTCCTGTGAGGCGCAGTGCGAGAGTGAGCACACGCCAGCCCAAGAGCTGATCGGGGCCTACGAGGGTTGCCTGGAGAGCCACTGCTTGGCCCTGTGTGAGGGGGAAGGCGACTAGGGGCGAGCGGGGCTGGCGGGGACGCAGTGTCCCTCTTGGAGCAAGACGGCAGCACCCAAGGGCGGCAGGGTGAGTACGAGGTCCGTGCCGATTTGTTGGGCGTCTGCGCCGAAGAGCTCCTTGGGGCCTGCTGGGCCAAAGTCCCAGCGCCGCGGGAGGCTGAGGCGGAGGGATTGCTCACTGTTGGCGCGGTTGAGGATGACGATGGCGAAGGGGCCCGCCTCGACCGCGCGGGCGTAGGCGTAGAGGTCGTTGCCGACGAGGAGGGTGGTGCGTTCGCCGCGGCGCAAGGCGACGGAGCAGCGCCGCACTTGGCCGAGGCGCTGGACGGCGGCCAGGGTCTGGCCTTGCAGGTCGCTCAGCTCGCTGAAGTGCATGTTGCGGCGGTTGTCAGGGTCGTAGGCGCCAGCGAGGCCGATTTCGTCGCCGTAGTAGATGACGGGGGCGCCGGCCTGGGTGAGGAGGAAGGTCCAGGCGAGGAGGAGGCGCTGGAAGACCGTCGGATCTTGGGGTTGAGGGGGCGGGTTTTCGCGGGGTTGCCAGAGTGGATCGCCGTTGAGGGCGGAGATGATGCGCGGGACATCGTGGTTGCCGATGATCGGGGCCATGGTGGCGCCCGCTTGGGCCCAGGTGCGTTCGCTCGCCAGGACTTCCTCATCGAGGGCGCGCCAGGAGGCGGCGTGGGTCAAGGCGGCGCGCAGCAGCCACATGACGGGAAAATCAAACTGACCCGAGAGGGCCTCAGGGCCGACGTAGTGGCCGATGACGGCTTGCTCCCCTTGCATGGTATAGGTTTCGCCGAGGAGATAGGTGTGCTGGCCGCCTTGGTCGAAGCGCTGGGTGACGCGGTGGCGGAGGTGGCGCATGGCCAAGCGCGGCATCATGGGGACGGCGTCGAGGCGGAGGCCGTCGAGATCGAAGCGTTCGAGCCACCAGAGGGCGTCGGCGATCATCTGCTCGCCCACGGCGGGGTTGCGCCACTGGAGATCGGGGAGGAAGGGGTCGAACCAGCAATCGAGCATATGGAGGTGCCAGGGGCAGCTCATGCCGCAGATGCAGTCGCCTTTGGGGTGGTTGAACCAGGTGGCGTCGGGTTGGGCCTGGAAGTAGGGGTGTTGCTCGTGGAGGTGGTTGAGGACGAGGTCGACGATGACGCGGATGCCTCTGGCGTGGGCCGCGGCGACCAGGGCGTCGAGGGCTTCTTCACCGCCGAAGCGCGGGTCGACGCTGCGCGGCGCGATGGCCCAGTAGCCGTGGTAGCCCTCGGCGAGGTGCCCGTCGCGGCCGATGAAGGCGCCCTCGGGGTTGGTGTAGAGGGGCGAGAGCCAGAGGGTGTTGGCACCGAGGGCGTCGAAGTAGCCCTCTTCGAGGGCGGCGTGGACGCCCCAGAGATCGCCGCCGCGGAAGAAAGAGATGGAGACGTCGTCGCGTAGGGCTTGGCCGTCGCCGCGGCGGAAGCGATCGACGACGACCTGGTAGATGAGGGCGTCATCCCAGGCAAAGGGCGCCTCCTCGACCCAGAAGGGCAAGAGGAGGGGCTCGGCTTGGCGCCCGTTGCGGTCGGTGGCGTGGATGCGGAGGCCGAGCTTGCCCGGGGCGAGGCCCGTGGCGCTGATGGCGATACGGTGGCCTGAGACGCTGTACGCGGGGGGGGGCAAGGGCTGCTGGTCCCGGTGCAGGGTGAGGGTGATGGCGGCCGGGTCGAGGGCGGCGCCGCCACTCCCGCTGACGAAGCTTACCGTGGCTTCGAGACTTCCTGCGGGGCTCGCGTGGAGGTGGTCGACCTGGAGCGCTGGGCGTTGGCAGTCGTCGACGAAGATCACCGAGCTCTCCCGATCGTTCCAGGCGAAATGGGTGAGGGGGTTGAAGCGATCGAGGCGGGTGTGGTCGCCGAGCCAGAGGCGGTAGAGGTGCATCCCCGGGGGGAGGGTGACGGCCGCGGCGTAGAGGCCCTGGCGGTTGATCTCACGCAAGGGGTGGCGGTCCTTGTTCCAGTGGTTGAAATCACCGACGAGGGCGACTTCGCTGGGGCGGAGGAGCTCACCCGCGGGGTCGCGGTCGGCCTGGAAGAAGAAATAGTGCTGGCAGGTGCGCTGGGGTCCCGCGGTCTCAGGCCCATCAGGATCGCAGGCGATGCTGAGGAGGCAGAGGGCGGCGCAGAGGTGGACGAGGGATGCGCGCAAGGTGAGGTGCCGTGGGTGGTAGTGGGGTCCAGTGCCGACAGGAGCGTCCAAAGGCGGCGCCGTGGGCCCGAGGCCGCGCTCGCGCTCCTGTAAGGATCATTATTGCGTCTCGCGCCGTTGGCGCAAGGCCGAGAGGGCCTGGCTGAGCAGGGCGACGGCGCGGTCCATGTCGGCGAGCTGGTGTTCGCGCCCGGCGGAGAAGCGCAGGGTGGCGCGGGCCTCTTCCGGGCTGAGGCCCATGGCGACTAAGACGTGGGAGGGTTCGGGGTTGGCCGTGGCGCAAGCCGCCCCGGCGGAGACGGCGACGTCGCGCAGGTCCAGCTCGATGAGGAGAGCGCCGGCTTTGATGCCGGGGAAGCGGACGCTGGTGGTGTTGGGCAGGCGGGTGGCGCCCAGGCCGTGGATGACGGCGTCGGGGATGGCTTCTTGGAGGTGGCGTTCGAAGTGGCTGCGCAGGTTGAGCTGGTGGGCAAAGGAGGCGTTCAGGTCCTGCGCAGCCAGGGCCGCGGCGGCGCCCAAGGCGGCGATGCCGGGGACGTTTTCCGTGCCGGGCCGCAGGCGCCGCTCTTGCGAGCCGCCGGTGAGCACGGGCTGCAAGGGTGTGTTTTCTTTGACGTAGAGGGCTCCGACGCCCTTGGGACCGTGGAACTTGTGACCCGAGAGGGAGAGGAGATCCACCCCCAACTCCTGGACGTCGATGGGGATCTTGCCGACGGCCTGGACGGCGTCGCAATGCAGCCAGATGCGCCGCTCGGCACAGATTCGCGCGATTTCGGCGACGGGCTGGATTGTGCCGACCTCGTTGTTGGCCAACATCAGGGAGACCATACGGGTGTCAGGGCGGAGGGCCGCGACGAAGGTGGCGATGGCGACCTGACCCTGCGCGTCCACGGGGAGCTCGGTGAGGGTGAAGCCGTTGGCGGCCAAGCGGCGGCAGGGGCGCAGGACGGCGTGATGCTCGACGGCGCTGGTGATGATGTGGCCCGCCGCGCCCTGGGCGCTGAGGGCCTCGGCCAGGCCGAGGATAGCCAGGTTGTTGGCCTCGGTGCCGCCGCCGGTGAAGACGATCTCCGGTGGCTGAGCGCCAATGAGCCCGGCGACCTGGGCGCGGGCCTGATCCATGGCGCGGCGGGCGGCCTGGCCCGCGGCGTGGGAGCTCGAGGGGTTGGCAAAGGCCTGCTTGGCGGCGCCCAGGAAGACCTCCAGGACCTCGGGCGCCATGGCGGTGGTGGCGTTGTGGTCGAGATAGAGCATGGGTGTTCCTCGGGTCAGTGGCCGGGGCGCCAGGCGGCGGCGCGGCCCATGAAGTCCTGGCAGGCGGCGCGGAGCTTGGCCACGCCTTCATCTTTGATGGCGAAGGTCTCTTCTTCCATATAGACCCGGCGGCTTACTTCGATCTGGAGGGCGAAGCGCTTGGCCGCAGGCTGACCGTAGTGGCGGGTGATCCAGCCGCCCTTGTAGGGTTGATCGACGGCGACGGAGAAGCCGTGGGCCGAGAAGGTGTCGACACAGAGGGCCACCAGGTCGGGCGGGCAGGCGCGGCCCAGGTTGGTGCCCGGGACGATATCGGCGCGCACTTGGCCCGGGTCGGGGTGATCGTCCCGGCCTACGGAGGGCATGGAGTGGGCGTCGATGAGCAGGACGTGGCCGAATTGGTCCTGGATCTGGGCCAAGGTCGCCTCGAGCTTGGCGTGGTAGGGCTGATGGTAGGTGGCCACCCGTGCGGCGTAGGCCGCCTGGGGCAGCGGCGCCCCTTGCACGGGCTCGCCGGCGGCGGTGACCTGCCAGAAGAGGCCGCGCCTGTAGGTGCCGATGGGGTTGGGGTGGTCCAGGACGGAGCCGGCGTCGACGTCTTCTGGCGCCCGGTTGAGGTCCAAGACGTAGCGGCTGTACTTGGCGACGATGAAGGCGGCGCCGTGCTGCGGTGCGTCGCGCCAGAAGCGGTCGACGTAGAGGTCGAAATCGCGCTTGCGGCGGGCATGTGGCGTCAACAGCGCGTTCTGAATGTCCTCGGGCTCATCCTCGCCGGCGTGGGGGACGCTGACCAAGAGGGGGGCGGCAGGGCCCGTTGGGGCGGTGAAACGGTAGATGGCTTCCATGGTCACACCTCGTCACAAGGGTTGGGGTGGTCGCTCAGGCCAGGCTCGGAAAGCTAACCCTTTTGCGGCCGTTTGTCTCGATCACGGGGAGCGCGCCGCGCGTCGTCTTGCCAATTGTCGTCACCCTCCTTAGTTTCCGCCACGGGCCCTGGCCGGCGTCAGGGTGGTGAGCCGAGGTGAGCATGGCAGGGGCAGAGAGAATCGTGGTGGCCATGAGCGGTGGCGTGGACTCGAGCGTCGCGGCGGCCCTGGTGCAAGCGAGCGGCGCCGAAGTCATCGGCGTGACCTTGCGTCTGCAGCGCTGCGATGGCCAAGACAGCGGCGTGCGCTCCTGCTGTGGCGTGGACGCCGTGGCGCGGGCGAGCGCCGTGGCGGGCAAGCTGGGGGTGCGCCACTATGTGGTCGACGCCATCGACGCCTTCGAAGCTCGGGTCTTGCAGCCGGCGTGGGAGACTTACGCCGCGGGGCGCACGCCGAGCCCTTGCTTGTGGTGCAACGAGCGGATCAAGTTCGGCTTCCTCCTGGAGTGGGCCCAAGGCGTAGGTGCTGCTGGGGTAGCCACGGGCCACTATGCGCGCGTGGCGCGTCACCCATCGGGTCGGCTTCAGCTCTTGCGCGGTCACGACCCGGGCAAGGATCAGACCTACTTCCTGGCGGGGCTGACGGGCGAGCAGCTCGCGGCGGTGCGTTTTCCCCTGGGGGAGATGCGCAAGGAGGAGGTGCGGAGCGTGGCGGCGCGCTTGGACTTGCCGACGGCGCAGCAGATTGAGAGCCAGGACGCCTGCCTGGTCGGCGCCGCGGGCGAGCCTTTTGCCGAGGTGTTGCGCCAGCGCTACGCGGGGACGGCGCGCCAGGGGGTGGTGGTCAATGACGCCGGGGAGGTCTTGGGGCCTCACGCCGGCTTGCACCTGTTCACCATCGGGCAGCGGCGCGGTCTGGGTCTGTCGCATCATCGACCGATGTGGGTGGCGGCGCTGGACGTCGACAGCGGGACGGTGCAGGTGGTCCACGACGCGGATCAGCTCGCGGCTGAGGCCATGTTGGTGGAGGACTTGGTGTGGAGCGGCGGCGCGCCACCGCGCGAGCCGCAGCGCTGCACGGTTCAGGTGCGCTACCGCCACCGGGCGGTGGCGGCGGAGATCGCGCCGGACGCGGCGACGCCCACGGGCTTCAAGGTGCGCTTCGACGCGCCCGTGCGGGCGGTGACCCCGGGGCAGGCGGCGGTCTTCTACGATGGGGATGCCGTTTTGGGGCGCGGCTGGATCGTCGCGACGGCCTAGCGGTGTCGCGGCGCGGCGCAGAAACCCTTGCCAGTGAAAGGGAGCATGGACATCTTTGAGGGCAGCGCGCGACCTGTCCTGCGCGCGGCGGAGTAAGGCTGTGGTTCATTGGCAGAGCATTTTGTTTTTTTTCGGTGCCCTGGTGACCTTCGTCATCCTCGGCACCTATCTGGGGAAGCGGCTCATCGGGCCGCTGGGCTTGCGCCCGCGGTGGCGGCGGCTGGCCTGGGCGGGGATCGTGGTGCTCGGGGCGAGCGGGCCGGCGGTGATGGCGGCGGGAAGGATGCTGGGGCAGAGCGCCTGGTTCGGGCCGCTGCCGTGGATTGGCTTTGGCCTCATGGGCGCGGCAGGGGTGCTGTTTTCCTTCGTGGTCTTTCGCGACCTGGGGTGGCTGGTGGTCAAGGGGGTGATGTGGGGTGTGGCGCGTTGGCGCGCTAGGTCGAGCGCGGCCGTGCCGCCAGCGCCGGACCTGGCGCGGCGACGCTTTCTCTTCAACGTGTCGAGTCTAGGCGTGGTGGTGGGTGCGAGCGCCGGGACGGGGGTCGGGGTGTGGACGGCGCGCAAGAAGCGGGTGGTGCGAGAAGAGGTGATTCGAGTGCCCGGCTTGCCGGAGGCCTTCGATGGCTTTCGCATCGTGCAGCTCAGCGACATTCACGTGGGGCCGACCATTTGCAAAGCGGACCTGGTGGCCATGGTGGCCGAGGCGAACGCCTTGTCGCCAGACATGGTGGCCATCACGGGTGATCTGGTGGACGGCCTGGTCGAAGACATGGGGGAGGACATCAGTCCGCTGGCGGATCTGCAGGCGACCCACGGTGCCTTCTATTGTACGGGCAACCACGAGTATTACTGGGATGGCCCGGGGTGGTGCGCGCAGGTGGCGCGCCAAGGCGTGGTGGTGCTGAACAACGCCCACCGGGTGATCGAGCGGGAGGGGGCGAAGCTGGTGGTGGCTGGGGTGACGGATCACACGGCGCATCGGATCGAGCCGAGCCACAAGAGCGATCCCGACGCCGCCGTGGCCGGCGCGCCAGAGGACGCCTTCCGGGTCTTCTTGGCGCATCAACCGCGCAGCGTGGCTGGCGCGTTGGCGGCCCAGGCGGATTTGGTCTTGGTGGGTCACACCCACGGGGGGCAGTTTTTTCCGTTGAACCTCTTTACCGATGTGATCCACGGCTACGGCCACGGGCTCTATGAGGCGCCGCAGGGGCGCTGGGTCTATGTGAGCGCCGGTGCGGGCTACTGGGGGCCGCCGATGCGGCTGGGGGTGCCGGCGGAGGTGAACCTGGTGGTGCTGCGGCGGGCCTGAGGGGTCAGCCTGGGCGCTAGAGAGCCTCGGTGAGGTGGTGGGTGCGCAGGAGGGACGTGGCGCGTTGGCGCGCTTCTGCCGGAAGGCAGCAGCGTGCCACGCGGTAGCGGATGTCCGTGAGGGCGCGCACCACGTCGCTGACCTCCTGAATGGGGGCGACGCGGCCGCCGGGCAAAAGGATGCGGATGTCGTGGTGGGGGGTGGTCGGATGCAGGTTCGTCTCGTCCCAGGGTAGGAGTGGGCTGGCCGGGGGGGCGTAGGGGATGAAGGCGCTGTTCTCGGCTCTGTCGAAGGCGAGGTAGTAGCGCGGATCAAAGCCACTTTCGGCGACGATGGCCTCCAAGTCGGGCCACAGGGTAGAGATGCGGCCGCTGGCGTGTGGGGCGACCTCGATGGTCTTGAGGAGGTTGCGCGTGGCGAAGCGGCGGCAGAGGTCGCGGAGGATGGGGTCGGCGCAGTGGGTCCAGGTGTCGATGGCGACCCAGACGTGGGCGTCGTGGACGCCGAGGTAATCGGCGATTTCCGGCTGCTGTCCTTGGCAGGCGGCGCTGAGAAAACGGCCGAGGGCGCCACTGGGTAAGAGGCTGCGGTCGCCGTCGCGGATGGTGTCGAAGACGCGGCGGAAGATGGACTCGATCAGGGTCTCAGCGGCGCGGACGGTCTTGTGGTAATAGACCTGCTGGTACATGTGAAAGCGGCTGAGGAGGTAGCTCTCGACGGCCTGCTGGGAGCGGGCGTGGACCAGGGGGCCCTGGTCGTCGCGGTCCAGCATCTCCAGGATGCGCTCGGCGTCGTAATGGTAGTTCTGCACTCCCGTCATGTAGCCGTCGCGCAGGAGGTAATCCATGCGATCGGCGTCGAGCTGGCTGGAGATGATCTGGGCGGTCCAGGCGTGGCTGCGGTGGGTCAAGAGGTCGGCGACGCGCTGGGGCAGGCTGGGATCGAAGTCGGCCAGGATGCCATAGACGTCGCCCTCGGGCCACAGGATGATGCGCTCGGTGTAGGCCTCGTGGTGCAGGGTGAGGCTCTGGGCCAAGGTGTTCTCGAAAGCGTGGCTGAAGGGGGCGTGGCCGATGTCGTGGAGCAGCGCCGCGGCGACCGTGACGACCCGTTGTTCATCTGCGGGATGGCGGTCGCGCTCGATGGCGTCGAAGAAGCGCTCCGCCAGGTGGGCCGTGCCCATGGCGTGGGCAAAGCGGCTGTGTTCGGCCCCGTGATAGACCAAGTGCGCCAGGCCCAATTGGCGGATGTGGCGCAGCCTCTGGAAGGCGCTGGTGTCGATGAGGCGCACGAGGAGCTGGCCCTGGGGGCTGCGCATGTCGTGGCTGATGACGTTGTGGATGGGGTCGCGAAAGAGCTTGGGCCGGCGAGCGCCGTTGTGTCCAGTTGTGGTCATGGCGGGTTCCGAGAGAGGGACGGCGGCGGGTCTAGGGTCCTCAAGGGCGACGACGGCGGCGCAGGACAGCGGCCGCGCCGAGGAGACAGAGCAAGAAGAGGCTCCAGGGCGGCATCTGGCGGGCCCGCTGGACACTGTGACAGGCGCAGCCATCGTCTTTGCGGCCAGCAGGGAGGCCGAGGTCATCGCCTTCGAGGTGGTCGGGTGCGTCGTCCGCGTCGGGGGTGAACTCCGGGCTGTTGTCCGCGGTCAACTCTTCGGTGCTTTCAAGCCCCTCAGTGGCGTCGTCGAGGTCTGGGTCATCGCTGTGCAGATCCTCTTCTGGCTCGGGGGGACACGGCGCGCAGAGGCCGTCGGGTTGGCAGCAGGCCTCGCCGCAGCCGCTGACGGCGCAGTCTTCCGTCGGGACGATGGTGAGCAGGGCGCGGGCATAGGCGCCGCTGGGGGCGATGGCCTTGCCGACCACCCGCAGCGGTTCGGTGGAGGTGATGGCCACGTCGAGGACGCGGGCGGCGCTGGGGGTGTGGGTCAAGGTCCCGGTGTAGCCCAGATCCCACCCGACCAGGCAGGCGTCGCCGTTGCCCGCGGGTGAGGTGACTGTGGCTTGAACGGAGGTGGTGCGGCCGACGATGGCCGGGCTGGTCAGGGTCAAGGAGAGGGTCGGCGGGGCACCGAGCTGGGCTTCCACGCCGAGGATGGCTTGGGAGGCGCGCACCTTGCCCATGCCGTAAGATTCGTTGGGCACTTGTCCGACAAAGGAGTCGACCAAAGCGCTCTCCATGAGGCGCTGGGCCACTTGGTCGTGGCCCCAAGTGGGCTGCGCGGCTTTGAGCAGGGCTGCGACGCCAGCGACATGGGGGAGGGCGCCGCTGGTGCCGCCAAAGCTCACGTAGTCACCATGGGCGCTGGTGGCGTCGGCGCGGGGGGCGAAGGGGTCGTCAGGGGCGGCGATGTCGACGACCCGAGCGCCGTCGATGCGGGGCCCCATACCCGAATAGCCCCGGCGCTCACCGATGTCCCCCCAGCCCCAGGTGCTGAGGTCGCGGATGCCGCCGTAAGCGGCGACGCCGATGATCTTGTCGCCCGTGGATGGCATCAAGGCCGAGCCAACGTCCGTGAGGTGATCGAGCCAGGAGACCCCTTTGCCCCAGCCGGATTGGTCGTCGAAGACGATGCCGCGCACTTCCGGGATGACCTGGCCGCTCTTGGCGCTCAGGGTGAAGGTGAGGGTGCGGTTGGGGATGGGGAGGTTGTTATTGCTGAGGTAGATGAAGAAGCGGGTGTTGCCACGGACGGAGGTCTCGCGCCAGATCTGGACGAAGATGCCCTGGAGCCAGCCCTCGGCATAGGGGATCATGCCGCTGGGGGCGGTCAGGCTGTCGCCGTTGGGCGCGGTGATGGTGGCGTCCATGATGTTGAAACCCGGCCAGAAGATCTGGAGATAGGCGCTGCGATAGAGGTAGTAACCGTAGCCGTCGGTGGAGAGGCGGACCGTGCGCGCTTGGGTGCCGACTTGGGTCAGGCGAAAGACGTGATCGGCGCCGGCCAAGTTGCCCACGGCGGCGACCTGCACCATGCCCTCGGTGGCGGCGGTGGTGGCTGCCAGATCGAAGTCGGTGGAGCCGTCCTGGAACTCATAGGGGCTGTCCCACTCGTAGAAGATGACGTGGGTGCCAAGGCTCTTGGCTGCCGCCACGGCTTCGACTTGGGTCTGGCGCGAGATGAGGACGAGATCGGCCGCCGGTGCCACGCCGGTGTAGCGGCGCAGGCCTGGCCAACCACCTGCGGCGATACCAATGGCGGGCGTGCCATGGCTGTTGTCGAAGTTGGCCACGGGGTAGCTGGCCAGGTTGGCACCGCGGCGGTAGACCGTGCCCTCGACGTCGATGGCCATGACCTTGGAGGTGTTGAGACGAATCAGCTTCTCTCCGATCTGGATGCGGCCGTTGCCGTCGACGTCGTCGCCGACGAAGATGGGCTCGCCGAAGGCGGGCGCGTTGGCGTAGGTGGGGCCAAAATCGCGCTTGCCGTTGTTGTTGATGTCGACGTAGAGCCAGTCGAGCTCGGGCTGATAGCCGTTCTCGCAGCGGGGGTTGAGGTCGGTGTAGTTGTCGAGGGTGCAGCCTTCGAGGAGGGATAGGGTGGACTCGAAGACGCCATCGCCGTCGAGATCCACTTTGTCGCCAGCATTGGCGAAGCCGTTACCGCTGGTGTCCTCGAAGTCGAAGATGCCGCCGTCTGGGCGGAAGAAGTCGGGGTGGAAGATGTCCCAGCCCTCTTCGTGGTCGGCGAGGATGACGCCCTCGCCGAGGTTCGTGGCGCGGGGCGGGGGCGGTGTCCAGACGCGGTGGGCGCCGATTTCGGCGACAGTCTGGTTCAGGGGGCGCAAGAGCAGCGGCGCCTGACCCGGTGAGACGCGTTCGACCTGGGGCAGGGCGGCCAGCGCAGCGAGCTGGGCGCGGTCGACGCGCATGGCGACGACGCGACCGACCACCGCGGGCTTGCCGTTGGCCACCGCGACTTCACCGAAGTGGGCCAGGGCGGCGAGGGTCTTTTCGTCGGGAGGGGCGAAGAGGCGCACCGTGACGGGGATCTGGGCCTCGGGGATGCTGCGGAGAAAGGGGCCGCTGTGGGGTGGGAACTCCAAGAGGGGAGAGAGCTCCTGACTTTGTGCACCAAGGGGCGCGATGAGGGCGAAGAAGAGGGCGACGGAAGTGAGGGCGGTGCAGGTGCGCATTGGGGGCATCCCGTGCAAGAGGTTGAGGGCCACGCGCTGGTGGTCGGTGCAGTCGTCGCGACTGTCAGCGCTACTATGGGGCAAAGTGCGCGGCGACGCGAGCCATTGTGGCATGGGATTGGGAGCCCGTGGTGGGGTTCGGTGGGAGGGGGGGCCGCTCTCTCTCCTCAGGGGGCGGCAAAAGCCGGCCACAGCTTCGCCAGGTCGACGTCTTTGATGACGTAAGGGTTGAGTTCGTCCGGCGAGATGGGGAACCAATCGAGGGGGTTGTCGATGGCTTGATATTCCGGGATATCGGGAATACAGGCGAACTCGTAGAGCCCCGCCTGGGCACAGGCGAGGGGGCGCTGCCGCTCGGGGCGCAGCAACTCGACCGGGGTGTCAGCGGGCCAGAGGCGGGGCAGATAGAGCACGATGTCATAGCGCGCGTCGCCTACGCTGAGGGGCGCGGCGACGAGGCTGGGCTCACCGCACAAATACTCCTGCGGCTGCGCGAGGATCTCACGGAAATCCTCGCCAGCGACTCTTTGATGCAACCACCGCGTCTCACGGGCACCGCCGGGGATCAACATGGTCGAGATCGGCAGCGCGGCACGCTTTTCTGCTGTGCGGAGGCAGTAGCTGACCTTGTCGCAGCCGAGCGGGAGCTCGCGCCCCTGCTGATCGCGCACGGCGTAGGTGTTGTCGATGAAGCAGGGATTGATGCCCCCATACGAAAAGGTTTCTGTATAATAGTAGGCAATGAGGAAATCCTCTTCGCAACGGTTACAGAGATAGAGTTCCATACCCGCCCAGTGCACGACGGCGCGGTAGTCGACACAGCCGATGCGGAACTCGAAGAGCAGCTCGTCGGCATCCAGGTGCCAGAGGGACCCTGGGCAGGCCCACGCTCCGTCGTCCGCGTCGTCCGCCGTGTCTTGGTCTTCGGCGTCCGGGGGCAGCTCGTGGTCTTCGAGGAGCTCGTCGGCAGGCTCCTGGGCGACGTGCTGGTCGCAGGCGGCGAGGTAGGCACCGATGCAGCAGCAGATCCAGGCAGATCGGATGAGGTGGTCAAACATGATTACCCCCACCACATGACAGCGAGCGCCCAGGGCTCGACGTCATGCGTGCCAAGGCTCCCCGACCCGTTGTTAGATGTGCAGATCTGCCAATCGGATTTGGCCGGGCCGATGAGATAGTAATAGAGTTCGGTGAAATCCTCGGGCAGGGTGATC
>CAYVQF010000004.1:0-49835 GCA_964454015.1 uncultured Myxococcales bacterium
CCCAGCCTGGCGCAATGATCCCTCGTGCAGCCCTCCTTCGCGTTGGGGCAGATGGTCTCCAGACAGCTCCGCCCCACCAGCTCCGAGTGGCCGTAGCCGAAGAGCGCCACAGCCGTCGGGTTGACGTCGACCACCGTGTGGTCGCGCAGGTCGATGAGCACCATACCGATGACGGAGGAACTCCACAGCGCCTGAAAGAGGTCGCCGGAGCACTCCGCAATGGGCGAATTCGTCATGATTTCCTCGAAACACGTACCACCGAGCAGGTGTGGTCCTTGGGTGTAACAGGCGGGTCCGCATTTTTTTCCCCAAGATCCCCTTTTTCCCGGGCCAATTAGATTTTCCCATGCCGTCTGCTAGATTCGCCTCCAAAACCGGGCTACCGCCGCCGGCCGCGCAATCTGCGCGCCTTCGCGCGGCCTGGGCCCGCCGCGCAGAGGTGCTGGGATGCTAGAAAAGCTGCTGTCGTCGCGCGCCAAGAGGCGCACCCCCTCGCCCATTCGCGAGCTCGTCCCGCTCATGGGCCTCGACGGGATGATATCCCTTGGCGGGGGTTATCCCAACCCTCAGACCTTTGCCTTCACAGGCGTGCGCCTCGACACCTGCGACGGGGAGGCCATCGACATCAGCGGCGCCGATCTCTTGGCGGCCACCCAATACGGGCCCACGGACGGGCTCCCTGAGCTGCTCGACCTCTTGCGCCAGTGGCAACGCCACAAAGACGGCGTCGACCTCAGCGCCGTGGGCCTCATCACCCTCAACGGCAGCCAAGAAGGGCTCTACATGGTCGCTGACGCCCTCCTCGACCCGGGCGACGCCGTGGTGGTCTCCGAGCCCACCTACCCCGGCGCCCTGGCGGCCTTCCGCACCTTCACGGATCACTTCATCGCCGTGCCCATCGACGCCGAGGGCGAGCGCGCGGACGTCCTGGAGGCGCTCCTCACGGCGCGCGCCGACTCTGGCCAGCCCATGCCCAAGTTCATCTACACCATCCCCAGCGGCCACAACCCGGCGGGCATCACCACCTCCGAGGCCCGCCGCCGCCACCTGGTGGCCATCGCCCAGCGCTTCGGTGTCCTCATCGTCGATGATGACCCCTATCAGCTCGTCCAGCTCGAGCCCCAGGCGCCGCGCCTCCCCACCCTGCAGGCCCTCGCCCCCGATCAGGTGCTGCGCCTCGACTCCTTCTCCAAGATCCTCTGCCCCGGCTTGCGCCTGGGTTATGCCTCGGGGCCGGCGGCTCTGGTCCGCGCCATGTCCCTCTATAAACAAGCCGCCAACCTCCACACCTCCAGCATGGGTCAGGTGATCTTGGCCGCCTATCTGCGCCAGGTCGGCTTCGACGGGTTGCTGGCGC
Organism: uncultured Myxococcales bacterium; assembly: GCA_964454015.1. Taxonomy (GTDB): domain Bacteria; phylum Myxococcota_A; class Bradymonadia; order UBA4248; family UBA4248; genus CAYVQF01. The sequence goes on from CAYVQF010000004.1 coordinate 1,358, forward strand.
GGATCGAAGAGAACATGCGCCTCTACCGCAGCCATCGCGACGCCATGGTCGCCGCCGCCAGGGAGCACCTCCCGCCAGAGGTCCGCTTCCACGTACCCACGGCGGGTATGTTCATCTGGTTCGAGCTGCCGCCACAGGTGGATGCAGATCACATGGTGCGGCGCTATGCCCAGGAAAACAAGGTCTTGCTGGTCCCGGGGCCGGCCTTCTCCACCCAAGGCGGTTGCCGCCACGCCGTGCGGGCCAGCTTCTCCATGGTCGGCCCGGCCCAGCTCGCCGAGGGGATGCGCCGCCTCGCGCAGATGATCGCCCGCTGCACCCCCTGACGCCACCGCTCTCAGCGGCGCGCGTCCAAGGCGAGGGTGGTGCTGATGCCCTCGCCCTGGAGGAAGGCCAAAAGATCCGTGAGATCCTGCACCCGACTCTCGGGGGCCAGGCCCACATAGAGGCTGCCCTCTGCGCTCTCGCTGAGGTAGCGGCGCAAGGCGTCGGGCCCCTCCTTGTCCGTCGCCGACCAGGTGCCGCAGCGCCAGCGCACGCGATAGGCGCCCAGGCACCACCCGTTGGCGCGCAGCCACAGGTGCGCTTTGTCCAGCGGTAAAGGGCCCGCGGCGGTGTCGAAGTCCAGCCCGCTCCAGGCGTCACTGCCCGTGTCCACCACCCAGACCTGGAAGGGGCGCAGGTGACGGTGGTTCAGGGTGCGCAGGAGAGGGAGCAGGAGCGTCGCCGGTACCTCGGCGTCGAGGATCAGGGTGGTGCGGCGCAGGAGCGCCCGCTGGCCTTCTTCTCGTGAGCTCTCCCGGTCGTCGAAGCGGCGGCTCAGGCGCGGACCGTCGCGCTCGAGGTCGTCCAGGAAGGGCACCAGCGCCGGCAGCATCCCGCGGAGGATCTCGTTGCCCGCAAAGCGCCAGGGCTCGACGAAGGGCAAGACCGGCCGGCCGGGAAAGCGGTAGTTCAAGGAAGACTCGGGGATGATGACCCGCCCTTGGTCCAGGCGGAAATGGTGCGGCATGTCGACGAAGATGCCCTGGCGCCCCACGACCACCACGTGCCGGTTGTAGGGCAGCTCGCCGTTGGAGGCGCTCACCTTGGGCAGGTGCAGGTGGTGCCGCGCTGGCGACTCAGGCGCCGGCCACAGGGGCACGGCCAGGGTGGCCAGCAAGTCGCGATAGCCGTCGACGAAGGCGTCCACCGCTGGTAGGCCGCGCAGGGGGTGGTCGACGGCGTTGTCCAGACGTTGCTGGAGCAGGGCCATGTGGCGCAGGGCGCGGGCCACCCGATGGTTGGCGCGGGAGAGATAGACCGCGTCTTCCGCTGCCGGCAGCCCCCAGAAAGCATGGCCACAGCGGCGCACCCGGGCCTCGGGGCTCTCGTCCGCGGGGCCGCCGGCGCAAACATAGCCGCAGTCCTCGGCGAGGTGTGGCGTCGGCACGACCTCGACGCAGGGGTAGGGGTAGCGCTGGCACAAGCTCTCGAAGAAGGCCGTGAAGCCGCCGTCGGCCTTGGACGCGAAGAGGGCCCAGGCTTCGATGGCGATGCTCACGGACGCATTGAAGGCGACGCTCGTCGGGGTGGCCGTCACTTGGACCAAGTTGATGGCCCGGGTCGCCAGGTCATCCGTCCGCATCGCGTCGAGCAGGAGGAGGGCCGCGCTGGCCTCGCTCGCCAAGACGCTGTCACAGTCCAGCAGGGCCTCCAGGGGTACCTGCAGCGCCGCGTAGAGCGCCGCTGGCGTTGCTGCCGTGGACCACAGCGCTCCCAACTGTTCCAAGAGGCGCTGGGACGCCTCAGGCTCGCCCAGCGCCTGGTGGATCTGGTGTAGGGTGAGCATATCCAGGCTGGTGCGCGTCACGAGCCAGCGCGCCATGTTGGCGTCGCGCCCTTCGGGGTGCTCCTGCAGGTAGGTCTGGAGGAGCTGAGCGCCGCGCAGGGTGGCCTGAGACTCGAAGACATAGGGGTAGAGAAAGGTCTGGGCCACCGAGACCCCTGGCGGGGCCACAGGCGCGGGCGCAGGGCTCTCACAACCCACGCCCCACCACGCGAGCGCGGTGGCGAAGAGCGCCGAGGCTACGACGGTGCGGCGAAACATGAAGCAGACGCCTAGAAGTGGAAGAAGACAGCGGGAGGGGGGGCCATAGCGCCGATCGCCTGGTCGACGCCCCCAAGGTTACGCATTTGTGGCCCCTTCGACAAGACGCGGTCGTGTATCAACCTGTAGCATCTGTAGCCGCGCGCGAGCGTTGGCGCGGCTGCCCTTCCCGGCGCTGGCAACGCTCGATGCACGCGCCGCAGCCGGGGCAGCGGCCCGGGCGGGCGGTGCTCAGGCCGCGGCGGCAGGCCAAAAAGGTCATCATCGCCCCGGCCGGGCACAGGGTGTGACAGAAGAAGCGCGGCAAGAGCACGGACACCGCCACCAGGGCCACCACCCACACCAAGTGGGCCACAGGCAGCTCGCCCCACAGGGCCGGCGCGAAGGTGGTGGCGAAAGGCTCCACGGCGAGCCACTCGCCGTTCATGGTCGCGCCCCACAAGGCGCCCGTGATGAAGAGCACCACCAGGGGCAGGCGCTGCAAGCGCCGCTGCCACACTTCGGGCAAGGCGCGGCGCCACGGCGACAGGGTGCCCACCGCCTCGGAGAGGGCGCCAAAGGGGCAGACGTGGGCGCAGTAGAGCCGCCCGGCGAGCCAAGTGCTGAGCAAGGCCACGGCGATGAGGACCAGCCACTCCGGTTGCGCCGCGAAGGCGCCCCAGGGCTGCCCGCCCAGGGCCCAGGCGGGCAGGGCCAGCACCAGCAGGAGGCCGTGCTGCACCGAGAAGAACTGGGTGAAGAGAAAACCGAAGAGCAGCACGACCGTGACCTGGGCCGCCAGGCGCACCAGGCGCCCGGCCCGGCGCGTCGTGGGTAGCCGCCGCTCCTGGACCCAGCCCAAGATGAGCGCCACGAAGAGAAGCAGCCACGCCACCTTGAAGGCCGAAGCCGGTGGCGGCGGCGCAGCGGCGGCGATCTCCGGCGGTGGCGCCTGGGTGTGGAGGGGGATGACCTCCTGAGCCAGGCGCTGGGCCGTCATGCGCACCCCGTCGACGATGGCGACGCAGGTGACCGTGGCGCCGCTGACGACGTCCACGTCGACGCCGACCTGGAGCGGCGCGTCGAGGCTACGCCCTACCAGCGACTGGGCGAAGCCGGCGTTGTCGACCCGGCGCCAATAGCTCGGCGTCTCCACGTGGTTGGGCATCAGCTCGACCGCCACGATGCGCCCGCTGAGGTCGAGCTCGACCTCCACCGGGACGTGGCCGCCGTAGCCCATGACCGCCGGCGCCAACGTCAAAGTCGCGGCGCGCACGGCAGCGACGGCCCCATCCCGGTAACGCACCTGATGCACGAAAGGCTGACTCTGCGTCACCAGCCCGTCCGCAGGGGGCCCATCAGGGGCCGTCGCTGCCGTGGCTGGCGCCTCGCCGGCGGGGGCGACCAGCCCTGAGCCATCTGACGCCACCGGGGCCACTGCCCTCGCTGCCACCAGCGGGCCCAAGAGGTGCTCCCCGCCGGCGAAGCGCGCCGCGCCCAAGGCCACCAGGCCCAGCGCCATGGCGCCACAGGCCACCGCCCCGAGGGCGCGCAGCGCCCGCGGCCCGCGGCCATGGCCCCCGCGCCGCTGCAGCCACCACAGCAGCACCACCATCAGGGCAAAGGCGCTCAGCGAGCCAGCCTGGGCGAGCCAGGGCCGCGCTGGCGCCGCCGCCGCCACCCAGGCGTAGGCCCAGGTCAGCGTCCACGTGCCCGCGCCCACCAGCGCCAGGGTCGGGTGCTGGGGGCGGCGCAGATGCAAGAGGAGGAGGGCGGCGCTGGCCAAGAGGAGGCTGGCGCCCAGATGGTGGTGGAGGCGCACGCCTAAGGGAGCGTGGCTCAAAAAGAAAGCCGCCGCCAAGCCCAGCAGGGCCACCGTGAGGGTGAGCTTGGCCCGGGACACCACCGTCGCCTGCCACAGGCTCGCCAGCAGCATTGCGGCCAGGATGAGGCCTGCGCCACTCTGCCAGGGCGCCAAAAATCCTTCCAACCACGCCGGCATCGATAGGGACTCGTTTGCAGAGAGAGGGCCGCTGCACCCGCGCGCGCCTTAGGTGTGGGGCGCGTCGATGCGCTCCCAGGGGACGTGCTCTGGGCGCAACACCGCCGTGGTCGCCCCCAAGGCAGTACACGCGTGGGCACCGGCGAAGGTGGCCAAACGCAAGAGGCGGCCCCAGGCCGCGTCCGGCACCTGGAGCAGGGCCGCGACCCGTGCGCCTGGGCTTGCTTTAGTCACCTCGATGAGCCCCGTCAAGAATGCGGCCCAGAACGCGTCGCCAGCCCCAGTGGTGTCGACCACCTCCGTGGCGAAGGCGGGCACTGCCACCTGGCGCCCCTGGGTCAAGAGCCGCGCGCCGGCTGCGCCACAGCTCTCCACCAGGACCTGCTCGGGTGGCGGCTGCAGGGGGGCCAAGCGCGCGGCCAGGGCCGGCAGACCGCCGTCACCGGCGAAGAAGGCGCACTCCTCGTCGCTGAGCTTGACCAGGTGGGCCGCGGCCATGGCTTGACAGAGGCGCTCGCGCAGGGCCGCCGGGTCATCCCACAGGTGGTGGCGCAGGTTGACGTCGAGGCTGAGCACGGCGCCAGCGGCGCGGGCCTGTTGCATGAGGCCCCAGGTCGTCTCCCAGCCGCCGGCGTTGGTCATGGTGTTGGAGCCGCAGTGGAAGATGGCGCCGTCCACGGAGAGGCCGTGGAAATCGGCCGGGGTGAGGGAGAGATCGGCGCTCTTCTCGCGGAAGAACATGAAGTCGCGTTCGCCGTGGGCATCCAGGGCGATGAAGCCGATGCCCGTCTTGGCGTCGTCTTTGGTGATGAGGGTCGACGTGTCCACCCCCTCGCCGGTGAGGGCGGCGCGCAGGTAGTCGCCAAAGGGATCGGCGCCCACGGCGCCCATGAGGCGCACGGGCACGCCCAAGCGCGCGGCGACGATGGCCAGGTTCGCTGGCGCGCCGCCGGGACACTTGTGGAAGGTGTGGACCTGGGCCAGGCGGCCGCGCTCGCCAGGGAGAAAGTCCACCAGGGCCTCACCAAAGACCAGGAGCGCAGGAGGCGTTGGGCGGTGCTGCATGCGGGCCTGTCAGCGGTAAGAGAGGGTCATGTCGAAGCTCTGAGGGGTGTCCGGGCGCGTCGAGAGGAAGTCGTCGACGAAGAGGTAATAGCCGCCGGCTTCGAGCTGGGCGTCGGTGATGGTGGCCGCTTGGTTGCCCGGTGAATAGCCACAGGCGACTTGGGAGAAACGGTCGTTACAGGCCTGGCGGACATAGACGGCGACCTTGGAGTCGGCGGGATCCAGGGGCAGCACCGAGACATTGAGCTTGCTCGGGTTGCGCAGGGCGAAGGCGTAGATGAGCTCCTTCCCGCCGGTCTGGAAGGCGTCACAGCCTTGGTTGTACTCGAGCCAGTTGTGCATGCTCGAGCCGTTGGCCGTGTCGCCGCTGACCACGGTGGGAGTGGTGTCGACGTTGATGATGGTCGGGACCAGGGCACCACAGGAGGGGACGATGACCTGCTCCGCTTTGAGTTGGAAGCGCCCCGGCCCGTAGTTCTGCAAGTTGAAGTCGTCGACGAAGACGTAGTGGGTGCCCGGGGCCATGAGGGTGGTCACGGAGAAGAAGCCGCCCACGCTCGGGCTGCCGCTACAGGCGGAGTGGAGCTGGCTCGCCGGGTTGTCGCAGGTGCCGCGGATGTAGAGGCCGAAGTAGGTCTGGTCCAGGGCGGTGACGGTGAACTTGACCAGCATGGTGGTGGGGAGGTCGAGGGCGTAGACCGTCTCGGGACCCGTGGGGGCCATGCCATAGCCGCTGGGGTTGGAGCAGGCCTGGAGCCAGGTGTTGGGGTTGTAGACCGTGTCGGTGGTGCCAATGACCGTGGCGCCCAAGGTCAGGGGCAGCGGCGCGGCGCAGGTCCCCCCGGGCACGGGGGCGTCGCAGACGCCGTCCGTGCAGCCGCGGTCGCAGATCTCCGATAGGATCCAGCGGCCGTTGTAACAGATCTCCACGTTGCCCGTGCTGGAACAGCGCAGGGCGTTGGCTGGGCTACAGCCGGGGGAGACGTCCGTGGGATCCGTGTCGGGCACGGTTGTCTCCACCGCGTCGGGCGGGGTGACCTCGGCCGTGTCGGGGCTCACTTCGGTGGTGCCGTCCACGGGCGGGTCGGGGGTGTCACTGAGGTCGAGGTCGGGTCCACCCTCGTTATCAGTGGTGCCGTCGCCGGCGATGTCCGGGCTGTGGTTGGCCACGGTGCCCTCGCTGCAAGCCAGCCCGCCCAGGACCAAGGCCAGCATCGCCGCCAGCATCCACCATTCACCACTTCTTCGTTGTGCCATTTTGTCTCTCACCTTCGAGGTCTGGGGGCGCATCACCGCTCCCTATGCCAGTTTAGCGCCACCCCACCTGGAGCGCCAGCCAACGGACGCTGACCCATGGCGGCGGTGGGGCCCCGGCGCGCTGGGATCGGACTAGCTCGCTTGGCGCTTGCGCCCCGCGGCGTCGCTGGCGCCTTGGGCCGCGCCGCTGTGGTCGCGGGCCTTGGTGGGCAGGTGGGAGACCTTGGCGTCGTTGCTGGTGGCCTGGGTAAAGCGCATGGCCCGGCTCACCCCCTCGTCGACGAAGTGGACCAGCAGCGCCGTGAGCGGCCCGGGGGTGTCGGCGCACAGGGCGGCGAAGTAGTCGGCCCGGGCCGAAGCCGGGATGGGTGCCAGGGGATAACCCTCGCGCAAGAGGTGCATGGCCAGCAGCAGGCGCGCGGCGCGCCCGCTGTGCTTGTCGAAGGGGAAGATCCCCATCACCTCGTGGTGGAGGTGGGCGCCCGCTTGCAGCGGGTGCAGCCGCTCGGCCAGGCCCGGGTAGTTGTCGAAGGCGCGGCGCAGCCGATAGCTGACGCTCTTGGCGGCGACCATCTTCTGGCTGTACGGGCCCTGGGGCGCGTCGTTCTTGCGATAGCGACCACCGCCGGGCACCCGGGGGCCCGTGCACTGGCTGTGGGCCCAGCGCAAGGCCTCCAGGTTGATCACGGCGCGCGCCGCCTGCGCCTCTTCCAGGGCGCCGTGGAGGCGCGCCACCCCATCCAAGAGGTTCTGCTCACACCAGTCGTTGCCGTCGATGCGCTGCAGGGCTCGCCGCATATCGTCTTCGCGCAACACCACGCCGTCGAGGGCGTGATCCGCCACGACCCACAACAGACGGCTCTGTTCGTCAAGGTCTGCCCGCTGGGCCTCACTCAGGTGGTGCAACGATCGTTTGAGTTCCGCAACACGAATGTCGAGGTGCAAAAGGTTCAATTCCATGGCCATCATCCTCATCGCGTAGCGCCGTTCCCCAGACGACATTTACAGCACCACACGCGAGGTTGCCGCCGCTGCGACCTCTCCCCTCAGCTCATAGCCTAGGGATTGTCCCGGCGCAACGCAAGCACCAATGCGCCTAGGGGTCACTTGGCGAAGCTGGCCCCAGTGTCCACCCCATGATAGAAGGCATGCACCGCGTCGGCCCCTGGGCGGCGCTCAACGTTTTGCTTCAAGGATCTTGCATGTCGAAGAATGATACGGACCTCAGCCTGATGCCACTGGGTGGCTTGGGCGAATTTGGTATGAACTGCCTGCTCATGGGTGCGGGCCAAACGCGGCTGATGATCGACTGTGGCGTCATGTTTCCCTCGGACGATGAACACGGCATCGATTTCGTCACCCCCGACTTCAGCCACCTGGAACGCTTCCCTATCGACGCGCTGGTCCTCACCCACGGTCACGAAGATCACATCGGCGCGACGCCCTACCTGCTGCAATGGCTGCGCCGCCATCGCAACGGGCGCCGTCGCCAGCCCCTGCCCATCTACGGCACCCGCTTCACCCTGGCCCTGGTGCGGCGGCGCCTCGACGAACACAATGCCCTCGACGAGGTGGACCTGCGCCTCATCCGGCCCGGCCAAGAGGTCGCCATCGGCGATTTCGGCCTCGAGGCCATCGCCGTCAACCATTCCATCCCCGATGCGGTGGCCCTGGCGCTGAAGACGCCTGTGGGGACCGTGGTGCACACAGGGGATTGGCGTCTGGATCCACGCCCCGTGTCCAGCGGCCAGACCGACCTGGCGCGCTTCTGTGCCCTCGGTGAGCGCGGCGTGCGCTTGCTCCTCTCAGACAGCACCAACATCGAGGTCGGCGGTCTGGCTGTGAGCGAAGCCGAGGTCGCCGAGGCCCTCCTCGACGCCTTCGACCTCGCCCCGGCCCGGGTGGTGGTCACCCTCTTCTCCTCCAACATCGGCCGCATCCAGAGCCTCCTCGACGCCGCCCACGCCACGGGGCGACAGGTGGCCATGCTGGGGCGTTCCCTCCAGCAAAACAGCGCTCTGGCGCGGGAGATGGGCTTCCTCAGGATGCCCCACCCGGACCTCATCATTGCGCCTGAACGCATCAACCAGACCTCGCCAGCGGAGCTGGTGGTCTTGGCGGGTGGATCCCAAGGTGAGCATGGCTCCAGCCTCTATCGCGTCGCCATGGGCGAGCACAGCCAAATGCGGGTGATGCACGGGGACACGCTGATTTATTCCAGTCGCCAGATCCCGGGCAACGAGCGGCGCGTGACGCGGGTGGTCGATGCTTTCCATCGCCAGGGTGCCGAGGTGCTCTTTCCCGGCACTCGGGCGCTCCACACCACGGGGCACGCCCACCGCGAGGAGCAGAGCCTGCTCCTGGGCATGGTCAAGCCCAAGCTCTTCATGCCCTTGCACGGCGACTACCGCCGCCTCCACATGCACGCTGAGCTGGCCAAGCGCCTCGGGGTGCCGCGTAGCGTCATCGTCAACGACGGCGAAACCTTGACCGTGCGCGAGCACGAGCACGTGATCAGCGAACGTTTGGTCACCAACCCAGGCTACGTGTTGGGACGCTTGGGGCTGGCGGCCGATACGGAGCTGCTGCGCCAGCGGCGCCACCTCGCCTTCAATGGCATGGTGGTGGTCAATGTGGTGCTCGATGCCGACGGCGGGCTGGTGCAGGCCCCATGGGTGGAGACCATTGGCGTCGCCATGGACGTCGACGGCGTGATCAGCCAGGCGACGCGCGTGGTGGAGACGGCGCTGGCCCAGGTGGACGGCCCGCGTAGCCGCGATCGCATCGAAGAGAGCGTGCGCGTCGAGCTGCGCCGCTATTTCCGCCGCCACCTGGACCGCAAGCCGCAGATCTCCGTGGTGGTCAATACGTTGGCCTAAGCGGCGCATAGGGGGGGCCGCCAAGGTGTCACGGCCCCTGTCGCCCCTATCCAGGACGTGGGCTTTGCTACTCGCGTGCCGCCGTCTGTTGGCCCGGGCCGCGCGGGTCGTGTAGGATCGCTGGCGCGGTGAAAACGGCGTGGGCCGAGCGTTGGGCTCGGTAGGCGCCGCGGCGCGTGGGGCCTCGCGATGGAGTATTACGGCAGAAGTGCGGAAGCCATGCGACTCTTGCACGGTCGCAATTTTCGCGACGCCTTGGTGGCGTTGCGGCGCTTGCTCCACGAGACCCATGTCTCGGACGTGGAGTACGACGATTGGCTGCGTGGCGCCGCCGACGCCTACCTGCAGCTCGAAGATCCCCTTGGCGCCGGGCATATCTACCTCTACCTCCACTATTTCGATCTGGCCAAGAGCGCCTTTAGCCGCGCCGCCGCACCCCTCGATTTGGCCATGGCCCTCGAGTGTCAGGGGAGCTTCGTCGAGGCGGCGGAGCTCTTTCAGGCCAACCGGCGGCCGGTGCAGGCGGCGGTCAACTTCGAGAAGGGGAAACGCTTTCAGCAGGCGCGCCTGCTCATGGAGGGGGTCGTCGAGCTGACCCGTGAGCGCGGCGACCCCTATGCCCAGGCCTTGGCGCTGCTGAATCTGGTGCACCTCAAGAAGCTGAGCGGCGAGCCCATCTCGGCGAGTCGCGCGCAGATCATCGAGGCCTTGCGCCTCCTCGAGGTCGTGGCCGACGAGCGCGAGTCCGTGAGCAAGCTCGATGAGGCCCTGGATTGTTACCACCTCATCGCCCAGGTGGGGCAAGAGCAGCGCGCCTTCGAGAACCTCTCCGAGGGCTACCTCAACGCCATCAGGATCCACCGCTCCCGCGGGCGTCTGCTGACGGCCTTGCGCTACTACGCGGGCATCGCGTCCATCGGCGTGGAGTGGGGCGAGGCTCACGCCGTGGCGACCATGCTGCGCGAAGCCTCCGACGCGGTGCGCAAGGCCGGGACGCTCTATGCCAACTACTACCTCAACGGGGCGGCCCACGCCTGGGTCCGGGCCGCCGAGCACAACATGGCCCACAACGGGCCGCCCGAGATGAGCGAGAACGCCCTCTTGGCGGCCCTGGATTGTGTGAACCAGCTCAACGACGCCAAAGGCGTGAGCGACTGTTACGCCAAGCTGGCGTCTTTGACCTTGCCCGAGGAGCGGCTGGTGCGCTATCGCCAGCTCCACGCCGAAGCCCAGAGTGAGCGCCGCACCATGGCGCCCATTTATCCGCCGAGCGAGCTATTGCGGCGCCCCATTCGCCTGCTGCCCCTGTGGCGCGACGATCTGGTCGAGTGGGAGCTCGGCGACGACCGTCGCGCCATCGTCAAGCGCATCGTGTGGGATCTGGGTTACCACGACACGGTGCGGCGCAAGGCGCTGAACTTGGTGCTCTTTGCCCTGTCCCGCGCCAACGACGCGGCCTCCTATCAAGCCGAGTCCATCGAGCTGGCCCGGGTCTTCGCCCACCTGCAGCCCAAGCTGGCCCTGCGCGGCTTGAAGTCTTTGTTGGCCGACCCGGTCGCCGAGGTACGCGCCGAGGCGGTGCGCTCGGCGGGGATCGCCAACAATGTGGCCGGCCTGAGTATTGTCGAGGAGGCCCTGCGCGACCCAGACGCCGGCGTGCGCCGGGCCGCCCTCGAAGCCCTGGGCAAGCACAGCTATCCAGAAGCCCTCGACCCCCTCAAGCGCATCTATGAGTCCTTTGGCGAAGCAGAGGTGCAGCGCGTGGCTCTGGCCGCCATCGGCAAGGTCCGCAGCTTCGAGGCGGCTGAGTTCATCTTCCGGGTCTTCTGCGCGGGGCGGCCAGAGCACGTGCAGGCCGTGGCCCAGCAAGCCCTCAGCGGCGCGCTGCATCCAGAATGGAAAGAGATTTTTAAGTCGCGCCTGGCCACGGAGACCCCGGAGGTGAAGGCGCGGGCCCGCTTCTTGGCGTGAGCCGAGGGAGCGCCAAGCGACGAGAGAGGTGAGCAGATGAACGAGAAGGAGAGTGCTTTGGGGACGCGCTTGGGGGCGGCGGCGCGGCCCCCTTGGCTGCTGTGTGGAGCGGCCTTAGCTTCTCTGTGCCTGGGGTGGGCGTGTGCGGCGGCACCGCAGGTGACCCAAGAGTCCGCGCCTATGGCCCAGCAACAGGGGGAAGAGATGCCGCGATGGCCGCAACTGAACTACCCGGCGTCGCCGCGAGGCGAGGCCTTCGATCTCCTCTGGGGACAAGAGGTCCCCGATCCCTTCCGCTGGCTCGAGGAGGTCGACCAGCCCGCGACCCAGGCGTGGATGACCGCCCAGGACGCCCTGGCCGTGTCCGTCTTGCACCCCTTGCCCCTGCGCGAGTCCCTCGCCCAGCGCCTCACGGAGCTCTTCTACGTCGACGCCATCTCGCCGCCGCGCCAGCGCGGGGAGCGCCTCTTCTACAGCCGGCGCCACGCCGACCGGGAGAAGACCATCTATTATGTGCGCGAAGCCGACGGTCGTGAGCGGGTGCTCCTCGACCCCAACACCCTCAGCGAGGACGGCAGCGTCGCCGTCGGGGTCTTCGTGCCGAGCTGGGATGGCCAACGGGTGGCCTACGCGCTGCGCGCCAATAACGCCGACGAGGCGACCCTCTATGTGATGCGCGTCGACGACGGCAGCACGTCCGAGCTCGACGTCATCGAAGGGGCCAAATACGCTCGCCCCGTGTGGACCCCCGAGAATGACGCCTTCTACTACACCTGGTTGCCCGTGGACCCGACGATCCCCGTGGACGAGCGGCCGGGCTGGGCCGAGATCAGACGTCACACCATTGGCAGCGATCCCGCGACGGACGCCATCGTGCGCGAGCGCTTGGGCGATCCGCGCAAGTTCTCCAGCGTCGCCTTGTCGCGCAACGGGCGTTGGCTCTTGCACTACGTGCACTTCGGCTGGAATGAGACGGAGGTCTTCGTCCGGGATCTGCACGATCCCGGCGCCGACTTCGTCGCGCTGCCCGTGCAAGCCCAGCGCCTCTATGAGGTCTTGCCCCATGAGGACGCTTTCTATGTCTTCACCAACGAGGGCGCGCCGCGCTATCGCCTCTTCAAGGTAGACCCCAGTGATCTGGCGCGCGAGGGGTGGGTCGAGGTCGTGGCCGAAGATCCCGAGGCGGTCATCGAGGAAGCGGCCATTTTGGGAGGGCGCTTGGTGCTGCGCACCCTCGTCGACACCTTTGGCCACATCGTCACCCTGGATCTCGAAGGCGGCGATCGCCGCGAGGTCGCCTTGCCTGGGATGGGCGCAGTGACCGCCCTGGTGGGGCGCGCCGAGGACAGCGTCGCCTATTTCGCCTTTGAGTCGCCGACCTTGCCCCCGCAGGTGCACACCCTCGACTTGCGCACCCACGCCACCGCGTTGTGGTCGGCGGTGACCGTGCCCATCGATCCCTCGCCCTACGTGGTCGAGCAGCACTGGTTCACCTCCAAGGATGGCACCCGGGTGCCTTTGCAGATGATCCGGCGCCGCGATCTGGAGCGCCACGGGCAGAACCCGGTGTTGCTCTATGGCTATGGCGGTTTCAACGTCTCCATCGTTCCCGCCTTCCGCGCCTCGACATACGCCTGGCTCGAGGCCGGGGGCACCTACGTGGCGGTGAACCTGCGCGGCGGCGGTGAGTTCGGCGAGGCCTGGCACCAGGCGGGGATGCGGGAGAAGAAGCAAAACGTCTTCGATGACTTTATCGCGGCGGCGGAGTATCTGATCGCTGAGGGCTACACCAGCCCGGCCCATCTGGGGATTTACGGCGGCTCGAACGGCGGCCTGCTCGTCGGTGCGGCAGTGGTACAGCGGCCGGAGCTCTTCGGCGCCGTGGTCTGCGCCGTGCCCTTGCTCGACATGGTGCGCTATCACCGCTTTGGCAGCGGCCGCACTTGGATCGCCGAGTACGGCTCCGTCGAAGAGAGCGAGGACCTCTTTGCCGCCATCTACGCTTACTCACCCTACCATCACGTCGCACCGGGGCAGGGCTATCCGCCGACGCTGTTCTTGTCGGCCGACAGCGACGACCGGGTCGATCCCATGCACGCGCGCAAGATGGCCGCGGCCATGCAAGTGGCGGGAGCGGATACGGTCTTGTTGCGCATCGAGCGCAACGCCGGTCACGGGGGCACGGACTTGGTGAAGCAAGCCGTGGCCAAGAACGCAGAGGTCTTTGCCTTCTTGTGGCAGGCCCTCGCGCCGTGAGTCGCTTCAGTAGAAGTAGGGGTTGTTCAAGCTGATGTTGGTGCTGAGGATGATGGTGCGCACTTGCTCGATGAGGGCGCCATCGGCTTCGAGAAGGCTGCCCTTGGGGTCACCGCTCAGGGAGGCGAAACCCGTCTCGGCTTGGTCCATGAAGACCACGTAGTGGTGGCCGAGGTGCGCGTCGAGGGCGCGCTGCCAGAGGGCGCTGTCTTGGGTGTAGAAGTAGACCTGGATCGGCAGGCCCAGGCTGACCTCGCCTTGGAGCTTGTCTAGGGGCAGCAAAGTGAGCACCAGGAGGGTGGGCTGGATGGAGGCCTCGTAGGACAGCTCTGGGGGCCAGAGATCGTCGTCTGGAGCCGCCGCGAGCCAGGCATCGTCCCCGTCCCAGGGCTCCCCCTCCCAGGCACTATCGAGCCAAGCATCCTCTGCGGTGCCCAGGGCGTCCAGCTCTTCGGGGCGTCCCGCCCTGAGGGCTTCGAGGAGCAGGCTGGTGTCGACGGCGTCGGGCTGCCCCGCGCCGAGAGTGGTGTCGCCGAGGGTGCCGATTCGGATCAGGTCGGGGGCCGCCGCCGGCATCTCGACGGCTTTGACCAGCGCTGGGGGCGCTGGGGGCTCGCTGGCGATGACCTGCACGGCGAGGAGGCGGCCGACGAAGATGGCTTGGGCCTGGCGCGTCTGCTCTTGGAGGGGCGAGAGCGACTCGCCGCCCCAGAAATCGCCGGGGTAGGTACTGTAGATGGGTGAGCGCGCGAGGGCGTTGCCGGGGAGAAGGCAGAGCGCCACGAGGGCGAGGGCGAGGCCGCCGGCGGTGGGTGCCGTAAAGGGACGTGAGGAGGTGGGCAAGGGAGGGCTCCCGCTAGAGGGTGGCGCGTCGCGCGTTGCGCGCTTGCGTGGGTGCTAAGGTGGCGTCATAGTTGGCGGACCAAGAAAGCGAGCGGCGCCACGGGCTACCCGCCATGGCGTCGGGACAGGACCATTGTAGAACGCGCCCTAGGGATTAGCAAAAGGAGTCGTGCCATGGAGCCACAGGGAAAGTTGACCTTCTTCTGCCCGAAGTGCCAGCAGAAGCTTTCGTTTCTCGAAGGGACGGTGATCAAGATGATCGGGCGTCTGCACGCCCCCACCTTTAGCTGCCAGACCTACATCTATGTGCCGGCCAAGCTGGGCCAGCACGGCGCCATCATCGGCGAGGGGGTCAGCCTCGAAGAGGGGGCGATGGTGGAGTTGGAGTGCATCAACGCGGCTTGTGCCCACAACTTCACCACCCCCTACAACGCCGAGCTGGCGGAGATCGCCATGGTCGACGCGGGCGAGACGCCTTTCAAGGTGGTCTTCAACAAGGTGTGGGGCAAACACACGACCTTTGTCCTGGACATGCGCTCCAAGACGGTGATCCAGCATTTTGGCGAGGACGCCGAGGGCTTCTTCGCCTCGGAGGAGGAGCGGGGCCGCAACTTTTTTGGCCACTGAGGCGCTCAGGTGGGGGGCGGAGGGAACTTGCGTCGCCCGTTGATGTCCTAAGCCCGTCAACGAGATAGGCCTGGGGCCTGTCGTTCTTGGTGGGGGCGGGATGTTCGCGCGCAACGGGTGCTGGGCCCTGCTGGTGGGAGTCTTGGGCGCCCTGGGATGGGTGGCGTGGCAAGATGCCCAGCCGGTGGCGCCGGCGCCGCTGTTCAGGACCTGGGCCCCCCTGGCGGCCGAGCCGCACCGCATCGCCTTGGTGCCCGTGGGGCCTCTGCCGCGTCCGGTGGTGGAGCAAGTGGCGATGCGCTTGAGCCGCGCCACGGGGGCCAGCGTGCGGGTGCTGCCGGCGGTGGCTGTGCCGCCCGAGGCGGTGGACGCGTCGCGGGGGCAGGCCCACGCCGCCCTGCTCCTGAACGCACTGTATTTTCGCAAGCGCCCCGAGGTGGAGGTGCTCTTGGGCCTGACCGCGGCGGATCTCTATGCCGATGGGTGGCAATACCTCTACGGCTACAGTCAACCCGATGGCGGTGTCGCCATCGCTTCGGTGGCGCGCCCGTGGGGGGAGATGCGCGCCTTTGCGCCGTGGCGGGCGAGCGCCGCCGTGGCCCACAAGGTTCTGGTGCACGAGCTGGGGCATCTCTTGGGGCTGCACCATTGCCGCCACGCGCGCTGTGCCATGAACACGGTGGACCACGCGGCCGAGCTCGCCACCTTGGCGCCGCGCTACTGTCCGCGCTGCGCCCTGCAGGCGCAACGCGAGGTGCGCTCCCGGGAGAGGGATCCTCTGGCGCGCGCCGATGGCCTCTATCGCCGGGGTGCCTTCGTGCAGGCGTGGGCCCATTATGCGGTCTTGGCCCTGCAGGAGCCCTTCGCGGCGTCGCGCATCAACCGCCTCGGGGTGGCCTCAGCGGCCCTCGGGGCGGGGGCTGTGGCGGAGAAGGCCTACCGCTACGCCATCGTCTTGGACGATGCGTATCCTTTGCCGTACTACAACTTGGGGCTCTTGCTCGCGGCGCGGGCGAATGCTGCGGCCGGCGCGCCCGGGGCGGAGCGGGAGCGTCAGGAGAGCATCGCGGCGCTGCGGGCGGGTTTCGAGCGCGACCCCGAGCGCTTGGAGGCCCTCGGGCTGATGGCGGTGGTTTTCTATGAGGTCTTCGCCGACGAGGTGCAGGCCGCGCGTTATATGCGGCGTTACGTCGAGGCCGGTGGGCGGCACCCGGCGATCCTTTTTCGCTACGATCGCCTCATGCACCCGCCGTTGGTGTCCTTCTCGGACCACGAGGTGCCCATCATCTGGGGCCACGCCGACAGCTCTTTGCGGGGCGCCATTGTGGAGTTCAAGGCGCGTCTCTTTTGGCTGTTGGAGCTGCGTTCGTTGGTGGCGGCGCTGGGGCCCTGAGGGGCGAGGGGGGCGCCCCTTGCCGTTGCAAGGGGCGCTACCCGGTTAGGGTGCGGGGCGCAGATCGACGCAGGTGCCAAAGGGCATGCAATCGCAGGGTACGTCGCCGGGACAGGCGCAGTCGGCCCACAGCCAGGTGCAGCTCCCAGCGTTCATGCAGGAGTAGGGCTCGATGTGCTCGGCGCAGGGGCTGGGCAGGACTTCGTCAGGAGCGCAGTAGCCCGGCATGGGCGGCTCATAGGGGTCGTTCTGCTCGCAGCACTGGCTGGGGAGATCGTAACCCGAGGGGCCAAAGCAGCGCCCCGTGTCGTCGTAGCGGCCATACTCGGGACACATGGGGGGCGCCGGGGCGATGACGTCGTCGGTGTACCAGCGGCAGCCAGGCGTCGCGCCGCAGGACCACTGGTCCGAGAGGTCGTAGCAGGACAAACCTTGCTGGGGTGAGCAGTAACCCCGATCACCGGGCCACCACAGGCCGCCGCAATCGCAGGGCTCGTTGGGATTTTCGCAGAAGCAGGGCGCCGGATCCATGTCGTATTCGTAGTTCCACTGGCATTGGGAATCGCGTTCGCAGGCGAAGGCGTCGTAGTAGTCCCAGCAGGTGGTGCTGCGCTGGGTGCAGTAACCCCAGACGGGTGGCGCGGCTTCACAGCGGCACTCGCCGTTCGGCTCGCAGTAGCACGGCATGGGTTCATCGTAGCCCCAGCCTATCCACTCACAGTTGCGGTCCATTTGGCAGCTCGTGGGGTCGCCGTAGTAGTCACAGGGGTTGGATTGGCGCCAGCCGCAGTAGCCCATGGGGTAGGGGAGGCGTTCACAATCACACATGCCGCCGTCGGGGCAGTAGCAGGGGGCGGGCATAAAGCTCTCTTCGAACCACTCGCAGCGTTGATCTCGGCTACAGGAGGTGGGGTCGTAGTAGTCGAAGCAGTTGAAGGTCGTGGGGGGCTGGCAGTAGCCGTAGCCGGGATAGGGCTCGGGAGCGCCCGTGCAGCGACAGCCTTCGGAGTCACAGAGACACTCTTCGGGCGGGGGCGGGGGGCGGAAGCCGTCGTCGCCATAGACCCACTCACAGCCGGCGTTCCAGCAAGCCCACTCGTTGCCCTGCTCCCAGCAGTTGACCGGGCCGTTGTCACGGACGCAGACGCCCGTCGGTGCCGGGGCGAAGCCTGAGCAAGCGCAGTTGCCTGCGGCGTCGCATTCGCAGACCTCATCGGGCATGGGGACGTCGTCGTAGGTGTAGAGCCAGGTGCAGCCAGGCGCGTTGTGGCAAGTATAGGGGTCATAGAAGGCCGCGCAGCCGTTGTTGGACTTGGCGATGCAGCCCTCATAGACGGCGATGTCCGGGCAGGCGCAGAAGCCGTTGTCACCGCAATCACAGGGGGCGCTGCCCCACACGGGCTCGCAGCCGGGGTGAGCTTGGCAGGTGTCAAAGGGCAGGCCCTGGCAGACATTGTTCTGGGGGCTGACGACGCAGCGCAAGAAGCCCCAGTCTGGTGCTGGCATGAGCTCTGCGCCTTCGACGGGGCGAGTGCTCGGGGTGTCACCACCATAAAGCCAGCCATACTCGGGTTGGCAGCCGTTGGTGATCTGGCAGGTGTACTCATCGAGGGCGGAGCAGGGCGTGACTGGCGGGTTCTTGTCTTCGCAGATGGGGACGTCGATGCAGCGACAGCTCTGGCCCAGGCTGGGGTCACATTGCTCGCAGAAGCGCACCTCGGTGAGCTTGCAGCGCGCGTCTTGATCGCAGAGATCCGCCGGGACGTCGTCACAACTGAAATTGACATCGCAGAGGTTGAAATCTTCTGGGTTGCACGTGGCGACCCAGGCGCAGCCGCCGTCGGGGGTGACCACCTGGACGAGCTGGGTGACACAGGGGATGGGATCCTGCGGCTGTTCGGACTCATCGCAGGCTGCGAGGCCAAGGAGGGCGAAACAACAGAAGAGGTAGGTCCAATGAGAACGAGGCCAAAGGGGTTGATGACGCATGGGGCATTCCTCCAGACAGGGGTCATTTAGGCGCGCACAGGGCGACCCTTACCGCAGGAAGTGTGCCAGCATTGAGATGGCCTCGAAAAGAGGAAGACGACGGCGCCCGTCGGCGTCGGGAGATGCGGTCATAGGTGCTGGAAATGAAAGCCTATATCTCGAATACGAGGGCGCGCTTGGCTGAGGTCTTTGGCCAGCGGGGCCTTTTGTGGGGCTGGGGGCAAAATGCCGATGAACACGGCTTTTGGGGTGAGCTTCCCTCAGGGGGGCGACAGATTTCTGAGGGGGCTGTCAAGCGGGACCAACGCCAGCCCCATGGCGTCGACCGGCCTTGGCCTCACGGTGACGGCGGCTGAAGCGTGGGGCGCGCAGCCGTGCGTCATCGCCGTGGGCTTTGACAATGGGGCGGTCGCGGGCGAGCTTGGGGGCGTGTCGTCGAGGTGGCCGCCGTGGCTGGTCTGAGGGAAGGTCGCCAAGGGGTCTTGGCTACTGCGAGCCGCGTAGCGGGGAGGGGCGAGCTTTGGTGGGCAGAATTGGGATGGGGCGCAGGGCGAGGGGTGGGGGTGGCGCTGGCGTGCGCTTGGGGATGATGGCGCTGCTTTGGCTGGCGTGGATCCCAGAAGGCCATGGCGAGCTGCGCCGTGATGCTTTGGTGATCTTTCCGCTGCAGGAGGGGGTGGTCATCGATATGGACACGGTGGAGCAGTCGTCGGCGTTGGCCCGGACCCTGACCCGTGTGCGCATCGATGCGTTTTGGGGAGACGGCTTGGCGATGGAGGTGAGTATTTTTGCGCCAGGCGGTGAGCAGGTCTTGGGGACCTGGTCCGAGGTGGCGGACTTGGCGAGCTGCGGGGCGCTGGATCCGTGGTGGCCGGGCGTGGAGCGGGTGCAGTGGGAGCGCTGTGAGCTGTGGTTGAGTGGAGCGGTGCGCGAGGCGTTGGCGGCCCAGGGGCAGGCGTGGTTCAGGGTCGACGTGACCGAGCGGCGTGACGTGAAGGTGTTGCTGACCTTGGAGCGCCACGACCGCTACGGCTGCCGCGTGGATGGGCAGTGGCGCGAGCTGCCGGCGTGGGTGCTGCGCTCCAATAAGGGAGATGAGCTATGGGTCCTGGACGATGCGGCCAACCCCTTCGTCCTCGAGGTGACCGTGGGGGGGATTTATGGGATGGCCGTGACCGACATCTGGGTGGGGCTGGCGCCGCCACCGCCGGCTGAGGTGCCCCCGCGGGGGCAGCACTAGGTTGGGGCGCTCGAGGTCTGCCGCCATGGGATGGGCGCGCCGCCTTACCACGGCTCGGGGCACATTAGGCCGCCGGAGTGGAATTGGCAGATGCCATTGATGCAGCATCTGCCGCCCGTGCAGTGGGTATTGCAGGCACCACAATGCGCGAAATTGTCGTTGATATTGATCTCGCAGCCATCACTCCAATCGAGGTTGCAGTTGGCGTAACCCGTGTTGCAGGTGTAACGGCAGGCGCCGTTGCTGCATGAGCGCGAGGCGTTGGCGCGGGTGGGACAGACGTTGCCACAGGACCCGCAGTTGCTTACGTCGGTCTGGAGGTTGCGGCAGATGTTGCTGCACATGGTCAAGCCGGAGTTGCAGACGCAGTTGCCGCTCGTGCAGGTAGAACTCGTTGGGCAGACCTTGCCGCAGGAGCCGCAGTTGGAGCTGGAGGTGTTGGTGTTGACCTCGCAGCCGTTGGTCCAGTTGTTGTCGCAGTTTCCGTAGCCGCTGTTGCAGGTGTAGGTGCAGGTGCCGCTGGAGCAGGAGGTGCTGGCGTTGGTGCGGGCGGGACAGACGTTGCCGCAGGTGCCGCAGTTGGAGCTGGAGGTGTTGAGGTTGACCTCACAGCCGTTGGTCCAGTTGTTGTCGCAGTTGGCGAAGCCCGTGTTGCAGGTGTAGGTGCAGGTGCCGCCGGAGCACGCGACGCTGGCGTTGGTGCGGGCGGGGCAGGCGTTGCCGCAAGCGCCGCAGTTGGAGGTGGAGGTGTTGAGGTTGACCTCGCAGCCGTTGGTCCAGTTGTTGTCGCAGTTGGCGAAGCCCGTGTTGCAGGTGTAGGTGCAGGTGCCGCCGACGCAGGATGTGCTGGCGTTGGTGCGGGCGGGGCAGGCGTTGCCACAGGTGCCGCAGTTGGAGGTGGAGGTGTTGGTGTTGATCTCGCAGCCGTTGGTCCAGTCGTTGTCGCAGTTGGCGAAGCCGCTGTTGCAGGTGTAGGTGCAGGTGCCGCCGGAGCAGGAGGTGCTGGCGTTGGTGCGGGCGGGGCAGGCGTTGCCGCAGGTGCCGCAGTTGGAGGTGGAGGTGTTGGTGTTGACCTCGCAGCCGTTGCTCCAGTCGTTGTCGCAGTTGGCGAAGCCCGTATTGCAGGAGTAGGTGCAGGTGCCGCCGGAGCAGGAGGCGCTGGCGTTGGCGCGGGCGGGGCAGGTGTAGCCGCAGGTGCCGCAGTTGGAGGCGGAGGTGTTGGTGTTGACCTCGCAGCCGTTGGTCCAGTTGTTGTCGCAGTTGGCGAAGCCCGTGTTGCAGGTGTAGGTGCAGGCGCCGCCGGAGCAAGCGACGCTGGCGTTGGTGCGGGCGGGGCAGGCGTTACCGCAGGTGCCGCAGTTGGAGGTGGAGTTGAGGGGGGTCTCGCAGCCGTCGGCCATGTTGCCGTTGCAGTCGCCCCAGCCGGCGGTACAGGCGTACTGGCAGACACCACTGGCGCAGCCCTGTACGGTGGCGTTGGTTGGGGCGACGCAGTTTTGGCCGCAGCCGCCGCAGTGGCTGGTGCTGGTGCTGGTGTTGACACAGGCCGTGCCACATAGGGTCTGGCCGCTGGGGCAGACGCAGACGCCGCCCGAGCAGGTGGAGGTGCCCGGGCAGGCGTTGCCACAGGTGCCGCAGTTGGTGTTGGTGTTGAGGGCCTGACCGTTGCCGCAGAGGCAGGTGCCGTTGGTGCAGCCCGTGCCGCCCAGGCACTTCACCCCGCAAGAGCCGCAGTTGTCGTTGTCCGTGTTCAGGTTACGGCAGGTGCCGCTGCACATGGTCTCGTTGGCGGGACAGGCGCACTGGCCGTTGGTGCAGCCCGTGCCGGCCGGGCAGATGGTGCCGCAGGCGCCGCAGTTGTTGATGTCGTTGTTCAAGTCGCGGCAGTTGCCGCCGGGACATTCGTTCTGACCCGAGGGGCAGGTGCAGGTGCCGTTGACGCAGTTCTTGCCGCCTGAGCAGGACAGGCCGCAGCCGCCGCAGTTCTGGGCCGAGGTGTTGGTGTTGGTCTCGCAACCGGCGGCAGCGGTGCAGCTCGCGAAGCCCGCGCTGCAGATGTAGCTGCACACGCCGTTGGAGCAGGTAGCGTTGTCGATGTTGGGGTGGGAGGTGCAGTTGATGGTGCAGCTCCCGCAGTGGGTGGGCGTGGTCTGGAGGTTGCGGCAGGTGCCGCTGCAGTCCTGCTGGCCCGCGGGGCAGACGCACTGGCCCGCGCTGCAGACCTTGCCGCCGGTGCAGGCGATGCCGCAGCCGCCGCAGTGGCTGGCGCTGGTCTGGGTGTTGACGCAAGTGTCGTTGCAGAAGGACTCGTTGCCCTGACACAAGCACTCGCCGCTGGTGCAGACGCACTGACCGCTCTGGCAGGTGGAGCCCGTGCCGCAAGTGTTACCGCAGGTGCCGCAGTTCGTCTCAGTGGTCACGGGGGTTTCGCAGCCGTCTTGGGGGTCGCTGTTGCAGTTGGCGAAGCCCGGGGCGCAGGTGGGTACGCAGGCGCCGGCGACGCAACTCATGGCCGTGGTGTTGGGCGCGCCCGTGGGGCAGGCGACGCCGCAGGCGCCACAGTGCTGGGCGTTGGTCTGCAAGTTGTGGCAACCCGTGCTGCAGCAAGTCTGGCCGGCGGCGCAGGGAGCGTCTTGGGCGGGGCAGACGCAGGCGCCGTTGCGGCACTCCGTGCCGGCGTCGCAGACGCGGCCGCAGGTGCCGCAGTTGAGGGAGGAGGTGGCCAGGGCGGTCTCACAACCCGATTGGGCCGGGTCGCAGTCGCCAAAACCGACGACGCAGGCGCAGGAGCCACCGGCGCAGACCTGGTTCTCGCCGCAGCTCACGCCGCAGGCGCCGCAGTGGGCCAGATCGCCGCTGGTGTTGACGCAGGCGTCGCCGTCGGGGCCGGTGCAGCACTGCTCCGTGGCGGCGCAGGCGCCCTGGTCGCCGCACTGGCACAGGGGATCGCCGCCAGGCAGGCATTGGCCGGCGCAGCAGAGCTCGCCGGCGGCGCAGCAGTTGGTGCCGCAGCACACGGAACCGCTGGAGCAGCCTTCGGCGCCGCCGCACTGGCACAGGGAGTCGACACAGCGCTCGCCGGGATTACAGGAGACGGAGCAGGCGCCGCAGGCGCGGTGGTTACTGGCGAGCTGGACACAGCCGAGGCCGGGGCAGCAAGCCTCGATGCCGGGCAGGCAGGCGCGGGCCTGGGTGCCCTCGGGGGGCTCACAGAGGCAGAGGCCGTCCAGGCAGGCTTCGCCTTCGCCGCAGGCCTGGTTGCAGTCGCCGCAGTGGGCCGTGCTCTGGCTGACGTCGACGCAGGCCTCGTTACAGCAAAGTTCGCCGTCGGGACACTGGCAGGGATCGACCACGTCTGGATGCGGGGGGAGGTCGGCCAGGTCCGTGACGTCGGCGAAATCCGTGGCGATGTCGCCCTCGACTTGCCACATGTCGATGTCGACGGACTCCTTGAGGACGCAGACATTGTCCGGGCTGCACATCTGCCCGGGGCCGCACTCTTTGTCGCTCTTGCAGGCAAAGAGGTAATCATTGATGCCGAGGTCTTCCGTGCAGCTCAGGGTGGCGCTGACGATGAACAGGGCAGCGAAGAGCAGCTTGGCATGGGTTGTCATCGGTGGTCCTCAAAAAGGGGGCCGGCAGGCTCGGGGATGGGTGGCTGAATCCATGCGCCCAGGGCAAAATGCGTTGCATCGATCATGGTACCGAATGCGCTGGGGGAACGCCACGAAATGTGCGCTGCTCAGATCGATCGTGTGCAGCGCGCCGCGGGACGGCACCGGAGTTGACATTGCCTTTGCGCCACCTGCGGTGTATTTTGCCCGAGAGGAATGCTCGCCCACCGCAATGGAGAGGCTGATGTCGGTCGAATGCCCCAAGTGTCAACAGGCCAACGAAGACGATGACGAGTTCTGCGGCTTCTGCGGCGCCGCGCTGACCATCCCGGTGGTGGCCACGAGTAGCTTGAACATGATGAACGAGGGGGCGTTGGTCAGCCCCAAGCGCTGCCCGTCCCACCCCGACGCCAACCTCCGGGTGCAGGGAGAGCATATGGTCTGTAGCGTCTGCGGCGCCGATCTGGGCCTCCTCGACGCCTCTGAAGGCCAGGGCAGCAAGAGCAGCAGCGACTTCCCCATCATGGTCGATCCCGGTCGCAGCGAGGAGGTTGAGAAGACGGCGATTCTGGAGATCGAGGGCGGGCAGGAGGTCTTCTTTCGCGGGGCCTATACCACCCGCATCCCCCTCAAGAGCGGCACCATCCTAGTGGGGCGCCGCGACGTCATGGCAGGGCACTACCCCGACGTCGATCTCATGATGTACCGCAAGCTGGACCCCGCCATCAGCCGGCGCCACTTGCGCATCCTCAAGGAGAATGGCCGCTACTACCTCGAGGATCTGTGTAACAACAACGCCACCTTCCTCAACGACTACACCAACAAGCTCAACCACGAGCGCCGCGAACTGCATCACGGCGATCGGGTCTTCGTCTCGATGTCGCTGGCCTTGCTCTTCCGCCTCCAGGAATAGCGCGGCGGCGTCCAACCGCGTAGGTGCTGCTCCCCGTGACATTGCCGACCCCCAACCAGACGCAAGCCGAAGCCACGCCAGAGCAGCGTTTCCTGCAGGCCCTCGCCGTGCTCCTCGAGGTGCCCTACCCGCTGCTCCTCATCCGCGCTTATGAAGAGGTGTGGCTCGTCGAAGAGATGGCGGCCTTTGCCGCAACTCGCCAGCGCCATCTCTGGCTGTGGACCTGCGTGCGGGGGCTGCACGCGCTCCACCCCGACGCGGCTGCGCCGCCGCCTTGCCAGGGCGCCGCCCTGGCCGACGCCCTGGTGGCCCTCTTTTCGGTTGAAGCGCCGGCGCTGCTGGTGGTCTTGGACCCCGGCCACGCCCTCGACGACGAGGTGACCCAGCGCCTCTTGCGCGAGCTGGCCTACCAGATGCCTCAGCGCCGCCAGTCCATTGCGCTCATCGGGGCCGAGATCGATGCGCCTCCGCTCTTGTCCCGGGAGGTGGCCAGCCTGGACGCGCCCTTGCCCTCGCGGAGCTGCCTGGCGGGCCTCCTCGACGAGGCCCTGCCGCCCCTTCAGGTCCCATTGTTGCCGCGGGAGCGCATGGTCTCTGCCGCCCTTGGCCTGACCCGGGCCGAGGCCTTTCGCGCTTTCGTCCGCGTGGGCCTACAACGCGCCCATGATCCCGGCGCCGCCACCTTCGACTGGGAGCGCGCCGTCCTCGACGAGAAGCGGCGCGCCATCGGTCGGGACGACGTGGCCCAGTTCATCGAGAACCAAGAAGACCTCTCGACGGTCGGCGGGATGGAAGATCTCAAAGAGTGGCTCGCCACGCGCCAGGCCGCCTTCACCGCCGAGGCGCGCGCCTTTGGCCTCCCCGCGCCCAAAGGCCTCCTCCTGGTGGGGGTGCAGGGCTGCGGCAAGAGTCTCCTCGCCAAGGCCGTGGCCCATCACTGGGGTTTGCCCCTGCTGCGCCTCGATCTCGGTGCCATCTTCGGCACCTCCCTGGCACCCGACGCCGCCCTGCGCCGCGCCCTGGCCATCGCCGACGCCATGGCCCCGGCCATCCTATGGACCGACGAAATCGAGAAGGGCTTCTCCCGCTCGGGCGACGCCACCACCCAGCGCATCCTCGGCTCACTGCTCACCTGGCTCCAGGAAAAACGCTCGGAGGTCTTCTTCGTTGCCACGGCCAACGAGGTCCACGAGCTGCCGCCCGAGCTCATCCGCAAAGGGCGCTTCGACGACCTCTTCTTCGTCGATCTGCCGGACCGCCAAGCCCGAGCGCAGATCTTCGCCATCCACATCCGCAAGCGCGGCCGCAAGCCCGGCGACTTCGACCTCGGGCGCTTGGCCGACCTGACCGAGAGCTACTCCGGCGCTGAAATCGAGGAGGTGGTCACGGCGGCCCTCTTCGAAGCCTTCGCCGACGGTCGCCCCCTCGAAGAGCACGATCTCGTCACCGCCATCGAGGAGACCGTGCCCCTCTACCGCACCCACCAAGACGCCATCAAGTCCCTGCGCGAGTGGGCCCGGGATCGCACCCGAACGGCTGCCAAAGACAGTCGTCTGGTCAACTTCTTCGACGACGCCGATCTCTGATCCCATCGCTCTGGGGATCCACGCGCCGCGGGGCGTGCGTGGCGCCCATCGTCAGCGATCGGGATCGATGAGCCAGTCCTCGTAGAACATCTCCATGCGGCCAAAGGTCACGGCGCCAAAGACGTTGACCACGATGCCCACCACCATCAAGGTGACGAAAATCCATCCGATGCGCCGGCGGTTGAGGGCCAGCAGCAGGATCATGTAGGGCGTGTAATCCAAGGAGAAGCGGAAGCCGTACTGCACCCAGCCCGTGTTCTGGTAGAAGAGGCCCGGGACGGCCACCGCCGCCAGCGCCAAGACCAAGGCCCAGAACCACTTGCGATCCAGGGGACGGCAACCCGAGCGGTAGGCCAAGAGGTAGAGCAGGGGGGGCGTGGTCAAGAACAGGCTCATGCCGTGCTTCGAGAGCAGGACATAGGGCTCGTAGAGCTGAATGCGCGGCAAGAGGGCAAAAGCCGCCAAGAGGTTCTTCGACAAGAAGTGATAGTTGAAGAGCCCGTAGCGCTGAATGCGGGTGATGCCGCCCTGGGCCAGGTAGGTGTGGCCAAACTCGAAGGGGTTGTCGAAGCGGGCCTGGTTGAACCACATCAGGCTGAAGCCCACGGCGAGGATCGGCGCCGCGAAGAGGACGGATTTCCACAGAAAACTCCCCCACTCGCTGCGGCGCAAGCGCCCGTCGGGGAAGAACAAGAAGTAGGCGAAGAAGACGAAGGAGAAGGCCAAGGGCGTGCGCGTGGCGAAGGCCATGGCCAAGAACAGGCCTGCCAGCAACGGGTGCCGGGTGCCGATGGATGCCCAGATATAGAGCAAGGTGAAGGTGATCCCGATGACCAAGGCCGTGAACCACACCTGGCCCAGGATGGAGCACCATAGGACGTTGGTCCCGGCACCAAAGAGCACCGTCAAGATCACGTTGTCACGGGTGCTGCGGGTGCTGACGCCAAAGCGGCGCAGCCGCTCCAAGACGAAGAAGAAGAGCAGGACGTTGAGGGCCGCAAAGAACAGGGTGAACTGGACGTCGTTGAGGCCCAGCTTGCGCGGATCGCGCAGATCGACGCCCGGGCTGTCCACGGCGGGGATGAAAGGCATCATCAGCACCGCCGGCCCAGGGGGGAAGGACACGTAATAGGTCAGCTCCTGGGGGCGACTCAGATCGCGATCCTGGGCCTTGATGATGTAGATGTCGCCGCTCAGCGTTTTGAACTTGCCCGCCTCGCGGTCCAGCCAGATGCCGCGCAGGGTCTCGCCGCCGCGCACCGGGAGAGAGAGGACGCTGGCCCAGTCGTTGCCGTGGGGCGGCGGGCTGAGCAGGTGCAGTTGCCCCTGGCGGAAGGCGTGGGCCTGGTAGACGAAGTGGGTGTCTTCGCTGGGTTGGCCAAAGCGGTTGTAGCTCAGCCCGGCGTAGAGGCCGAAAGAGATGGAGAAAATCGCGCCGGCGACCAAAAAGGTCTGGAGCCAGGCCAAGCGACGCCGGCGAATGTAGCCGGCGACCCCCTCCTGGCGCAGTGTCCGCACCAGGCCCCAGGGGGTGAGCGGCGGAGGGGCGTCCTCGCGCCCAGGCACGCGCTCCGCCACGAGGGGAGGTAGGCCGCGGTCGGCAGGGTGAACACAGATGTCTTTCTTCATGGGCCTGATGGGGGCGAGCGAAGGCGGGACGCGTCGCGTGCGCCGCCATCGCCGCGCACGTGCCCGCGCAAACTAGCAAGTTGCGGCCGGCCCTTCAATCATCCACGCCAACCCGCTGTGCTCAGCGGCGATCAGAGGAGCAAGACCGCGGCGATGATGGCGCCGATGATCACCACCACGCCGACGGCGACGGCCACCTTGGCGCCGCCTCCCCCTTTGGCCGGCGTGCCCTCTTTGGCCTTGACCATGGCGCCGTCGTTGGCGGCAGCAGGGGCGCTCTTGGCGCTCTTGGCGGCCTTGGCCGGCGCCGGGTCCGCGCCGCTCAGCTTGGCCAAGCGCGCCGCCATCTCCGGGTCGAGGTCGCGCCCCTCGACGGGAGGCAGGGCCTCGTCGCCGCCGCCACCGCCGTCGAGCCCGTCGAGCTCACTGCCGAGGCCGGCCCAGGCGTCGGCGTCGAAGACCGTATAGAAGCACTTCGAGTTGGTGTAGACCTCCTCGAAGGCGTCGATGACCACCTTGTTGCCTTCGTACTTCATGCCGCGCAAGCGCTTCAGGTTGCGCTCGTAGCGGTCGATATCGCCCTGCCGTTGGGCCATCTCGTCTTTGCGAACCCGGTACTCGCGCATGATCACCGAGGCCTTGGCCTTGAGATCGAAGACGTCGAAGTCCTCGCCAAAGGGGCCCGTTTGAATAGGGGTGTCGATGCGAAAGCGCTGGTTCAAGATCAAGGGCCGCTTGCACTGCTCGCACTGTACGGGCGCCTCGGCGTATTTCTTCTCACAACGTGGGCAAATATACATATGACACTCCTTTGTGGCCGCCTTCGGGGGAACGGCCAAGACACACCCTTAAGCCATGCGGGCTCACTCTAGCCCACCTTGGCGGCCTTGTCAGGTGCGCCGCGCGCGCGCTCAGGGCACCACTTCGCCATAAGCCTGCAAGGCCACGTCGTCGCTGGCCAGCTCCAACAGCCGCAGGTGCTTGCCGAAAGGCGTGGGGACGGGAAAGTAGAGGTGCTCCTCGGCCAAGAAGCGCAGCAAGCGCGTGGTGACCGCGTCGGCGCTCAGATCCACGGCGCGCGCCACCTCGGCGTCGCCCACCGTGGCCAGGACCTCGACGCTGACCTGGCGGCTGCGGACGAGCGGGCCGTCGACCTCCAAGTCCAGGGTCAGCGCCACCTCGACCTCGGCGCTGGCGATGGTGACCCACAGATCTTCTGCCTCCCCGAGGAAGTCGTAGCGCAAGCGCAGGGGCGCCAGGCGCAAGCGCGTGCCGCCCACGGCGCTGACGCGCGGCGCCGTCAGGAGCTGGAGACGCAGCAGGCCGCTGCGGCCAAAGGCGAAGGTCGGGTGGTTGCTCAGCTCGGGAAAGAGGGGCGTGGCGAGGGGATTGACCGTGGTCGCCAAGGGAGGCATGCCGGCGCGGTCGAAGCGCAGCTCGGCGCAGAAGAGACCGCTGCGCAAAATGCGCCAGAAGGCGGCCTCCAAGAAGGCTTGGTCGAAGCGCATCAACAAGTCGTAGGGTTGGCCGCTGGGCGTCGTCTCGGGCAGCGTCTCGGGTGCGAGGGCGCGGCTGACGGGAAGGCTCGGTAGGACCAAGCCGTCCATGCAGCGGGCGAGGTTGGCGCTGACCAAGAGGTCCAGCACCAGGTCGAGACCGCCGGGCTGCACGGCGAAGGCGCCCTCGGACCACAGGCGCGACGCCGAGACCCAGGTGGCCAGGCGCAGGGGCTGGGCGGCGAAGAAATCATCGGCCACAGGGTGCAAGGTGAAGCCCCCCTGGGGAAAGGCGAGGGTCTCGGTGAAGAGCGCCTGGAGGGTGGGCAGGAGCACCTCTGCGGCTTGGGTGGCCATGCGGCGGTCGATCTCCGTGGCCAGGCGCGGCCAATCGATGCTCGCCAGATCAAAGGCGCAGCTCTCGCTCTCCTGGAGGGTGGGCGCCGCCTCGGCGCTCAAGGGCTGGTGCAGGGTGGTCTGCCACTGGGGTTGGCGGCTGGCGATGTGCGGCGCGACCCTCACCTCCAGGTGGCGAGGGTGGAGGTCGATCTCCACGCGGCAGATGCTCACCGTGCTGTCGCGGGTGTGGCGGATGCTGGCCCGGATGGGTTCGCCGACGTAGGTCGCGTCCAGCAGGATCGCGCCGTGGTCTGGGACCAAGGAGAGATCGGTGAGGCTCAGTTGGCCGCTGAGGGGGCCGAGGAGAAGCTCGACCTTGTCCTCGCTCTGCTCGATGGAGCCGAGGGTCCAGGAGAGATCCAGGGCGGCGCGGAAGGCGTCGTCGAGCTCGGCCGTGACCGCCTCGAAGTAGCTCGGCCGCAGATGGAGAGCGATGACGGCCTCAGCGGCTTGGCTGGGAGCGGTCGCTTCCAGGGGACCCCACTCGACGCGGGAGCAGGCCGAGAGCGCCAGCATCGCGGACAGCGAGACCCAGGCGGCACGCCACGGGGGGCGCGGCGTGGGGTGTACGCGACGCAGGTGGGGCCGCGGGGGGGCGGCGGGCGCACGCCCAAGGGGACGTGGAGACCGAGAAAGTGCGGCGCAGGGGAGGGCTGCGGTGCCGGGAACCATGCGTAACCTTTAGGGTAAAGCCAAGACTTCGATGCGGGGGCGCGCCGTCGCGGTGCGGTTCACCGCTGCCAGGTAGCGGCCGCGGCCCGGGGCGATGACCAGGTCGGGGTTGAAGCCTTCCGTGGCGAAAGGGAGAGGCGTGTGACGCCAGCGATCGCTGAGGCGGCGCGAGAGGACCAGGTGGCGGTGGCGGGCGTCTTGGTGGATGACCACTAGGGTCTCGCCTTCAAAGGCTAGGGTGGGCATCTGTCCGACCACGTGCTTGATGACCACGTCATTGGCTTGCCAGCGGAGGCCGTCGTCGGCGACTTCGATGGTGGGGACGCCGGCGGGAAAGCGGGCTACTTTGAGGGTGCCCTCGGTGTGGTCGGTGTAGGCCACGGCGACCGTGCCTTTGAGGTCGACCCCGAGGTCGGAGAAGCGGCCGACCCGGGTCAGGGGCTCTGGGGTGGCGCCGCGGTAGGTCTCGCGATCCCAGCCGTCGACGACCTGCACGGTCCAGGCGCTGGCGCTCTTGCGCGCCAAGCGGAGGCTGCCGCAGTCGCCGTCGTGGTAGGAGATGAGGGGGGTGCTGCCCTGGGCGACGATGCGCACGCCAAAGCCCAAGCCGCGTCGGGCGCGCTCTCGCTGCTCGGCGGGGCACTGCTCGGCCGGTGGGAGGCTGCGATCGCTGCCCGTGTCGACGAACTCGATCTGCCAGATGCCTTCTTGGCGTTTGGCATAGCGCAGGGCGCGGTGGCTGAGGTCGCGATAGGCGACGTGGGCCACGTCGTCCGTGGCGATGGTGAGGCTCAGCTCGGCGCCGACGCTGGCCGTGGCGTCGATGATCTCCGTGCGCCAGCGGCCCTCGGGGTCGAGGTAGGCGAACTTGGCGTGGTGGTTGCTGGCGTCGTAGTAGGCGATGGCTGGACGATCGTCGGCGAAGAGGGCGAGGGAGGGTGAACGCCCGACGTCACCCAAGCTGTCGACCACCTGGTAGCGGACGCGGGCGTCCTCGGGATCCCAGACCCCAAAGAGGAGGTCGCCCCCCTCTTTGGCATAGGCAGCCAGGTAGACTTCGCCCTTGGAGGACAGGGCCAGGGAGGGGCTCTGCTCGGCGCGCCGCTCTGGCACCTCGTCAGGGGCGACGCAGCGCTTGGCTCCGGGGTCGCAGTTCGTCACGGGGGAGCAGGTCAAGTCGGCGCAAGGATCGACCCGGTGGGGCTCATCGCAGGCCAGAGCGCCCAGGCTGAGGGCGATGACGGCGGACCAGCGCCACCGCCAGCGCCACGCCGTGTTGGCCGGATCAGCGGACACTGCGCACCAGCTCGGGTCGGAAGGTGGTCGGTGAGCTCTGCTGGTTGACCACGAAGTTGATGACGTAGAGGGCTCCGCGCGCCATGACGTGATCGCTGAAGAAGCCCCAGGCGCCGGTGTAGGTGCTCTCCCGGCCCGCGCCGGCGAGGATCTCCTGGACGAAACCGCCTTCTTGGCGCTCGGCGATGTTGAGCTGGAGCGCGCTCGCGTCCTGATAGACGATGGTGGGGACCCCGTTGACGATGTGGATGGAAGCGTCGGCGCCGACCACGTTGACCCCAAAGCCCCAGAGGTCGGCGCGCAAACCGTCGTCCACGACCTCGATGGCCGAGCCGTCGAGCTTGCGATAGAGGAGGCGCTTCTCGTCCCAGTCCACGAAACTGAGGTGCTCCATGCCCACGTCGTCGATGGCCACGCTGGGCCACAGGCCGAGGTTGCCCGTGTCGACGCCGCCCTCTTCACCGGCGATGGTGAAGGGAGGGGCGAAGGTGCCGTCGCTGTTCTGGCGCACGCCGCGGAGGTTGCCCGCGACGCTGTCGTAGTAGACCACCAAGACCCGGCCGTCGGCATAGCGGGCTTGGGCGGAGAAGAGGCCTACGCCGCGCGGCCAATCGCTCGGCACCATCAGCTCGAGGACGTGGTCGCAGGCACCATCGGCGAAACAGCGCTCACCTGCGGGGCAGGCGCCGCCGCAGGAGGCCGCCGGGGCGCTGGCCTCGCACACCCCGAGGGAGGCGCGGCACAGGGTGCCCTCGGGGCAGGGCAGCCCACAGGGGAAGGCGATGGGCACCCGGTCCAGGGTGCTCACCTGCCAGTCCGCGGCGCTCTGAGGATCGGCGCTGCTCGCCTGGGCATAGCGCAGCTCGGCATAGAAGACGCCATCGTCGCGGTGGGAGACGGTCATGGCGGCGATGCCAGGGGCGCCCGTCACGGGGTGCAGGGAGATGGAGGTCCAGTAGCCGCCGCGCCCCAAAGCGTCGACGGTCATGACGCTCCAAGTCCAGGTGCCGTCGTCGGCGGGCACGCCACGGGCGTAGCGCAGCGCGCTGTGGTCGACGTCTTGATAAGAGAGGTGCGCCACCCCCTCAGCGCCCACGGCGATGTCCGTGTGGCGGCCCACGTTCTCACCGCGTTGGCGGATTCCGCCGCGGGGACCGTCGGTGGCACCCTCCACGGGCGCGTCCCAGGGCACGCCGTCGACGAAGGACCAGTGGATGGCGTCGTCGTCGTCCAGGACGCCGACCATCAGGTCGCCGTAGTGGCTGTTGTAGGCGCTGAAGAGCACCCGGTCATCGGCGGTGGCTGCGGCGGTGTAGGTGCCGAAGCGGCCCATGGGCAGGGGCGGCAGCTTCTGGCAAAGGCAGGTCGCCTCGCTGATCTCGCAGGTGGCCGAGACGCCCTCCGTGACCCCTTCGACGACCAAGCGGAAGCCCGGCTCGCACACCACGCCGGCGCACGCTTCGGGCAACTCCTGGCAGGCGTTGCTCAAGTGGCAGCAGAAGGAGCCCGTGGCGCAGCCGCCTTCACAGGGCTCGCCGCAGACGCAAGCGTAGTCCACGCACAGCGGAATGAGGCCTTCTTCGCAGCTCATGTCGCACGTGTCGCGATCGTGGCAGCCTTCGAAGCGGCACACCCGACGTCCCTCTTCGTCTTCGCGGCACACCTCACCGGGGCCGCAGGTGCCGGGCTCGCACAGGTGGGTGATCACACAGCGGCCCCCTTCGCAGTGGTAGCCGTCGTCGCACGGGCCGCAGGCATCGGGGTCGAGGTCCCCGTCGACCTCGAGCTGATCGCCCCCCGTGTCCTGGAGGTCATCGATGACTTCCACGTTCTCCACCACGCGCACGGCGTCGTCGCAAGCCAGGGGCAGGCCTGCAACCACCAAGGCGAGGAGCGCCCCGAGCCAACGACGCCAGGGGCGGCGCCAGCCCAAAAGGGCCAGCAGGGCCGCGCAGATGAGCACCCCCCACGGCGGGAGCTCGCTGCCGCGTCGCATGGTGCAGGTGCAGTCGCTAGGCATGGTCTGGGGATCCACGGGCAGGAGGCCAGCGCCAACCTCGATGGCGGCGGTGTGACGCGCGACGTTACCCGCGCGATCCTGGACCTCGGCCCGCACCCGCAGGCGACCCTGGCCGGTGAGGGCGAAGCGTGGGCTCTCGGACCAGGCGCTCCAATCGCCGTCGTTGATCTGGGTGCGATAGCGCAGCTCCGTGGCGCGGCTGACATCGTCCCGGGCGATGATCACGCCATCGCTGCCATCGACGAGGAGCTCTACGGCCTCGATGTGAGGTGGCGTCCAGTCGACATCGACCAAGACTTGGGCGGGCGTCGGGTCGAGGGCGCGGTAGTGGCCCACGGGGCGCGCCCGCACCTCGATGACGTGGCGGCCGGGGAAGAGCAAGGCCGGGTGCCGCACTCTGAGGAGCGGGCCGGGCTGGAAGACCGACCACAGGGAGCGCCCGATGCGGTAGCTGAACTCCATCTCCGCGTCGCGCCACTGGGCGGGCACCTCGGCGGCGACGGCGATCTCCGCCGTGGGCCACAGGTCGTGGTGGTCACCGGTGAAGCGGGACCACTCGACCCGACCGCGCGGGTCGAGGAGGCGCACGATGGGGAGATCCACCTGGCGCAGCGTCGCTGAGGTCTTGACGGCCACCGAGAGGGCGCCAGCGGTGCTGTATTGGAGACCGGCAAAAATGCCCAAGAGGCTCTCGTTCTCGATGCTGATGATCTCTTTGACGTCGAGTTCGAAGCCCATCACTTCGGGGAGAAGGAAAGGCTCGGCGATGGCGCCGGCCAGATCGGGCAAGAACGCGCCGATGAGGCCGGGCAGGAGGCTCTCCATCAGGGCGGGCGATTCGCTCAAAATCTCCATGTTGCGGACCTGGAGGCGAGTGATGGCGCCGTCGAGGCTGCCGATGACCGGCAGCAGACCGTTGTCGGGGGTGACCACCAGGGCCAAGGGGAGATCCAAGTCGGCGTTGACCGTCAGGAAGCGGGCGTAGCGCTCGAAGAAGAAGCCGAAGAGGTCGATGTCCACGTCGTGCAGGTGCACCGTGATGAGCGGTTCGACGAGGGTGTAGGTCTGGGTGGCCGGATCGAAGTCGACCCGACCGGCGCCGAGGGTGGCCGTGGGCGCCTGGCGCGGCGACACCTTGATGAGCAGCGGCCGGGCCTCGCTGTCGGTGAGGTTGTTCAGGCTCTGTAGCAAGAAGGCCAGCATGGAGGTGTTGAGCTCTGGCATGGCCGCCGAGGTGACCTCGATGCACAGGGCGCCCGTGTTGTAGGCGGCCCACAAGGCGTGGTCGAGGAAAGAACGGGAGACCCCGATGGCCGCGGCGAAGGGATGGCCTCCGGGTGAGGGCTCGGCCTCGAGGATGGTGGAGCGGGGGATGCGATCGGCAGGGGGCGGCGGCTGATAGGGGACGCAGCGATGGTGGAAGCTGGTCATGCCGGCCTGCATCCCGATGGAGAGGCCTTGACCGATGGCGTCGGCGTAGTTGCCCGTGTGCATCAGGTAATGGATCCAGCGGGACTTGGCGGCGCCGCCGCCCATGCCCCCGGCGAGGCTGGCCAAAATATCGGCGACATCGAAGCGCCCTTCGGCGCCGAGGGGACGGGCGGCGCATTGGGTGCCCGCCATGCACAGGCCGCTGCTCTGGTTGCAGGTGGTCCCCGGGGGGCAGCCTTCGGCGCAGGGGATGCAGAGGAAGCTGTCGAGGGCGGCTTCGATCTCGGGCTCCATTTGGCCGATCATCATGTCGGTGATCATCCCGGAGAAGAGATCGGCGAACCAGCATGAGACGCCGCCGCTGATGTCGACGCGTAGCTTGTCGGCGTTGATGTTGATGCCTTCGCGCACCAGGGAGAGGCGCTCGCTGTTGCCGTCGACGCGCATGGCCAGATTGGTGGCGAGCTGAATGGTGTCGTTGCCGTTGAGATAGACGTGGGCGTTGCAGTTGGCCAGGAGGACCCGGAAGGTAATGTTGCTGTCGAGCTCGCCCACGTGCACCACGGCGCGGATGGCGTCGGGGGGGCTGGCGCCCGCCGTGCCGGGGCCGCGATCCTGAGGGAGGATGTTCACGTCGGTGATGCGCATGTCGAGCTGGCAGCCCGCGCTCCCATCGTCACAGGTGATGTTGTTGTGGCAGTAGTTGGGATAGGAGCTGGAGTTGGCAGGGATGCAGACGCCGATGGATTCGCCGCCCATGGCGTCGAGGATCATGGGGACCACGGCCTCCTCGAGGGTCTCGATGCCCGAGGGGGTGAGCCTGAGCTGCATGCCTTGGTGGACCACCAAGCCCTCGGCCGGGTAGGGGGCGTTGTCGCCGCAGCCACAGCTAGCGCTTTGGCCACAGCCGGCACCAATGACTAAAAAGAGACCCATGGCCAGCAGGCGGTCCAGTGGGCGAGTCGATGTGCGCATGCCAATCCTTTCAATGCAGAAGGACAGCCTCGATGGGGCTGTCCACTGGTTTGCCGCTTCAGTATCCGGGGCCGCCTCGGGTGCGTCAAGGGCATCTCTGTGGGCCAGTGGTGGCGCGGTCTGCGGCGAGTGGACCCGAAGGCCTGGGTGACGCATCATGGTGCACGGCCCGCTAGGGGGTCCTCTGAGCGAGGAGTGACGATGAACGGCCTTCGCATGGTCGCCGATCTGATGGCTATCGCCGCGCGCACGGCGCCCAAGAGCGCTGGCCGCGATTATGTGGTCTTGGAGGTGCTCGAGGGCGAGGTCCTCGACGCCTTGGCCGATGACATGGTGGCCTATGGGCGCGAGCAGGAGAAGCGGAACTTCGACCGGGACGCGGAGAACGTCCGCGCGAGCGCCGCTGTGTTGTTGCTGGGCTTGCACGGGGTCAAGCCCTTGGGGCTCAATTGCGGCGCGTGCGGCGCCCTGCGCTGTCCGCCCATGCACACGGTCGACGGGGAATTTGCTGGCCCGAGCTGTGCGCTCCACCTGTTGGATCTAGGCATTGCCTTGGGATCGGCGGTCAAGGTCGCGTCCATGCTCAACGTGGACAACCGGATCATGTACCGCATCGGCGTCAGCGCGCGCCGCATGGGCTTGTTGGCGGCGGAGGTGATCATGGGGATCCCCCTGTCGGCGAGCGGCAAAAATATCTATTTCGATCGCTGAGCCCTAAGGGGGCGCAGAAATAGGTGAATGGCCGATGGCCACCTGGCCGGCATGGCGCGATGTTCTGGGGTGGCGGCAATTTTTCGCGGCCACCTGCCGATAGATCACGTGACGCTTCCGCGGGTCGATGGGGTGCCGGCTTCTGCCACCGCCACCGGCGCTCCGCCTGGGGCGTCGTGGTGAACGACAAAGCCTTGCCTCGAGAGGTGCCCCATGAAGACGCCGTGCGCGATGCAGACCAGCCCCGAGGCATTGCCTGGGTCGCAGACCCAGGCAATGCCTCGGGGCGTCAGTGGTGCCTGCGCTCGTTTCGCCGCCAAGGTGGCCGAGCGCTGTCACCTGGGCGCACCCGCCCAGGCCGCGGTGGTCAACGTCAGAGGGGTGCGCCTCGCCCTCCTCTACCGCGGCGCTGAGCTTAGCCTGTGGCACACCACGACGCCGCACAAGGTCACCTGCACCCAGGCGCGGCAGTGGGTGCGGGCTATCACCCAGGCATGGGGCGGGTGGCCGATCATCACCGCCATGGCGGAGGCCAATGAGCTCATCGTCACGGCGCCCAAGGTGGGCACCCGCCAGGTGCTGTGGGGACGCTCCTTGGCGCCCGAGGCCTTCCTCGAACAAGTGTTGGCGCGCCTCGAGCCGGGCAGCGTCGGCCTCGAGGCGCTCTTGGCCGTGGAGGAGGGGATGGAGCAGCAGCCGCTGGATCTGCGCTTCGTCCGCGACTTCAAGGCGGCCTGGCGCGAGCTGAGCGCTGCCTGGTGTCGCCAACACGGGCTCCCAGTGGAGGAGGCCGACGCCCTGGCCCAGCTCGTCCTCAACCGCTTACTGTTTCTAGCCTTTGTCGCCTCGCGCGGGTGGCTCGATGGCCGCCCGGCTTTCCTCCTCGAAGAGTGCGCCAAGCGGATCGCCACGGGCGAGAGCCTCTCCCAGAGCCTGCTGACGCCGCTCTTCTTCGGGGCGCTCAACCGCTCCGCGAAGGGACGCACGGCCGAAGCGCGCGCCTTGGGGGCCATCCCCTTCCTCAACGGTGGCCTCTTTCAGGCGACGGCCCTCGACCGGGCGCACCTCGCCCACGCCCTGTCCGACCCGGTGCTGTGGCGGGTGATCCAGCGCCTCTTCGGCCGCTATCGCTTCATGACCCACGAGCTCACCCAAGCGCCTCATCCCGCCTACCTTGGGCCGGCCATGCTCGGTCGGGTCTTCGAGAGCATGATGCACCCAGAGGAGCGCAGCCAGTCTGGGACCTTCTATACACCTCAGGCGGTGGTGCAGCGTTTGGTCGTGGCGGCCTTGGTGCGCTACAGCGCCAACGTGCTCGAGCGCAAAGGCCTGGTGGTGCCGCCGCGGCTGGAAGCGCTCTTCCTGGGGCGAGGGCAAGGCCTGAGCCGCTCCGTCGCGGCCGCCCTGGAGGGGGCCCTGGCCCAGGTGCGGGTCCTCGATCCGGCCGTGGGCTCCGGGGCCTTCATCATGGGGACCTTGGAGGCGCTGCAAGCGGCGCGGCTCGCCCTCGCCCGGCGGCTGGGGACGAAGCCCTGTGTCCACGAGATCCGGCACCATATCGTGA
Source organism: uncultured Myxococcales bacterium (assembly GCA_964454015.1). Lineage (GTDB taxonomy): Bacteria > Myxococcota_A > Bradymonadia > UBA4248 > UBA4248 > CAYVQF01. The sequence continues at coordinate 39,254 of CAYVQF010000004.1, forward strand.
CCCAGAACCTCTTCGGGGTCGACATCAACCCCTTGGCGCTGCGCATCTGCGAGCTGCGCCTGTGGTTGGCTCTGTTGGTGACCAGCCCCGCCCAGAGAGCCGAAGAGGTGCCGCCCCTCCCCAACCTGGACTACGCCATGCGCTGCGGCGACGCCCTGCTCGAGGCGGGCGACTGGGACCCCTTGTTGCTGTGGCAAGAATCGGAAGGGCTGGGGCGGCCAGAGCGCGCGCGGGCCTTGGCGCGCCTGAAGCGGCGCTATGGCCGGGCCACGGGGCGGCACAAGCGCCGCCTGGCCGAGCGCATCGCCGTCAAGGAGAGGTCCCTCCAGGCGCTGGCTTTCGAGCGGGCCCAGGCGGCGTTGCGCGCGCGCCTCGACGCGCTGCGCCGCGTCGCCGTGACGCCGGATCTCTTCGGCTGCCCGCGGGCGCTCTCAGCGGGTGAGCTCGCCCACAAGAAAGACCTCACCCTGCGCCTGGCCGCTCTGGAGGAGCAGGTGGCCCAAATGAACCACGGGCGCGCGCCAGGCTTCTCTTTCGCCTTGCATTTCGCCGAGCACATGGCGCAAGGAGGCTTCGATGTCATCGTCGGCAACCCCCCGTGGGTGCGGCCGCATCGCTTGAGTGAGGCCTACAAACGGGCGCTCAAGCGCCGCTACCAGGTGCTGCACGGCAGCGCGTGGCAGCGCGGGGGACGCAAGGGTGGCGTAGCCCAGGCGGGTCAGGTCGATCTGGCGGCCCTCTTCGTCGAGCGCTCCCTGGCCCTGTTGCGACCTGGCGGGGTGGCGTCGATGCTGTTGCCCGTCAAGCTCTTCACTGCCCTGGGCGGCGGCGCCTTCAGGCGCCTCGTCGGGCGGGAGGCGGAGATCGCCGGCATCATCGATTGGTCGCGGGCCGATCTCTTTCAGGCCGCCACTTATCCCGCAGGCCTGGTCTTGGTCAAACGTGCGGCGCCGCGTCAGGGACAGCCGCTGTGGATCGCCACGGTCACGGGCGAGGGTGACGCGGCATCGGGCGCGGGCAGCGGCGGCGCCACCCCCCCCTTGCGCTTGGTCGACCAAGCCAGGCTGCGCCTGGTCCCCGACGACCTCTCCTCGCCGTGGCGCTTGGGCAGCCAGGCGCAGGCCTGCCTCCTCAACGAGCACGGCGTGCAGGTGGGGCAGCAATTCACCCTGCGCCGGGGCATCTTCAGCGCGGCCAGGAAGCTCTTCGTGCCACGGGCGCTGACGCCAGCCGGCGATCCGGCCGCGGCGGTGTTGAGGGCGGACTTCGGGGAGTGGGGCGAGGTGGCGTTGGAGCGAGAGGTCTTGGTGCCCGTGCTGCGTGGCGCCGATCTCTCTCCCTACGGCGCCGCGGCCACGCAGCGTATGATTTTTGGCTACCACAGTGAGCTGGAGGCGTGGCCGCGGCGGGAGGCGCTGCCAGCCCTGGCGCAGACCTGGCTCGCGCGGCACGCAGCGCAACTGCAGCGCCGCAAAGGGCTGCGGCCCGATGAGCCCCTGTGGACCCTCTTCAGGGTGCACCCAGACATGGGCAAAGCCAAGGTGGTGTGGCGCGACATCGGGCGCCGGGTCGCCGCCAGCTATGTGCCGGCCCATGCCGACTTGGTCCTCCCGCTCAACACGGTCTATTACACCGCCGTCCCCGATGACGAGACGGGCTACCTGCTGGCGGCGCTGCTCAACAGCCGCAGCGCCCAAGCCTTCGCCGACGCCATCGCCGAGCCGGCTCGCGGGGGCTATCACCGCTACTTCTCTTGGGTCATCTCCCTGTTGCCGTGGCCCTTCGGCGCCGTCGCGCCGGTGGAGCGCCGGCGCCTGGCAGCGCTCTCGGCGCGCGCCCATGAGTGCGCTGGAGCCGATGAGGCGCTCAACGAAGCGATAGAGCGGCGGGTGGACGCGGCCCTGGCGCGGCACGCCGAGCGCTCACTGTCCGCCATAGGAGTGTAGGCCATGGATGAGGGCCGCGCAGTCGCACCGTGGACCTTGGTCGCTCGGGCTCTGGCCGAGCGCGTGACGCCCTTGTCGCGCCGCGCCTCCGAGATGGGTGCGCTCTATCCAGAGCAGCGGCGCGTCCTCCGCCAGGCATGGGAACGGGTCCAACTCTATGGCGCCGTGGCGCTGTGCACGCCGCTGGGTAGCGGCAAGACCTACGTGGCGGCGAGCTTGGGTCGGGTCGCCGCGGGGCAGATGGGGGTGGAGCTCTGCGTGCTGGCGCCGGCGCGGCTCTTGCCGATGTGGCGCCGGGTCTGCGCCGAGCTCGCCGTGCCCGTGGCGGCGTTCTATTCTCATCGTCGCGCCAGTCTGGGGGGGCTGCCGGAGGTGGCCCATGGCCGGCGCATGTGGATCGTCGACGAGGCGCATCACTTTCGCAACCCCAACACCCTGCGCTACGCCGCCCTGGCAGCAGCCTCCGTGCGCGGCGCCCTGTGTCTGGTGACGGCGACGCCGTTGAACCTGGGCCTAGGCGACGTGGCGGCTCTGCTGGACCTCTGCGGGATGCGTCCTACGGATGATACGGAAGAGGCCTTGGCCATGGCGTGGTCCGCCCTCAGCGTGCACGGTGGTGACGCCGATGGCCACGTGGGGGCGCCGGGGTCGCTGGGCTTGGGGGCGGCACCTTGGTCGTTGGCGCCGCGTTTGGCCCAAGGGGCAGGGGACTTGGCGGTGCACGGCGAGGAGATCTCTCATGCCTTGGCCGGGCCGGCGCTGCTTCCCCCATGGCAGCGCTTGGTCGAGGAGGTCGCGGCCCTGCAGTGGCCTAACGTCGCCGCCCGCGAGGGTGATGGTGCGGGCGAGAGCCTCTTGCGGGCCCTGCTGTGGGAGCGCCTGCGCAGTCACCCCGCGGCCTTCGCCGCGACCTTGGCCCGCTTGCATCGCTACTACCGCCGCTGCCAGGGCCCGCAGGGAGCGCTCATGGACCGCCGCGCCTTCTATCACCTCTTTGGCCGCAGTGGCCCTTTACAGCTCCCCCTGGCCTTTGCGTGGCCGGCAGGGCGGCGCGACCCGGAGCTGTCCCGCAGGGTGGCGGCGGTGGCGCAGCGCCTGGGTGAGCTTGCGGCGCAGGCGGCGGCTCTCTGCCCGACGCGCCTGGCCGAGGACGAGAAGGCGCTGGCCGTGGCGGCGTGGTTGGAGCAGCACCAGGGCTTTCGCCGTGGCCGCCGCCGGGTCTTGCTCTTTAGCCACTATGCCGAGACGGCCCAGGTCGTGGCGCGGCATTTGGGCGAGCGCTGGCGCTGCGCTTTCCTGAGCCATCGCGAGGCCCGGGTGGGGCGCTTGCGGGTCAAGGCCGGGTGGGTCCTGGAGGCCTTCGCGCCCGAAACGGCGTCCGCAGGTGGCGACGGGATTCGCCTCTTGGTGGGGACAGACCTGCTGAGCGCCGGCCACAACCTGCAGGGCGCGTCCATGTTGGTGCACCTCGACACGCCGTGGAACCCCGTGGTGCTCGCCCAGCGCAACGGCCGCATCGTGCGCAGCGGCCAGGTGGAGTCGCGGGTCTACATCGGCGCCTGTCGCCTGGATGGCGCCGCGCCGTGGCTCGACGCGCAGGCCTTGCGGCAGGCGCACACCCTGCGCCAACGCGCCACGACCATCGGCCGCTTGGAGGCGCTGCGCGCGGCGCGTGGGGAGGTGTATTCCGGGTTGAGGGTGGTGCTTCAGCCTACAGGGCGCCCGCCGCTGTGGACGGCGCTGGCGTCTGGAGCCTGGGTGCCCTGCAGCCCCGAGTGGGCTCGGGCGCTCTTGTCCAAGGCAGAGGTCACCGAGGTCTGGCGTGCGCCCCTGCCGCTGACCCTATCGCCTGCGGGGGTGGAGATTATGCGGCGCTTGTGGGTGCGTCTGCGCAAACATCGTTACGAGAGCGGCTATGAGGCGTTGAAAACGGAGCTTCTGCGTTGGTCGCAGCGCTTGCGGATTCAGCAGCGGGCGGGGGCGAAAAGAGCGCTTGACAATTGCCTGAAAATGGAGTGGCCCGAGGATCTGCGCGGGACGCTGGCGCTCCTACAAGCGACACTTAGGCCGCTCATCCTCAGCCTGGGGACAGGGGAAGAAATTTGTTGGCTCATGGACTTAAGGCTGTCTTCAGGGAAGGTGTAGCGCAGCGATTCACAAGTTGCCCACAGCTTATCCACAGGTTTTGGCGGATCGCCCCCATGCCGTCTTGACTGGGGATCGCTGAACTCGAACATGAGGGAACGGCGAGCAATGTCTAGTAAACAAAGGGAAAAAGCATGACGCGGTGGGTCAGGGTGCATTTTGCGCTTGACAGGGGACGAGGCATATGGGTCCTTTCAGGTCGGGCAGCCTGTGGATAAGTTTTCTCCCTAAATCGGGTGGGAAGGGTTGCTGTTGGCCATCGATTCGGGCGCAGGGGCGATCGCCCCTGCTGCGGTGCAGGAGTCAAGCTTGGACAGGTCCCTCGAGCGCGCCCTGGCGCAACGCATCAAAGGAGAGGTGCACACGGATCGCCTCCATCGCCTCCTCTTTGCGTGCGATGCCTCCCTATACGCGGTCGAACCCCTGGGGGTGGTCTACCCCAAAGATCGGGAAGACGTGGTGGCCATCGTTCGCTTCGCCGCCCAGCACCAGATCCCGCTCACACCGCGGGCGGCAGGCACCAGCCTCAGCGGACAGAGCGTTGGGCCCGGACTGGTGGTGGACGTCTCGCGCTTCATGGGGGACTTGCTGGAGATCGACCTGGAGCGCGGCCAGGCGCGGCTGCAGCCCGGGGTGATCCTGGACGATCTCAACCGCGCCCTGGCGCCCCATGGCTTGTTCTTTGGCCCTGACACCAGCACGGCCAATCGCTGCATGATCGGGGGAATGGTCGGCAACAACTCCAGTGGCTCCCACTCCATCCTCTATGGCGACACGCGCGCTCACGTGCTGGAAGTCGAGATGGTCCTGGCCGACGGGAGCGTCGTGCGCTTTGGCGCCGAGCCGGCGGAGAGCCTCGAAGCCTGCGCCGCCCGACCTGGGGTGGAGGGGGCGATCCACCGCGGGCTGTTGGCCTTGCTCCGCCGCGAGCGGGAGCTGATCCTGGAGCGTTTCCCCGATCCGGCGGTCAAACGGCGCAACATGGGCTACGCCCTCGACGCCCTGGCGCTCACCCAGCCCTTCGTGCCGACGGGGCCGGCATGGAATGTGGCTGCGCTGGTCTGCGGCAGCGAGGGGACCTTGGGCATCGTCACGGAAATCACCGTGGGCTTGGTACCCTTGCCGCGGCACAAGTCCCTCGTCGTCCTCCACTTCGACGACCTGGAATCGGCCCTGACGGCGACGGTCCAGGCCCTCCCCCATGAGCCTGCGGCGATAGAGCTCATCGACAAGCGCACCTTGGACGCGACCAAAGACAACCTCGAGCAAGCGCGCAACCGCGCCTGGCTGGTGGGTGATCCCGACGCGGTCCTGGTGGTGGAGTTCTTCGCGACCGACGCGGCCACCCTCGCGGCGCGGGTCGATGGCTTCTGCGCCTGGTGCGCGCAAGAGGCGGTGGGTTACGCCCAGGTGCGTTTGAGTGGCAGTGAAGCCGAGCGCGTGTGGGCCCTGCGCAAGGCCGGCCTCGGCCTGCTCATGGGTCTCTTGGGCGACGTCAAGGCGCTGACCTTGGTGGAGGACACGGCCGTCGCCGTGGCCGATCTTCCGCGCTATATCGCCGCTTTTCGCGACCTCCTGGCGCGGCACCAGACGGCCTGTGTCTATTACGCCCACGCCTCCGTGGGCGAGCTGCACCTGCGTCCCGAGCTCAACCCCAAGAAGCGGGAGGACATGGCCAAAGCCGTCGAGATCGCCGGCGAGGTGGCCGATCTGGTGCGCGATTTCCGCGGCACCATCACGGGCGAGCACGGCGACGGCCGGGTGCGCAGTCCCTTTCTGGCGCGGGTCTTGGGCGCCGAGGTCGTGGCGCTCTTCGCCGAGGTCAAAGCCCTCTTCGATCCCCAGGGCCTCTTCAATCCCCGGGTCATCGTCGATCCCGAGCCCATGGACACCCACCTGCGTTACCCCCCAGGGAGGGAGGTCCCGGAGATCACCTCGCGCTTCTCCTTTGCCCGCGAAGGCGGTCTCTTTCGAGCCGTCGAGAACTGCAATGGCGCTGGGGTGTGTCGCAAACCCGTGGCCGCTGGCGGGACCATGTGTCCCTCTTATATGGCCACGGGCGATGAGCGACACAGCACCCGTGGGCGCGCCAATGTGATCCGCCAGCTCCTCCTCGCGGCGCCCGCGCCCGAGGCCATGCGCGCCCCCGAGCTGGAGGAGGTCATGGCCTTCTGCTTGAGCTGCAAGGCGTGCAAGAGCGAGTGCCCGGCCAATGTCGACATGGCTCGCCTCAAGTCGGAGCTGCTCTACTTGCGCCGCCAAGCGGGGCGCGGGAGCCGGGCAGAGTGGCTCTTTGGTAAGCCCGACGGCGGCTATCGGCTGGCCCAACGCTTCTCCGGGCTAGCCAACGCGTGGCTGGCGTCGCGCTTGGGCAAAGCGCTGATGGCCAGAGCCTTCGGGGTGGACCCGCGGCGGAGCTTGCCGCCCTTTGCGCGCGACTCGGCGCAGCGCTTGCTGGCCCAGCGGCGCCCTGGGGGCAGTGGCACCGCAGGCGAGGTCGTGCTCTTCGTGGACACCTTCACGGCCTATCAAGAGCCCTGGCTCGCTCTGGCGGCGGTAGACGTCTTGGAGAGCGCCGGGTGGCAGGTCCACGTCGCGCGGCGGGTGGGCGCGGCGCGGCCCCAGCTCTCCAAAGGCTATCTCGACGAGGCCCGCACCATTTTCGAGGCCTTGGTGGCCGAGCTCGCGCCCTATGCCGCCCGGGGGCTGCCCATCCTGGGGATCGAGCCCAGCGAGGTGCTCGGCCTCCTCGACGAGGCGCCCGATCTGGTCGCGCCCGCCGCGCGCGAGGCGGCTTGGGCCGTCGCGCGCCAGGTGGATCTGGTGGACGTCTTCGTCGGCCGCGCTCTGGCCGAGGGGCGGGTGACGCTGCCTTTCAACGCCCGGGAGGAGCGGGTGCTGCTGCACGGCCACTGTCATCACAAAGCGTTGCTCGGCATCGACGTGCTGGCGCGAGCCCTGCGGGCCGTGCCATGCTTCTCCGTGGAGGTCATCCCCAGCGGCTGCTGTGGCATGGCAGGCTCCTTCGGCTACGAGAAGAAGAGCTATGAATTGTCCATGCGGATCGGAGAGCAGGTGCTCTTTCCTGCGGTGCGCGCCGCGGCGCCCGAGGCCTGGATCGCGGCGGCAGGGACGAGCTGCCGGCAGCAGATCGTCGACGGCTGTGGGCGCGAGGCCTACCACCCCATCGAGCTGATTCGCTATGCCTTTAGAGGGGATTTCATTGCGCAAGGACGCTCGCACAAACCGCATGCGCTGGCGGCGGATTCGACCTGAGGTCGCGGCGCTGCTGGTGCTCCTGATCGGCCTGGTTGGGATCTCGGGTTGCCAGGTCTTGTTGCCACCGCCGTCGCCGCCGCCGCCCGACCATTGGCCCGTGGATCCAGAAGACGTGGATCGCTTGGCGGATGCTGCGGTGCCCTGCTATCTGCGGATGCAGGCCCTGAGCGCGTCGCCGCCGTGTGATTGGGGGCAGGACATGCTTGGGAGCTTCGTGGTCTGCAAGCTGGCGCCACCGCTGCGGACCTTGCGTTTTGGCTGTGGGACCGCGCCGCGCGAGGCGCCGACCCTGCGCTTGGCCGTGGCAGCAGAGGACGCCGGTGAGCTGGTGCGGCGCACTCGGCGGCTTTTTGGTGACTACGTGATGCAGGCCTTGGACCAGGAACGCGCCGATCGGGTCGAGGTGGCGTGCCCCGAGCTGGCGCGGGTGGCGGCCTTCTTCGACCTCGCTCCGGGGCTGGCGAGCGCCTTTCGCACCTTCCCGGGACGTGAGCGGGCTTTCCCCAATGGCCTCTTTCTGGGGTACCCTGACGCGGCCTCGAGCTGTGCCCAGAAGCAGGCCCTGATGGACTGGGGGCCTTCAGACGCGCGCTTGCCCTTCGATCCCCAGCTCTATCTCGAGACGGATCTTTTGGACCCAGAGGAGCGCCGCATTGCTGAGGCGCAGCTTGCGCGTTTCTTGTTGATTTTGCACTAAGCGAGGGGGAGCTTTGTGCTTTCCACGCCCTGCAAGATTGACAAGGTGGGATTTCATGGGGTAGGCCCGAAGATGCCGTTGATTCCCGTCGGGTGTGCGTGGGCGCCGAGCCGTTTGGGCAACCGTCTGTGGGAAGCACCAATTCTCTAACTCCATACAGGGAGGGGACCGGGCCATGGGGGCAAAGGTAATGCGAACCCAGATCCTGAATCTTCTGGAAAGCCGCTTCGACTACCAATCCGCCAGGAATGTGCTCAGCAATTGGCGCAAAGGAAAAGGCATCAAGGATGACATCGCCGAGTGGAACGCGGCCGATGTGCATGACCTCGCGGCCTACCTGGAGTCTTCTGCCGAGAACAGCGGCGAGCTGGCGGACAAAATCCGCCGCCTGACCAACGGCGCTGAGCCTGTGGCGCTGGAAGCGGCCCCCGAAGAGGTCGACAGCGGCGAAGAGGCCGAAGAGGAGAGCAGCCCGGACGCCAAGACCGAGAAGAAGGACGGCAAGCGCAAGAAAAAGCGCTGAGCCCCGCGGCCTTGGGCGCAAGAGTCTTGCTCAGCGCGGCGTCGCAGCCGCCAGGTAGCGGCGGCTGCGCTCGACGTAGTGCTGCCAGCTCTTCTCGATCCAAGCGACCTCGTCGTCCCGGAGCGCACGAACCACGCGCCCTGGTGAGCCCATCACCATGGAGCCCGGCGGGATGACTTTGTTCTGCGTGATCAGCGTCCCGGCGCCGATGATGCAGTGGCGGCCAATGTGGGCGTTGTCCAGGATGATGGCGCCCATCCCGATGAGGCAATCGTCATCGATGTGGGCGCCGTGGACGATGACGTTGTGCCCTACTGTGACCCGGGCGCCGATCCGGGTCGTCGAGAGACCCTCCGTGCAGTGGACCACCGAGCCGTCTTGGAGGTTGGAGGCGGCCCCGAGGATGAGGGCGCCGACGTCACCGCGCATCACCGCCTGCGGCCACACCGAGGCGTCTGGCCCAAGGGTGACCTCGCCGATGAGGAGGGCGCTCGCGTGCACGAAGGCGCTGGGGTCCACTTGGGGGCTAAAGGGGCCAAAGGTCTCGATCATGCTTCCTCCTCGCGCAGGTTGACCCAGGCAAAGGCGTTGATGCGGACGTGGTCCGGGGCGATCATCCGCGCTTTGTCGAGCTCGGCTTGCGCTTCGAGCCGGCGGCCCTGCGCCAGGTGACGGCGGGCGTTGGCGACGCGGCGCGCCACGGCGCGGTCCAAGCGGTGGAAGACGCTCTCGTCGAGGAGGAGCGCCTCTTTGCTCTCGCCCTCCCAAGGGGGGGCGAGCCGAGTCAAGGGGATGGGACGCCAGGTGCCGTCAGCGCCGCGCGCCGCCGCCAAGAGGTAGGCCTGGGTCTGGGTCAGGTTGTCGATGAAGACGTGATAGTCTGGCGTGAAGACGGCGACCTCTGGCGGCGGCGCGTCGATCGTCGCGCCGTCGAGAGGCGGCGCGTGCTTGGCGTCGCTCCAGAAAACGCGCACCTCCGACGGGCACGGCTCCCAGCGATAGCGCGCGAAGTACCACTGCCGCTGCACGAGCATCCACCTCCACTCAGGGGCGCTATCTGCCGCCGTGCTTTGTGGTGCCGCGCTCTCTGCCTCGACTCTGGGGTGGTGCGCGGCAGAACGCCGAAAGAGGGCGGCCACATCGTCGAGCTCAGGCTCTGCCTCTGGGACGTCGGCTGGAGGCGCGGCTGGCGGACCACTGATGGCCCGCAGCCGCGCCGTATGGAGCCCTGTCGCGGGGGATTCAGCCCCGTCGTCGCCCTCCTCCTCCGGGTTGACCGGAGCCAGGGCGTGGGAAGGGGTGTGGGAGATGGCTGAGAACTGCCCCGTGGTGACCGCATGGGTCACCAGGCCGGCGACCGGCTCCGATGGCGTCGCGTCGCTGGGGATGCGCAACAAACCACTCACGGACAATGCGGGCGGTGCCTCATCGGCATCGACGCCCTCGAGGATGTCGGAGCCCGGCAGCTTCTCTTCGTCCGCTGCGGCCAGAGCGGGCGCAGGCCCATCGAAAGCCTCGGCTTCGATGAGGAGGACGTCGCCGTCGGCCAGAGCGGGTTCGGCAGGGTGCCGGTCGAGTTGGTAGAGATCGTCCTCCAGAGGGGAGGGGAGGGCGTCGGAGGAGGCCGTGGACTCGGGGATGAAATCGTCCTCTTGGGCGAGCATCTCGTCGAAGGAGAGGCGTTTGCGGTGTCGTGGTTCGGGGTCGTCATCGGTGGGCGCGTCCACATCCGGGTCAGAGGCCGCAGCGGCGGGGGCTTCGGGCGCCTTGTCGGGGACGAAATCGTCCTCTTGGGCGAGCATCTCGTCGAAGGAGAGGCGCTTGCGGCGCCGAGGCTCGGGGTCGTCATCGGTGGGCGCGTCCCCATCCGGGTCAGAGGCGGCTGCGACGGGGTCTTCGGGCTCCCGGTCGGGGATGAAGTCGTCCTCTTGAGCGAGCATCTCGTCGAAGGAGAGGCGCTTGCGGCGCCGAGGCTCGGGGTCGTCATCGGTG
>CAYVQF010000004.1:49935-220532 GCA_964454015.1 uncultured Myxococcales bacterium
GTCGGGGATGAAGTCGTCCTCTTGAGCGAGCATCTCGTCGAAGGAGAGGCGCTTGCGGCGCGGGGGCTCGGGGTCGTCATCGGTGAAGGCCTTGGCGAGGTCTTGGAGCTGGGCCCGGGCGCTGTCGAAGTCCTCGGGGCCGACCTTGTCGAGGCGGATGACCTCCTCTTTTATCAAGACGTCGTCATCGTCGACGGGGTCGCGGGTATAGTGCGCGCTGTCGGGGCTGAGGTCGTCTTTTTGGGCGAAGATCGCGTCGGGGGTGCGCCGTTGGGGTGCCGGGGGGGGCGGGTCGTGCGCGTCTCCTGGACGGGCGTCCGTCGTGGCAACAGTCGAGAGCCGTGGCCAAGCCGCGTCGGCGCGTTCGCCAAAGCAGAAGACGGGTACGGGGACGCGGTTGCCGGCCAAGTCGATGACCGAGGCGCCATAGTAGCGATCTTCGCCAGGCGCCGAGACGTCGTCGATGAAGCCCGTGACGTCTGGGCTGAGGCGGTAGGCGACGCCGAGCTCGCTGTGTCCTTGGCGTTGCAGGGTGTGGAAGGCGTGGACCACTTGGAGATCGTTCTGGTGCCAGTCGACGGGCCGATTGAAGACGTAGACTTCGACGGCGCTCTCGCCGAGGACCTCGTGGGCGCCGAGCTCGAAGGCCAGGGGATCCTGGCGGCGGGTGCCGCTCTCGACTTCGACCGTGTGGAGGAGGCGGTCTTGCAGGGGGCCGTCGGGGTGACCCCAGATGGACTCGCCGTCTCCGCTCGGCAAATACTGCAGGGGGCGCAAGACCAGGCCGATCACGCTCTGCCACCGCTGGGTGGCTGGGTCTTGGACGGCCACGACGTAATGGCGCCGGTCATGGCAGTCGAGATCCAGGAGGGAGGCGCGGCTCTGCGAGGTGAAGCGCAGGCGATCCATGCCTGGCGGCATGGGGTCGGGGCGGGTGAGGAGCGCCTCGATGCCCTCGACGGCGAAGGGATCGCGGCCGCGCAGGGCGATGACCTCCTGTCCTTCCTCGCCGGGCCAGCTCAAGCGCAGGCCAAAGAGGGTGGGGTCATCGCCGTAAACGGCGGGGCAGAGGCCGGGGTCGGCGCTGACCACCAGCCACGGTCGTTGGGTGGCCGCGGGCGCCGCGGGGCTGCTCACGGGGCGCGGGCTGGGTGCGGAGTCGCGCTCTGGCGGTGGGGGCTCGGGGGCGGAAGGGGCAGCCGCAGGGGCTGGGACGGCTTCTCCCTCGAGGCAGCGACGGCGCCAGTTGGCGAAGCCGTTCTCCATCATGTCCTTGCCGCTGCCCCATCCTTTGCCGCGATCGACGAGGTAACGAAAGGGTCGGCCTTGCGGAAAGGGTTGATCGTGGTGACGCATGGGGAGCTGGACTCGCCCGCCCGTGGGCAGACGCGCCAAGAGGGCGTAGTACCAGTAGCGATCGGGTTCGGTGACGTTGTCGATGATGCCGTTGACGAAAGGCTCGATGGCATAGGAGGCACCGTAGTCGCCTTTGAGGACCCTCTTGAATTCCCGGATGTCGTGTTCGGCGCCCGTGTGAGGGCTGATGGGCTGGCGGCTGACGATGAGGTCGTAGCCGGGGACGTTGGGGATGTCCTGCGGATAGTCCCAGGAGAAGCCACAGAAGTCGCCGACCCTGACGTTGGCGTAGCCGAGGCGGCGCGGCTCTTTGCCGAGAGGGCTCTCGCCATAGGGGTTGGACCAGAAAGCGAGGGGGCCGAGCTTGGAGACGTCTTGGCCGCGCAAGAGTCTGTCGCTGCGCGCGCCTTCGACCCAGAGATAGTCACCCGTGGCGGTGCGGGCGAGGATGAGGTAGCGGTTGCGGTCGTGGATCTGGTCGTCTACGAGGCAGTTGATGGGGCGAGGGATGTCGAGTCGATCGGCGACGTCGTCGAGGTAGCCCTCGAGCAGATCGTAGGCGCAGTCGTCTTCGAGGCTCTCGTTGGTGCGGAAGAAGACGTAGCCGAGGACGGCGGCGTCGGGTGGATCCCAACTGATAAGGCAGCCTTCGTAATCGTCTTGCGCGTACCAATTGATGGGTGAGGGGGCTTGTCGTGCGTAGAGCAAGCGGACCACGTCGGGGATGGAGCCCATGGTCATTCTCCCATGCCCCAGCGGGGCTGAAGTGGCGCGTCTTGGCGCGCTCGACACTCCTGTGTGGATAGCACCGGCATTGGTCCAGCGTCAATGCCCGCTTGGGCTTGGGTTGGCAACGGGAGCGGCCTGAGCTAGCTTGGCCGCGGGGCGCGCTGCCCGAAGGAGGGTGGCACCAAAAAGGGATCTTGACATGCTGGTCAGGATCGAATAAACGCCCTTGGCCCTAGTTGTTTGGCGGCTCATTTTGGTAATGAGACCATCGAACGGACCCGAACAGCTCCAGTGACCGAGAAGGACATCATTCATGAAGACGTACAGCGCCAAACCCCTCGAGGTTGAGCGGAAGTGGTACGTGGTTGATCTTGCTGGCCAGCGTCTTGGACGCGCAGCGACAACGGTAGCCACCATTTTGCGCGGGAAACACCGCCCCGTTTTTACACCTCATGTCGACACGGGTGAATTCGTCATCGTCGTCAACGCGGACAAAGTCGTGCTGACGGGTAACAAGTGGAGCCAGAAGCTCTACCACCGGCACTCGGGTTATCCAGGCGGCATCAAGAGCGTGACGGCCGAGAAGCTCGTCCAGCGTCACCCGGAGGACATGTTCTTCCTGGCGGTGCGGGGGATGTTGCCGAAGAACTCCCTTGGTCGCCAAATGATCAAGAAGTTGAAGGTCTATGCTGGCAGCGAGCATCCCCATGCCGCGCAGCAGCCTGAAGTGCTGGAACTGTAGCTTTTGCAAGAGAACGCGAGGGAGCGATAATCATGGCGATGCTTCAATGGTTGGCCACTGGGCGCCGCAAGACGGCGGTTGCGCGCGTTTATTTGCGCCCGGGAAAAGGCGAGATCACTGTCAACAAGCAAGAGATCGATGCGTACTTCGATCGTGCGACCCTGCGCATGGTGCTCAGGCAGCCGCTGTTGTTGACCAATACCCACGAAGCCTTTGACATTCTCATCAATGTCCGCGGCGGTGGGAAGTCCGGTCAGGCCGGTGCGGTGCTCCAGGGCATCGCGCGGGCGCTGCTGGAGTACGATCCGAAGTTCCGTGCCGTGCTCAAGCCGGCCGGATTCTTGACCCGCGACGCGCGTCAGAAAGAGCGCAAGAAGTACGGTCTGCGCGGCGCGCGGGCTCGCTTCCAGTTCTCGAAGCGCTAAGAAGAGACGGCCGACCCAGTGGTGGCGACCGTGCACATCCGCAGCGGACGAGCGCAGCCCTTTTGGTCTGGGCATCCCTGGGTCTTTCGTGGGGCCTTGGCCAAGATCCAAGGCCAGGCACAGACGGGCGACTTGGTCGAGGTCGTGGACCCGCGTGGGGTGCGTATCGGCGCGGGCCTCTATCACGCGACCTCCGCTCTGGCCGTGCGCCTGGTGCCAGGTCTGGAAGAGGGGCAGACGCTGGATCTGGCCTTCTTTCGCGACCGCTTGGTCCGGGCCAAGACCTTGCGCACGGAGCGCTTGGGCCTCTGGCGCCCCGACAACGACGCCTATCGCCTCTGCAATGCCGAAGGGGATGGCATCCCGGCCCTCAACATCGATGTTTTCAATCGGGTGATCGTCGTCCAATGGGGGGCGCGGGCCATCTTCGACCGGCGCGTGCCGCTCCTCGACGCCCTCCAGGAGCTCTACCCCCAGGCGGCCATCGTCGGGCAAGTCAACCGCGACGCCGCCAAGATGGAAGGGTGGACCCCCGAAGAGGTGCAGCACCTGTGTGGGCCCTTGCGCGGTGAACTGCCGCCGGACACCACCTTCACTGAGGAAGGGGTGCGCTTCCACTTGCCAACGGCGCGCGCACAGAAAACGGGGCACTACCTCGATCAGCGGCGCAATCGTTTGCGTTTCGCCGAGCTGGCCCGGGGCGAGCTCCTCGACGGTCACTGTTACAGCGGCGGCTTCGCCCTGCAGGCAGCCCGACGCGGGAGCCAGGTCACGGCGGTGGACTCCAGCCGCGAGGCGCTGGCCCTGCTGACCCACAACATGGCCCTGAACCACTGCACGACCGTGCAGCCGCGCCAGGGGCAGATCCTGCGCGAGCTGCAGGCCATGGCGGAAGAGGGGCGCCGCTTTGATGGGATCGCCCTCGATCCGCCCAAGCTCGCACCGCGCCAGCGCGACCTCGACAAGGCCCTCGAGCACTACGGCGCATTGGTGCGGGACGCGCTACCCCTGCTGCGTCCAGGCGGCATGCTCGCTCTGTCCTCCTGCGCCCAGGTCATCGATGCCGAGGCCTTGGCGCGCGTGGTGGCCCAGCGTTGTGGTCACGTCCGCCGCCAGGCCGTGCTCATCGAGGCGGCCGGTGCCGCGCCAGATCACCCCGTCCCGGCGGCTTTGCGTGAGGGTCGCTACCTCAGCTTCGCCCTCTTCGGCATCGACTAGAACGCGGCGAGGGGAGGAAATCGACAGGCCCGCCGCCAAGTCCCCTTGACCCAGGCGCCGCTTTGTCGCATCTTACGCGCGCCTTACCAGGCGCCGGACGGCGCAGGCACCACCTGCTAGTGTCGCGCAAAGTCCACGGATAACAGGGTGAACCCGATTGCGAGGAGATGATTGATGAGCGAGTACCGCAGCACCTATTTCTTTACCAAAGGCCGTACCTTCCCCGAATTCGAAGGCATGAGCAAGGATGAACTCAAGAGCCTGCTCGGCGGCAAAGGCTATGGCCTCTACTTGATGCATTGCGTGCTGGATCTGCGGGTCCCCGCCGTGCTGAACCTGCCCACCTTCCACGCCCACAACCTGGTCGACGGGGCCATCCGGCCCGAGCTGGTCCAAGACATCCGCGCCGGCCTCAAGGAGATGGAAGAAGTCGCGGGCAAGCGCTTCGGTGACCCCAACAATCCCCTCCTCGTGTCGGCCCGTTCTGGCTCCAAGTTCTCCATGCCCGGCATGATGGACACCATCCTCAACATCGGCCTCAACGACGAAATCGTGGACAACTTGGCCAAGGGTGACAACGCGCGCTTCTGGCTCGACTCCTATCGTCGCCTCCTCCAGATGTTCGGCGACGTGGTGCTCCAGATCAAAGACGCCAAGGGCGACGACCCCTTCGAGCACGCCCTGGACGCGTACAAGGAAGAGCTCAAGGTCAGCTCCGACATCGAGCTCGGACCGGATCAACTCCGCGAGCTGATCAACCGCTTCAAGGCCATCTACACCGCCAACAACCAGGTCTTCCCCCAAGCGCCAGAGGATCAGATCCTCCGCAGCGCCGAGGCGGTGTTCCGCTCTTGGGGCAACGAGCGCGCCGTGTTCACCCGCCAGCTCGAAGGGATCCCCGATCACCTCGGCACGGCCGTCAATATCCAAGAGATGGTCTTCGGCAACAAGTCGCCGCGCTGCGCCACGGGTGTCTTCTTCACCCGCGACAAGAGCACGGGCCACAAATCCTCAGAGCAGCTCGATGGAACGGTCCTCTTCCAAGCCCAAGGCGAGGACGTGGTCGCCGGTATCCGCAACTCCCTGCCGCTCGAAGTGCTGCGCGATCACGATGAACCCGTCTTCCGCGCCATCTACGAAGAGATGAAGACCACGGGCGACCGCCTCGAGCGCGCCCTGAAGAACATGCAGGACACGGAGTTCACCATCGAAGAGAAGGACGGCGTGCCCCTGCTCTTCTGGTTGCAGATCCGCGACGGCAAACGCTCGGCCCGCGCTGAGTCCGTCATCGCCGCCGCCATGCACGAAGAAGGCATCGTCACCAAGGAAGAAGCGGTGATGATGGTCAACCCCGAGCGCTTCGAAGAGCTCCTCTTCCCCCAGATCGAGCCCAAGCACCGCAAAGAAGCCACGCTGATCACCAAGGGCTCGGCGGCCTCGCCCGGCGCAGCCGCTGGCAAGGTGGTCTTCTGCCAGGACGACGCCCTCGAGCTGGCCGCCAAGGGTGAAGCGGTCATCCTCGTCACGGTCATGACCTCTCAGGAAGACGTCAAGGGCATGAAGGCCTCCAAGGCCATCTTGACCTCCACGGGCACCAAGGTCTCGCACGCCGCCATCATGGCCACCGCCTGGGGTATCCCCGCAGTGGTGGGCGCGTCGGATGTCGCCATCGATCGCAAGGCCAACCACTTCGTCGCCAATGGTCACACCATCAAGGCCGGCGATGTGATCACCGTCAACGGCACCACGGGCGAGATTTTCCTCGGCTCCGTGCCGACCACCGTGCCCGACAAGCTCGAGCCGGCCGCTGACAAGATCCTCTCCTGGTGCCACGAGATCAAGAGCCTCCACGTCCGCGCCAACGCCGAAGCCGCCGAGAGCCAACCCGCTTACGACAACGGCGCCCGCGGTATCGGCCTCTTCCGCACGGAGCACATGTTCCTCGGCGACCGCTTGCCCTTCATCCAAGAAGTGCTCTTCGGCAATGACAAAGCCAAGGCCAAGAAAGCCCTGGAAGAGATCTACAATTTCTCCAAGGAAGACTTCAAACACTCCTTGCGCGTCATGAACGGCCACGGCGTGACCATTCGTCTCCTCGACGCGCCCCTGCACGAGTTCTTCCCGGTCAACACGGACATGCACCGCGAAGAGAACCCCATGCTGGGTCACCGCTCGGTGCGTATGGCCGTGACCAACCCCGAGATCCCCGCTGCCCAGATCCGTGCCGTCCTCGAGGCCGCCGCGGACCTGCGCGCCGAAGGTCTCGATCCCAAGCCGGAGATCGAGGTGCCTCTGCCCATCATCACCCGCGAGGTGGTGGAGCTGATGAAGGTCGCCTGCAAAGCCTCCCAGGAGGTCCATGCGGCGCGTGGCGTGTGGGTACCCTACGCCTTCGGCATCATGGTCGAGACGCCTGCCGCCGCCCTCCAAGGCAAGGAGATGGTCCAGACGCTCCGGACACCTGTCCCGGGCTTCCCCAAAGAGGCGCACCCGGCCTATGGCTTCGCCTCCTTTGGCACCAACGACCTGACCCAGACCACCTTGGCCATCTCCCGGGACGACGCCGATCGCTTCCTGCCCTACTACGTCGAGAACGGCTTCTTCCAGCGCCACCCCTTCGTCTCCATCGATCCCATCGTCGAGCGAATGGTGCGCATCTTCGTCGAGGAAGCGCGTGCAGAAGATCCCCACTTCGAGATCTTCATCTGTGGCGAGCACGGCGGCGATGTCTACACCATCGAGCGTCTCCACCTGATCGGGCTCACGGGGATCTCCATGTCTCCGGGCAAGGTCTACCGCTCCATCATCAAGGCGGCCCAGTCGCAGGTGAAATACCCTCGCTGAGGGCTGCGGTGTGAGAAGCCACGTCCCCCTCGGGGGGCGTGAACCGAAGGGACAGGCCAGACGCCTGTCCCTTCTATTTTTGGCCCACTTCGCCTAGATTCTCAGCCCAACGCTGCGCGCGGCGAGCGGCATGAGACGCGGCCTAGGAGGATGTGTGGCTAGGAATATCGACGCATATTGTGTAGGGACTTCTGGTGCCGACCCGGGCAGCGGCGCCATCACCACGCGGCGCATCGAGATCGGCCGCGGCCTCGCGCCGGCCATCGTCCACGGCGCCGCAGAGCTGGTGCCCTCGGCCAACCCCTATCTCCTGGTCTGCGATCGCAAGAGCTGGGAAGTGGTCGGTGCGGCCGTGGCCGATGCCTTCTTGGCCGCCGGACTCACTGTCGACAGGCTCTTCGTCATCGAGAAGCCAGACAGCCCGGCCGTGGCCGACCGCAACACCATCGGGCACCTGCAGGCCTTGCTCGACGAGCAGGCCTACGCCGCGGTCCTCGCCGTCGGGGCCGGGACGGTCAACGACATCGTCAAGGTGGCGACTTTCCAGGCTGCCCTCCCCTATCTTTGCGTGGCCACGGCGCCCACCACGGCGACCTACACCGCGGCGAGTGCCGAGATCCATGCCCATGGGCTGGTCAACACCGAGCACTGCCACATGCCGGTGGCGGCCTACTTCGACCTCGACCTCATGGTGGCGGTACCGCCGGCCTTGATCAGCGCTGGCGTGGGCGACCTCATCGGCCGCGAGCTGGCCTGGGCCGACGCCCAACTCGCGGCGGCCCTCGATGGCAGCACCTTGGCGCCGCAGGCCCAGGCCCTGGTCCGCAGCGCCCACACGCTGATGGCCGGACGCGATGGCCACATCGGCCGCCGCGACCCAGACGCCGTGGCCGCGCTGTGTGAGGCCCTGGCGCTGATGGGCTTCGCCATGAGCGTGGCAGACAGCGCGGCGCCCCTGATCGGCGCGGAGCGCCTCATGGGTGATTACATGGCCGTGGTCGCCGCCGCCCAGGGGGAGACCTTGGACAACGGTGGCACCCTCGCGGGGGTGTGCGCCCTGGTGAGCGCGGCCTTTTACGAGCAACTGGGCGATCTCGACCCCATGGAGATCGAGATGGACCGCCTGGTGATGCACCACCTGCCTTGGACCGCCTACGAGCGCACCCTCCAGCAGCGTTTCGTCCCCTACGGGGTCAGCGAACAGGTCGTGCCCCTGGCCCAACGCAAGTATCCCAGCCGGCACGCGCTGCGCTCGCGCCTGGGCCTGCTCCTGGAGACCTGGTCCGAAGTCCTGGGGCCCATCACGGGCAGCCTCGCGTCGCTCTCGACGCTGCAGTCGCGCTTGATCGCCGCCCAAGCGCCGCATACCTTCCAAGATCTCGGCTTGAGCCCGGTCCAGGTGCGCAACGCCGTGCTCTACGCCAAAGACCTTCGCTCGCACTACACCGTCCTGGATCTCCTCGACGATTTGGGTCTCCTCGAGACGTGGGTCGATGTCGTGTTGGCCCCACCGGTCGGTATCCTGTGCGCCAAGCCTGAGGAGAACTAACCATGTCGCAAGCCAATTCCGAACTCGCGCCCCTGGTCATCATCCCCACCTACAACGAGGCGGAGAACATCGAGGCCATCGCCCAGGCCGTGCTCGAGGTGCTCCCCAAGGCGGAGCTCCTCATCGTCGACGACAACAGCCCCGATGGCACGGGTCATATCGCCGATGCTCTGGCCGACAAAGAGGCGCGGGTCCATGTCCTGCACCGCAACGGCAAGCAAGGCCTGGGCAAGGCCTACGTCGATGGCTTCAAGTGGGGACTGGCCCGTCATTACGACCGCCTCATCGAGATGGACGCCGACTTCTCTCATCCGCCGGCCTACCTGGTGCCCATGCTCGAGGCTTCACTCGAGGCCGACGTGGTCATCGGCTCCCGCTATGTCAAAGGGGGGGGCACGGAGAACTGGAACTGGATGCGCCGCGCCCTGAGCAAGGGAGGTGGCCTCTACGCCCGCACCGTCCTGGGGATGCGCCAGCGCGATCTCACGGCGGGCTTCGTCTGCTGGCAACCGCAGGTGCTACGCGCGCTGCCCCTGGACCAGCTCCACGCCGCGGGCTACGGCTTCCAGATCGAGCTGAAGTATCGCGCCCACTTGAAGGGCTTCAAGATCGTGGAGTTCCCCATCCGCTTCCCTGACCGCACCCAGGGGATCTCCAAGATGACCACGGGCATCGCCGCCGAGGCCCTCCTGACGGTCTGGAAGCTGCGCCTCGGGGTGCGGTGAGACCCTGCTGCTGCTGAAGATGCCCCCCTCACAGCCCAGTGGCTGTGCGAAAACGAGAGAGCGCCATGGACTACGACAAGTTGAGTTCTCCTTCACGCGCCGCACTCAACGATGCGCGGACCTTGACCCGAAAAATGCGCCAAGAGCAGGTGGAGATCGAGCACTATCTGCTCGCCCTCATGCTGCAAGAGGGCAACGCCCTGGCCATTTTGCGGCGATTGGGCGTGGATGTGAACTATCTGGTGCGGCGCCTGGAGCGCGAGGCCGCGCGCTACCCCAAGGTCTTCAACGAGGGCGAGGTCTATCCCTCGCTGCGACTCGAGCAGCTCCTGCAAGGGGCCGTGGATGAAGCGCGGCGCCAAGGCAGAGACTACGCCGAGAGCGAAGACCTCTTGGCGGCCATGGTCCAGAGCCCTACGGGTCCCGCGCCGGTCATCTTGCGCTCCATGAACGTCGGCCGCGAGGCCATCGCTCGGATGGCCAAAGAGGTCAAAGGGGCGCAGCGCGAGGCCCGTGGATCCCAAAGCCCAAGTCCCCAGGAGGCACCGCGCCAAGGTGCGGGCGCCGCGAGTGTGGACCCCGTGGCGCCGCAAGAGCCGCTGTGGAAGGCCCCCATGGGCGCCTACCCCAACCTCGAGAAATTTGGGCGAGATCTCACGCTGCTCGCCGCCGAGGGGAAGATGGACCCCGTCATCGGGCGCGACCAAGAGATTCGGCGCCTCATGCAGGTGCTGTCACGGCGCTCCAAGAACAACCCGATCTTGATCGGCGAACCCGGGGTGGGCAAGACCGCCATCATCGAGGCGCTGGCCCAGCGCATCGCCGCCGGCGACGTGCCCGACGGCCTGCGCAACAAAATGATCGTCTCCCTCGACCTGGGCGCCATGATCTCCGGCGCCAGGCTGCGGGGGATGTTCGAGGAGCGCCTCAAAGGCGTGGTGACGGAGATCATCCAGGCCCGCGGCCAGATCATCGTCTACATCGACGAGATCCACTCCCTGGTCGGCGCCGGCGGCGGCGAAGGGGGCGTCGACGCCTCCTCCATGCTCAAGCCTGCCCTGGCGCGGGGCCAACTGCGCTGCTTGGGCACCACCACCATCCAGGAGTACCGCCAGAGCATCGAGAAGGACCGCGCCCTCGAACGGCGCTTCCAACCCATCCTGGTGGAGGAGCCCAACCGGGAACACGCCATCGCCATCTTGCGCGGCGTCAAGACCCGCTATGAAGTCCACCACGGGGTGGAGATCCGCGACGAAGCCATCGTCGCGGCCGTGACCTACGCCGACCGCTACATCGCCGATCGCTTCCTGCCCGACAAGGCCATCGACCTCATGGACGAAGCCGCCGGGCGGCTGCGCATCGAGATGGACTCCATGCCCGTCGAGGTCGACCGCCTGCAGCGGCGCATCGAGAGCGTGGCCATCGAGGCCAAGGCCCTGGAGCGCGAGAACGACCCCGACAGCGTCGCCCAGCGGCAGCGCTTCACCGCTGAGATCGCCGCCAACACCGAGCGCCTCGAGACCATGCGCGCCCAGTGGCAGGCCGAGAAAGCCACCCTGCAGGAAATCTGCGCCATCAAGGACGCCATCGAAAAAAATCAACACGCCATGGAGACGGCACGCAACGCCGGCGATCTGGGACAAGCGGCGGAAATCAAGTACGGCCGCCTCCTCGACCTCAACCGCCGCCTCGCCGACGAACAACAGAAGCTGGCCGCTGGCCCGCGCATGCTGCGCGAGCACGTCGACGCCAACAACATCGCCGAAGTGGTCTCCGCCTGGACCGGCGTCCCCGTCGCCAAAATGCTCGAAGGCGAGCGCGAAAAGCTCCTCCACATCGAGACCCGCCTCGCGGGCCGCGTCATCGGTCAGCAAGACGCCGTGCGCCAGATCGCCAACGCCATCCGGCGCGCGCGCACGGGCCTACAAGACCCCAACCGCCCCATCGGCTCCTTCATCTTCCTCGGCCCCACTGGGGTGGGCAAGACCGAGCTGGCCAAGACCCTGGCCGACTACCTCTTCGACGACGAACGCGCCCTGGTGCGCCTCGACATGTCCGAGTTCATGGACAAGGCCCAGGTCAACCGCCTCACCGGACCGCCGCCGGGCTACATCGGCTTTGAAGAAGGCGGCGAGCTCACCGAGGCCGTGCGCAGCCGTCCCTACTCCGTCGTGCTCTTCGACGAGGTCGAAAAAGCCCACGCCGATGTCTTCAACGTCCTCCTCCAGCTCCTCGATGACGGCCACCTGAGCGACTCCAAAGGGCGCCGCGTCGACTTCACCAACACCGTGGTCATCATGACCAGCAACCTCGGCAGCCGCCACATCCTCGAGCTGCTGCGCACCGACCCCAGCCGCATGAAAGAGCGCGTCATGCGCGAGCTCGAAGCCCACTTCCGCCCCGAATTCCTCGCCCGCATCGACGCCCGCATCATCTTCAACAGCCTCGACAAAGACAACATCCGCGACATCTTGTCCCTGCAAATGCGCCGCGTGCACCGCCTCCTCACGGAACGCAAAATCACCCTCACCCTCAGCGACGCCGCCATCGATTTCCTCGTCGAGGCCGGCTACCGCCCCGACTTTGGCGCTCGCCCGGTCAAACAGGCCATCCTCGAGCACGTCCAAGACCCCCTCGCCACGGTCTTGTTGGAAGGCGATTTCCCCCCAGACACCCTGCTCGTGGGCGAAGTCGCCGCCGACGGCACCCACCTGGTCTTCGCCCCCAAAGCCGAGGGAGCCCAGACACCATGACGCTGCCCCCCTCGCCTCAGCTTCGCCGTGCCCTCCTTTTGGGAACCACCCTCGCCGTGGCGTGCGCCCTGGCACCGGCCTGTAAACTCTCGGAGGCCCCCAAGAAACGCAGTGAACCTGCCGCCGCGCAGAGCACCCACCCGGAGCCAGGGGAGAAGCCCGAGCGCCAGCCCAGCGAAACCAACCAGGAACAGTCCCCCGACCTGGACACCCTGGCTCGCCAAGCTGATCAGTCGGAGCTGCTCACCTTCCCGTGGATGCAGCTCATCGTCGAGAAGAACCCCTGGGTGGAGCCCGCGCACCACGCCGACGTGGTCGCCCTCATCGGCGACCAGGCCATCACCATTGGCGACACCCTGGCCCTGATGCAGGCCGTACCGCACCTCGCCGGGGCCCACTTCGACAGCGACGTGGCCCGCCGTCAGTGGCTGGATCGCCTCGTCGAAGTGGAGCTACTCACTGAGGTGGCCCAGGCCGAGGGCCTCCTCGACACCGAGGTCACCGAGCTGGCCGCCTGGAACGCGGCGGCGCGCCTCGTGCGCTTCGCCAGGCTCGAAAGCCTGGCCGCGGCGGTGGATGCCGAGGCCATCGAGGCCTACACCCAAGCCCACGCCGGGCGCTTCACCCGCCCCGAGCGGCGCCGCGGCAACCTCATCGTCGTGCCGACCACCGAACAGGCTGAGGCCCTGCGGCGCGATATCCTGGCGCGCCAGCCCGAGCGCAGCCCGGGACGGGTGCCCCTCTTCGAGTCCTTCGCGCGCAGCACCAGCATCGATGAAGGGACGCGCCACAATGACGGCCGCCTGGGCTGGGCGACGCGGGACGCAGACACGCCCTTCAAGAGCAGCGTGTCGGCTGCCATCGTCGAGGCCCTCTTCGCCCTCGAGCCCTTCGAGATTTCCCAGCCCATCGCCCTCGATGGCGGCGCGGCCCTGGTCATCAACACCCAGATCGTCAAAGCCTACCACACCCAGCCGGCCTTGGTGGCGCGGACGGCGCGCTATGCCCTGGCCCAACCGCAGGAGCTGGCGCAACTGGCCGATCTCCTGCAGGCCTGGCGACAACGAGACGGGCGCCTCGACGGCGATGTCTGGGAGCGCTTCACCTGTGAGAAGAGCGGTTGCGCCGTCGCCGCCGAGGCCGACCTGCAGCAGCGCGTCATCATCGGGCCCGGCCCTGGGCTGACGCTGGCGCTCCTGCAGCGCCTGGTGCAGGAGCTGCCACCGGGCCATCAGGAGCGCGTGGTCCACGGTCCGTGGCGCCAGGCCTTTACGGCCCAAGTCGAGACGCTGGCGGCGCTCTTGGCCGAGGCCGAACAGGCGGGCTATCTCGACACCTTCGCCGTGGCCCACGCCAAGCGCGCCGCTGCGGTGACGGCGCTGCGGGCGCGCCTGGCCTTGGCCGTGCGCGCCGAGATCGACGACGCCGAGATCGAGGCTTACTATCGCGACCACCCCGAGGAATTCATCCGCCCTGAGCGCCGTCGCGCCATGGTCGTGGCCTATGCGAGCCAAGAGGAAGCCGAGGGCGTGCGGGCCGAGATCATGCGCCTGGAGCCGTCCCTGCGGGGTGACGCCCTGCGCACCCACGCTGCGACCACCTCCAAAGACCAGCGTTGGCAAGGGACCCAGGGGGTCTTGCCCTACATCGCCTTGGACGATGAGACCTTCAGCATCGACGTGGCCATGCGCGAGGCCCTCTTCGCCCTCGACGTGGGGGACGTGAGCCCCGCCGTCGAGGTGGATGCCCTGTGGTATCTCATCTACTTCGACGCGCAACGCCCGGCGCAGCAGGTGGCCATGACCCAGGCAAGGACGGTGATCCGCGCCCGCTTGTCCAAGGCGCCCATGAGCGACTTCCTCGAAGAGGTGCGTCAGGAGCAACAACAGGAGCGCGCCCTGCGACTTTTCCCAGAGGTGCTGGGCCTGCTGGCGGGTGACCACGTTCACTGAAGCGCTCCAACCTGCGAGGCTTGCGCATGAGCTGGATTTCTCGGTTAATTGGATCAGACCTACGGGCAGCGCAGCAAGCCGAGGCGGCCGGGAGATTGGAAGAAGCAGCCCAGCGCTACGCCAAAGCCGGCGAGGACGCGCAGGTCGCTCGCGTCCAAGTCGCGCGCGCCGCCCGCACGGCCGATCGCTGGGAGGGGTTGGAGCTGCTCCGCGCCGCGCTGCAAGCCAGCGAGCGCGGTGGCCAAAGCGAGCAGCTCCGCGAAGTGCAGCTCACCTTGGCCCAGGCTTTGGTCGCGTGGGTGGATCGGGTGGGGGTCATGGATCGCCGCGACCAGCGCCTCCTCGAAGAGGCGGCCAACCTCTACCTGGCCCGGGCAGACTTCGAACGCGCCGGGGATCTCTTTTCCCGCATCGGCTACAAAGAGCGCGCCCAGGATGCCTACGTCCGGGGCGGGCACATCGAGCAGCTCGAAGACCAAGCCTTCATGCAGGCCCTCCAGGAAGACACGGAGAAGCAACTCGCCGATCTGCTGCGCCGCTATGAGCTCGCCGTCGTGCAAGAGGAGTGGCTGGCGGCGCACGCCGCGGCGGCCCAGGCCTGTGAACTGGCACCGAACGCGATCCAATACCGAGAGCTGCGCCAGCGCATCGCCCAGCGCTTGCCACCGCCGCGCCGGCTCCGCCTGCGCACGGCAGCCGGTGTCGAGTTGCGCCTCATTGGGGGGGAGAACGTGACCATGGGCCGGGATCCCGAAGTGGACCTGCCCCTCGCCTTGCCCGGGGTGAGCCGGACGCACGCCCAGATCGTCTTCTCCCCCGCCGGTGTGAGCGTCGAGGACTTGGGATCGCGCCTCGGTACCACCGTCGACGGGCGCCCCTGCGCGCCGAGCCAAGCCTTGGGCCCGGCCGGCACCATCGCGTTGGGTGAGCTGGCCTCGCTCTCCTATCGCGCGCTGCACGGTGAGCGCGGCTGGATGGTGGCCTGCACGGTGAACGCGGCAGGGAACGCGCCCCTCAGCCAGCTCTTGTGCGGCACCTGGGCCCAATGGCCGCTCGAGGGGGCGAGGGACCCCCTCTCCTTTGCCCTCATGGACGACTACTGGCATCTCTTGCCAGCGGCCGGTGGGGCAGCCGTCAGCCTCGATGGGCGGGCCATTGCTGCGCCGACTTTGCTTTGTCTACACGGCCGCGCCGAGGCGGCCACCACCGCCATCGAGGTCTTGGGATGAGCCTCTTTCGACGCCTCAAAGGACTCTTGGGCGGCACGGCCGCGCCGAGCGCCGCTGCGCCGCCGTCGCCCCAGGACAGGCCCACGCCAGGGGCCGCTGCCGAAGAGAAGTTGCTGGCGCCCCTGCTGGCGGCGCTGGCCCATGGCGGCGGTGCGGTGGCGGGTCTCCAGGCGGCTTCTACCTTGCTGGAGGTGCATCGCGAGGCGCTGCGAGACTTGGCAGCGACGGATCCTGCGCGGGCCGTGACGGTGCTGCGGCGCTATCTGGCCGAGGCACCGGCGCACGCCCCCCTGCTGTGGATCCTGGCTCAAGTCTATCAGGAGAGCCGAGAGATCGCCGCTGCCATGGAGATCTATCAGCGCCTGAGCCAGAGCGAGAGCGAGCGCGCTGCGGCCTGCGCCTGCGTCGCGGCCCTCTATGAGCACCACCTCGGCGACAGCGAGCAAGCCGTGCGCTGTTATCAGCAGGCGTGGCTGGCAGATATGTCCCGTGAGGATTGTTTCGCTGCGGCCCTGCGCCTGCAGGAGGATCGGGATGAGAACCGGGCGCCGCCGCTCTTGGTGCTGCGATTGGAGCAGGCACCGGAGGGCATCGCCCTGCTGCACCCCATCGGACGCGGCGGCAGCGGCACGGTCTTTTTGGGGCAGGACCAGAGCTTGGGACGCCAGGTCGCGGTGAAGTTCCTGCACCCGCATCTGCGCCGGGATGCCCGGGCGATGGAGACTTTCTTGGCTGAGGCGCGCTTGGCGGCCTCCTTCAATCACCCGCGCATTTTGCCCATCTACGATATCGACCCCGCCAAAGGGGCGCTGGTCATGGCCTATTTGGCGCACGGCTCGTTGGCGGATCGGCTGCGCGCCCAGGTGCCCATCGCGCCCGAGGCGGCCTGGCGCTGTTGCGCTCAGGTGGCCGAGGCGCTCAGTGAGCTGCACCTCCGCGGCGTGATCCACCGCGACGTCAAGCCCGCCAATATCCTCTTCAGCGCACCTGGCGAAGCCGTGCTCAGTGACTTTGGCATCGCCCATTTCGACGAGGCGGCGCAGGTGGTCGGGACGCGCCTCTACGCGCCGCCCGAGCTGGCTCTGCACGGCCGTGTCGACGACGATGCGCGGCGCGACAATTACGCCCTCGGTTTGTTGTTGGCCGAGATGTTGAGCGGCGAGGCGCCGCCGCTGCACCTGGAGTTGCGGGCCCAGTGGTTGGCCGCGGCTGGGACCAAGGTCCCTGAAGCCCTCGCGGGGCTCATCGCTGGGCTGCTGCAGCGGCTCTGCGCTCCTGATGTGAGCCAGCGCTTGCGCCATACGCCCGCACTCGCCCAAGTCTTGCGCCAGCCCCTGCAGGCGGAGCTGACGTCGGCCTTGTCGGGCTTGAGTTAGCCGCTCGGGGGATTGGGCCCGGCTTTTGCTCGGGCCGGGCGCGCCCGGACGATGGGTGTGCCGGGTGCTCTCGGAAGAAGCGAGGCTCTCCATGCCAACCAAATGTGCGCGCCGGCTGTTCCTGTGGTGGCTCGCCGTTCTGATCTCGACCCTCAGCGCCTGCGGGGAAGACCGGCCGAGCGCCGAGTCACTGTCCTTGCGGGATTGGCTCGCCCTGGCCCCGGCCCGTGTGGCGGAAATGTCACGCTCGGACCTGGCAGCATTTTCACAGCGCTTGGCCGAGGCCTGCGGCGCCGAGGAGCGCAGCGGGGACGAAGCCGCACAACCTGAGGCTGAGGTCCTGCCGGGGCTCCCCATGGCGAGCGCCGAGATCATGCAGGCCCTCGTGGGCTTTGACGGCGAGCGCGCGGCGTCTGGACGCGATGTGGCGCCCCTGTTGCGGGTCGAGGGCCAACGGGTGCGCTCGCTCTCCCAGGCCGGGAGCGCTCTCAACTGGCGCTCGCAGACCTTGCTGCAGGTGGCGCCGCTGCAGCCCGGTGAGGCACACTACCAGGGCATCGTGATCTATGACCAGGCGTGGTCTGCCGAGGAGCTGCGCGCCGCCGTGGGCGCCGAGATGGGGGGCCTGGTGCAGATGGAGCCCGCCCTGCGCCGCTTCCTCGCGCTCAACCACTGTTGGGCCTGGCAGACCGCCTCGGTCGTGCTGGCGCCAGCGCCGCAAGCCCCCTTTGTCTTGGCCTACGTACCGGAACGAGAGACGCTCTATCTCAACCCCAACGTCCTCTTCCTCCTCGGCGAGGACGTGGACCTGGGCGCGGGAGCCGTGGGGCACGGCGGCGCACCGACGCCGCAGTTGGAGCTCCCCGACGCGATCCAGGACTGCGTGCAGCGTGAGCGCCAGCGCTGTGGGTCCTGCCTGGACGGTGCAGGCACCTGCCAGCCGCTCTTTGCCGGGGGCGTGGCCACAGAGGAGTGTGAAGCGCTGGCGCGCGACGGTGACGCCGGTTTTGCCTTGCTCTGTTATTCCTATTGGGTTGAGGACAACCTGGCCTGTTTCCTCGCGGGCGATCCCAACCGCATTTGCTCAGACGGCCGCACGGACTACACGGAGCTTGGACAGCTCTGGGAGCTGGCGTCGCTGCGTACCAACGTGAACTGTCTGAACTTGATCGTGGCGTGTGAAGCGCAACGTCAAGGCGAGGTGCGTCCCGAGCCCAAGCCATCGCATCAGGGCGAGGCCCTCAGTAGCGGAGGCCAGGATGGCTGCAACGAGCTGCTCGATTGTTTCTGTGTGGCCTCCGAGGGCTTGGCCTGTGGCAGTGAGGGCAGTGAGGGGGGCAGCAGCGGCCTGTGCGAGAGCGACAGCGGCGCGAGCGGCCTGTGCGAAGGAGACGCATGGGATGGCTTCTGCGTTCTTGGTCCCCGGCGCGTGGGTGGCCTCGGACATGGTGGCCCAGAGCTGAGTGCCTTGTGGCGGCGCGCCGAGGGTGGGGGGAGAGCCTTCCTCTTGCCGCTTGTCTTCTTGGCCTTCGCGGCTTGGCGCGATTGAGGCGTGACAGGTCTTGGCCTGGGGCAAAAAGGTGCTTAGCTCTCTTGGTCGATGTTGCTTCAGGTGGCTCTTCACCGCGGGCCATGCTACAATGCGCAAGTTTTGGTTTGCGCCAACAACAAAAATGGCGGAGCGGAATTGGATAGGCCGCAGGAGATGAACGAAGAGACGACAACGAACGGGCAGTGGAAAGTGGGGGACAAAGCTGTCTACCCGAGTCACGGCGTGGGCGAAATTACGGCGATCGAGGCGAATGAACTCTTTGGCCCCAAGGCAACGGTTTACGTCCTCGAGCTCCTGCATACATCGCGGCGCATCCTCATCCCGACGACCAAAGCGGAACAGGTTGGCTTGCGCGCTGTGATCAGCGCTGCCGAGGCCGACCGCGTCATGGCGACCCTCAGTGAGCCGCCTCCGCCGGCGAAGCCCATGCCCTGGACCAAGCGGCAACGGGCGCTGCTCGATAAGCTCAGCAGCGGCTCACTCTCTGACGTGGCAGAGGTCTTGCGCGAGCTCTTCCACCTGAAGTGCGTCAAGGACCTCTCTTTTGGTCAGCGCCGCCTCTTTGACACGGCCATCTCCCTCCTCGTGCAAGAGGTGGCCATCGCCAAGGACAAAGAGGCCGAGCTGATCGAGGAAGAGATCCGGGCGATCTTTGGCTGAGCAAAGCCCCCTCAGAGCCGCGTGATCAAAATGGCCTGAACCTGCACCTGAGAACGCGCCGTGTTCACCGTGCGCTTGTCTTCGTAGAAACCAGGCGCCTTGAAGACCAAGCTCAGGGAGCGACGACGCGGGAGCTCCACTGTGCAGGGCGTGCTCTCGCAGATGCGCCGACCCTCGAGATAGACCGCGGCAGCGACCGGCTCAGAGGAGAGCCGGGCGGTACAGGTCTGTGGTTCGGGCTTGCGCTCCGTGGCCTTCGTCTCACCGTGACCTGCGCCAGCGTCGGCGACGGCTTGGGGTACCGGGACGGGGGGCAGCCCGAGCGCACCCAGGCTCGCCGCGTCGCCGAGGCCCGCTGCGCAGAGCAGCGCCAAGGGGCGCACCGTCGCCGTGTCGTCTGGCGCGGGGGGAGCGGGCGCCTCGGTCGCCGGCCCGGGTGACGTAGCGGCTGCGCTCTGAGGGGTGTCGTCGGCGCTCGATGGGCTGCGGCCCAAGAACCACCACAGGGCAGTCGCCAAGACCATGAGCCCCAACAGCGCGGCGATGGCCATGACCAGCCTCTGCCGGGTGCGCCCCGATGGGGCAGATCGAGGACCCCCGCTGCGCTGGGACGCGAGGGCATGGGAGGGAGGAGCGTTGGGGATGAGGCCCGTACTCGCTCGCAGTGGGCTGGGAGCCGGGCTCAGGAGAGTGTCCTCTACCTCCAAGGCTTCGAGTTGGTCATAAAACGCCTGCGCCGTGGGAATGCGCTCCTGCCACTCCTTGGTCGTCGCCTGTCGGATCAGGGGACCCAGCACCGACTGCGAGAGGTGCGGCGGCATGGACAGGGGCTCAGAGATCTGGTTGGCCAAGATCTCGTAGGTGTTGTCGCCGCCAATGGCAGGCAGACCGAGCAGCAACTCATAGAGGAGCAGGCCTGCTGCATAGACATCGGAATGGGGCCCGATGTCGCGGTTGCGGATCTGTTCGGGTGCCATGTAGCGCGGCGTTCCATAACCGCCGTGGCCGGTCTGGGTCAGGTTCTGCGCGGCCATGGAGTCGGCGCCGTCGAGGGCCTTGCCGATGCCGAAGTCGAGGATCTTGACCCAGTCGGCCTGCGCGCCCATGCGGGTCAGCATGATGTTGGCGGGCTTGAGATCGCGATGGACGATGGATTGCTCGTGCGCGGCCACCAAGCCCGAGAGGATCTGTAGCATGATGCGCTTGGCGCGGGCTTGGGTCAGCTTGCCCTCGCGGCGCATGACCGCCGCCATGGGTTCGCCGCGCACCAGCTCCATGGCCATCCACAGAGCCCCCCCTTCGCTCTGCCCAAAATCATAGAGGTGAACGATGTTGGGATGCTCCAGGCGGCGCACGACATCGATCTCGCGCAGAAAACGCTGCACGATGTCCGGGATCTGCTCGTGTACGTGCCCCAGCATGACTTTGACCGCCACGTCCCGATCGAGGCGTTGCTGACGCGCGCGGTAGACGGCGCCAAAGCCACCCAGGCCTATACACTCGATGATCTGAAAATCGCCGATGGTGTCGCCTGGATTGAGAGGTTTGTTGTCCATCATGAAAAGCTTACATGTCCGCGGCTACAGCGAGAAGTGGTGAAGGAGATGGAGAGGGACGTGGGGTGCGTCGGCGCCCTGGACGCGCGCCGCCAGAAGGGAGAGATGCGGTCGAACCAGCAACGGCACCGCTGGCATCAGCGCGCCCAGGCGCAGCTCGGCCTCCTCGAAGTAGACATTGCGCAGCACCCGCGCTTGCACAGCGTTGGCCTGCGCCAGGGATTGGGCAAAGAGGAGATCCGTAAAACCCCAAGGGTGCTGATCCTTGTCCGCGGCCCATAAGGACAAAAAGGCCAGGGGGGAAGGAGAGCTCGCGCCATGGCTCAAATGCGCCAGCTCAAAGTCTCCAGCCGCCAGCCGCCCCATGAAGGCCAAGGGTTCTTCAGCCTCTAGGACCAGCGTGACGCCCAGATGCGCTTCGAGTTGCTCCTGCAGGGCCTGGGCGATGGCCAGGGCCGTGGCTTGGCCTCGGGGAAAAGTGTAGCGCAAGGCCGGGAGCGCGGCGCCATCGGCATAGCCGCCATCTTGAAGCATGCGCAGGGCCTGGGCCGGGTCGTAGGGAAAGTCGAGGCGGCTCCGGAAAGACGGCAGTGGTGGCGCAAAGGAGGTCCCTGGCTGCCCACCGACGCTCGCCGCGAGCTGTCCCTGATCGAGGGCCAGGGCGAAGGCATGACGCACCTCAGGGATGGCAAAGAGATCCTGCTTCAGGTTGAAAAGGAGATAGTCCACGACCGGGTACTGGGCGCGCCGGGCCTCGGTGAGCACCGGCGCCGACAGGGCCGTCGGCCCGGTCCAATCCAGCAGACCTTCAGTGAAGGCGGCGACCCGGGCGGCCTCATTCTCCATGACCACGAAGGCCAGACCCTCGATGCTCACGTCTGCTGATGCCCAATAGTGTGGGTTTTTCTTGAAGAAGAAGACGTTCTCCTCAATGTGATCCGGGCTAAAGGGGCCGCTACAGACCAGCTTGGAAAACGCTGACCAATCCTCTGGGTGAGCCGCCAGGTGATGGCGCGGTAGCGCAAAGAAGGACGGCTGCGCCGTGAGGGCGAGGAGCTCTGGTTGGGGCGCTTCGAGGTGAACGCGCAAGGTGCGCGCGTCCACCACTTCGATACCCACGGCGTCAGCGCTGAGCGTCCCCGCGCGATAGGCCTGCGCCCCCTTGATGTTGGCCCCGTAGCGCAGAAGCCACATCCCCGGCGATGCGGCGCCCTCAGCCATGGCGCGCAGCCAAGCCGCGCGGAAGTCGCTCGCCTCCAAGGCCACACCGTCTGACCAGCGCAGATCCGGGCGCAGGAAGAAGGTGTAGCTCAGCCCGGCGTCACCGACTTCAAAGCGCTCTGCCAAAGCCGGCCCGAGGTGGCCCTGCGCATCATGGGACATCAACCCTTCATAACACTGATAGAGCAAAGACGCGCTCTGGTCGTCGACGGCTTGCGCCGGGTCCAGCGTGCGCGGACGGTGGCTGAGGCCGACCCGCAGGGTCTTCTCAGCAGGCAAGCGCTCGAGCAAGGCGCGCTTGGCCAGCTCGGCTTGCGCGCGTTGATCACTGCTGCTGGGGCGCTGCTCGGCTGGCGCTTGCGGCGCTGGCGCTTCACTCTGACACGACAGGAGCATGAGCGACCCGAGGAACAGCAACGCCAAGGCCGGCCTTGTCAAAGACCTGCCGCGCTGCCGCGGCTGCTTCCCATGACTATACGCTGCTGACGCCGTCAACGACCACATCCCCATTGCTCCGTCACGACCCAAAGATTTGCCTGGACTTGCAGATGACGGAAGACAAAACCGTCTGTACTCTGCGACCACGTCACCAGAGACCAGCGCCCATCGCCTTCCAGATCCACCGCACCGAGAACGCGCGTGACCCGATCGCTCGGGTCGGTGAAGTCCCAGACGGTCATGGCCTCGCCTTCACTGATGCCAACGACCGTCGCGGCCGCATCACCGCCGAGCTCGAAGACGCTATCGGGCATCCCGTCGCCGTCGAGGTCAGCCGTCAGAACGAGCTGCGCCGCGGCGATGGATGCAGGGGGACGCTCCAACGCTAGCGCCAAGCGGCGGGTGACGAGCGTCCCTGTTTCGGGTTGGGCCAAAGGCAAACGCAGGGCGCGCTGCCCACTGCTGGAGTGGATGGCCACCGAAGCCGGCGCGTCCTCGGCCAGATCGAGGGCCTGCAAGGGCGGCGCGCACCACGGCGTGACCCATTCACTCAGCCCCATGACCGCCGCCTCTCCGTGGGTGCCGAAAGAGAGCGTTTCGCCATAGGGCACCTGGCTCCGGCACGTCTCACTACCCACACAGCGCAACAGGATGGCTTGGCGCTTGTTCGCGTCGGCGATCACGTAGAGGGCACCCGGTGACGCTTCGACCGCGGCGGCGCTCTCGGCGGCAACGGGCGTGGACGGCCGCGCTGGTGCGGCGCCGCACCCGTGGACTGTGGCCACTGCGAAGAGAGCACCGAGGAAGGCAGCGCTGTGACGGCTCAGGCCCATCATTCGTCCCCAAAAACCCGCGCCATGGTGTGCTGGAGCGGGTGAAGCAGTCTGGCGGGCACTTGCCGGCGCGCGTAAACGGCCGCGAGGGAGCGGAAGTACCAGCAGGTGCCGCTGCGCTGCCCCCTGAAGCTGGTCCATAGGTCCTCGCCAGTGCTGAGGTACTCGCCCTCGATGGAGCGGAGGTTGTGCAACTTGTCGGCGCAGGAGATGACCACGACCCCTTGGGGCGCCGCCTCCAGCGCGGCGATGTAGCGCTCTTTGCGCTCGCGCCACGGTGGCTTGGGCTGGGTCCATGTGTCGGAGCAGCCCAGCACCAACTCGGCCACCGACTCGCCGAAGCGCTCGCGGATCTCGGCCAGGGTGCTCAAGCCGCCCTGATCCTCGACGGCGTCGTGCAGCAAGGCCGCGATGATCCAGTCTTCCTCCTGGGTGCACTCGCCAACCAGGGCCGCGACGGCCATCAAGTGAGTGATATAGGGCGCGCCGTTGCCTTTGCGTACTTGGGCCCGGTGTAGGTGCGCTGCATAGGTGAACGCCGCTTCGAATCGCGGGGATAGAAGCATGCTATCTCTCTCGGCGAAAGTGGCCTTCACGAGCCCACTCGTAACATCTGACACTAGCACCGCTCAGAGCGCAGAGGCAAGAACCCGAGGCGCGACCGCGTGTCACGCTGCGCATCGGCCCTAGCGCCGGGAGGGGGCCATGATGTCTTCGAGGCCGAGGAGCTGTACGAAGGGCGTGAGGGCGGCCAGGTGGTGGCCGCGGAGCAGCAGATGGTGGTTGCCCAGAAGCGCGTCCAGGGGCTGGGCGCAGCGCACCAGCGCGTGGGTCCGGCAGCCGACAGGGGCCGCAGCTTCCTCGAGCTGCCCCTCCACCACCATGGCGCGGCGCAAGTCGGCAGAGAGACGAAAGACCGTGACGGGCTGGCCGGCTGGAAAGCGCCCGCTCACGGCGGCACTCGAGGCGCTCTCGGCATGGGGGCGGAGGACGATGTCCTGCACGAGACTGGGCGCCACCGTGCAGTGTGCCAGGCGCAAGGTGGCGCCGTCGTGGGCGACCGCGTTGGCCATCCACACGGGCTCCTCCAGGCCCAAGCGGCGCATCATGAGCATCCCCAAGGCAGCGAGTAGGTCGCCCTCGCAGGCGCTGGGGATGCCTTGCCCGTTGAGATCGGCCAGGGCCAAACAGCCGCTCACCTGGTGCGACTGCAGCAGGTCGAAGCAGGCGATGGCCAGCGCGTCGGGACGGCGGCGGCGCGCCCACATCAGGAGGTGATCGCGTAGCGCCTCGGCCGCTTCCAGAGCCGCGGCGCTGACGCCATCCCGCGGGTACTGAGACCAGGTGCTACCGGCGCTGGGCGCGCTGTCGTCGAGGTCGAAGTTCTCCCAAGGCGTCTCGTCGCAGCGCACGCCCCAGCGCTGAATCATCTCACGCCGATCCGGCTGGGAGGCGACGAGCCAAGGCGCAGTCTCGCCAATGAGGCTCACACAAGTGCCACGCAGCGCCCGCACGCCTTGGGCGGCCGCACAGGCGAGGTGGAAGCTGGGATGCGGCGCCAGCGCCTGCAACAGCGCCGGGCGCCCATGCAGCTTGGACCAGGCGACCACCTCGACGGCGGCGGCGAAGCCGTTGCGCCCGGGCACGGCGATGAGGAGAGGCGGGAGGCGGCGCGCTTCGGCCCCAGCGATGTAGGTGCCTTCGACGCCGCCCGTCGCGAAGAGGGCGATGTCGGCCTCTGAAGGGTCATCCTCCTGCGCTACCGTGCCAGGCCACAGCGCCCGCAGCGCTGCCAGCGCCTCGGAGCTCTCGTGGCGATCCAGGGGAGAGGCCAGCACCCAGACCTTCAGTTCAGCGCGCGTGTTCATGGTCATCCTCTTAGGCAGGCGTCGCGGGCCAGGGTGAGCACTTCGATCTGCAGCGCTCGGTCGCGCTCGGCGAAGCTCTGAGGCTGGCCCATGGGCAGGGTGGCTAAGTGCTGCAACAGGGAACGCAGCGGCCGAGCCTGGAGACCGGGCAGGCCCGCGCGCCCAGCGAGTAGGGGCACCAGCCCATCCATGGGGTCGTAGGCGGTGATGTCATCCCCGTAGGCCAAGAGGGCTTGCGCCGCGTTGGCCGATTGCGCTTCGCTGCCGTAGGCGCAGCGCTGGGCCAACAAGTCCAGGCTCTCGCCCGGCGCGCCCACGGCGCCGAGGGCCGCGATATAGGCCTGGCCCGCGCCGCTCGACTCTGCTGCGCGAATCAGCGCCAGCAGAGTATCGGCGACGGCGCCGAAATGCCGACCAAAGCACGCCGACACCAAGGCCGCCGGCGCGCCACGGCCCGCATCGCCGACGTAGCCCGCCAGGGGGAGGGTCGCTTGCACCAAGCGGTGGCGCGCCTGCCAGCGCGCTGGCGTCTCTTCGCTGTCGCCAGCGGCATAGCGCGCACCTTGGCCGGGGCACAGGGTCAAGAGGGTGGCCAGGGCTGTGCTCTGTAAGTCTTCACGACCAAGCAAGCGCGCCATCTCGTCGGCAAAGGCCAAGGGGGCGAGGCTCCACTGCCGCAGCAGCCCACTCGCAAAGACCTCGGCCGGCACCCCTGCCGCGACCAAGGGCATCACCTCTGCGAGGCGCTCCGGGTTGGGCGGGAGCAAGAGCAGGGCCGTCACCACATCGGCGCTCTTCTCGGCCACGGTCGTGCCTTTGGCGCGGCTCGCCAGGCGCACGGCCACGTCGTCTTCCATCCCCGGCGGCAGATGGGCCCATAGGGCCTGGGCGACACCGACGCGCATGGGCGCCGGGCAGCGCCCGAGCAAGCGCTGCATCAGCAGGTCGTGCACGGCCTCGGGTAGGTGCGGCCGCTCGGCGAGCATCACGCAGAGGGCGGCGTGGTCCTCATCCTCCTCCAGCCAAGCCCGGATCAACCCCATGACCTGTGGCGGGATCTCGGCCAAATAGACCAGGGGCAGCGCGGCCTCGGGCTCGCGGCGCTCTGCCGCCTGCGTCAACAACTCGACCACCAGAGCCTCGCGCTGCGCCTCATCCCGCGCCCCCAGGGCCACCCCCTCGGCCACCCACCGCAGCCCCATGGGATAGAGGGCGGCCAAGGTCTCCGCCGGGGCATCGGCTGCCAGCAGCCTCTGGCAGGCGATCCACAAGGTGTGGCGCAGGCAGGCCAGGGTGTCCTGGCGCACGCCGGCCTCATGGAAGGCCGCGAGCCGATCGGTCACGACCGTAGCGACGGTCTCGCTGCTGCGCGCATCCAGCGCGGCCTGGCACAGCAAGGCCGCACCGACGCGGGCAAAGCTTGACTCGGCCCCGGGGTTGGTCCACGCCACGGCGTTGGCGCAGAGCTGTTGCAAGAGCGCTTCCGAGGTGGTGGCTCCCAACGCGACGGCATGCGCCGCCTGGAGGGCGCCGAGCTGGAGCAAATCTTCAAAAGGCCCGCCCCTGTTGACCAATTCCTCGGTCAAGGCCTCGCCCTGGGGAGCGATGGCGACGGCCCACGCGACCACATCGAAGAGGCGGCCGCGCAGACGCTGCTGCAGGTCTTGCCTGGCGTCTTCTGTATCCACGAGGCGTTGGGCGCTCGCCGCCACGGCCAATTCAGGCGAGGCAAAGCGCAGCCTCCCCTCGTGCGCCACGAGGAGTCCGGCGCTGACCGCGTCGTCCAGGAGGCCCCAGGGGTGGCCTTCGCTGGTGAGGACCTCGCGCCACTGGGCGTAGGGGGCTTCCCAATGGCGCTGGGCTTCGCGGCAACGGTAGAGGGCGGCATCGCCCATGGCGGCGTCCAGTGGCTGGCGCGGCGGCAGGGTGGGCGCCTGAAGGGTGCGGCGCAGCAGCGCCTCTGCGGCTTCGCGCCGCCACGGCGTACAGAGGGGCCAAAGGGGAGCTTGCGGCATGGTTCACACCTCTAGGTCGCGACGCAGGACACCTCAGACCCGTCGGATCTAGCACGCGTGCACCGCTGCTGTCACCACGAGCGCTCCCGAGCCGCCGCCGCGCGCGGCAAGGGAGGCCCTAGGCTTGGCTGAAGCTCTCGTTGAAGGCGTCGATGGTGGCGGACTTCATGGCGTCGACCCCCTTGGCGTCCTCGACGATGGCGCGGCGCAGCTCGACGACCTCCTTGACGGCATCGGCACCACGCATGGACGAGAGGGCGGCGATGCGCGCACGGTAGCCAGCCAAGCGGGTGCGGCGCTCGGTCTCATTGGCCCCTTGCTGGGCCAAGACCGAGGAGATCACCTGCTGGGCATGGGCCGAGAGCTTCGCCTTCTCAGCCTCTGGGGCTTGGGCCAGGAAGGCGTCGGCGTGCGCCTTGGTGAGGGCTTTGAGTTCTTGCTCCGCCGATTGACTG
Organism: uncultured Myxococcales bacterium; assembly: GCA_964454015.1. Lineage (GTDB taxonomy): Bacteria > Myxococcota_A > Bradymonadia > UBA4248 > UBA4248 > CAYVQF01. The sequence goes on from CAYVQF010000004.1 coordinate 77,432, forward strand.
TCTCCGCCGACGCTCTGTACCGCTTGGGCGAGGAGCCCCAGGGTCGAGGGTGGGAGGGGCTGCTGCGAGAGGTCTTGCTGGGCGGCAGGCTCTTCTTGAGCTTGCGGCGCGTCCTGCAGCTCCTCGCCTTCGGCCGGGCCCTTCTTCTCTTCGTTCTCCTGGTTGGCCTTCCAGTCGAAGTAGGGGCCGTATTGGGCTTTGAAGGCGTCGCGTTCGCCGCGGATCTGCGCTTCTCTGGCGGCGAGGGCGGCGTCATTTTGGTCGAGCTGGGCGATGAGGGCTTGGCCTTCGGCGGCGTTTTCATCGCAGCGGGCGATTTCAGCGGTGGCTTTCTCCTCGGCTTCTGAGGCTTTGCCCTTGGTTTCCTGTGCCTCGGCCTGGGCAGCGGCGGTTTCTTGTTGAGTTTCTTGGGCCTGGGCCTCCTTCATGGCGGCCAGGGTTTCGTTGATACGCCCTTCGGCTTTGCCGCCCATGATCTTGGCGACGATCTTGAGGACCACCTGGGTGATGAGCTCAGTAATGAAGCCCATGACCTTGGCCATGGCCTTCTTGACGGCCTCGATGGCGGGCTTGATGAGGGTCTTCCAGACGAAGTCGACGGCTTTCTTGAGGAAGTTGGCGAAGTTCATGACGGCTTTTTTGCCCTTCATCCAGGCCTTCTTGGCGAGGCTCGCTGATTTGTACTCAGCATCCCAGGCGGCCTGATCTTCGCGCGCTTTCTTCTCTTCTTCGGCTTTCTTCTTCCCTTCATCGGCGACGACATCTGTCCCGGCGCCTTGTTGCTGGACCCCAGCGGCTTCGCTCTGCGCGCCATCGGTCTGGCCTTGGCCTTCATCGAGCTTGGCGTCGGCGAGGGCTTGGTTCTCCTTGGCGCTGAGGATCTGAGCGAGATCCTTGTCGTTGGCCCCTTGCTGTTCTTGGGCGGTGGCGCTGTGCTCGGCGAGCTGTTGGCTGGCCTCTTGGGCTTTGGCCAGGGCCTTCTCGGCTTCGCCGCGGGCGGTGAGGGCGGCGGCGATGTCCTCCTCGATGCGCCCCTTGAGGCCGGGGATTTCAGCGCGGCTCTGGGCGATCATCCCCAACTCTTCCTCGCCGGGGATGGTGATCCCCTCGGGCGGCGCGGGCGGGGGCGGTTCAACTTTCTTGGCGGCCGCATTGCCAGCGGCGCCGAGGGTCACTGAGGCTTGGCCCCCCGTGCGCGCGATGAGATCGGCCTGAAGCTCGGCGATGTGGGCATCGAAGTCAGCAGGGATGCCAGCGAAGAAGCTCTCGACGCGCCCTGAGGCGTTGGCCGGTTGGAAGCGGGCCTTGACGAAGGATCGTTCTTTTTTGTCTTTGGTTTCGAGGGCTTGGGAGGCGAAGTCCTGGATGGAATTCTTCTGGCCTTTTTTGACCTCGGCAGCGCTTTGGCCGGACATGCCCTTGCTGATGGTGGCGCCAGCGCCCCCAGAGCCGGCGACGGCCGATTTGACCACGGAGGCGCCAGGGGTAAAGGCGGCCTCGGCGGCGCCCATGCCTGCGCCAGTGTAGTTGATGGCGCGCAGCTTCTGCGCCGAGTCGGTGGCTTGGAGCTTGACCTGGTGGCGCACCGTGTCGTCGCTGAAATGACTGAACTTGTCGAGATCGGCTTCGGGCCCGTGCATGGCGCGCAGCATCTCCGTGCGGTCGCCGCCGTCGAGGGCGGCCTGGAGATCGGCGGTCTTTTTGCGTTGCTTGGCCACGGGGTCCGTGACCTGCCCTGGGTTGTCTTTATCCCAGGCGGCACCGGTGACGCCCTGGACGTTGGCCATGTAGCCATTGACGTTGGCGTCGGTGAGGCTGGAGTAGACGGCCTTGGCCTTGCCGCCGATACCTTGGGCGGTGGCCACCGTGGGGAAGTTGACCGAGCCAACGGCCTTCCAGTACTGGGAGGAGAAGATGTTGGCGCCGCCCTGCCAAGACTGCCATGAGGCCTTGGCCACCTGGAAGGAGGCCAGGGAGTCCGTGATCGGGGCGACGAACTTGCCGTGCAAGCCGCTCTTGATGCCGTGCCCCAGGTTGGCCATGGTACCACCGAAACCGGCTTGGCGGATGGAGGCGATGCCACCCTTGAGGCTCTTGAGGGTCTGGCCCGGCATGTTTTTGAGGCCTTGCACGCCTTCGCGCATGGACGTGCCGAGGCTCTGTTTGAAGGTCCTGGCCCCGGCGGCGATGGCGCCCGTGACCTTGCCCATGCCGCTGCCTTGTTTCCAGGCGGTCTTCATCGCGTCCGATGCTCGGGAGGTCGCCGTCTTGCCGGCGTTCTTGGCGCCGCCACCCAGCTTGGACAGGACCACCGTGAGGCCAGCCCCGACGCCAGCGGAGATGTCCTGCCGCAGATGCTGGACGAGCTCTAGCCGCGCTTGGGGGTTGGGTTCCAAGCCGATTTTGACGGCCGTCAGGACGCTGCTGACGACGCTGATGATGAGGCGCACCGCCGAGAGCACCGTGGAGACGGCGTTGGCTACCCGACCGGCGGCGAGCAAGAAGGCGCCGACCGGCGGCGCGAGGAGGGTGAGGATGGCACCGCCGATGGTGGCCGCCATGCCGACCTTGCCGGCAATGGAGATGCCCATGTCGACGGCAGGGCCAATGTAATGCAGGACTGCGAGGATTTTGCCGACGACGTCTTTGGAGTCCTTGAAGGGGTTGGACTTCCAAGCGCGGATCATCTTGGAGATGTCACCACCGATGCCTGGGATGGCGTCGGCCCACAGCTCCTTGGGGATCTTTGCGCCCAAGGCATCGGCGTGGCGGCCGATGCGGTCGTTTTCACCGGTGAGGGCCAAGGTGGGCTCGGGATCGGCCTTGTGCTGTTCCATGAACTGGGCCATGAGCTCCGCACCCGAGCCACCAGCGCCCGCCGCGACGGGCTGAGGCGCCAGCGTCGGTCCGCCGAGTCCAGCACCGGCCGCTGCACTTCCGCTCTCTTTGGCGCCTTCGGCGCCCGCTTTGTCGCCGCCTTTCTTGGCGCCACCTTCTTTGGCGGGCGCTTCTTTCTCAGCAGGGGCGGCGTCGGCTTTTTCTGTCGCGGCCTTATCGCCACCCTCGCCAGCGGCGTCGGCCTGCTCTTCCTGGGCCCCCTCTTCCTGGGCCCCCTCTTCCTGGCCTTGCTCCTCCTCGCCCTGTAGCTCCTCCCCCTGGGCCGCTTCGCCGCCGCCTTCTTGCGCCTCGACCTGGGCGCCTTCCGGTGCGCCTTGCTGCCCTTGCTCTTGCTGCTCCGGCGCGCCCTCGCCTTGCTCCTCTTGGCCTTGAGCGGCCTGCGGCGCCTCGGCGGCCGCCTCTACTTTCTCGGCCTCGTCTTGCTGGGCGGCCTCTGGGGCAAGCGCTTCATCTTGGGTCGTTGCGGCCTCTTGGGCCTCGGGGGCCGGCGCCTTGCCCTCCTCGGGGCTCATTTCTTGTTCCTGCGGTGCAGGATCCGCGGCCTCAGAGGCGTCGAGCTCGGCTTGCGCCTCAGGGGCCGCCTCTTCTTTCTCCGCCTCTTCTTTCTCCGCCTCTTCTTTCTCGGCAGCGGGGTCCTGGGCTGGCGCCGCTTCAGGTGCTTGACTCACAAGCGGCCCGGCCTCGGGGGCGGCTTCGTGCTCGGCCTCGGCCGTGGTGGCCTCGTCGCCAGCTTCACCTTCTCGAGTCGCCGCGTTGGGATCGGTGCTGGGGCCCATCTCGTTGGCCTGCGCCGCCTTGCGCGCGCGCCGGCGGTCCATCCAGCTCATCTCGGGGGAGGCCGCCTCAGGGCCAGTCTGGTCGGCCTGGCTTTGGGCAACGGCAGGGTTGGAGGCCGGAGCGAAGTCCTCTTTGGGGGCGGGCAACGCGTCTTCTTTGGTCGCACGCTTCATCTCGACTGTGTAGGCTCTTGCGTCGGACATTTTCGTTCCCCTTTCGCCCAGGTGGCCAACCCACCGTATATTGTTTAGCTTTTGGCGATGACGCCGGTCGCAGTCGGGTGCGCTCGCGCCACCACCCGATCGCCAGAGGGCAAGTCAACCTACGAGGCGAAAGCAAATTCAACGCCAAATTGACTGCCGCTGCTCAGCAGGAGGTGGGCTTGGGCTTTCGTGGGATGAACGCAAGGGAACAGGGGATGACGTGGGTGGGCTCCGGGGACCAGGCGCGCGCGCCCTCGCGGCACATGCGCCACCATGACACAGTGCTCCCCGGGTCGACCGCCTCGTGGTCTGAGGTGCGGGGACGGATGTCACCATTATAGGAGTGGGCGATTTCTGGGCCCCAAATTCGACTCTGGAAATATCGGCAGCGCCCGTTAGACTTGAAGAGTGACGCGAAGCTGTGGTGCCTCTCCTCTCGCTCTACACTGCTGCTGGGGCGGCCCTCTTGGGGGCTCCAGGCCGACATTCAAGCGCGCGTGCAGACCGCTTCGACAGGCTTTCTCGACGAAGTCCAAACGAATAGGAGCCTCACCATGCTGCGCTTGCATTACCATCCCTTGAGCCCCTACTGTCGCAAGGCCTTGGTCGCCGTCTATCATCGCGGCGATGAGGTGGCCCATGAGCTGGTGGACATCTTTGGCGACGCCATCCACTCGCCGGCCTTTCGCGCCCTGAGCCCTTTCGGCAAAATGCCTTTCCTCGAGAGCCCTGATGGGGTGATCTACGAGTCGACCTCCATCATCGAGTACCTGGAGAGCCGCGGCCCGCGCCTCCTCATTCCCCTCGACCCCACTGAGGCCCGCCTCGCCCGACACCTCGACAGGATTGGCGATCTCTACATCATCAATGCTCAGAAAACCCTGTGGTGGTGCCCCAATGGCGGCGAGGCGCCCGATGCCCGTGACCTGGCCCTCAAGGCCTGGGACGTCTTGGCTCAACAACTCGCCGATGGCCGCCACTACTTGCTGGGAGACTGGTTCACCTTGGCCGATATCGGCGCCGCCATCGGCAGCGACTACCTCATGCGGGTCGGGATGAACCCGCCGAGCGCGCTGCTGCCCTGGTTGCAGCGCTGTTTTGCCGTCGAGGCCATGCATCGGGCCCTCAATGAGGCGCTGCCCTTTGCCAACTCCATCATCGAGGAGCGCAAGCAACGCACCCAGCGGGCCCGCCGCTAGAGGCGCCTAGGTGTTGCGATAGTAGGCGATCTGCTCGAGGGCGTTCTGGGCGTAGGTGTCGTCGGGCCAGGACACGAGGACCAAGCGGTAATAGCGCTCGGCTTCATCGAGGTTGCCCAGCCCGTAGTGGATGTCAGCCAGGGCGCGGCAGGCGTCGGTGCGCTGCGGATCGCTGCGAAAAATCTCCCCATAGTAGTAGAGCGCTTGGTCCCAGTCCTGCTGCTCCCAGGCGGAGCGCGCTGCCTCGTCCAAGGCGTTGCTTGCCGGCGCGGCCAGCGCCTCTGGTGCGGACGACCACTGGGCGTCGTCGTCGACTGGGGCGGGGGGGGGCGGCTGGCCCCAGGCCTCTGATGTCGCGGGTGCCGTGGTCGGGACGCCGCTGCCTTGGTTGCGCCAATCGTTGGGATCGGTCGCCGGGTCGTAGAGAGGCGGCAGGGGCTCGCCGTCGTCGGGGTAGGCCTGGTTGGGCGGGGGCCAGGCTTCGTCGTCGTCGCCCTCGACATCGGCCCCGTCGGCCCCAGCCTCTTCCCAGGCCGTGGTGACCAGGAGGCCCAAGCCTGGGTGGAGCGCGACGGCCTTCTCCGGATCTTGATAGAGGCCTTCGAGGGTATAGAAGGCGGCAGCCGCGAGGAGGAAAGTGGCCCCCAGGTCAGGGGTGATGCTGACGAAGTAGCTCGTGAACACGTGGTTGCCGGCGGCCCAGGTCGCGAGCCAAGCGTAGAAGGCCAGGGCCGGTACCCAGAAGAGGAAGGCGATGCCAGCCACGGGGCCGGCCGCCGGGAGGCGCAGGTCGGGGCGGACCAGGGCGGCGGCAGAGTAGGCGGCGAGGAGTCCCCCGGCGACGGGACCGAGGGAGACGAGGAGGAGCAAACCAAAGAGGAAGATCCGCAGCGCGAAGGGGATGCCGCTGGGCAGGGAGAAGACCTCGGCGCTCAGGGCGGTCAGTGGGGTGAGGGCCATCTCGCCGTTGAGTGGCCAGAAGGCCAAGAAGAGCATGACCGAGCCCCCGATCAGGCCGAAGGCGTTGCGGGCGGAGTAGTCCTTCTCCGAGTCGGCGCAGAAGGCACAGCAGGCGGCGATAGCCGGGAAAACGACCCAGATCACTCGGATGATCCAGGCAGGGTCGTTGAAGAAGCCAGAGAATGAGCCGATGGATTGGAGGGTGATGAGGGCGCTCAGGAGGAGGCCGAGGGCCGCAAGGACGATGCCCTTGAGGAGGCGATTGACGGGTAGAAAGAGGGCCGCGGCCAAGGCGAGGCCAGCGGCGACCTGAAAGATCTGGGTCACGATGGTCAAGCCGCTCTCGTTCCAGGCGAAAGACCACTTGGCCGAGGCGCCGCGGGGCAAGAAAAAGGCGAGGAAGAGAAAAGCCGCGACGGGCAGACCAACGAACTGGAAGATGCGCTCTCGGCGTTGGATGTCGGTGTCCATGTTCTTCTGAGTGGGCTGTGGTTCAGGCCTGGTGGCGGGCGCGCAGGCCCTCGGTCTTGAATCGGAGAGGCGGCGCGGTGTCCTCGTGGCGCGGCTGCCGGGCGTGAGAGGGCAGCTTGCGTCGACTGGGGACCAACTTACCCTTTTCCGCAGAGAGTCTCCAGCCCGCAGCGCAGGGCTGACAGGTGGCCCATGAAGGCCTATAATGCGTCCTTTCGCGCTGGCGAAACGCGTGCTGGCGTGGCTTCGCCATAGCGGGTGTCGTCAGCCATTGGCCATTGCCTTTTGCCTTGGGAAGAATCGAGATGACAGGTAGACATGGAGCGCCCGTACAGATTCCTTGGTCGGACTACGTCGTGCATCTGCCCATGCCGCATGCTTTTGGTGCGGAGCGCGCGGCGGAGAAGGCCAAGCTCTTGGAAAAGGTGCGCTATTTTTTGCTCGTTGGGAGCCTGATGCGTCCCCGGCGGATCGCCCAGCATGTCGCCAAGGAGCTCGGTATGCCGTGGGTGGGGACCTACTTCAACCTCTTGGACGACCACGCCGTGGCGGACCGCGAGTTCAACATCGAGGTGGTGGGGCTCGGCACGGATCCCGATGTCCACGTCGCCATCGTGAGCCATGGGATCGGCGGCTCGGGGGCGGAGATCGTCCTGCGCGAGCTGAGCGCGCTGGTGCATGTGGCGCAAGAGGCCGCTGGCAACGCGTGGCAGCCGATCTGTGGCGTCGGCCGCAGCGGGACCCGCGGGACCCTGGCGGACATCGCTTACGGCACCATCGGGATCTCTTCCGCGTCCTTTCGCGATGATTTCACCGTGAGTCTCCCTGACCCGACGCTGCAGGCCCACTTGGTGGCGGCGGCGACCGAGAGCGGCTTCCCCTATGCCCTGGGCAAGGGGATCTCGACGGATCTCTTCTGGACGGGGCAGGGCCGGGTGACGCCGAGGGAGGGCTTTGAGCCCGCTCACATTAGGGAGACGCGCTTGGCCAGGGCGCAGGCCATGCTGTGGTCGTGGGTCGAGGCGGGCATTGAATTCATCGAGATGGAAGATTTCACGGTGCACGCCGTCTGCCACAGCCTGGGGATCCCGTCGGTGTCGGCAGGGGCGATTGTGGCGCGGCGCTTCGATGCGGCGCAGGGCGCTTTCGTCCTCGACTATGATGCCGAGGCCAAGGAGCGCAGTGAACTGCTGCCAGCCATCGCCATCCTCCGCGCCTTTGCGTCGCATTGGCGCGTGGCCCAGGGCTGAGGGAGGTCCCATGATGCGTGCGCACCACCGAGGCAGGCGCTGATGTCCAAAGGTCAGAAGCGAGTGTTCATCGCCGTCTTGGCCCTGTGGGTCGGCCTGTGGGTGGTCTTACAGATGGTGGTGGCGCTGCAGGAAGAAGAGCGGCTGGCGCGTCAACTCTTGATGCTGGATGAGGTACGGCTCGGGGCGGGCGGCGAGGTGCTCCCTGTGGCGGCGGCGGTTGATGGGGGAGAGGCGCCCGCCTCAGCGGGGGTGGATCCCAAAGGGGCGGTGGCGGCGGCGATGGCGTCGCGTCTACGGCACCTCTCGGCGTGTGTGATGACGTCTGATGGGTCGCGGGCGCCGGTGGAGGTGGTTTTGACCAAGGGCGAGGGCGGTTGGCAGGTGAGCGCCGTGCGGGGTGCGCGGGTGCAGGCGCCGGATTTGGCGTGTGTGCAGGGGGCGTTGGCGCCGGTGCAGTGGCCGGATTTGCCTGGGGACGAGGCGCGCTTGGCCCTGCTCTCTTTGGCCGAAGGTGGCCAGGCACCATGAGGGGCAGGCGGGCGGAGCAGGGACGGACGCGGCAGCTCAGTTGGCGGCAGCAGGTGCAGGCGCGGTTGGCGGCCGAGCGGGGGACCTGCTTCAAGCAGGCGCCCTGTCGGGTAGCGCTGCTGAAGCCGAGCTCCTACTTTGCCTCCATGTCGTCTCTGGGTTTGCAGCGGGTCTATGGGCTCTTCAACGCCGAGGATGGGGTGGCGGCAGAGCGCGCCTTTTTGCCGGATACGGTGGGCGATGGGCCGCTGCGCACCTACGAGAGCGGGATGGCCGTGGGGGCGGCGGATCTGGTGGCGTTGTCCGTGGGCTATGAGCTGGAGATGGGCGATTTGCTGGTGTGCTTGCAGCGGGCTGGCCTGGCATTTTTGGCCAAGGACCGCGGCGTGGGTGACCCCCTGGTCTTGCTCGGTGGGCCGCTCACCTTCTCGAACCCGAGGCCGTTGGCGCCGCTGGTGGACTTGATGGTGCTCGGGGAGGCGGATGAGGTGATTGGGCCGCTGGCGCGCATCGTGGCGCGGGGGGGCGGTCGCGAGCGGATTTTGGATGAGGCGGCGTCGCTGCCCGGGGTGTGGGTGCCGTCGCGGCAGGAGGAGGCGCCGCTGCCGCTGCAGCTCGCCCGGCCTGAGTCGCTCGCGTGTTCGACCCTGCTGACGCCGCACACGGAGCTCTCGGATATGTTCCTGGTGGAGGTGAGCCGGGGCTGCCACCGCCGCTGTGACTTCTGTGTGATGCGGCGGGGCGCGGGGGCGGGGATGCGCTTGTTCAGCGCCGAGCAGGTGTGGGAGCACATCCCTGATTGGGCGGATCGCGTGGGTTTGGTGGGGGCGGCCGTCGCGGACCACCCCCACTTGGTGGGCATTATCGAGCGCCTGGTGGGTCAAGGGCGCCAGTGCTCCCTGTCGAGCTTGCGCAGCGATCGCATCAGCGCGCCCCTATTGGATGCGCTGGTGGCGGGGGGGCTGAAGACCCTGACCATCGCCGCCGATGGGGCGAGCGAGGCCCTGCGCCGGCGCATCCACAAGGACGTGGACCAAGGGCATCTGGTGGCGGCCGTGGAGGCAGCGCGGGCGCGACGCCTCAAGGTCAAGCTCTACGTCATGGTGGGCTTGCCGGGCGAGAGCGAGGGGGACATCGATGAGCTGGTGCACTTCATCCGCACCCATCTCTCGGGCTTGTCGGCGACCCTGGGGGTGGCGCCCTTCATCTCGAAACGGAACACGCCTCTGGACGGCTTGCCTTTTGCGGGCATCAAGGAGGTGGAGCGGCGCATGGCGCGGCTACGCCACGGCGTTGGCGGGATCGCTGAGGTGCGGGCGGCGTCGGCGCGGTGGGCGTGGATCGAGCATGCGTTGGCGCAGGGCGACGAGCGCTTGGCAGCGGTTGCCATCGCCGCCTACCATGACGGTGGTACTTTTGCAGCGTGGAAGCGAGCGCTGACCAGCGCTGGCCTCGGGGGCTGAAGCTGGTCAGCGTCAGAGATGGAGGGGCAGGCACGATGAACGACGCGCCAGGGCGAGAGAAGCGCCACTTCTTGCGGCCCGATCTCCAGGCCGACTATCGTGCGCGGATCAATCGGGTCATCGATTATATCAATGCGCACCTCGATGCGCCGCTGTCTTTGGAGCGTCTGGCGGCGTTGGCTGCCTTCTCGCCCTTTCACTTTCACCGCATTTTTGCGGCCATCGTCGGGGAGCCGCTGGGCACCTTCATCAAGCGGGTGCGCTTGGAGGCGGCGGCGGCGCGTTTGCACAGCAACCCCTCCATGGCGATCACGACTATCGCCTTGGATTGCGGTTATGCCAACTCAGCGGCCTTTGCCCGCGCCTTCAAGGAGCATTTCGGTTGCAGCGCCAGCCAGTGGCGTCGCCAGGGGCGGCGTGGCACCGGGGCAAGCAAGATTGGCATAAGGGATCGCAAGATGGGGAAAGACTTCGCCGCTGACCTTGGCCATGATGCCGATACGACGCATGGGGCGTCGTACTCCGACCTTCTTGATGCGAGGCATGTGATGACCCTTACCGTTCGTTTCGAAGATTTACCCTCTTATCGTGTGGCTTATGCGCGGGCGCTGGGGCCCTATGACGTCAGCGCCGGGCGCGCCTGGGAGTCCCTGTGTCGCTGGGCCGGTCCCCGCGGGCTGCTGCGGCCAGACAGCGTCTGGATTGGGATCTCTTATGACGATCCTTCGATCACCCCGGCGGAGAAACTGCGCTATGATGCCTGCGTCAATGTGCCCGAGAGCCAAGAGGCGGAAGGGGAGATCGGGGTCTTGACGATCCCGGGCGGGCGCCATTTGGTGGCCCACTATCGCGGGAACAGCGCCGGTATCGCTGCGGCCTACGGGGAGATTTATGGCGTGGAGCTGCCCAAGCATCAGATGCAGCCGGCGGAGAGCGCCGCCTACGAGCGTTACCTCGCCGAGCCGCAGGGCGACTTCTTCGACATGGAGATCTGTGTCCCCGTCAAAGGCATGCATCCGTGATCTGGAGAGAGGGCGGTGTGCCAGTGGGCACGGCCGGGCGCGAGGTCACCCTAGCTGCGTCGTGACCTCCTCTTCACTCCGTTCTTGACTTTCGAATTGCGGCCTTTCTATATTGCGCGTCCCCTTAACATCCGGAACCCGCCTTGGAAGCTAGGCTTCTGGTGATGGCGGGTGGCCGGTCCAGGTTGCGCCCCCCAAGATGACACGTTGGTGGTCATTGCTTAACAGTGGAGTGTGTAGCGATGCTGCATGAACCGGCGTCCAAAAGCGGCCCCGATCCCGCCATGGCTTACAAGTCTCGCCTCGGGGCGTGGATGTTCGTCATCTACGCTTTGATTTACGCGGGCTTCGTGGCGGTCAACCTCCTCGCTCCGGCGACCATGTCTTCGGAGCTGTTGTGGGGCCTCAATGTGGCCGTGGTCTACGGCTTTGGGCTGATCATTTTCGCGTTGGTTTTGGCCTTGATCTATAACGCATTCTGTATGCGCGAAGAGCGCCGCCTGGCACCAGGTAAGGAGAGTTGACGTGGATTGGATGCCTATTGGTGTCTTTTTGGCGTTCGTCGGTGGCGTCTTGGGGATGTCGGTCTACTTCGCGCGCAAGGCGCGTTCGGCGGCAGGCTATTATGCCGCTGGGGGCAACATTCACTGGGCGGTGAACGGGATCGCTTTTGCTGGCGACTACTTGTCAGCGGCTTCTTTCCTGGGCATTTGCGGGATGATCGCCGTCGCTGGCTACGACGGTTTCTTGTACTCCATCGGTTTTTTGGCGGGCTGGATCGTGGCCATGTTCGTCGTCGCCGAGCCGATGAAGCGCCTCGGCAAGTACACCTTTGCCGACGCCCTCGACGCGAAGTTCAACAACAAGGGGATCCAACTCGCAGCTTCGATTTCGACCCTGGTGGTCTCCATTTTTTACCTGATCCCGCAGATGGTGGGTGCCGGGGTCTTGGTGACGCCATTGCTGGGTTTGCCGCACTACTTGGGGGTGATCATGGTGGGGGGCATCGTCATCGCCATCGTGGCGACGGCGGGCATGACCTCGACCACCTATGTGCAGTTTCTCAAGGGTGGCCTGCTGGTGATTTTCTCTTTGGTCATTGTCGTGGCGGTGGGCTATCGCGGCTTGACGACCACGCCAGACCAAGGCGGTGCCGTGCCCTTCTATGCCTACGCCGAGCTGAGCGCCCAGGAGGTGGATGGACGTTTGGTGGTGGCCGATCCCCTATGGGAGGTGTTGGGGACCAAGACCGTGGCGGACACGGCGCTGGTTCAGCTTCGCCGTGAGGAGCAGGAGTACTGGTTCAAGAAAATCGTCCATGAGGGCGGGATAAGCTTGCACGAATGTCAGTTCGTGGCGGTGGGCAGCGATGGCGCGCGGATGATCAACGGTGCGCCGGAGAGCGCTGCCAACCCCTTACGACAGATGGGGAACTTGGAGCGCATCGCTGGCAAGAGCGGTCCTGAGGCCGACACGGGTCCCTTGGGTCCTTTCGAGCTGTTGGCGGTGATCGGTCACCCAGACACGTTGATCCGGATCGCCAAGGCGGTGCGTTTCGAGGACGCAGGGCGCCAGATGACGGTCTATGCGCCGTCCTTCGTGTCTGGGGCGCAGATCATGAAACCCGGCCAGCGTTTCAAAGTAGAGGGGACGCCACTGCAGAAGCTGGACTTCGTCTCCCTCATGCTGGCGCTCTTTTTGGGGACGGCGGCGCTGCCCCACATTTTGATTCGCTATTACACGGTCCCGACGCCGGCGGCGGCGCGCAAGAGCACCATCGTGGCCATCGCCGCCATCGGTTTCTTCTACGTCTTGACCCTGTACATGGGGCTGGGCGCGATGGTCAGCGCCGTGGTCAACCCGGCGGACAACAACATGTCGGCACCGCTCTTGGCGCGCTCCTTTGGCGCCCTGCTGTTCGCGGTGATTTCGGCGATTGCCTTCGCCACGGTCTTGGGGACCGTGGCTGGGCTCATCGTTGCTGCCTCGGGGGCGGTGGCGCATGACCTGATGGACCGCTTCTTCGGCCTCAATCTGACGGACAAACGCAAGGTCATGGCTGGCAAGCTGGCGGCGGTGTGCGTCGGGGTCATCGCCATCGTCTTTGGCATCCTTTTCCAGGGGGTGAATGTCTCCTTTTTGGTGGGCCTGGCCTTTGCCGTGGCGGCCTCGGCCAACTTGCCCTCCATTTTGATGCTCCTTTTTTGGAAGAAGACCACCTCTCAAGGTATCGTCGCTTCGGTGGTGGTCGGCATCGTCAGCTCCGTGGGGATCATCCTGCTCTCGCCCGATCTGTGGGAGCTCTATGGCCTCCAGCGCGGGGATTCGCCCATCCCCTTGTCCAACCCCGGTATCTTCTCCATCCCCTTGTCATTTGCGACCTTGGTCGTGGTCTCTCTCATGACCAAGGGCAGGCAGAGCGTCGACATCAACTAGCGAGCCTGGGTGGGGTCACCCAGGGCGGCCAAGCTCGGGTTCTTGCCCGTGCTGGGGAGGCACTATGCGAAAGGTGAGCGGTGTGGTGGGAGCGCTGACGGTTCTCGCCGTCATGGCAGTTGCGGCGCCAGGGGCGCTGGCGCAGCGCATCGAGATGGGGGAGCACACCCATGTGAACCTCGATTTTCTCCTCCAAGTGCAAGCGCAGGCTGTGGAGAAAGGGGCCCCCGATGGCGATGCGTGGTCCACGGACTTCTTCTTGCGACGCACCCGGCTCCTGGTCTCCGGTGCGGTGTGGAAGGACATCACCTTCTTCTGGGAGGTGGACCAGCCCAACTTCGGTAAGGGAGGCAAGTGGGACACGGCTTTCTTCACGCAAGACGCCTTCATGTCCTTCAAGGTAGATGACGCCTTCATCGTCGACGTGGGGATGATCATTTTGCCCTTCACTCGCCCGAGCATGCAGGGCGCCGTGGGCCTCAGCGCGCTGGACTACCACAGCGGTCTGATTCGCTTTGTCGAAGGTTCGCACAAGGTCTGGCGCGACGCCGGTGTTCAGTTGCGCGGCTATGTGGCGGACCAGAAGTTTCAATATCGCTTGGGGGTCTTCAACGGAGCTCAGGGCACGGCCTTGCAGCGGGATCAGGCAGGGCGGTCGGTGTTGACGGCCAACCCCGAAGACTGGCCGCGGGTCACCGGGCACGTGCGCTACAATATCCTCGGTAAAGAGACGGATTTCTTTGGCAAGGGCATCTACTTCACCGCTGAACCCATCCTCTCGCTGGGCCTGGGCCTCGATTTCCAGCCCGATGTGGTGGTGGAGCGGCCGACCGTGCTGGATGTGAACCAGGTGGTCTTGGAGCCTGGAGCCTTGCGCGCGGCACTGGGCATCGCGGCGGATCTTTTCCTCGACTTGCCCGTTGCCGACGAGCAAGAGCTGGTCTTCCAAGGGGCCTTTTTTTGGTATGACCACGGCTACGCCTTCGAGGTGGACGCCCTCGGCCAGGGGACGCGGGTGGCGCACCACAACAGTGGCACGGGCTTCCTCACCGAGGTGGGTTATCGCTGGCGCTGGTTGCAGCCGGTCTTCTCTGCCGATTGGTTCAAGAGCAAGCAGCGCGGGGCGGATCTTCTGGCCTTGCGCGGCGGGGTGAACTTCTGGATTCGCAAGCACGCGGCGAATATCAAGGCCGAGTTTGGCGCCGAGAAACGAGGCCGCATGGAGGATGCGCCTTGGACCCAGGCGCTGACCGTGCAGGCCCAACTCTTTTTCTGAGCCGCCGGCGCCTAGGGGCCCAGGTCAAGTGTCGACGCGGGCCACGACGCCCGCTGCTGCACCGGAGGAGGTGCCGAGATGGGCCAAGCCCATGCCCAACCGTGGCGAGCCTTTGCCTTTCGCATCGTGACCCCGGTGATCGTCGCGATTTTGCTCTTCGTGGTCGCGCTCTACGCCATCATCATCCCCGAGTTCGAGCGCAACATGCTGGACCGCAAGCGGGAGATGATCCGCGAGCTGACCCATGTGGCTTGGAGTGAGCTGGCCCAGGCGGCTGTGGACGAAGAGGCGGGCTTGCTGACCCGCGAGGAGGCCCAGGCCCTCGCCATGGAGCGGGTGCGGGCCATGCGCTATGGTGACGAACGCAAGGATTACTTCTGGATCACCGACACCGTGCCCCGGGGGGTGATGCACCCCTATCGCGAGGAGCTGGAGGGGGCGGATCTGCGCGACTATCGCGATCCTAAAGGCAAACGCCTCTTCGTCGAGATGGTGGAGGTGGTCTCGGGTGAGGCCCACGAGGGTTTCATCGACTACGAATGGCAGTGGAAAGACGACAGCGCCCACATCGTCCCGAAGCTCTCCTATGTGCAGCGCTTCGAGCCCTGGGGCTGGGTCATCGGCACGGGGATCTACGTCGAAGACGTCAAGCGCGAGGTGAGCCTGATGACCTCGCGCCTGGCCCTGGTCTCCCTCGTCATCATCTCGTGTATTGCGGCCCTGCTCTTCTTCCTCGTGCACCAGAGCAAGGCCATCGAGCAGGGGCGACAGGAGGCCGAGGCCGATCTGCGGCGCTCGGAGGAGAAGTACCGCTTGCTGGCAGAGGCCAGCTCCGAGGGCCTGCTCCTGGCGACGGACGGAGAGCTGTGGCACATCAACCGCAAGCTCTCGGAGATGCTCGGTTATGGCGCCGATGACGTGGCGACTTTGACCCTGTCGGCCCTGCTGCGCGTCGCCCCGGATGACGCGGCTGGGCAGCGATTCCTCGCGGCCCTGCAGACCCGGGCCGAGCACGCCATGGTGCTGGAGGCCCAACTGGTGCGCCGCGATGGCACCGCGCTGACGGCGATGCTCACGCTCTCGCCCGTGGAGTTGCTGGGCAAAGCCGCGA
The DNA here is from genome assembly GCA_964454015.1 of uncultured Myxococcales bacterium. GTDB lineage: Bacteria > Myxococcota_A > Bradymonadia > UBA4248 > UBA4248 > CAYVQF01. The sequence continues at coordinate 93,029 of CAYVQF010000004.1, forward strand.
ACATCGTCGTGGTGCGCGATCTCGACATGCAGGCGCGACTGCAGGCTCTCGATGAGGCCAAGCAACCCATACAGCGCCTCGCTGACGGCATGGGGTGGGGCATCTTGCGCTTCGTCGCCGACACCTCGGGGCGGATCATGGGGATGAGCGAGGGGTGTCGTAGCCTCTTTGGCTTGGAGCCGGGGGCCGCCATTCCCAATGACTTCAGCGGCCTGATGCTCTCCAAGAGCCGCTGGAACGAGGTCGCCGAGCAACTGCGCCGCCAGGGGCAGGTGCGCGACGCCAGACTGACCGTGCTCACCCCCGAGGGCACGCGGCGCACCCTCCATGTGGCCGCCATCCTCGAGGGCAGTCCCGAAGACAAGCGCGCCCTCGCCGTGGTCCAAGACGTCAGCGCCCAGATTCAACAAGAAGCCGAGAGCGAAGCCTTCGTGGCCAACCTGCGCACGGCCCACGCCTACCTGAGCCAACCGTGTCACGCCGTGGCTGGACCCGCGGTGCGGGTCAATTTCCACGACTCCGCGCAGGGCGTGGCCCGGGCCCTGGACGCGCAGGCGGCCAAAGGCGCCATCCTCACCACGCCTGCTGGCGTCCCCTGCGCGATCGTGACCGATGGAGATCTGCGGCGTCGGGTCATCGCGCCCGGCCGCGCGCTGGCGACCGAGGCCCACGCGATCATGAGCGCCCCCCTGGTGGCTGTCGACCACGACGCGACGCTCTTCGAGGCGCTGCTCGAGCTGCGCACGGCCGGCGTGGAGCATCTGGTGGTGCGCCATCCCGATGGCGATCACCGCCTGCTCCGGCCCGCCGAAGTCATGGCGACCCTGGAGGGTTCACCCTTCTTCCTCCACCAGAGCATCCCTCGGGCGCAGGACGTGGAGGCTCTGGCCGAAATCCACGCCAAGGTCCACTTCCTCACCACCGTCGGCTTGAGCGGCGGCCTCCACACCCGCAGCCTGACGCGCTTCGTCACGGCCGTGGCCGACGCCATCCTGCACCGTCTGGTGGCGCTGGTCAGCGCCGAAGTGGGGCCGCCGCCGCTCCCCTGGGCCTGGATGGCCCTGGGCAGTCAGGCGCGCCACGAGCTCACGCCGCGCTCCGACCAAGACAACGCCATCGTCTATCTCGACGACGACACGCCCGCCGCGGCGGCGCACGCCGCGTACTTTTTGCGCTTCGGCCAGGCCCTCTGCGATGGACTGACCCGGGTCGGCTACGTGCGCTGCCCTGGGGCGATCATGGCCTCTGAGCCCGCCTGCAACATGAGCCTGCGCGGGTGGAAAGAGCGCTTCGAACACTGGATTCTCCACGCATCACCACAAGATCTGCTCGACGTCCACACCTTCTTCGACCACCGCGTCGTGGTCGGCGACGCCACCTTGGTCGAGGCCCTGCGCCACCACGCCCTGGATACGGTGGCCAAACACCCGCCCTTCCTCGGCCACCTGGCGCGCAACGCCACGACCTTCCGCGTCGGCCGCAACCTCGGCACCCTCCTCACCAGCGAGCTGGCGGCGCCACAGGCCGGCTACGAACTCAAAAACGCCATCGGCGTGCTCGTCGCCGTGGCCCGCACCTACGCCCTGCGCCACGGTCTCCACGAAATCGGCACCTACGCGCGCCTCGAGAGCCTCGTGACCATCGGCGCCATGACCCAAGAAGACCTGCAGGCCCTGCGCGCGGTGCTGGCCTTACTCACGGAGTTGCGCCTGCGCCACCAACTCACCATCAGCAGCAGAGAGGGGTGGCGGGACACGACCCTCATCTCCGAGCAAGCCCTCATCAAGCGCGCGCTGGCCCAAATCACGGCCTTCCAGAACCGCCTCTCCTTCGATTTCTTTGGCCACGGCCTGTGACTCAGGTGCCCTGGGCGGGGTCAGTGCTGGGATCCACCTCCCCTGGGCGTGCGCCGAAGTGGGTCACGAGCGCCGCCAGGAGCAAGGCGGCCACGATGGCGACGGTGCTCGGGGTGGTGCTGCCCGTGAGGTCGTGGACCAGCCCCCACAGCCACGGTGCGAGGAGCCCGGCCAGACCCCAGGCCACGAAGAGGGTGCCGTAGTTCAAGCCAAAGTTGGCCGTCCCGAAGCGCTCTTTGGCGGCGGCCGGGTAGATGGAGAGGTTGGCGCCGTAGTTCAGCCCCAAGAGGAAGAGAATGGTCAGGGTCAATGGCAACGAGGTGTCGGGCAAGACGGCCAGCAGGGTGACTACCGTGGCTTGGGCCACGAAGGCGTAGCCCAAGGTGCGTTGGCGCCCCAAGCGGTCAGAGATGGCCCCGGCGATGATGCGGCCGCCGGCGTTGCCGATGGATAGGACCACCACCGCCCAGAAGGCCGCGGCGCCCAGAGCGGCGCGCCCCAGGTCCTGGGCGACGCCAATGAACATGAGCCCAGCCGCGGCGCCGACAAAGAAGGTGGCGAAGAGGCGCCAGAAGGTCGCTGTCTTCAGCATGGCGCGCCAGGGCGCCCAGGTGGGGGCCGCGGCGCCGCCGCGCTGGTGGTGAGGTGGGTTGCGCAAGAGCAAGGCGATGGCGCTGCCCAAGACGATGATGCTTGCGCCCAGGGCGATCATGGTCGACGAGACGGCGGCGCGGCCGCCCGCATCGGCGGCGGCGAAGGCGTCGAGCAGGACCTGGGTCAGCGGGGCGATCCACAACGGCGAGAGGCCGGAACCGGCGACGACGACACCTGCCACCAGGCCCGTGCGCTCGGGAGGGAACCACTTGACCGCCGCCGGGGTCATGGCGGCGTAGCCGAAGCCGATCCCGACGCCCGTGGTGACCCCGAAGCCGAGGACGAAAGCCAGCAAAGAGTCACCGCCCAGCCCGGCGATGATGCACCCCGCGCCGGCGAGTACCGAGCCGAGGACGGCCACGCCTCGGGGACCAGAGCGATCCTGGAGGCGACCCGCAGGGAGCATGGTGAGCGAGAAGGTCAAACAGGCCACGGCGTAGGGCAGGGCCTTGTCGGCGTGGGACCAGCCCCATGCCTCGGGGATGCCGCCTTTGATGACGCTCCAGACATAGAGCACCCCGAGGACCAGCCCCAGCGCCGTGGCGGCCCCAGTGACGACGATGCCTTGACGGGGGGGGGCGGTGGGCATGGGCATTCTCAGGAGAAAATTGCGCGTCTGAGGGCGTCGAGGTGAGCACGGTCGCGCTGACGCTGGGTGTCTTCCAAGGCGAGGGCCGCTTCGCTACCGGCCTCGGTGCTGCGTTCGAGGATCTCAGCGGGGATGTCCGCCAGAAAGCGCGACACTTTGGTGTCCGTGGTTTCGCCGTGGCGCTGCCGGGTGCGACAGCTCGTCAAGATGAGTTTGCGCTTGGCGCGGGTGATGCCGACGTAACAGAGGCGGCGCTCCTCCTCCAGGCCGCCGCGCTCGTCGAGGGCGTTGCCGTGGGGTAAGAGGCCCTCTTCGCAGCCGACCATGAAAACCACGGGGAACTCCAAGCCCTTGGCGCTGTGCAGTGTCATCAAGACGATGGCGTCGTCACTCTGATTTTTTTCGTCTTTCTCGGCCGGGTCGAGGGCGACGCGCTCCAAAAAACCCGCGAGATCGCGCCCATGGCGCCGTTCGTATTGGCCCAGGGCGTTGACGACCTCGAGGAGGTTGTCGACCCGGCGTCGCGCCTGGTCGTCCTTGCCGCCCAGGCTCTGCAGGTGCTCCACCAGGTGCAGCTCGGCCACCAGCTCGCGCGCGACCTGAGCCATGGACTCCGTGGCGGCGGCGAAGCGGCGGTGGAAGCGATCGATGATGGTGGTGAAGTCGCGCAGGCGCATCTGGGTCTTGTTGGCCAAGAAGCCCTCTTGGGCGACGGCCTGCTTGATGGCCTCGAAGAAGCGCAGCTTGTGGGCTTTGGCGTGGCCGTCGATGCTCTGGATGACCGCCGGGCCAGCGCCGCGGGGTGGGGTGTTGACGATGCGGCGTAGGGCCAGATCATCGGCGGGCCGCAGACACACGCGGAGGTAGTGGAGGAAGTCGCGCACCTCGCGCCGATCGTAGAAGCGCGTGCCGCCGACGACGCGGTAGGGCAGGCCGGCCTCTTGGAGCTGCTCTTCGATGGCGCGGCTCTGCGGGTTGGTGCGGTAGAGGATGGCGAAATCTCCAAAGGCCAAGCCCTGGCTGCGGTGCATGCGGCTGAGGGCGTCCATGACGAAGGTCGCCTCTTCACTCTCGTCTCGGCACAGATAATGGCGCAGCTTCTCGCCGGAGTCTCCTTCGCTCCACAGGACCTTGGGGTGGCGCTTGCTGTTGGCGGAGATGACCGCGTTGGCCGCCTGGAGGATGTTCTGAGTGGAACGGTAGTTCTGCTCCAGGGCGATGACCTTGGCCCCGGGGAAGTGTTCGGCAAAAGACAGGATGTGGTCGGCGACAGCGCCACGAAAGGCGTAGATGGACTGGTCGTCGTCGCCGACCACCATGACGTTGCAGCGCTGACCCGCCAAGAGCTTGAGGAGCATGAACTGCGGGTGATTGGTGTCTTGGTACTCGTCGACCAAGAGGTAGTGCCAGCGCGCTTGATAGCGCTCGAGGACGTCCGGGTGCTGCTGGAAGAGGAGGACCGGCAGGCCGATGAGGTCATCGAAGTCGACGGCGTTCAGGGACTTGAGCGAGGCCTGATAGTGGTGGAAGAGCTTCTCGAAGGTGTGGCGCTGGGGGTGAAAGCGCATCCCTGGCAGCGACGCTGGGCTGGACAGGGCCATTTTGGCTTTGGAGATGACGCCGAGGAGCTTGTCGACGTCGATGCGCGAGCCTTGGAGATGGAGATCGCGGAGCACATCGCGGAGGACGCTCTTCTGGTCGGCCGTGTCGAGGATGGCGTAGGGCAGGTGCCAGCCCAGGCGCTGGATGTCGCGACGGAGGATCTCGGCGCCCAGGGCGTGGAAGGTGGACAGCATGGCCCCCTTGGCCGCCTCGGGGCCGACCAGATCGGCGACGCGGACGCGCATCTCTGCCGCCGCTTTGTTGGTGAAACTCACCGCCACGACGCGCTCCGGGGCCAAGCCCTCGGCGATCATGGCGGCGATGCGGTGGGCGATGACCCGGGTCTTGCCGCTGCCAGCACCCGCGAGGACTAAAATGGGCCCCTCGCGGTGCAGGACAGCCTCGTACTGAGGCGCGTTGAAGTCAGCACGGCGAAGGCGATAGTTGACACTAGTCATGGTTGCTCAAAGGCGCCGCCTAGAGGCCCAGGAGGTGGAGATCGGCGGCGATCTCGTTGGCCAAGAGGCGATAGAAGAGATAGGAGCCAAAGCCCGTCCACCACAGCCAGTCCGTGTCCCTGTCGACCTCGACGGCGATGACGCCGAGGACCTCTTCGCCAGCACGAATGGGGAAGGCGATGGTGGCGTAGGAGACGTCACGGGAGGCTTTGTAGTAATCGCGCAGCGGCAGCCAAGCGTCGGTGTCCGTCGGGGGAGCGACGCGGCGGGCGTCCAGGAGGGCTCTCTGCTTCTCGTTGACCCAACAGTGATCTTGAAAGGGGATGTCTTGGACCGCTGTGGTGGCCCCGGTCAGGCTCAAGGGGCGGTTGAGGCGGACGGCGAGGGTGGCGATGGAGGACTGCTGAACTTGGCAGGCATCCACGGGCAGATCGATGTCGCGGAAGAAGGTGAAGCCGTGCGGCTCGACGAAGCGCAGGTGGCGCTGCGCCTGGTCGTCGGTGATCACGTAGCCGATGGCGAAGCAGGGCACGGTGGTCGTCGTGGCCACGGCGCGGTTGGCCGCGCCGATGAAATGGCGCAGCCGGGCCTCTTTGTCGTCGCGGGCAGCCATGGCCAGATGATAGGCCTGGCGCACCTCTTCGAGGAGCCAGAGTTGCTGCGCCGAGAGGGAGAACATGGGTGAGCGGCGGAGGAAGTTGGCCAGGCGCATGGCCAAGGTTTCGAGGATGGTGCTGGTCAGGGCCGACATGGGGAGCGGGGCTTGGTAGTTGATACTGAGGAAGCCCAGAAGCTCATTGCGCCCCACCTCATTGCGGCTGAGCAGGGGGATGAGGGCCGTCATCTGCTCCATGGGGCGGCGCACCTGAGTGGCGAAACGCGGCGCGACCCGGCTGGCTTCGCCGAGGAAGATCCAGGTGTCGTCTTGGCCTTCGGCGACGAAGAGGTGGACCCCGACCTGGCCTTCCCGCTGGGTCTCTTTGAAGGCATAGCCCAAGAGGCCGGCGTCGGAGGTGTTGCCTGTGGCCAGCTCCATGCCGATGAGGGGCGGATAGGGGGTGGGGTCACTGGCGGGGGGCTGAACATAGAGGTGTTCGGCGACGATCTCGAAGGTGGCTGGCTGCTCTTGCGCCATGACCATGGCTTCGAGGTTGCTGCTCAAGATGAGCGCCGCCGAGTGATCACAGCCGCAGAGGTCGGGGAGGCGGCCCAGCACGGCGTCGAGGAACTCTTTCAGGGTGTAGGTGTCGGCCTCGTCGAAGAGCATCCGCAAGGCGTTGTGACGGGTGGCGCGGATGGCTTCGTTCACGCGCCGGCACAGGTGCTGCTCCAGCTCTGGGTTGGCCAGGGCCTCGAGCTGATCCGTGACGACGAAGGCGTGGAGGTGTGGAGCGCTGGGCTCGGCGCCAGCGAAAACGGCGAGGGCCGCGAGGCGCTGTCCCGATGCCAGGTGTAAGGAGACGCGCTGGGCACCGCTGCGCAGCGAGGCGGCGAGGCGCTGGAAATCGAGGCCGATATAAGAGGGCACAGCCGATTCCTGACGCAGCTCCAGGGTGAGTGAGGGCCTGGCGCTGCCCTCGAAACCAGTGATGACCCACAGACTCTCGAGGTGAAACTCCAGCAGGACCGGCGCCAAGTAGCGATGAAGATGCACCCCCAACAAGTCGTGCCATGCCTGCAATGCCGGACCGTTAACCATTACGTCTCCTCCCAAATCGGGTGCCAGCGCCGCTGCCAGTCGCGGCGAGGCCCGCGCCGAGATTGTCGGTAAAGAGCGGGGTCTTTGGCAAGGTGGCTGGGGCCGGTCGAGTGTGATTCCGTGGTGGAGGTCAAAAATTTGCGAGAGGCATTTTCCTGACTTAGCTTTGCCCATCAGCGGCGGGCTCGATACGGATGGCACAGAGGTTGCTCATCACGCGTCCAGGAGCTCGCCCTTGCGCACCCAGGGAACGACAAGGCTGTCAATACCCGGGCTGGATGAGCGAAGCTCCCGCCTACCACGGAGGTCGTCATGAACGCACAACGCGCCATCATTCTCGCACTGGACACGATCATTCGCTGCCGCGAGACCTCACAAGGCTTTCAGTGGACCTTCGATCCGCAGGTGCCTGGGATCCTGCGCGACATGCATGCCATGGGGACGCCAGTGATCGCCCTCCTGGATCCAAGCGCCTTTGGCCTCTATTTGGAGGGCGATGAGGAACGGGAAGAGCTCGCGGTTTATATCGAGACCCTCTTCCAGGCGGCAGGGGCGCCGGTCTTGGCGGCGGTGCACATCGCGGAAGACGTGAGCGATCCTCAGCCGCTGTGGGATTTGCGTCGCCGCATTGGTTTCTCCCTGGGCCGATCGGTGCTCATCGCCGAGGGAGAGGGCTACGAAGCCCTGCGCCACAACGCCGGCCTGGGCCGGATGGAGCATCCCGAGATCGTCTTTGGCCAAGAAGTGCTGGCGGCCGCAGGCTGAGCCTCAGCGGCCAAAGTTGATCGAGCCGGCGTCACCCGTGGTGGTGCGCGGTGGTGGCGGGCGGCGGAAGGCGGCCCAGATGATCGCGAGGATGAAGAGGGTGGCCGAGAGCACCTGAGCGACCCGCGGCAGATCGGCCAGCCACAGGGCGCCGCCGATGAGGATGATGACGACGAGAGCCACGAGGAAGATCTTCCAGGTGGGCAGCTCGGGTTGGCTGCTCACCGCGACGTCTGCGCTGTGCTTCTTGCCAAGGCAGCACTGTTTGTACTTTTTACCACTCTGGCACGGGCAGGGATCGTTGCGTTGAACCATGAATCATCTCCAGCGAAGCGAAGGAAAAGATTGGCGAGGATTGGAACAACCTGCTTAGTCCATGGGCGGTCAGACCCGCGAGGCGTCCCAGCAGCGACGGCTGGCACTCTAGCAGATCGCGGCGGCCAAGGGCAGGGCTGCGGCGAATCAAGCCAGCAGGCCCCGGGGCGGCGAAATATGTCAATGGCATGCGGGTTGGGGCAGGACTATGTCGACCGTGTCTGGGTGCGCGTCGCCGCATGGCGCGTTGGATCTCTATGTGTAAGATTGTAAATATAAAAATCAGAAATGGCGCCGATGGAGTCGTGATTGCTAACGGTGAGCAGAGGACATAGCGATGGCTTGCGCGGCGTCAGGGCGCCTGGCGCTGGTTCTGGCTCAGTGAGCCTTGAAGCGGCGGGGCTTTGCCATTACAGTGCCGCTGCTCCTTTGCGCTCTGCTGTGGTGCGACCAACTAAGGCTGGCGCGCAGGCGAGGCTCGGGCGGCGCGGTGACCGTCGCAGATGTGGCGGTCTCGTCTTTTTCGGGTGTGATCCTTATGTCAATGAAACACCAATCCACCTTGCCGACAGCGATCGCCGTGGCCGAGCTTCTGAACGATAGCGCCGTGCGGGTCGAGGCGGCCTCGGTGTCGCGCCCGGCTGCAGCGGCGAAGGCGCCGACCTTGCGCCTCATGGGCGCCTTTACGGCCACCATGTTGGTGGTGGCGTCCATGGTTGGGACCGGGGTCTTTACCACCACGGGTCTGTTGTTGGAGGGCATCGGCTCGTCGCCAGCGGTGTTGCTGGCGTGGGTCTTTGGCGGGGTGATCGCCTTTTTTGGCGCCCTCTCTTATGCCGAGCTGGTGGCGGCGCTGCCGCGCAATGGCGGCGAGTACCAGTTGCTGGGGCGGATTTTCCACCCCGCCGTGGGTTTCGTGGCCGGGTGGGTGTCGCTGGTGGTGGGCTTCTCGGCGCCCATTGCGGCGGCGGCCATTGGCTTTGGGGTGTATTTTCAGGCGGTGGTCCCGGGGCTCAACCCCTTGCTGTCGGCGACGCTGCTCATCGTGCTCTTCTCGGGCATTCACGCGGCCCACGTCACCCTGGGCAGTGGGATGCAGAACCTCTTTACCATCGCCAAGGTCGTCGTGGTCTTGGCCTTCATTGGCGGTGGCCTGGCCCTGGGGGACATGGGCCATATCGGCCACGAGTCGCCGACGGAGACCTTGGGTGCGGTGATGTCCCCGGCTTTTGCCGTGGGGCTGATTTTCGTCTCCTTCGCTTATTCAGGCTGGAACGGCGCGGCCTACATCGCCGGTGAGATCAAGAATCCGGCGCGCTCCCTGCCCAAGGCCTTGGCGCTGGGGACGGGGGTGGTGACCCTGCTCTATTTGGGGCTCAACATGGTCTTCATGGGGGCGGCGCCGGCCGAGGAACTTTCGGGGACCATCGACGTGGGGACGGTCGCGGCGACCCATCTCTTTGGCACCCAGGCTGGGCGGGCGCTCTCTGGGGTGATTTCTTTGCTCTTGGTGTCGTCAGTGAGCGCCATGATCATGTCGGGCCCGCGGGTTTATCAGGCAATAGGCGAGGATTATAGGTGCTTTAGCTTCCTGAAGATGCGCAGCGGCAAGACGGGGCCTTTCTATGCGATCCTGCTGCAGGCCGTGGCGGCGATCATCATGCTGCTCACCTCCAGCTTCGATGCCCTCTTGACCTACATCGGCTTTACCTTGTCCTTGTCGGCGGGCCTGACGGTGATCGGGGTCTTCGTGATGCGCAAACGCGAACCCGACCTGCCGCGTCCCTATCGCTGTTGGGGTTATCCCGTGACGCCGGTGCTCTTCATCCTGCTCTCGTGCTGGATGGTGGTGTTCACCCTCATCGAGGCGCCCGTGGTCGCGGTAGCGGGTGCGGTGACGGTGTTCTCTGGTCTGGGGGTGTGGGCCATGGCGCGCCGCTTCTCGACGATGGAAGACGTCAAGGAGAGCTGAGGACGCCCCTGGGGCGTGGATACCGGCGGGGACCTGTGACGCGGGTCGAAGGCCGTCAGGGTGCGCCTGCTATGGGTGCGAGGTTGGTGTCACTCCGCGGTCAGGCTTGCCCGGGGGCGTTGTTTGGCTTGGTCTGCGGACGAAGCTGGCGGCTTGGGTCGCCCTTGGCGAGGCCAAGTTTGTGCCGCAGGTGCCGGGGTGTTGGTGGGCGCCAGCGTTTCGAGCGCCCGTAGGCGAGGCCTGGGCGGCGGCGCTCGGCCACGCGCGGTGGCAACAGGCCAGGGCGCAAAGGGCAGCGTAGACGTGGCTTTTCGCGAGGGAAAAGGGCGCAAAGGGCAGCGTAGACGTGGCTTTTCGCGAGGGAAAACGGAGTGCGGCACCTCACCGGGGGAGCGAGGTGCCGCTGGGGGCTGCGGCAGCACACAGGCTGCCGCAGGGGGGTAAAACAATGTCTACCAAAGGCACGTGCGGCTGTCAACGATTGTTACGCGTGAGCCGCTTGGGGGACATCAATCGATGTAGGCCGCATTGAAAGAGAGCGACGTGATGCACCAGGATTCGGTGCCGCCCATTTCCTCAAAGCGGGCATTGGTGAGGGTGCCCGTGAAGCGGCTGGTGAGCTCGGTGTAGGTTACGATGCCCGAGACGGGGACGAAGATTTGATCGCAATCCTCTTCATCACAGCCGCGGCCAAGGAACATACAGTTGCCGCAGTCAGCCAGCTCGGCCGCATCGGCCAGGTTGTAGCTGCCCGTCGCCATGGGGGAGGGGTGGTTACCGTCGCCCGGCCAGATCTCGATGCCAAAGACGTTGCCCGGGGGCGTCGCGGTAGAATAAGCAACGAAATCGGCGCCATCTTCCGGGCCCCAGTAATAGGCTTCGCTATCGACAATGTTGAAGCCTGTGTAGGTGCAGCCCGTGGAGACAGGCACGCAGGCGTTGTTGGTGCAGGTCTCGTTGGCCCCGCAGTGGCCGGCGTTGATGCACTGGACGCAGGTGGTGTCGTTGAGGCAGTGGGGAGTGGCACCGCTACAGGCGGGCACGCAACCCGTGGCGGCAGGCACACAGGCGTTGTCGACGCAGGTCTCGTTGGGGTCACAGTGGCTGGGATCGATGCACTCGACGCAGGTGGTGCCGTTGAGGCAGTAAGGCGTGGCGGTCCCACAAGCGGGAATGCAGCCCGTGGAGACGGGGACGCAGACGTTGCCCGTGCAGGTCTCGTCATTGCCGCAGTGGCTGGGGTTGAGGCACTCGACGCAGGTGGTGCCGAGGCAGTGCGGGGTGTCGCCCGAGCACGCAGGATCACAGGTCGGGGTCGTGCCTTGGCAGGTGCCGACGTTCTGGCCGCTCGCCTTGACGCAGGTCTGGTCGGTGGTGCAGTTGAGGTTGCTCAGACAGCCCGATTCACAGTTGGAGAAGATCGCGTCCTCGCAGTACTGGCCCGGTTGGCAGGTGACAGGCCCCGCGGGGAAGTTGCCGCAGGCGGTGAAGCCGGGGTCGAGGTCGGGCACGCACACGCCAGCCGAGCAAGTGCCGTTGGTGCAGTGATCGCTGGTGAGGCACTCGACGCACACTTTGGCGGGGTTGCAGTACCAACCGTCGCAGTCGCTGTTGTCCTCGCAATCATTGATGTCAACGACACAGAAGGTGTCGCAGATGCCGTCTTCGAGGCTAGCACAGGTGGCGCCGATGACGCAGGAGACACAAGAGGCCGGCGCGGCCGAGCACATAGCCATGCACAAGGTCATGTCGGTTTCGGGATCGCAGGAGACGGCCTTGGCGCAGAAGTCGGCGCAAGAGCCAGTGCTGACGGGTACGCAGGTGCCGTCTTGACAGACCGTGCCGTCGGGGCACGGGGTGGCGGGACAGCCACTGACGACCTTGTTCTGACAGGAGCCGACGTTGTCGCCTCCCGTTTTGACGCACTCTTGGTCGGCGGAGCAGTTGTCGTTGGACAAGCAGCCCGACTCGCATTTCGAGAAGATGGGATCTTCACAGTATTGGCCAGGTTGGCAGGTGACCGGTCCAGAGGGGAAGTCGCCACAGGCAGTGAAGCCCTGATTCCCTTCCTTTTTGGTGCTCTCTTCGTCACAACCCAGGGTGAAGAGGAAGGCTGAGCTCAGCAGTAACAACAGTGATAATCTACGCAGCATGGAAAACTCCTGACAGATGTTGACCGCAGCGGCGACGACACCCATTGTCGTGCCAGGCGATCGACTCGAGCGCGGCGCCTCTTGGCAAGATGTGTGCCAGTGGTGACACTGCCACAACAGCGAGGCAGAACGCGCCAGAACTGCCTCCGCAAAGCCGAAGGCCCAATAGACCTCTGGCAACTTAGCGACATTCACTGACAGAGGCAAAAGAATTTCGTTCGACCCGCGATGGCACGGGTCAACAGCGAAGTATTCGCGGGTTCTTGGTGGGATGACGCCGGTGGCCAGGCAAGGGCTGGCATCGATTCGCTCCGCTTGGGGTGTGGAGCCTATCGCCGTTGCGACTCAGCCCCAAGGGTGGCCCGTAGGCTGAGGACGCCTGACAGCGCCCGCACCCGCTCAGTTCTGGCAGGTGCCGATGTTCTCGCCAGAGTCCTTGATGCAGGTCTGGTCAGCGGCGCAGTTGAGGTTGCTCAAGCAGCCAGGTTCACAGTTGGAGAAGATCGCGTCTTCGCAGTACTGGCCCGGTTGGCAGGTGACAGGCCCCGCGGGGAAGTCGCCGCAGGCGGTGAAACCCGGGGCGAGGTTGGGTACGCACGCGCCACCGGTGCAGGTGCCGTTGGTGCAGTGGTCATTGGTGATGCACTCGACGCATACCTTGGCCGGACTGCAGTACCAGCCTTCGCAGTCGGTGTCGCTTTGGCAATCGTCGACGCCAATGTCACAGACGCTGTCGCAGATGCCGTTCTCGAGATTCCCACAAGTGGCGCCGGTGACGCAGTTGACGCAGGCGGCCGGGGCGAGGGAGCACAGCAGCAGGCACTCGGCCTGGTTGGTGCTCGGATCGCAAGAGGTGATCTTAGCGCAGAAGTCGGCGCAGCCGCCGCTGCTCACGGGGACGCAGGTGCCGTTTTGGCAGACCGTGCCGTCGGGGCAGGGCGTTCCGGGGCAGCCGCTGACGAGGGGGACGCAGGTGCCGTCTTGGCAGACCGTGCCGTCGGGGCAGGGGGTGGCGGGGCAGCCGCTGACGACCTTGTTCTGGCAGGTGCCGACGTTGTTGCCGCCTTCTTTGACGCACTCTTGGTCGGCGGCACAGTTGTCGTTGGCCAAGCAGCCCGACTCGCATTTTGAGAAGATGGGATCTTCGCAGTATTGGCCAGGTTGGCAGGTGACGGGACCGGATGGGAAGTCGCCGCAAGCGGTGAAGCCTTTGTTTCCTTCCTTCTTGCTGCTCTCTTCGTCACAACCCAGGGTGAAGAGGAGCGCGGTGCTCATTACGGACAACAGAAAGAGATGACGCAACATGGGGAACTCCTAGAGGTGGGACCGCGAGCAGGCCCGACAACCCTTGCCGGAGCTCGCGGTCTCTTGGTACGTGGCGATGGCTGGCGGCGGGCTGCCAGCGCGAAGCGCGTCGTCTGGGGCGCCACATAAAACAAGCGCCGCCAGCGGCCCCAGTAGACCCGCTTCAGATAACCCGTATTCAAGGTGGAGGGTAAAAAGCGGCCTTTTCCACGAAGCCGGCGAAGATCCTGCGGGTGAAGAAGGTGCGGCGGTAGGTTGGCAAAAAAAAAGCCTCCCTGCGGAGGCCTTTTTCAACGGCGCAGACCTCGCGGCCTGCGCGCTAGGCGTGAAGCCTAGGGGGTCAAGGTGAAGGTCGCCGTCCAAGAGGTCCCAGCCAGATTGCTCGGCATGCTGTAAGCATCGAGGACGACGTAGACCGTCTGGGCCGTGGCGCCGCCGTTGGTGTAGCTCACGGTCTCAGTACCACCGGTGAAAGTGTTATCGGCGCCGACCAAGCAGGTGGTCGTGGGGGCGGCGCAATCTGTGACGATGTAGAGGGAGGCGTCGCCGCCCGTGAGGGTGTAGGAGACGTTGAGGTTCTGACCTGCAGCCAGCTCGATTTCAAAGACGGCGTCGGGGCCGGTTGCGCCGTAACCGGTGCAGCCGGAGGTGCCAGCGGTGTTGAAGTTGTGGGTGTAGCCCAGGAAGGAGCCCGTCTCGGTGGCTGTGGCCGTGAGGACGATGGCGTCGTCACAGGTGTTGCCTTCGGGGGAGATGAAGCAGACGTTCTGCAGGCAGGTTTCGCCAGCGGTGGTGTCGCAGTCATCGTCGATGAGGCACTCGACGCAGCCGCCGTTGGAGCAGAAGGGCGCCGCCGGGTCGGTGCAGTCGCCGTCGCCCACACACTCGACGTTCAGGTAGGCGTGGAAGGGCATGCTGTCGATGCACCAGAGGTCGCCACCCGGGACGGGCGTGGAGACGAAGGTGCCAGAGGCGATGGTCACTTCTTGCAGCACCACGTTGGTCAGGGTACCGGCGTAGACGTCGCCGTCAGCCGTACCGAACTGGGTGATGTTGATTTGGCCGTCGACGGCAAAGAAGATCTGGTCGGCGTCGTTGACCACGAGGACGCAGTTGGCGCAGGAGGAGTAGTTCTGGTCGATGGCGAGGGCGCCGATCTGGATGGTGCCAGGGGCGAAGGCCGCCGGTGGGTTGGTGTCGCCGAAGAACTCCATGCGCAGTACGTCGTCCGTCGCGTTGAGGCCGTAGTAGGTGGCGTAGCGATTGCCTTGGTAGATCTCGTTGTCGACGATTTGGAACACGGGGGTGAAGCCGTTGACGTCGCAGGTGCTGAGGTCTTTGCAGGTGCCGCTGACGCAGGTCTCGCCAGTGACGGTGCAGTCGCCATCGACGACACACTGGACGCAGGTCCCGTTGTGGCAGATGCCCGTGGGGTCGTTGCAGTCGGTGTCATTGACGCAAGGCGGCGCCGGGATGTCACCATCGAGGGTGGTGGTCCAGGTGTGGCCATCGACGCACCAGTCTTGACCGTTGGCGACCGGGGTGTCCGTGCTGCCATTCCACTCGACGAAGCGGACGTTGTGGAGGGTGCCGTTGAAGGGCTGACCGTCGCTGCTGATGGCGGTGATTTCGATCTCGCCGTCGACGGCGAAGAAGACCTTCGAGGCCTGTCCGGCAGCGTCGTACTGCACGATCAGAACACAGAGGCCGCAGGACGTGATGTCGCTGTTCTGCTCAACGGGGTAGGTCCCGACGCCCTGATAGTTGGCGCCGTAATCGAACCACCACTGGACCCGCAACTGGTCGAGGGGGAGATCGTCAGCAGATTCACCATAGTAGGCGAGGAGGGGGCCGTCGTTCGTGTCTGCGTAGAAGCCTTCCTGGAAGGTGGTGGTGAAGCCGTTGATGTCACAGGTGGGCTGCACGTCTTGCTCGCAGACATTGCTGGCGTTGCAGGAGTAGCCTTCGTTGCAGTGGGTGTCGTCGAGGCACTGGACACAAGTGGTGCCGAGGCAGTGGGGCGTAGCGCCGCTGCAAGCGGGGTCACAAGTGGGCTCGACGACCTCTTCGCAGACGTTGCTGGCGTTGCAGGTGTAGCCTTCGTTGCAGTGGGTGTCGTTGATGCAGGCCACGCAGGTGTCGACGAGGCAGTGAGGCGTGGCGCCGCTGCAAGCGGGGTCACAGGTGGGCTCGACGACTTCTTCACAGACGTTGCTGGCGTTGCAGGTGTAGCCTTCGCCGCAGTGGGTGTCGTTGAGGCACTCGACGCAGGTGTCGACGAGGCAGTGAGGCGTGGCGCCTTCACAAGCCGGGTCACAGGCTGGCTCGACGACTTCTTCGCAGACATTGCTGGCGTTGCAGGTGTAGCCTTCGCCGCAGTGGGTGTCGTTGAGGCACGCGACGCAGGTGTCGACGAGGCAGTGGGGCGTGTCGCCTTCACAAGCCGGGTCACAGGTGTGTACCACCTCTTCCTCGCAGGTCTTGGTCATGAGGTTACAGATGTAACCGTCATCGCAATGGGTGGCGTTGGTACACTGCACGCACACTTGATTGGCCAGGTCACAGACCTCGCCGTTGGTGTGGCCGATGCAGTCGTCATCGACTTGGCATTCCGGCGGCTGGACGTCGGGGACGTCCGTGGGGGGGACGTCCGTGGGGGGGACGTCGACGACGTCGGTCGTCTCTTCGATCATATCGTCCTTGGGCTTGGCAGGGTCGTCGTCACAGGCCGTGGCGACCATGCCAAACGCTGCCAGCATTCCCAGCAACCAGAAAAGTTTCTTCATGATGCGTTCCTCCGTATCCAGGTGAACATTTCCGCCGCAGCGGACCTACAGGCGTCGACAACAGGGACAATTCGCTGTCACACGCAAAAAAACGTATGTGATACAATACACATACGACCAAAGCGACCGCAGATGGCATCGTGTGGTGCCAAAGCCACGGACCAATGAGAATCTTTCTAGCGACCTTTGCCAGGCATTTCAAATGGTCAGGGCAACAAAATGTCGTTTCTCATCATGGGGACAGGAATGCGGCAGGATAAGCGAGTGTTTCATGGCCTCACAAAAGACGCGCTCGACCACGGGCCTCGATCCAATGGGATGGTGTGAACGTAAGGAGAGAAGTGAGCGAGGTCGCGCGCGTTGGTGGCCCAGCGCTGGACAGGGCCCATGCGGGTGCTTAGTCTAGCGGGGTGCTTCCATTATCAATGAGAGCGCATGGATTATCCGCAATTTCAATAGCATCGATTTTTTATGGGAGAAGAAAGATCATGGCGACGTTAGAATTGACCAAAGACAATTTTGAAGAGACCGTTCTCAACAACGATATGGTCGTCGTGGATTTTTGGGCGTCCTGGTGCGGCCCTTGCCGCAGCTTCGCGCCGGTCTTCGAAGCCATGTCCGAGAAGTACGGCGACATGGTTTTCGCCAAAGTCAACACGGAAGAGCAACCCGAGCTCGCGGCGGGCTTCTCCATCAACTCCATCCCGACCTTGATGATCTTCCGGGAGAAGGTCTTGCTCTTTTCCCAGCCGGGCGCGGTGCCAGCGCCGCTCTTTGGCGAGCTCATCGAGAAGGTGCGCGAACTGGACATGGACGAGATTCGCAAAGAGATCGCCGCGCAGCAGCAGCAAGAGGCAGAGTGATGGGCCTTGGTGTCGGCATGAGGTGAGGCATGGGTGAGGGGATGCGGACCTTTAGACCGAGAAGCTTGGCGACGGCGCTGGCGCGGCTGGGGAGCTCGGCGCCGCATTTGCTGCGCGCCCTCTCCCCTGGGGGCATCGCCCCCGCCCTGCGCGAGCGGATCTTCTTGTCCGTCTCCGGTGCCAACCGCTGTCGCTACTGCGCCGTGGTACACGCCCACTGGGGGCGGCTGGAGGGGTTGAGCCAGGAAGAGGTTCTGGCCCTGATAGGCGGTGATTTCAGCGCTTATCCCGCGCACCAGCAGCGCATCTTGGCTTACGCGCGGGCCTATGCCGATGGCGACGGGCAAGTCGATGCTGCCGCGGTGCAGGCCTTGCAGGCCGCCTGCGGCCACGCGCGCGCAGCCCAGGTCGAGGCGTTGGTGCGGGCCATCCAGGTGGCCAACTTGTCTGGGAACACCTTTGCGATGTGGTTGGAGATTGCAGCGCGGCGACGGCCGCTGGCCCAGTGGACCTTGGCCGACCTCCTCATGGGTTGGCTCTTTTTTGCGCTGCTGTGGCCCCTCCTCGGGCCCATGGAGGTGGCCCTGCGCTGCTGGCCCCCGGCTTGGGGCGTGGTCGCTGTGCCCACGCTGTTGACGGCCTTGGTCGAGTGATCCTATTTGCCGACGCAGAAGCGCGAGAAAATGGCGTCGAGGATGGTGTCGGTGGCGATCGTACCGGTGATGGTGGCCAGGGCGTCGGCGGCGGCGCGCAGATCGGCGCCGAGGCACTCCATGGGCAGGGCCTCGTCGATGGCGCGGGTGGCGTTCTGGAGCGCGGCGTGGGCTTGGCGCACGGCTTCGGCGTGGCGGACGGAGACCATGAAGGGGAGCTCCTGGCTGCGCGCTTGCCAGCATCTCTCAGCCAGGTCCAGGAGCTGGGTTTCGAGCTGGGCGATCCCGCTGCCGTCGGTGGCCGAGACCATCGCGTAGGGAGGGAGGGGGGCGTTGTTGCCGGGGAAGGCGGCGGCGAGCCAGCGGGAGACGTGGGCGTCCATGGGCGTCTTGGGGTCGACGAGATCGGCCTTGCTGCAAGCCACCAGCACAGGGCACGTGGATCCAAAATCAGGCCATTGGCTTGGCAGTGGTGCCGTGAGGTCGATGACCCAGCACAGGATGTGAGCGGTGGCGGCGGCGTGGTGGGTGCGGGCGATGCCGAGTCTTTCGACCGGGTCGGGGCTGTGGTTGAGGCCGGCGGTGTCGATGAGGTTGAAGCGCTGCCCGGCGAGGGTGAGGGGCTCTTCGATGGTGTCGCGGGTGGTGCCGGCGATGGGGGTGACGATGGCGCGGTCGCGGCCGAGGAGGGCGTTGAAGAGTGAGCTTTTTCCGGCGTTGGGGGCGCCGACGAAGGCGACTTGGAGGCCGCTGGTGCGGAGGCGGGCGTCGTGGTGTTGGCGGAGCAGCCGTTGGAGGGCTTCCATGAGGGCGAGGATTTCGGTTTGGGCTGTGGCCGTGGGGAAGGTGTAGAGGCCCTCGTCGTCGAAGTCGATGGCGTGCTCGGTTTGGACGATGAGGTGTAGGAGTCGCTCGCGCAATTGGGCGATGGGCCGGGCCACGGCGCCCCCGAGCTGGGCTTGGGCGGCGTTGAGGGCGGCGTCGCTGTCGGCGTTGATGATATCGGCGACGGCTTCGGCTTGGCTCAAGTCGATGCGGCCGTTGAGGAAGGCGCGCAAGGTGAACTCGCCGGGGCGGGCGTGGCGAGCGCCGGCTTCGATGACGGCGTCGAGGACGCGGCTCAGGTTGAGGACGCCGCCGTGGGCATAGATTTCGGCGCAGTCTTCACCGGTGAAGGTGTGGGGGCCGGGCATGAAGACCGCCATGGCTTCGTCGAGGCGGGTGTGGGTGGTGGGGTGGACGACCCAGCCGTGATAGAGATGGCGGGGGGTGGGGGCAGGGGTGAGGGCGGTGAAGGTGGTCTGCGCGATGGGCAGTGCGCCTGGGCCGGAGAGGCGGACGATGCCGATGGCGCCGGGGCCGTTGGCGGTGGCGATGGCGGCGATGGTGTCGGTGGGGTGGGGCACGGTTCCTCCTGGTGGCAGGGGCGGCGCACCGAGGTTGGTGGCGGGGGGATGATGCGGCCAAGGGCGGGCCGAAGCAAGAGGGGGTGAGGGGGGCAGGGTGTCTGCAGGGCGTCTTGCTTGACAAAGGCGGGCGGTGGCACTACCAGATTGGGCCGACGATGAGCGGTGGCGTAGGGTAGGGGGCTGGTGTGTGTATGACGCTGGCGCGCGGCATCTGCGTCAGGTGCTGGATGACAGACCCTTCCAACACGATGAATGGAGGTGATCGGTGAAAGTATTGACCACGATGCGTCGCGTACCCGATCTGGATGCGCGGGTCCACTTGCGTTCCGACGGGGAAGAGATCGACTACGACGGTGTTGCTCACAAAGAGAATTACTTCGATGAGGTCGCCGTCGAGTGCGCCGTGCGTCTGCGGGAAGCCAAGGTCGCGACGGAAGTCGTGGCGGTGTGCATGGGCCCCTCTGAGGCCAAGATCAACCTGCGCAAGGCGCTGGCCATGGGGGCGGACCGGGGCATCCTGGTCGAGGTCGAGGAGCAAGATCTGGATCCGTTCTTGGTGGCGACTTTGTTGGCCAAGATCGTGGCGCAGGAGGAGCCCTCGCTGGTGATCATGGGCAAGCTCGGGGTGGACTTCGAGAACGCGCAAGTGCCGCAGATGTTGGCGGAGATCTTGGGCTGGCCGTCGGCGACCTTTGCTTTCTCCGTGGAGATGCAGGGCGATCGTCTGGTGGTTGGGCGCGAGGTGGATGGTGGTTCCGCCTATTTTTCCATGCCTCTGCCGGCGGTGGTGAGCGCCGATTTGCGCCTCAACGAGCCGCGCTACCCCAACCTGCCGGGGATCGCCCGCGCCCAAGCCAAGCGCTTGGATGTGACCTCGCCTGAGGAGCTGGGGGTCGAGGAAGGGCGCCGCGTCAAGAGCGTGCGTTTTACGTTGCCGCCTGAGCGCAAAGCTGGGGCGATCCTGGAGTCGGTCGATGACTTGGTGATCAAGCTGCGGGACGAAGCCAAAGTGCTGTGACGAGAAGCAAAAGAAGGGAGGTTCGTGATGTCCAATGTATTGTTTTTCGCCGAGCACAGCCAGGGTAGCTTGCGCAAACTCAATGGGCCTGCGCTGACGGCGGCGCGGCAATTGGCGACCCGCGTTGGTGGCCAGCTCATCGCGCTGGTGGTGGGCGAGGATGTGGGGGCCGTCGCGCAGGCCGTGGCTCGCCTGGGGGTGGACAAGGTGGTGTGCGTCGACGACGCGGCGCTCCGGGACTATCTGCCACGTCGTTATGCTTCGGTCGTGGCTGAGGTGGCAGAAGATGAAGACGCCGAGGTGGTGCTGGCGGCGGTGACGACCCTGAGCAAGGATCTGCTGCCGCGGGTGGCGGTGCGTCTGGAGGCGGCCATGATTTCCGACGTGGTCGACTTCCTCGATGAAGACGACGCACCGGCTTTCGTGCGCCCCATGTGGGCCTCCAAGCTCTTCGAAGTGGTGACGGCCGCGACGGACGTGGTGTGCCTCACGGTGCGCCACACGGCCTTTGCTGCCCAGGAAGAGAGCGGGCGCGTCGCCCCGATCGCGGCGGCCTCGCCAGAGATCGTCGATGACGGGACGACCTTCGAGCGTTTCGACGCCGTGGAGAGCGCGCGCCCGGCCCTCACCGATGCCGATGTGGTGGTCGCTGGTGGTCGCGGCTTGGGCTCGGCCGAGGGCTTCGCCAGCTTGGAGCCCCTGGCGGACCTCTTCAACGCGGCCATCGGGGCGACACGGGCGGCGGTGGACGCTGGCTATTGCCCCAACGACTGGCAGATTGGCCAGACCGGCAAAATCGTGGCGCCCGATCTCTACTTTGCCGTGGGCATCTCGGGGGCGATCCAGCACGTGGCGGGGATGAAGAACGCCAAGACCATCGTGGCCATCAACAAGAACCCTGAGGAGCCCATTTTCCAGTTGGCGTCGTATGCCGTGGTGGGTGACGCGCACAAGCTCCTGCCCCAGCTCGTCGAGGCGCTGACCAAGGCCAAGGCTTAGGCTTGGTTTCTTCAAGGGGTCGGCCCCGAGCCCATGGCGCCGCCGGGGTGGCTTCTTTGGGGGAGGAAGCTGGGTCGTTGGGATCCACGTGCCTGGGGCGGTCCTCAGCTCCCCTTGGCTTCGGCGAGGATGACGGCCACCAGTGACTCGCGGCGCACCTCGGCGTAGGCGTCGCTGACCATGAAGGTCAAGAGATCCGAGAGGGCGCCCTTGATGGGGAAGACGCCCATGCCGTCCATCTCGGCGACCACCGGGATGGCGCCGCTCGGGTCTGGGGTGCAGAGGAGAGCGTGGCGGAAGCAGGCATTGATGAGCGCTTGGTACTCGATGACGAGGTTGGACTCGGTCAGGGCCTCAGCGGCCTGCATCATCCAGGGGCGGAGCTGATCGCGGACTTTCTTGGGCAAGACCTTGACGATCCCTTCGGCGAAGGGTGCGGCGACGGCATCGCGTTCGAATGTGTGCTCGGGGATGATGGCCTTGCCAATGGCCTGCATCATGGTGACGTAGGTGTCGAAATCGATGGTGGCGAAGGCGCCGACGCCGAGGGCGGTGGCGGCGCAGGCCAGTGCCGCTTGGAAGCGCGAGGCGGCCAAGCGCTGCGGTTGGAGGTCAGCCTCCTCGAAGATGAGGGCCGACTCTCGCCCGATGAGGATGGTCGGGGCGCCCTGGCGCTCGGGGACGAGGTAGATGCCGGGGAGCTCGATGTTGAAGGCCAGGGCTGGGCTCTCCATGGCGGCCGTCTCCGGTCGCGACGCGGGTCGGATCTTGTGGCGCCAGGAGAGGATCCGGGTGTGGAGGTTCTGTGGGGTGACGCGGGCCAGGGAGCGCTCCGTGACCACCATGAGCTCGAGGAGTCCGCGGGAGAGACCTTCGGGCATGATCTTGCCCAATAGGGTCGGGTTGATGGCCATGGGGCGCGGGTGGAGGGTTTCCTTGGCGATGCGTTGGTAGAAATCGCGCTCGTCCGTGCTATCGCTGCTGAGCGCGACGAGCATCCCGGCGTGGATGAAAGCTCGGTCGAAGTCGCCGGCCGCGACGGCGATGCGCAGCATGGGGTGTAGCATGTGATGCGCGTGGACGTCGTTGAGGTAGTGCTCCCGGAAGTAGACGTAGTTCTGGCCGATGAAGACATCTCGCTGGGAGGCGAAGCCGTGTTTTTGGTACCACCGGCTGACCTCTTCGAAGAGGGTGAGGTCTTGGGGATCGAGTTTGCGATGCTCGGCGACGAAGCTCTCGGCCCGGCTGGGATCCTGTTGCCACTGGAGCCAGCCCCGGACCAAGCGGCTGAGCAAGTCGACTCTTTTTTCATAGTCGACCTCGACCTCATAAGCGCGGGCCCAGAGGGCGAGGCAATCGGTGTAGAGGCCAGCGCGCTCTTTCAGCTCGGACAGGCGATAGAGAACGGCGATGTCGTCCCGGTCGAGGTCGAGGGCGTTCTGCAGGGCGGCCATGGCCGCGTCGTGTTGGTCGAGGTTATAGAGGATGTCTCCCATCTGTCGGTAGGCCCGGGACAGGATGGCGTGCTCCGTGGTGTTGTCGATGACCCCCTGCAAGGCCTGTACGGCTTGCTCCCACTGCTCGTGTTCGATGCAGAGGCGAGCTAGGCCTTGGTAGTTGGCGATGTTGTTGGGCTCGATGGCGATGAGGCGCTGCCAATCTCCGATGGCGGACTCGACGCCGACGGCGTCGGCGGCGATCTGTGCGGCCCGGGCCAGGAGGCGCTTGCGCGCTTCGTCGTCTTTGACATGGTCGGCGCGCGCCAAGAGGAGGCTGTGCTGTTCGGTGCGGTTGCCGTCGGCGCTGTAGAGGGCCTCGAGGGCGAGGAAAGCGCCTTCGTGGAGGGGTTCGATTTCGAGGATGCGATGCAGGAGGCGGATGGCGCCGGGGATGTCGTTGAGGCGGATCTGGCGGATGGTCGCCGCCTGCATGAGGCAGCGCAGGGCGATGGTGTCGTCGACGAGCATCGCTGCTTCGCGCTCGGCCATCTCCGCCAGAATCTTGGGTTCTGCCGAGCTCTCGGCGAGGTGACGTTTGAGCTTGACCAAGAGGAGGCTGTCGGGCCACAGCTTCAGTGCGTTGTCGGCGGCGGTGATGGCGGCGCCGGGGTCTTCGACGCTGACCAGGAAGAGGCTGAGGCTGAGCCAGTGGAGGGCGATCTCGCGATCGTCTGCCTGCACTTCGACGAGGGCGCGGAGGAAGCGCTCCATGTTCGGCCGATCTTCCCCTGGGATGATGTCGTTCATGGTGCGGAGTTGCAAGAAGCGCGAACCTGGGTTGAGCTTGAGCAGCGCCGATAGGAGCTCTTCCGAGGTGAGGCGCTCGGTGACCGAGGCGAAGAGCAACGCCGCTTCTTCAAAGGTGATGGCCGTCTCGAGGGTCTTGGCGCTGTTGGCGAAGCTGTGGCAGAGTTCGGCGAGGGTGCGGAAGTTGCTGTCTTGGCAGGCTTTTCGCCACCGTTTGAGCAGCGCCAGGGGGTGTTCGGGGGCGATCTCCTGGAAACGCTCCAGGAGCTCCTGCTGTTCGGCGTGGTCGGCCAGCACCAGGGCTCGGGCGGCGCTCTCCAAGGCGAAGGGGTTCTCTGTCTTGAAGGCCTCTTCTTTGAGCCAGGACAAAAAGGCGCGTTTGTTGCCGAGAAAGACACAGACCCGCTCCCAGCTATGGCGCGCACAGAGGAGATCGGGGTTGAGGGAGAGGGCTTGTTGAAAGGCCTCCAGGGCCGCCATGGGCTCGGCGCTCTCCATGAGGTAACCGATGTCGGCCAGGAGGGCGGCGCGCACACGGTCATCCTCGTGTTCTTCGGCGAGGGGCACCAAGAACTGCTTGGCAATGGCGAAATCGCCGAGCTTCTTGGCGACGAGCACCAAAGCGTCGAGGGCAAAGAGGAGCCTGAATCCCGTCCCGTCGAGGAAGGTCTCGTAGTGCTGGACGGCCTCCTCTGGGCGCCGTTGGAGGTAGTGCAGGAGGATGGCCAAGGTGGCGTGCAGGGGTGGGTGCTGGGCGCTGGGGTAGGTGCCCAAGGCGTGGCGCAGGTCGTCGATGAGCAGGCTCTCTTCGCCGGCAGCGATGCGCCACTGGAGTCGGGCGCGTCCAATGGGCAGGGCATCTGGTGCCAATTGTTGGGCTTCGTCCAGCAGGGCCCTGGCCTCTTCCTTCTGCCCCAAGCGGTGTTGGGCGATGCGCGCCGCTTCGAGCAACGCGAGGGCGGCGCGGTGGGGCTGGTTGGCGCGCGCTGCGGCGGCTTCGCTGCGGCGCATGGCGATGATGGCCGCGTCGTCGTGGCTTTGCTGCGCTTGGCCCTGGAGGTTGGCGAGGCTCTCATCGTCATTGGGATGCAGGGCCAGCACCTCCTGCCAACAGGCGAGAGCTTCCTCGTGACGTCCGAGGATGGTGAAGACGTCGCCCTGGTGCTTGAGCCAGCGCAGGCGGACGGGCTCGGGGATGGGCCGAGCCAGGACTTGGTGGGTGAGGGCGACGAGTTGCTCGGGCGGCACGCCGCGGGAGAGCAGGGAGCGGTAGAGGTCTGCCGGACCGAAGGGTCCAAAGAGCTCGTCTTCTCGGGTCACGGCGATGGCGCGTTCGAGGAGCGCCTGGGCCAGGGGGCTCTGTCCCGTGCCGAGGGCGCGGCGTGCGGCCTCGGTCCAGGCGACGGCGTCCTCGAAGAGGGCTGCCCGCGCCACCAGCGCGGCGATGGCGCGCGGCGCACCGACGACCTCGGGGGCGCCCTGTTCCAAGGCGAGGGCTGCCGGGAGATAAGTCTCGTCGAGCTCCAGGGCGTGGCCCAGCCAATTGACTTGGCGCTCGGGATCGCTGGTGACCTCGCTGAGCATCCAGGCGTAACCCGCCCGGGTCGACGGATCTTGGGTGGCGTGGAAGGCGCGCAGGTAGGGGATGGGGTCAGGGAGGCGCAAGGAGGCGGCGATCTCCACGTCGAGGGCGATGAGGCGCCCGTCGCCGTATTCGGCGGCGTGATCGATGAGACCGCGGGCTTCGTCCGAGAGCCCCAGCCGGCGCCCATAGAGCCTGGCGGCTTGCCAGAAGGCTGCGCTGCGCTCGCTGCTCAACGGATGGTGGTGGGCTTCTTGGGCGCGCATCAGCCCCGCTGCGGCCCACTCTCCGAGCTGCTCCAGGTTGCGGGCTGCGAAGTAGTACAGGGCGATATCGTTGGGGTTGGCCTCGATGGCGCGCGCATAATGCTCGTAAGCCTCGAGACCACGGGCGAAGAGCGTCTCGGAGAGCAAAGCTAGCTCCAGCTCGACGGTAGACCTGAGGTTGAGATCGTTGGTGACCTGGGCCACGCGCTGGAGCCAGGCCATGGCCGTCTCGAGGTCGCCGTTCTCCCACAGGGCACTGGCCATGCGGTGCAAAGCTCGGCGCTCGCTGGCGTTGAGCAACAAGACCTGCTCCAGTGCTTGTTGCTGCCCTTCCAGGTCTTCGCGTTGGGCACACTGCTCGGCTGCGGCGAGCCACACCTCGACGACTTCGTCGCTGTGACAGAGCCCGCTCAGGTAAGGCAAGAGCTCGTAGCGCTCTTCTTCGCTCAGGGCTTCACTGTGGGCGTAGCGCATGAGGGCGAAGCGGATCTCTCGGAGGTGGCCCAAGAGGCGTGCCGCCGCGCGCCAGAATGGGTAGGCCTCGGCGCATGGGGCGCCAGCCAAGCGCTCGTATAGGTTTGCGATTTCTCGGGCCAGCCAGGCGGCGCTCATGGCGTCGGCGTCGGCGAGATCTCGATGCAGGTGGAGGAAGAAGGCGAGGAGGCTCTCGTCGTCGTTGACGTCTAGCGGCGCCGCGTCTTCGTCGGCCAGGTTGGGCAGCAGGGCGAGGGCGTCCGTGAGCTGTGCTTGCGTCTGAGGGTCATCCTGGAAGGCGAGGGCTGCTTGGAGCAGGGTGCGCTGGGCCCAGGGGATGGGGGTGGCCACGCCGGCGTCGTGCAGGGTGCGCGCCGCCTGCTCCCGATCGCCCTGGGCGGACGCGACCCGCGCCAGGGCGAGGTGACAGGGAAGCGCCAGGGGACAATGGGTGAGCGCCGCGGCAAAGGTGGCCGTGGCGGAGGGGAAGTCTTGGCCTTGGAGGTAGGCCTGGCCCACCCTGAGGAGGCGCAGCCCGTGATCGCCAGGGGTCGCCACGGGCGGGGCGAGCAAGAGCAGCTCCGCCATCCGCCTCGGGTCGTGTTCTGCGTCCCAGGCCTGCCAGAGGGCCCGCTCCGAAGCGGGGTGGTTGGGGGCGAAAGCCGCGAAGATCTGCAACCATTCCATGGAGACCGAACCGTAAGCGCGCTGCGCTTCGAGGCCGATCTGCGCTAGGCAGTTGAGCCGCTCCAGGGGGTCGAGGAGCACTTGGGCGATGCGCTCCAGGGCGGCGATGCTCTCGGCGGGATTCCCTCCAGCCCGGTGTAGGCGATGGAGTCCGCGGCACGCAAAGAGCTCGTCGGGGCTATCGATGGCCGCCTGGTAGGCGCTGAGTGCCGCCTCTTGATCACCGAGGAGATTGGCGGCGATGAAGGCCATTTCACGCAGGTGGATGCGTTTGGCCGCGGCGCTGAGTGTGTCCGCGTGTCGTAGGCGCCCTTGGAGGCTGGCCAGGGTCGCGCTCCACTCTTGGCTGCTCCAGAGGGCGTTGATTTGTTCGCGCCAGGCCCCCACGGCGGCGGCAGGATCTTCTTCGATGGCCTTCTGAAAGAGGGCGCGGGCGCGCGGGCCGTCGTCGAGGCGGTCTTGCAACAGGGCTGCCACGTGCTCCAGGGCCACGGCCCTGGGCGCGCCCAGGGGCAAGACTTCGACGTTCTCTTCGAGCTGGGCAGCGACAGCTTCCCAATGGCCACACTCGGTGAGCATGGAGAGGCGCATGTCGATGAGGGGAGGCCAGTTCCATCCTGCCGGTGCCAGGGCTTCGAGCTTGGCCAAGGCTGCGTCGATGTCGTTGGCCAGCGTCCTGAGCAGCCAGGCAGCCTCTACGGCATAGGCCGCCTTGCGCCGCGGGTCGTCGCAGCTCGCCGCGAGCAGTGCGAGGTCTTCTGCGACCTGCGTGGCGTCACCCGCGGCGCTTCTGGCTTTTTGTAGCCAGAAGCGCCCTGCGGGGTGCTCAGGGGCCTTGTCGAGGAGTCCCTGGGCGCTGCGCTGGATGAGCGCTGGGTGTCCGCGCAGGACGGCGCACTGCAGCTTCTTTTCTTGAATGGAGGTGGCATCGGCGGCGCCGGCGCTCTGAATGATCCGGTGCAGCACCGCCTCGGCTTCCCGCTGTTCTCCGCGTTGAATGTGGAGATCGAAGAGCATGTGCAGGGCGGCAGGCTTGGCGCCGTGGGTCTGGAGGTAGCGCTCGAGTACTTGGGCCGGATCCTGGTCCGCGTCGTGGAGAGTGGCCAGCGCCGTGCGCCAGGCTTTGGTCCGATGCTGCTCGACGAGGCTGGACGAGACCGCCTCGGTTTTTCCCTGCAAGAGCCCGGCGAGCTCCTGTTCGCAACCCGCCAAGGGTGCGCAGCGTTCGAGACAGCCTAGCAAATAGTCGGTCTCGGCGCCGTCGGCGTAGGCCTCCTTGTAGGCGGCGAAGGCTGCGGGATAGTCGCTGCGAAACCACTCGGCCAGCTCTGCTTTGACCAGGGCGCGTCCGGCGTCGGTGTCGGCGACCAACAGCGGCAGTGGATCTGCGGCCTTGGCCGTGGCGAGCTGGCAATAGGCGCGAATGATCTCTGCGGGGAGGGCCTGCGGGGCTTCCGTGAGGGTGGCGCGAGCGTGGCGTTCCGCCGTGGCGAAATCGCGGGTGGCCAGGGCCAAGGCGCTGCGGTTGAAGCGGAAAATGGCACGGCTCGCCGGGCTCTGGCAGTGGGCGACCAAGAGGGCCAGGGCGCCGTCCCAGGCATCCTCATTGTCCGCTTCGGCGCAGGCTTGGCGCAGCGCGAGGCTGTAGAAGATGCCGTCGGCGTGGTCGGCGGCGGCCTGGGTGAGCATGCTGACCTTGGCGGCCGGCGAGGTCTCATCCGTCGTGAGTCGGTTCAGGCGGTAGAGGAGGGCAGAGCGGCGGCGTTTGTCGATGGCCTCGCGAAAGCCCGTCTGGGGATGGGCTTCGATCCACGTGCGGATGAGTTCACTCTCGGCTTGGCGATCATCGACTTCCCAGGCGAGGAGTTGGGCCAGCGCCAGGCACAGGGTGTCACCCAGGAGGCGGCGATCGCCTTCGAGGAAGAGCTTGAGGGCCTGGGTCGCCGAGCGTCCCTCGGTCCAGGCGTTGACGAAGGCCTCGATGGCGAGGCCCTGGGCGAAGGCCGGCGGCGCTTTCTCCAGCAGGCCGTCAAAGGCGGCGCGTGCCGCTTCTTCATCGCCGAGGTTGATGGCGTGCCGCAGGTTGTTGAGCGGGGCAACGAGGCCGCTGGCGGGCAGGCTGATGGCGTGCTCACAGAGGGCGCGGAGGTTCTCTGGTGGCTGCCGCAGGCGTCGCTCCATGAGCAGCTCTAGTTGGGCATAGAGCACGGGGAGGTGTTCGATGACGTCTGGGCGACTCTGTCCGACCTCGTCGAGCTGGGTGGCGAAGCGTCCGAGGTGATCCACGCAGTCTTCCCAGTCTTCATTGCGCCAGGAATCACTGATGAGCCACATGTTGGCCGGGAAGAGGAGGGGGTCGTGGACCAGGGCCTCGAGGTCGAGCTCGCGGGCCAAGCTCTCGGCGTCAGGGGTCGCGGCGTAGCGACAGGTCATGGCGATGGCGTGCAGACATTGGGCTCGGACTTCGCTCGATTCGGTGCGGAGCTCGGCGATGAGCTCAGTGATGTAA
Organism: uncultured Myxococcales bacterium; assembly: GCA_964454015.1. Taxonomy (GTDB): domain Bacteria; phylum Myxococcota_A; class Bradymonadia; order UBA4248; family UBA4248; genus CAYVQF01. The sequence continues at coordinate 121,889 of CAYVQF010000004.1, forward strand.
CGCAGGGAGGCCGGGGAGAGCCCGATGCTCTCGAGCTCGGCTTCGATACCGGCGCGCAACTGGAGAATGCCTGAGCTCAGGATGGAAGGTGAGCGTCCGCGCAGCGAGACGGCTTGGGTGCGGGCGTAGCGCCGCTTCTCATGGACCGTGGCCCACAGGGAGAGGCCCTGGAGAGGCAGCGGGTGTTCGGCGACGAAGTCCGGCTGTGCTGGCGGTGCTGCCCCTTTGTTGCGCGCAGCGAGGGCCTGATCCAGCCGGATGACGCCCGTGGGTCCCTCCTCGCCGTCGTCGGATTTTTGGCTCTGGGTGGCGGGTGCCTCAGTGGCGTCGACTTCGTCGGCGGCGCTGACGTCCACGGCATCGAAAACGTCGGAGTTGAAGAGAGAGGTGGTGCATTTGTTGAGGGCTTCTTGGATTTCCTCCAGGCCATCGCTCTCGGCGGTGTCGAGCTTGAGGTCGAGGAGGGCGCGATCTTTGCCAGCGCGCGCAGCCCCCGGGGTTGGTACGGGCGGTGGGGCCTTGGCGGCGGTGGGCAGAGGCGGCGGGGGCGGCAGCTTGAGGGGCCCTGGTGGCAGGCGTTTGCCGTCACTGGCAGGGAAGGCCCGCAGGTTCTCGATGTCGCTGAGACGGATTTCACTCGTCGTGTCGCTGTCTCCATCGAGAAGCGCCCCGGTGTCAGCCGCGATGGCCGGATTGGAGGGCGTTGGGTCGGTGTTGAGCTCGAGGTCATCCATGGAGACGACCCCGACTTCTTCCAAATCTTCGTCGATGACGTCGACGATCTCATAGCTGTCAGAGAAGTCAGGGGGCGGGGCGAGGTCGATGCGGTTGGCCAGGCTGGCCACGGCGTCAGCGGAGATCTGGCAGGTCTGGTCTTCGAGTCCGGCCTGGCTGTCCTGGGCAGCTTGGGGCTGGTGCCCGTTGTCCGATGATTTGGATCCGCTCGACATGTGCGCTCTCCTTCGCCGCTGATGGCCAACCTAAGGTCGTCATATCATTCCTTGTGGGGGCAAGGCTAGTTCGCGCCTGGTGCAGCCCGGCAGGGTTGGGGTTGGGGACAGGCGGTGTTAGCGCGGCATGACACGAAAGTGGAGGTGCTGGACGCGCTGGGGCAACCACAGGAGGATCTCGACCACCGGCTGGCCGTAGCCCCAGCTTGCGGTCTCTTCGTCACAGCGGACGTGAAAACGGGTGATGTGAGTGGCCTGTTGGTAACCCTGGAGGATGGCGCGACAGCGCCTCTCCAGGGTTTTCCACAGGCGTGGCCCGTTGGCGTGGCGGCGGATCTCTTCCTGGCAGGCGTCGTTGAGGGCGAGGTTGAGACGCTCGGCCCATGGCGCTTCGACTGCGGGCAGGGGGGCTATGCCCGGGGGGGCGAGGGCGGTGGCGCCTGCGTGGGCTTGGCTCGCGTCATCGGTAGCTGGCGGCGCTGACTTGGGCGGCCCGTGATGCAGGCCGACCAGGCGCCGCTGGCCGAAGACGCCGAGCACGTCGATGCCCGCTGCGCGCGCGCGCGCGAGGTCGGCGTGGCTCGGACGAACAGGGATCTCATGGACGCCGCGCAGGCGGTGGGTGGTGCCACGCAAGAGGGCTGCGGCGACGCAAGTGCCCGGTAGGCGCTCTTCGCCGCGCCGCCCGGGGGAGAGCGTGCTGACCCAGGGCCAGACGCGGTGCAGCCAGGGTGGTGGCGGCGGGTGGGTGTCAGGGTCGTGTTCGGCGCAGAGCGCGCTCAGGGAGGCCTGCGGCGGGGCATCGAGGAGGAGCCAGGGGAAGTCGCGTGGGTCGAGACCTTGCTCACGTCGCCAGTCTTGGAGGGTGGTGACGAGGCGGTCATGGGTCGGGTGGTCGCCGGGCATGGCAATGAGTTCGGGCCTTTGGGGGAGCAGCGCCCTGAGGGCGCGTTGCACCTGTTCCGGTGCGCTGGGATCGGCTGGCGCCAGGATGACCCGTTCCATGCCGTTCATGAAGGCGTGGCAGGCGGCGTGGGCTACCCAATAAGTGCCGGGGGCGGCGCTCTCCAGCTCGCCACAGAGTTCTTGGAACTTGGCGAAGGTGTCGACCCGCAGCGTGGCGGCGACTGGGCGCAGGGCTTGTCCGATGAGGGCTAGTGAGCTTGGGCGAGAGGCGGAGGGGAGCATGGTTGCGTTCCTGGTGAGTGCGACGCCGTGGGTGAATCCCACCATTTTTTCCACTATGCAAAAAGTTGCCTCGGCTGGTGTGGAGGCGAGCCGCAGCAGGCGTGAGCCAGCGCGCCCGTCCAAGGGTCAGCATCCCGCAGGGGCGCGGTCAGACGCAAGGGGCCAAGTGCGGTGTTAGGGGATGTCGGCGCTCGTGGAATGTTCTTTGCAGTGGGCGGCGCGAGCAGTGGTGCGCTCCTCAGGGCAAAGAACGCGCGCTTGGCCGGACAAGGTGATAGCGATGGCAAAAGAACAGAGACGCTTGGGAAGAAGGGGTGCGCAAGGATTCACCATCATCGAGGTGATGGTGGCGTTGTTGGTCTTGGTGGTGGGCTTGGTCGGGGTGATCGCCATGCAGATCGTGGCCATTCAAGGCAACGCCGTGGCGCGTGAGGCTTCGGAGGCGATCATTTTGGCGGAGCACATCCACACGACGCTGCAGCAGGACGCATTGGCGTGGACGGACTCAGGAACAGGCGCCACGGAGTATTTAAAGAATTTGCCGACGTCGGCTCCCACGGGTGGTTTGCCTTGGATTCCCTGGGAGGGCGGCAGTTGGCTCAGTCCCTTGGGGGTTCCGAAGAGTGCGGTGGCTATCCCGCGGCAACGCTTTTGCGCGGCTTATCAGGTCATGGAGCCGGTTTCAGGGAGCCTGATCACGGGTTTTATTCGGGTCTATTGGTCGGTGGATCGCAGCTCTGCGCTGCGAGAAAACTGTGGCCAAGTGGAGCCGGGGGATCTGGATGAGGCAGCGACGGCGCCGCCCGGGATTCGCTTCGTGACCCTTCCCTTGTCCATCAAGCGTCAGCAGTAATGGCCCGAGAAGAGAGGAAGATGTCCATGCGCACTCAGCCTACCCGAATGCAGCGACGCGGCTTCACCTTGGTCGAGCTGCTCATCGTGATGCTGCTGGCGTCGATCATCGTGGTGGCGACCTACATGATGTTCAGTAGCAGCTCTGAGGCTTTTCACCACCAGGAGTTGATCTCCGAGGTGAACAACTCGCTGCGCTTTGCGGCGCAACAACTGCACCACGACTTGTCGCGGGCCGGTTTCCAAAGCACGGCCCACTCTGGGCAGGATCCTTTTGTCTGTGACTCCATCACCCCTCCTATTCTTGGTGTGCAGGTCGACCGATCGGCCACGCCACAGAACTGCGGCGGTGGGGGTCCCTATTTATCTCAGTCCCTGGCTGTGGTCGGTGATATGAGCGATATGCCGCCGTTTCCCCTTTTCTCGATCAGTGGCGGCTCACTCATCGTCTCGTCGGATGTACGCGTGCCGCTGCCCCCAGAGTCAAGACTAGAGAGTGGTTTGCTTATGCTCGATGCTGCAATGGTACAGCCATCGGCAGATCTCGTTGCTGCGAACTTTATTGAAAACGATTGGTTGCGCATGGTCAACCCCAAGGGGCGGTCTCACTTCTCTCGTATCACTGGGGTGAGCGGGATGAACATTACGGTGTCACCGCCATTTGTAACGTCATCCAGCGATGGCGTTTGTGGCTTCTCTTTGGCGGCTGGCGAGAGCCACGAGATCAATCCGATCAGGGCGGTGCGCTACGAGATCGTTTGCAATTCAGCCATCGACCAGGATCGCACGGATTTGGTGCGGTGTCAGGTGGACCCTAGAGATCCATTCAGCGGTGATGGATCGAACTGTGTCGTCGTGGCGGAATATGTCACTGCCCTGTCCTTCTTTCTGGGCAGCGACACTCTCGAGAATCTAGACGTCATGGTGGACCTCGATCCCAGCACTGAGGAGAGTTTCACGACGAATGTGCCCTTTTATGTGCTCTATCGCATCGAGGCGCGAACGCGCCGTGCTGTTCCCCGCCGGCTCTCCGTTTCGACGAGTGATCTGCTGCCACAGCCAGGTGCTCCACGAGCCTATTACGATCTTGGCGCTGGCATTGCTGAATTGCGGAGTGTGCAGGGGCGGGTCGAGCTAACGAATAACATTTTGGGCGCCTTGCCTTAGTGAGACGCGAAGCCTGTGAGAGGGAGAAAGGATGATTGCCCAACGACGACAACCACTGCGCTTTCACCAGCAAGGTGCCATTCTGATCATCGCCCTGTTGACGATGCTCACCATCACCGGCTTGGGCTTGATCGCCGTGCGGACGGCGACGGGTGAGATGCATGCCGCAGCAGCCTATAGGTTGAACAAGCAGGCGACCTTTGGCGCGATGGGGATGTCGAATATGAGCGCCGTGGAGCTGGAAACGAAATCAGATACCTATTGGCAGATCATGAAGACCAATGCCATCGCCGCGGCTGATGCAGGGACAGACCTGGCGTTGATCGATGTGGACAAGCAATATCTTTTTAGCCATCAAGATTTCAACGACATCTTCATGGCCAATCCCACGGGCGATTTGTCGCAGACGGCGTTGCCCTATGCCGGTGGGACTTTGGTGTCCAATCCGGTCGAGGCAGGACAGGCTCCGGGCTATTCCGGCCAGTTCTGCTTCAAACGGGTGCGTATCGACAGCGCGGGGAGCATCGGTGTGCCGCCGCCTTTCCCCCTGACCCTAGCGGCGACGGTGCAGCGCTTTGCCAGGAGCCGGATTTTTGGCTACGCCGTGATGGGCCCCATGGAGTGTCCAGGCAACTGAGGCTTTGCTCCTGGGGTGATGTCATGGTTGAGATGCGGGGCTTCTACCGCTTGAGTCTCTCCGAGCGGCGGCGCCTGCTGCTGGAGTTGGGGAGCCTCAGCGAGGCGGATCTTTTGGCGCTGGCCGGTGACGGCGGACCGAGCGCAGAAGAAGCCGACAAGATGGTGGAGAATGGGGTCGGGGTCTTGCGTGTGCCCCTGGGCTTGTGCCTCCATTTGGGTCTCGATGGCCGGGAGCGGGTGGTACCCATGGCGGTCGAAGAGGCGTCGGTGATCGCCGCGGCGTCGCATGCGGCGAAGCTTTTGGCCACGGGCGGCGGTATCATCTCGCGCGCCGATCCGCCCCGGATGGTGGGCCAGATTCAGCTCTTGGACGTGCCCGACCTGGACGGGGCGAGTGCGACCATTTTGGCGCGCCAGGCCTCGCTGTTGGCCCGGGCCAATGCGGTGGATCCCGTGCTGTGCGAGTTGGGCGGCGGCGCGGTGGCGCTGAGCTGCCGGCGCCTGGAGGCGCTCCCCGAAGGCGATCCCCTTGGGCCGATGCTCATCGTCGAGCTCGAGGTCGATGTACGCGATGCCATGGGAGCCAACGCGGTCAATAGCATGTGCGAGGCGCTGGCGCCCGTGCTGGCCAAGCTCAGCGGCGGGCGGGCGCTGTTGAAGATCGTGACCAACCTGGCGGATCGGCGGCGGGTGTGGGTCGAGGGGCGGGTCGCCGTCGCGGCCCTGGCGCCAGGGGTCGCGGCCAATATCGAAGCCGCTTCCATTTTTGCCGAACGGGACCCCTACCGGGCGGCGACCCACAACAAGGGGATCATGAACGGCATCGACGCAGTCGTGCTCGCCTGTGGGCAGGACTGGCGCGCCGTAGAGGCCGGGGCCCATGCCTTCGCGGCGCGCAGTGGCCGCTATGGCCCGTTGGCGCGCTGGCGGGTGCGCGACGGCTGGTTGGTGGGGCAGATGGAGCTCCCCATGGCGGTGGGGGTGGTGGGCGGTATCGCCAAGGTTCACCCTGGGGTGCGGGCCGCGCTCAAGCTCGCGGACGTCCAGGGGGCAGAGGATTTGGCGCGCCTGGTGGCGGCGGTGGGCTTGGCCCAGAACTTGGCGGCCCTGCGCGCCTTGAGTGACGAAGGCATCCAGCGCGGGCATATGCGACTGCACGCGCGCAACCTCGCCGTGGAGGTGGGGGCGGTGGGTCAAGAGGTGGACACGGTCGCCGCGGCCATGGCCGATTCAGGGAGTGTGCGCCGCGATGAGGCGGCGCGCTTGCTCGCCGAGCTGCGCCGGGAGCTCACTCGTAAGTCTTGACGCGCAAAGCGGCGAGGGCGCTGGAGAAGGCCGCCTCGTAGCGCGAGAGGGCTTCGAGCTCCGTGCCCGATTCGAGGGTGACGATGCTCTTCTCGGTGACGAAAACGGCGAGGCCGTAGTGATAGGGGACGTTGCCTTGGGCGACCTCGAAGGTGAGGGCCTGGCCCGGGACGCCGTCGGCGCTGGTGACGTCTTTCTTGGCGATGAGGCGGTAGTTTTTGGCCTCGACCATCTCCAGCAGGAAGACCTCCGTCCAGTAGCTGAGTGAGCCCTGTTCGGTGTTTTCGCGAAAGCGGACCCCGAGCGCGGAGCCATCGGGAGAGACGGCCTTGTACTCGTAGTGCGCACCGAGGCTGGCGATGACGAAGCCTTCCGGGGTCTGGGTCCATGGCTGCCTTTCGGGTTCTTGGCAGAGGGAGGCGACACTCAAGAGGGCAGCCACCGCGACGGGCAAGAAGGCTTTGATCTGCAAGGGTTGCATGGTCCTGACTCCAGGGGGGCGATGACAGTGAAGGGGAGTGGGCGAGGCGACGCCGGGATCAGTAGCGACCGTCCTCGCGGTGCTGGAGGAGGGTGTGGACGCCATAGGTCTGCACCCAGGGGAAGGGGCTGCGTTTCTGTGGGCGCTCGACATAAGGCCGGGGCTGCATGGAGACGGAGATCTGTAAGGGCGCCAGGCGCAGGCGGTTGTCGAGGTAGCGCTGGCGGCCCTGGACCTGTTCGAGCTGGGTGGTGATCTCTGCCAGCTCTTGCTCGATGCGGAGGCTGTCGGCGACATCGTTGGAGAGGTTGAGCATGCCGATGACCCGCTGGCGGCTGGCTTCGAGCTCGCTGAGACGCCCCGCGGCGGCGGCGAGCTCCAGGGCGACATCCTCGCTGGTGAGGCGCTCGTCGAAGACCTCGGCGACCTGTCGCACCTGCTGGATGACCTGAGGCAGGGCGGCGGCGGGCACGCGAAAGTCGGCCTCGAGGTTGCTGCTCGATTGGGCATAGCCGTTGTGTTCGGCGATGATGGCGACGATTTTCTCCATGGTGGCTTCGGGGGTGAAGGAGCGCAGGCGCAGGGATGCGGTGTGGATGGTTGCGGCGGGTCCCGGTGCCAGGGGTGGAGGGAGGGCGGGTGTGGGGGACGGCGGTGGCGCCGTCTCGGCCAGGGCGGGCGTCCCCTCTTGGGTTGGGCTGGGGCTTGGAGCCGCCTCGGCGTCGGGCGTCAGGTCGGGGTCCGCCAGATCCGCAGGCGCTGTGCTCTCGTTGGGCGCTGGCTTGGGCGAGGGTGGAAACAGAGGCACCAGCTCCTCATCGGTAGGAGACTCGGGCGGAGGCACCTCGGCGGTGCTGAAGGCTGGAGCGATGATGGCGATGCAGAGACACAGCGGGAGGATGGCAGCGCGCATGGGGCGTCTCCGTCATTGGAAAAGCGTCGCCAGGCCATAAGTGCGCGGCCAGGCAAAGGGTTGAGGGAGGTGGGGGGCTCGCGCGACGTGTGTTTCGATGAGGGTGACGTCGAGGGTGATGGTGGTGAAGGCGGCCAGGTTGGCCATGGCGCGCAGCTCTTCTTGGACCTTGGCGATTTCGATGGAGATGCGGCGCAGCTCGCGCTCGAGGGCGATGCGGACGCTGAGGTCGGTGGCTTGGGCTGCCAGTTGGGCCAAGCGCGCTTGGATGGCTTGGAGGTTCTCCAGGCGTGCTTTGGTGTCGTGGAAGGCTTCGGTGATGTCTTGGCTGCTTTGCCTGTAGGCGCGCACTTGGCCGAGTTCTTTGAGGGCCGCCAGGACCTGATCCTGTTTGTCGACGGGGACGCGCAGGACGCGTTGGGTGAGGGTGGCCGATTCGATGTAACCGCCAGCGGCGAAGGTGATGGCCTCGGCGGCGGCCAAGGCCTCGCCGATGGCGTGGACGGCGAGGGTGAGCCAGTTGCGGTAGATCACCATGCGGGGGCGTTCTTGCGCCGGTGCGGGATCGCCTGGCTGCGGGGGCTGAGAGAGGCTCAGGGACTGGGTGCGGGCGCGGCTCGGGCCGCGCTCTTCCTGGTCGTAGCTCTCCTCCATGGCCATGGCCGGCGAGAACTCTGGCATGCCGCCATAGTCGTCTTTCATCTTGGCGCCGGCTTCCATGGGCGGCTCCGGCGCCCGGCCATCACGCGACGGTGCGTCAGCGGCTTGGCAACCAGCGAAGAAGGCGAGGAGCAATAGGGGCATGAAGTATTGCCGCATCGAAACCTCTCAAAACGACCACCGCCTGATGGGGCATGGACAAGCTGCTCGGTACGGGCTAGGAGGCTACTACCCTTTGGGGGCGAGGACAAGCCCGTGTCCTCTCGTGGGCAATGACAGGTGATCGGTCACGAAGGTTTCCTTGGTTTTTGGGGTGTGGTGGGGAGGCGAGGTGAGGATGGACGAGGCGATGATGGCGACGGTGCTGGTGCAGCAACTCAGTGTCGAGGCGCAGCTCCCGGAGCGCGCCAGCGCGCTGGCTGCGGGGTGGGATCTGCGGGCGGCGGCGGCGGTGGCGCTGGCCCCGGGTGGTCGCGCGCTGGTGCCGACTGGGCTGGCCGTGGCCCTGCCGCCGGGCTACGATCTTCAGATCAGACCGCGCTCTGGCCTGGCCTTGCGGCACGGGGTGACCGTGCTGAACGCGCCAGGGACCATCGACCCGGACTACCGGGGTGAGGTGAAGGTGCTGCTGATCAACTTGGGCGAGGCACTTTTTCACATCGCCGTGGGGGATCGCATCGCTCAGGCCGTGCTGGTTCGGCACGTGGAGGCGCACTACCAATGGGCGGAGTCTTTGCCTCTGACGCAGCGAGGCGGCGGGGGCTTTGGCCACACTGGCGTGCGCTGAGGGCGCTAGAGCATGAGGGCGTAGAGGCCGTCGTTGCGGGCTTTGGCCGTGGCCAAAAAGCGCGCCAGGGTACGGTAGACCTCGAGGACGCGCAGGGCTTCTTGGTGGCATTCGGCCGCGGCGGGCATGCGCGGGAAGGGGAGCTGCTCGGGCACCCGGTCGCTAGCGCCACTGACATAGTCCCACACATCGAGGAAGGCCTGAGGCCAGAGGCGTTGGGCCGCGATGCGCCCGAAATCACCCAAGAGCTCGTCGCGGCCGTCGGCGTCTTGGGTCAGCATGAGGTCGTGGGCGCCGATGAAATCAGCATAAGCCGTGGGCGCATGGGCTTCCAGGTAGGCGAGGTGGAGGGCCCGGGCCAGGCAGGCGAGGAGCTGGTCGTTGGCGGTGGCGACCCACTGGGGGCTGCGCAAGGTCCAATCCCCCAGAGGCGCGCTCTCAGCGCTGAGGTCCGCGACGCCTCCTAGGCTGAGAATCCGTTCGGGGCGAAAGGGCGGCAGCTCCTCCCAGCGCCCAGCGAGCAGGCCCATGAGCGGCTTGTGCTCGACCCTCTCGAGCCACTGGTGGTAGAGGGTGTTGCTGATGCTGCGGGCCGCGGGGAAGGTCGGCGCCTCCAGCGCCAAGAGCCAATACTGCAGCAAGGGTCTGGGTATTTGGATCCACGTGCCAGGTTCGTGCGCTGGCGCGCCAGGATCGGCTTCGAGGAGCGGCAGCAAGAGGTGGGAGTAGCTGAGCGCGGCCACCAGGAAGCGTTCCTGCCAGAAGAGGAGGCGTTGGCCATGGGAGGAGGCCACGAGGTTCGCCTCAGCGTAGCCCTCGTCTTCGGCGTCCTCGGCGGTGATGAGGAGGGCCTCGGCGGTGTGGGCGAGGATGGTCAGGGCCGGGGGGCGCGGGGTGGCCTGTGCTTCGATGCGATCGAGGAGGCGTTCGGCAAAGCGCAGCAGGGCTTCGGGTGATTCCTCCTGGTCGCTGCGCTGGAGGAGCGCCGCGAGGTGTCGCTCGTAGACTGGGTTTGAGAAAGCGCCGATACGAATATGGTGTCCCACTGAAGCAGACCGCGCCCTGCGTCCTTTCACCGGTTGTTCCTTTAGAATTGTATCGTCCAGAAGAGCAGGGCCCCGTCAGGGCTCACGGCGCCCGAGATGTGGCTGTCGCTCTCGCTGTCGCCGTCCCAGGTGAAGGCCATGATGAGGGCCCCGGCGATGACCGCAGCGCCACCGACCGACATGGTGATGAGGCCCACCGTATCGAGGGTGTTGGCGCTGGCCTCTTTGTCGAGGGCCTCTTGGCGCGTCATGGAGGTGATGGTTTCTTCGCCGCGTAGGGCACTGCGGACGTCATCCCGCTGTCCTTCGGCGACGAAGTGCAAGGCGACCCCCGTGCCGACCAGGGCGAGGCCCGTGCCCAGGGAGACCCAGCTCCAGATCGAGGGGTTGAAGCCCCCGCTGCTCGGGGGGACGTCCGTGGGCGGTGGGGTCAGCGGGTCGACCTGGGCGAGATCTTTGACGGGCGGCTCAATGGGCTTGGGGGCCGGCTCGCAGTGCTGGTTGCGGGCGATCATGTCTTTGGGGCAGGCCGTGGGTTCGCCGGTGCAGGTCGCGGCGCTCTCGGACCATTTCTGGCCGACCCAGCAGCAGGTGGTGGTGCCGGCGGGCCTGGCTTTGCCCTCCGGGCAGGGGGGCAGCTCACAGGACTCGCGCTCGGCGTCGGGGACCAGGCCCTCCGGGCAGGCGCTCGGGGTGCCCGTGCAGGCCTTGTTCTTCCAGCTCTGCCCTGGCCAGCAGCATTCTCCCTGCCGCGTCAGTTCTTGGCCGTCAGGGCAGGTCTTGGTGGCCTTGGGCTTGGGCTTGGGTTTGGGCTTGGGCTTGCCTTTGTCCGGCTTGGGCTTCTCTTCGATGATGATCTGCGCATCGAGAGAGGGAATGGGGCCCAGGACGGCGCCCATGAAAAACAAAGCGCCAGCAAGGCAGAGGCGGAGAAAGGAGCTACCAAGTCTATTCTTCATAAGAAAACTCTCATTCACGGTGCAGCCCCAGTGCGCTCGGTCGTTGCGATCTGCGTCCATCAGCGGATGGCTCTCCCATTGTCACGGGGGTGCGGGCTTCTGTCCAGTATTTTGCTCGGGCGGTGGCTTCATGGCTGATCGTCTGGTGGGGCTTCTTCAGGGCTGATGTCGATGACATCGCCTTCACGGTAGGCACCGTGAGGGGCGGTCGGTGTGGAGCGCCACGGCGATGGCTGGTGTTCGACGCGATGGAAGAAGAATGGGCCGCTGGCCGCGCCGGTGTGGGTCACTTGGGCAGCGAGGCGGCGGCGGAGGGCCTGGCGCACCCAGCGACGCGCCGGGGGGATGAGGAGGGTGAGGCCGAGGAGGTCCGTGATGAGTCCCGGCGTCACCAAGACGATGCCAGCGAGCAAGACGAGCACGCCATCGAGCAGCTCGGCGTCGGGGAGCTCGCCGCGGGCGAGGCGCTGCTGGATGGCCCGCCAGGCGCGGCGTCCTTGGGAGCGCGCCAGGGCGGCTCCGAGGAGCCCCGTGGCGACGACGAGGGCGAAGGTGGGCCAGAAGCCGAAGCGCTGCCCAACCTCGATCAAGAGGGCGAGCTCGAGGATGGGCAAGATGATGAAGAGCAGGGCGAGCTTGACAAACATGGCATTCCTTTGCCTGATGCGTTTCCCATCGGCACGGCGCATAGCCTACACCGTCGGAGTGACCCGTGCCAGGGGGTGTGGTGGCGGTCCGGGAGAGGGTGCCGGCGGACAGCGACCCTGGGGGTGTCCTAGGGCGAGTGGGAGAGCGAGGAATCATGAGCGACAAGGCAGATGGAACGACGCTACTCCTCGGGCATGGGGGTGGGGGTGAGCTGACCCGGCGTTTGCTTGCCCAGCACATTTTGCCTGCCATTGCCAACCCCCTGCTGGACCCGTTGACGGACAGCGCGGTCATTGCTTTGGGGGGCGGCGCCGAAGGGAGCCGCCTGTGCTTCACCACGGACGCCTCGGTGGTGAAGCCACTCTTCTTCCCCGGGGGCGACATCGGTCGCCTGGCGGTGTGCGGGACGGTCAACGATCTCGCCATGATGGGGGCCAAGCCCTTGGCGCTGAGCTTGGCGCTGATCATCGAGGAAGGTTTCACCGTGGAGGCCTTGGAAGCGATCATGGCTTCCATCGGCGCTGCGGCGCGCGAAGCGGGGGTGGCCATCGCCACTGGGGACACCAAGGTGGTCGAGCGACGCGGGGGAGACGGGCTCTTCATTGCCACGGCTGGAGTGGGGCTCCAGCTCCCGGGGCTGCGGCTCGATGCCGCGTTGGTGCGGCCCGGTGACGTGATCGTGGTGTCCGGGAGCATCGCCGAGCATGGTCTGGCGGTGATGTCCGTGCGCGAGGGCTTGCGTCTCCAGAGCGCGGTGCACAGCGATGTCGCTCCCATCGCGGTGATGGCCAATGGGTTGGCGGCTGCGCTGGGGGAAGACCTGCGTTTCTTGCGGGATCCGACCCGGGGGGGGCTGGCGGGGGTGCTGGCGGATCTGGTGGAAGGCTGTGGCCACAGCGTCGAGGTCGAGGAGGGGGCCATTCCGCTGCGCGAGGCGACGCGCCACTTGGCTGAGGTGTTGGGGCTGGACCCGTTGGTGGTGGCGAATGAGGGGAAGCTGGTGGCGGTGGTGGCGGCCGAGCGGGCGGCGGAGGCCTTGGCGGTGTGTCAGGCCAGCCCCTACGGCGCGCAGGCGGCGGTGATTGGGCGGGTGATCGCCAAGAAGCCGGCGCTGGTGGAGTTGTGCACGCGCTCCGGTGGCCGGCGTTGGGTGCAGCGTCCGCAAGGGGAAGAGCTGCCGAGGATATGCTGATCTGAGCAGGCGCCAGTCGAGGTGCAAGGGGCGGACGGGGGGAGGTCTCGGCGCAGGGTATGCGCCGCCCTGGGCCCGTGGATCCCAGCAGCTAGTCGCGCGGCTCGCGGGCCAAGGCGCGGAGGGTGCGGCCGAGGGCGAGGATGAGGACGCCAGCGGTGAGGATGGCGACGAGGATGGGGACAAAGCGCAAGAGCATGGGTTCGTCCTAGAGGAGCTCCACTTCCAGCTCGAAGGCTTGCGGGGTATCGATGGAGGCGGCGAAGTCGTCGACGAAGACGTAGTAGACGCCTTTGTCGAAGGTTTCGAGGATTTGGGCGGGGGCGCCATCGCCGGGTGCGAAGGCGCAGGCCACTTGTTTGAAGCGATCGTTGCAGACGTTGCGGACGTAGAGGGCGATGCGGCTGTTTTCAGGGTCCGTGGCGCGGGCCAGGATGCGGACCAGTTGGCGTTTGGGGACGTAGATGGCGTAGATGAGCTCGCGGCCCTGGGAGTTGTGCGAGGAGGGGCAGGCGTAGGAGTTCCAGTAGGTGCCTGAGACGCCGTCGGCGGTGTGGCCGGTGATGAGGGCGCTGCCGCTGCTGAGGTCGATGAGCTCGGGGCGTTGGCCGTGGCACTCGGTGACGATTTCGGGCACTTCGACTTCTTCGAGGGTGTCTTCATTGGGGACTTCTTCGCCGTCGGCGAGCTCCCAGGTGTCATCGCCGGGGACGACTTCGCCGTCCTCGATGTCGAAGAGGTCGTAGGGATCGCCTTTGCGTCGCCCACAGGCGACCATGAGCACCATCAGGATGAGGAGCAGAGACCATTTGAGGGCGATGCGATAGGCCATGGGGTACCTCTTGTGCTTTCCTTGCCGACCAGCCGTATTTTAGCTGGGCTCGCGGGCGGATGCCAGGGCGATTCCACTCGCCTGAATATCCTTGCCATAGGGCGCGAAGCGCCGCAAGCGCAAGGCGTTGCCCAAGACGGAGAGGCTGGAGGCGGCCATGGCAGCGGCGGCGATCATGGGCGAGAGGAGGTGCCCCGTCAGTGGGAAGAGGAGGCCGGCCGCCACGGGGATGGCGCAGATGTTGTAGATAAAGGCGAAGAAGAGGTTCTGACGAATGATCTGCATGGTGCGGGTGGACAGGCGCAGGGCGTCGACGAGGGCGCTCAGATCGGAGCGCACCAAGGTGAGGCCGGCGGTGCCCATGGCGAGATCGGCGCCGTGTCCCATGGCGATGCCGACGTCGGCCAGGGCGAGGGCGGGGGCGTCGTTGATGCCGTCACCGACCATGGCGACGAGCCGCCCTTGTGCTTTCAGGTGCTGAACGAGGGCGGCTTTGTCGTGGGGGCTCTGGCTGGCGTGCACCGCGTCGATGCCAGAGGCCGCGGCGATGGTGTCGGCGGCGGCGCGGTGATCCCCCGTGGCCATGATGATCCGTTTGTCCAAGGCGCGGAGGGCGGCGACGGCGGCCGGCGCCGTGGCGGTGAGCTGGTCGGCGAAGGCGATGATCCCGGCGATGGCGCCGTCGATCTCGACCCAGACGAGGCTCTGGCCGAGCGCGTGGGCTTGGTCGCGCGCGGCGAGGAGCTCGGGCGGCGGCGGTGCCGCTGGCGCGAGCCAGGCCAAGGTGCCGACGCGGACCTGGCGCCCTGCGACTTGGCCACTGACACCCTGGCCGGGCAGGGCCGCGAAATCGTCGACGGGCAGGGGCTCGACGCCGAGGCGCTGGCCATGGTCGCGCAGGGCGCGGGCCAGGGGGTGTTCGCTGGCGCTCTCGACGGCCACAGCGAGGGCGAGGGATGGCTGGGGGTGCAGCTCCGGGGTCCACAGCGCTTGGGTCACTTGGGGGCGTCCTTCGGTCAGGGTACCCGTCTTGTCGAGGATCACCGTGTCGCAACGTTGGAGGCGCTCCAAGGCTTCGGCGTTGGCGAAGAGGAGGCCGTGGCGCGCGCCGACGCCTGTCCCGACGACGATGGCTGCGGGGGTGGCGAGGCCGAGGGCGCAGGGGCAGGCGATGATGAGCACGGCCAAGGCAGCCGTCAGGGCGTAGGCCGTCTGGGGTTGGGGGCCAAAGGCGAGCCAGGCGATGAGGGTGAGCAGGGCGACGACGAGCACCACGGGGACGAAGCGCGCGGCGACGCGGTCGGCGGTGCGTTGAATGGGGGCGCGCGAGGCTTGAGCGTTGCGCACCTGCGTGATGATGCGGGCCAGGAGGGTGTGCGCGCCGACCCGGGAGGCCTGTGCGACAAAGGCACCGGCGTGGTTCACTGTGCCGGCCAAGACCTCATCGCCGACGGTGACGGGCTTCGGCAAGGGTTCGCCGGTCATCATGGCGGTGTCGATCTCCGAGCGCCCTTCGATGATGACGGCGTCGACGGGGACGCGCTCTCCCGGTCGCACGCGGACGCAGTCACCGAGCTGGAGGCGGTCGGGCGGGGTGTCCACTTCGGCGCCGGTGGCGGCGTCGATGCGGTGGGCCAGGGTGGGCTGGAGTTGCAAGAGGCCGCGCAGGGCGCCCTGGGTTTTGCGGCGGGCGTTGCCTTCGAGGACGCGGCCGAGGAGGACCAGGGTGATGATGACGGCGCCGCTCTCGAAGTAGACGTGGGCGGGTTCGGTGGCCAGGGTTGGCCACCAGGTGATGGCGCTGCTGTAGGTCCATGCGGCGAGGGTTCCGAGGGCGACGAGGGTGTCCATATCGGCGCTGCGCTGGCGGAGGGCGCGGGCCGCGCCGCTGATGAAAGGCCAGCCGGCCACGAATTGGACGGGGGTGGCCAGCAGCCACTGGAGCATGTGGAAGGGCTTGCGGCCGGCCCACTCGGAGGTCGGGAAGGGGCCGAGGAGGTGGGTCATGTCGCCGAGCATGGCGATGACGAAGAGGGGGAGGCTGAGGGCGATGGCGAGCCACAGGCGGTGGATGCGCTGTTGCCGCTGCTTGTCCTCAGTGCGATCGATGGCGTCGAAGTGGGCGCCGAGGAGGTCCTTGGCGTCCTCGGGGGCGGTGTAGGTGCCTTGGAAGCCCAGGCGGTCGATGGTCGAGAGCACCGTGTCGACGGCGAGACGAGACGGGGAGATGCGCAGGCGCGCCTCTTGGGTGGCGAAGGAGACGGCGACGTCCTGGGCGCCGTCGAGCTGGGACAGGGTGCGGTCGATGCGGCCGGCACAGCCAGCGCAGTGCATGCCGGCGATGCTGATGACGATCTCTGTGCTTTCTTCGTGAGGTTTCATCTGGCTCATGGGCTAGGCTCCCTGAGTAAGGAAAGTAGGTGTCGTGGTCGATTTGACAAGGGCGCTGGGCGAGGGAGCGCGTGGGCGGGGGCGGGGGCGGGGGCGGGGGAGCGCGGCCATGACAGAGGCGCGCTTTTGTGAGAAGAGTGGAGGGAGGCAGACTTGATGGCGTGCGTTGGCTGGGAGGGCTCAGATGGTGCGTACCTTTGGTTGTATGTTCTCGCTTTTGGTGGTGGCGTCTTGGGCGTTGGGTTGTGATGATGGCCCCAAGGGTGGCGGTGATGCCGATCCCGACACGGTGCAGGTGGATGTGCCTGGGGATGGGGTGCCGGTGGATGTGCCCGGCGATGGGCTTGGGGAGGATGTCTTAGTGGACCTCATCGTCCATCCTGAGGACGGTCCTCCTGCGGGTTACGCCGAGGGCAAGTGTGCCGTGCCCGCGGATGCAGGCCTGGAAGATGTCTCCAACCCGGATCGGGTGGTCGGGACGGGGACGGCCGAGAGCTGTACGGCCGAGGCGTTCATCGCCGCCGTGGCGGCGGGCGGGGTCATCGTGTTCGACTGTGGTCCGGCGCCGGTGACCATCACCCTGGATCGCCCGGCGAAGGTTTTCAACGACAAGGGCCCGAGGATCGTCATCGATGGTGGCGGCAAGGTGACCCTGAGCGGGGGAGGAGTGACGCGGATTCTCTACATGAACACCTGTGACTCGGCGCAGAAGTGGACCACGCCCCATTGTCAGAACCAGGATCATCCGCAGTTGACCGTGCAGAACCTGACCTTTATCAACGGCAACTCCAAGAACGAGCAGGACTTTGACGGGGGTGGGGCCATTTGGGTACGTGGCGGTCGCTTCAAGGTGGTGAACTCGCGCTTTTTCAACAATGTCTGCGCCGACGAGGGCCCCGACGTGGGCGGGGCGGCCATTCGGGTCTTCAGTCAGTACGAGGGGCTGCCGGTCTATGTGGTCAACAGCACTTTCGGTGGCGGCGCGGGCTATGGCAACGTGGGCGCCAATGGTGGCGGCGTGAGCAGCATTGGGGTGTCATGGAGCATCTACAACAGCCTCTTTAGCCACAACCGGGCCATAGGCGTGGGGGGCAACCCGGCCCAGGCGGGTACGCCCGGTGGTGGCAGCGGCGGGGCGATCTACAATGATGGGAACGAGATGACCCTGCGGCTGTGTGGGAGCCGCCTCTCCCACAATGAGGTGGTGCAGCATGGGTCGGCGATTTTCTTCGTCAGCAATAACCACACGGGGGAGATCTACATCGAAGACTCGGTGATCACGGACAACGTGGGGGGGAGCTGGTATCCGACCTATCCGCAGATTTCCAACCACAGCGACACGCCGATTCACGTCAGTGGATCCACCATCGAGTGAAGGCAGGGTCGGTGACGCTGCGCGGGGGTGAGGCGGTTGGCTCAGGGGTCGCTTCTCAGTCCGTTTCTTGCTGCAGGCGCTCGCTCTGCTCAGCGCTCTGTAGGGCATCGACGAACTCATCGAGGTCGCCCGTGGCCATGATGCGGTCCAAGGCGTGCACGGTGAGTCCGATGCGGTGATCGGTGATGCGGTTTTGGGGGAAGTTGTAGGTGCGGATGCGTTCGGAGCGGTCGCCACTGCCGACCATGGTGCGGCGGGAGTCGGCGCGTTCTTGTTGGCGTTTTTGGCTCTCGAAATCGAGGAGGCGGCTGCGCAGGACCTTCATGCCCCGGGCGCGGTTTTTGTGTTGTGAGCGTTCGTCTTGGCTGGTGACGACGATGCCCGTGGGGAGGTGGGTGATGCGGACGGCCGAGTCGGTGGTGTTGACGTGCTGGCCGCCGGCCCCGCTGGAGCGGTAGGTGTCGATTTTGAGGTCGTTTTCATCGATTTTGATGTCGACGTCCTCGGCCTCTGGGAGGACGGCGACGGTGCAGGCTGAGGTGTGAATGCGTCCTTGGCTCTCGGTGACGGGGATACGTTGGACGCGGTGGGTGCCGGCTTCGTATTTGAGCTTGCTGTAGACCTGTTGGCCGCTGATGAGGGCGATGATTTCTTTGTAGCCGCCGACCGTCCCGGGAGAGGCCGAGAGGGTCTCGATTTTCCAGCGTTGCTGGTCGCTGAAGCGCTGGTACATGGCGTAGAGGCTCCCGGCGAAGAGTGCGGCCTCATCGCCGCCGGTGCCGGCGCGGATCTCGAGGATGACGTTTTTATCGTCGAGGGGGTCTTTGGGAACCAGGAGTCGACGGAGTCTTAGGGTGAGATCCTCGAGTTCCTGCTCGAGGGAGGTGACCTCGGCTTGGGCCATGGCGCGCAAGTCGGGATCGGGGTCGCGCGTCATTTCTTGGGCTTCGGCCAAGCTCTTCTCGATGGCGCGGTAGTGGCGGTAGGTGGTCACCACCTCAGCGAGGTCGGCATGGGCCCGGGTGAGGTTATGGTAGGCGACGCGGTTGGCGATGATGTCGGGGTCAGCCAACTGGGTGGTCAAGTCGTCGAAGTGTCGCTCGAGGTCTTGGAGCTTATCGAACATGGTAGACGCTCACAGGAGATAAGGACCGATGGAGAGGCCGCGTATTGCGACGCCACCGGTACCAGACCCGAGGAGCCCCCTCGTCTCGCGAGGCGTGCGCCGCACGCATCCACAGACACCCAGACGAAGACTCGCGCTACTTGGCAGTGGTTCGGTTGTATTTTTTGTTGAAGCGTTCCACGCGGCCGGCGGTGTCGATGAGTTTCTGCTTGCCCGTGAAGAGGGGGTGGCACTGGGAGCAGATTTCCACGGCGTAATCGCCCTTGGTGGAGCGGGTGGCGAAGCTGGCGCCACAGGCACAACTGATGACCGCGGCTTTGTATTCAGGATGGATGTTCTCGCGCATTATCGTCTCCGAACAGTAAAACACAGACCATGTGGCCCACTGACCCCCTGGGCGGCCTCAGCGCAAGCGAGGCGAAAACCCGCGGGCGCCCTTGTATAAGGGAAGGTGTGGATTTGGTCAACTCAATCTTTTTCTCCGGGGGGCTGGCGGCGGCTGATGGGTCTTGGTTCAGTCGCCTTGCTCGTCGCCTTCAGGTGGGAACCACTGGCTGAGGGCCGCGACGATTTGTTGGGCTTGCTTGGCGCCGGAGATTTTGAAGCGGGATTGGCTGCGGAAGACGCCTTGTCGCTTCTGATAGCGCTCGATTCGGGCGCGCAGGGGGCTCCAGCTTTGGCTTTTGGCATCCCATTCCTGGATGAGGAACATGATGGTGGTCCACGAGCCACGGGTGAGGATGATTTTGTCGACCTCTTTGACGAGATGAGTGCCGTTGTCGTCGTGGTAGTCGATGGTGATTTCGTCGATGGATTCAGCCATGATGTCCTCTGTTTGCGAGCTTGGGCGAAGCCGCAGGGCGCGGGGCTGCGCCTGGTTTTAGTCGTTTGGGTCGGGTGATGAGAGCTGAAGGAAGACCTCATCGTCTTGGCGGCGTACCGGGTAGACCGTGATGGATGGCCATAAGGCCTCGACGCTGCGGCCGTCTTCGAGCTCGAAAGCGAAGCGGTGATGGGGGCAGACCAGGCGTCCGTTCTCGATGGTCCCGTCGGCCATGGAGACCCGCCGGTGGGGGCAGATTTCCGAGAGGGCATGGACGGAGAAGCCGTTGCGGCACAGGAGAATGCCCTGTCCGTCGACGACGACGCGGTGTGGGCGGTGGGCGCGCAGCTCGTTGATTTTCGCGACGCGATGCCAGGTGCTCATGTGGGATCCTGTGGCGTCGGGGCGGGAGGTGAGCGCAGGGCGGACAAGCTCGCTTCGAGCGCGGCCCCTTGGTGTTCGACGCTTCTGATGCGGCGGGTGAGGGCGAGGAGGTAGAGCATGATACAGAGGCAGATGGCCGCGTAGGCGGCGGCGACCCACCAGGGGACGTCGACCTGGGCGGGACGAGTGGCGACCCAGGCCTGATTGGCGTCTGCCTCGTCTTCAGAGGTGGGCGCCTCGGTTGGGGCGAGGGAGGCTTCGTCAGGGAAGTCGGCCCAGGTCGTGGCCGGGAGGGCGAGGGCGAAGGTGCTGCTCAGGGCCAGGATGAGGAAGGCTTGGCGCCGGTGTGCGGCGAGGCTGCGGGGGGCGCTAGGTGAGCGAGTGGCGTCAAACACGGACGTCCTCCTGAATCGCCTCGATTTCCAAACGGAGCTGGGCCAAGTGGGCTTCGCGCATGGCCAGCCGGGTGCGCAGGGCGACGAGGCTCAGGGCGAGGGCGAGGAAAGCCAGCATGGAGAGGGCGAAGGCTGGCACCATGTCGGGATGGATCCCGCGGCCTTGGCCGGTGATGACTTGGGGGTGGATGCCGCCCCAGAGGCGGACGGCGACCCGGACCAGAGCCACGCCGAGCAGGCCCAAGGTGCCGAGGACGGCCGCGATGCGGCGCAGGTGGGTGCTGTCTTCTTCACTGCGCCGCAACAAGAGGTAGGCGGCGTAGAGGAGGAAGGTGAGGAGCATGGTGGTCAAGCGCGGGTCCCACTCCCAGGCGCGCCCCCAGGCTTTGTGGGCCCAGATGGGGCCGGTGATGAGGACGCAGAGGCTAAAGAGCGAGCCGCATTCGGCTCCGGCCAGGGCGATGCGGTCTGCGAGGGTGCTCTCTTTGAGGAGGTAGGCGAGGCTCGCGATACCGCAGATGACGTAGCCCAGATAGGCGGCGAAGGCGGAGGGGACATGGAAATAGAAGATCTTCTGTAGGAATCCTTGGTTGGCGTCTGCTGGTGCGTGGAGAAAGACCATGATGGCTGCCAGTGGGAGCAGCAGGGTGGCCAGGACCACGACGAAGAGGTTCGCCGTGAGGGCCAAGTGGCGCCTGGATGGGGCAGCCTGAGGGTGTGCTGGATGCATGGGACTCTGGGGCAGACGTTGGGCTGCGGCCGACGTGGACGCGGCGGCTTGGATGGAAGCGCTAGCAGGTTGTGCCAAGGGAGGCAACAGTTCCAAGGCTTGCGCAGGTCAAGGTCTTGCGGCTAGAGTGTTCAGATTCGTTGGGCGGGGTGTAGGACCGCGCGTGGGTGTCGTTGCCATACGGGCGCGACTCAGAGACGGCGACAGCGTTGGGGTGAGAGATGGCTCAGGGAAATGGCAAGCTCGCGTTGAGTCTGATGGCGGCGATGCTTCTGTGGGTGGCCATGCCTGGCGGCGTGCAAGGGCAGCAGGATCCGGCGGAGTACAAGCGGCAGCTCGACGCCGCAGCGGAGATCATCAAGGCTGGTGATCTACCGGCGTCGTTGCTGGCCTATTTGGAGATCCGCAGCAAGTTCAGCGGCCCAGAGGTCGATTACTCTTTGGGGCGCGTTTATCAGCGTCTGCATCAGTGTGACGAAGCGAAGCTCTTCTACCTCTTCGTCATGAACAGCTACAACCTGGACGAAGGCTCGCAGCTCTTCACGCGTTCGGCCAATTACTTCAACGATCTCTTCGATTGCGATGGTTGGTCACAGGTGGAGGTGCGTTGTTCCCCTGCAGATGCCACTCTGTTCATCGACGGCGAATCGGTGGGCCCCTGTTTCTCTCGGCCCTATCGTCTGCCTGGGGGCGAGCACGTCTTCCGTTTGGAGGCGAAGGGGGAGGCGCCGGTTGAGAAGCGTCTGAGCGTGAAGGACGGTGAGCGCAAAAAGGTGGAGCTGGTGATCGAGACGGCCAAGGTGGAAGAGCGCATCGTCGAGGTGCCGGTGGAGGTTGCCGTTGGCGGTGGTTCAACGTCGTGGTTGGGCTGGGGACTCATCAGCGGTGGTGCGGCGGTCTTGGTCGCGAGCGGCTATTTCAGCGCCATGGGTTATTCGGCGTTGGGGGATGTGCAGCGCGCGGCGGATCGGGGTGACGTTCAAGGGCGGAAGTCTGCTGAAGACGAGGTGAGCACGGCCAAGATTCTGACCGGGGTGAGCTTGGGGGTGGGGGCGGCTTGTGTGGCCACGGGCCTGGTCTTCGTCCTTTTGGATGCCTTTGGCAGCGGCGAGAGCGATAGCGGTGGCGTGGCGCTTGGGGTACAGCCTGAGGGTGCGTCGCTGCTGTGGCGGACGACTTTTTAGGAGGGTCGCCTTCTGCCTGCAGATCTTTGGGGCATCTGTGGGGTCGGGAGACCTTATCATGGGTGACACAAGGGCACAGCGGTGTCTTTGCGGTGAAAGATAAAGGTGCAGGCTGAAACGCGTCGTGGCTTGAGTGGGGTTGAGGTGGTATCGGCACTGAACTTGCTTGGGCCAGGCCGAGCGCGTTTCTGGCAACTGTCCGTCGTAACCAGAGGATGAGCCATGTCATTTGCTAGAGTCATCTCCGAGATGTTGAACCAGAACCACCAAGGGCGATCTTCTGCGTCACGCATGCAGGGGGGGATGATCGCCATCGTGGTAGACAATGTCGATCCCGAGGACCGTTACCGGGTGCGGGTCTCCTATCCTTGGTTGGCTGACTTGTATTCCAAGGGGACCGAGTCGCACGGTGGTGACAACTCGGTGCAGAGTTTTTGGGCGCGCACCTCATCGTTGATGGCGGGCAAGGAGATCGGTGCCTTCTGGTTGCCCGAGGTCGACGACGAGGTGATCGTGGTCTTCGAGGAGGGCGACTTCGAGCGTCCGGTGATCGTTGGCTCGCTGTGGAACGGGGTGGATCAGTCGCCGCGGGACATCACCTACACGCCGGATCACACCAAGGACGACGTGCCCAATAACGCGCAGGGCGGAAAGAATGATTTTCGTTTCATTCGGAGCCGTGGCAAGCACCACTTGATGTTCAAGGATCGCGACGGTGAAGGCGGGGTGTCGCTGCGGACCAACAAGACCCACGAGCTTTATCTCGACGACACGGACGGGGCCGAGAAGATTCGCCTCTACGACATGGAACAGAAGCAGTGGTTGGAGATCGATGTTCCCGGCAAGAAGATCACCTTGGAGACCGATACGGGCGACATCTTGATCAAGGCCCTGAAGACCATCACCATGGATTGCGAAGATCTGGTGGTGAAGGCGTCGAAAACGATCAAGGTCTCCAGCGGCACGTCGAGTGAGTGGAAGGCAGGTAGCACCATCAAGTGGAAGTCGGACTCCACCAGTGACTACCACGCCTCTGCCGTGATGACCATCAAGGGCTCCAAAATCGACCTCAATCCCTAGTCCGTGAAGAAGCATCCTCAGGCTCCAGGGCCTGGGGTGCGGCCATTTCGAGGGCAAGCATGGACGAACGGGCGGAACTCTTCTGTCCTCGTTGTCGACATCTCTCTGACGGAGAGGTGGTGGCGGCCCCACTGGCGCCGCCACAACGAGGTGGCGTGCTTTACTGGGCGGACCTCGATGACCTCGCCCAGCTCCAGTGCACCAACTTGCAATGTCGGCAGCCATACCCGGTGATTGACGGCATCCCGGTGCTGTTGCCGGCGAGCGCCGAGCTGCCACAGTTGGCGCCTGGAGCGCTCTTTGGCGGGCGGCGCGAGATGGAGGCGCAGGCGGCGCTGCTGCGCGGCGTGGAGCCAGAGCAGGATGGGGCGCGTGCCTTTGCCCGGATGGCTCGCTACGCTTGGTCGGCCTTTCGCGATGGGATGCCGGCGGGGGTGCAGGGTCCGCTGGGGGCGACGGCCCTACCGATTCACGTCGTGGACGTGGGAAGCTGGTTGGCTGCGGAGGGGGCGGCGGCGGTGGGGCGCGTGCTCAGCTTGGGCTGTGGATTGGCGCGGGAGCCATGGGAGGTGGCGGCGAGCTCAGTGACCTTGATGGATGCCTACCTGCCGGCTTTGCAGGCGAGCCGCCGTTTGGCGCGAGAGGGCGAGCTTTGGGTGTTGCTGCCGATGGAGCCTGGGCGCTGGGCGCCCGTCCAGGTCCAGATGCCGGTGCCGCTGCCGGCGGTGCGTGCGCTCTGTGCCGACGTCTGTGATCCGCCTTTGGGGGCTTGCGCCTTCGACACGGTGTTGATGCTCAACTTAGTGGACTCGGTGCACAACCCGCATGTGGCCCTTGGGCAGGCCTGTGCCCTGTTGGCGCCAGGGGGGCACCTCGCCTTGAGCACGCCTTTTACCTGGCGGGCGCAGATCACGGCCCCGGCGCGCTGGACCAACGCTTATCCTGGGGTTTTAGATTCGGCGGCGGGTCTGGCCTTGGACATGGCTTATCTGGGCGAGGGGCTGCGCCTGGTCGCGGAGCGCGCATTTTTGTGGGGTCTGTGGTCGTTCCAACGGGAGCTGAGGGTCTACGAGAGCGCCGGATATCTTTGGCGGCGGGAGAGCGCCATCTAGGGTCTGCTGCGCCGGGAGTGATCCGTGCGCGGGTCGCCAAAAGGGCGCCCAGTCGCTATCTTTAGCTCCGTCATGAGAATGAGGTTTGGGTCAAGGGAGGTGTGCGAAATGTCGGAGAGCAAAGCTCGCTTGGGAATCGCGTTGTTTCACCGTGCGTCGTGGTTGGAGATTCTCGAGGAAACCGCAGGCGCCGTGTTGGCGTTTTTGGGTGTCCGTGAGGGGACGCCCCTTGGCCTCTACCTCGACCAAGAGGAGATGGCCCAGGTAGGTCCGGGCAACCTCAAAGAGGCGTTGCGGGAGCTGCGGCGCGGACCACTCGCCAAAGGTGGCGACCGTAATGTGATTTTGGCGTCGGCAGGGGAAGAGCCGACGATTTATGTGCAGCTCTACAACCCGACGCAAGAGCAAGGGCGGGCCGTCGCGCCCGGTTTGTTGGGTGTGGTCATGGCGCCGGAGTCGTTCAGCTTGGATGCCTTCAAGGCCTTGGGGACAGCGCTGGAGCTTCGCTACGGTTACGTGACGCTCGAGCGCACCTTTGCGGCGGCTTACGACGAGGTTTTTTGGCCGATGACGGCGAAGCTGCGGGCGCCAGCCGAGGCGCGGCGCCACACCAACGCCTGGATACAGTTGATTCGCGCTTTTGGACGCGCCGATGTAGGCGTGGGCGTGCCCGATGTGTACTGGGGCAATCTCTTTGGGGCCGGGATCATCAACGAGTTGCGCCGGCATGGATGTTGGGACCGCTTGGAGCAGGTGTGTCAGTTGAGCTATCTCGAGAACGGGGTGGTGCTGTGCAGCCTCTCGGCGGCGCCAGAGATGTTGGCGGGTGGGAGCGCGGTGCAGGCGGCGGCGGAGAGGCTCGGTGATGTGTTGGCGCCTTTGGGGCTGATGCAGCGCGCTTTGCAGCAGGCGCGCCAGGGCGATCATTTGTTGCTGACGGCTTTGGTGGCGACACGGGATCAGCGGCTGCTCATGGGGCTGGCCTACCCCGATGGTCTGGATGCGTTTCGGGCGCTCGTGGGGGGGGCTGATGCGGCCGAGATCGGGAGTGTCGCCGATGCGCTGGCTTATTTGGAAGGGAGTCAGGGGCAGCGTCCCCGCTGTTATGGCGAAGCGTGGCCGGTTGTGCCAGTCGCGGCGGAGGAAGGGGCGCCGGCAGAGGTGGCCGTGGTGGCAGCGGCTGTCGCTGCCGAGGAGGTTGAAGGAGGGGCAGAGGTGCCGGCGGTGGTAGGGGCGGAGGCGGTGCCGGTGGTGGCGGGTGCTCCCGCGGCGCCGACGCTGGGGGGCTGGAGCTGGATCGTGCGTTCCATCGCCCGGGGTAGCGTTCGCCTGGATTTGGCGACGGTGCAGTGGAGCGCTGAGCGGGCCATTACGGAGCAGCGTCTGGAGGTGGGGGTGCAGAACGCGCTGCCGCGCCGTTTGCGCCTTGTAGGGGTGACGGCGGTGCAGATGGTGCAAGGGGAGCCAGCGGCTTTGGTGGTGGCCGATGGGCTGCCGTTGGATTTGGAGGCGGGCAGCGTGCGGCAGCTTCTGACGTTGGATGTGCCGTCGCCGCAGGGTGATGATGCGCTGGTGCTACAGGCGAGCGTCACCTATTCCTTGCGTGAGAGCGTGGCGGATGTGATGGGCGGCGGCGGTGCGATGCGGGTCTTGGGCTCTCCCTCGTCTTCGTCGCATGTGCTGAGCACCTGGCCGGCCGATGTGCGGGTGAGCGCTCAGGGTGAGCGTTTGTTGTTACAGGTCACGAACACCACGCAGGATCCTTGGCAGCATTGGTCGTTGTGCCTGGTGGGGGTGGGCCCGTCGGAGGAGTGTTTCGACCGTTTTTCCGGGCATGGTGTGCTCGCCCCTGGCGCGACGGCCTATGGTTGGATCAGCGGCGCCGCGGTGCCGGGCAAGCAGCCGCTCCAGGTACGTCTCGAGGCAGAGGCGGCATGTGACACCGTGCTGGCCGTGTTCGAGGCGTCGTGAGTGGGGCGCCCGCGGCTAAATATCGAGGCTGCGGGTGTTTTGGGCGTTTGCGGCGATGAAATCTCGGCGCGGTTCGACGGTGTCGCCCATGAGGATGGTGAAGAGGCTGTCTGCTTCTAGGAGGTCCTTGACCTTGACCTGCTGGAGCGTTCGGCGCTCGCAGTCCATGGTGGTTTCCCAGAGTTGCTCGGCATTCATTTCCCCGAGGCCTTTGTAGCGCTGGATGGAGAGGCCTTTTTTGCCCGCCTCGAAGATGATTTCGGCGAGGCGCTCGTAGCTGTCGAGACTTTGGGGTGGGCTGTTCTCGCCGATGCGGAGGGTGAAGTGCGCCCCGAGACGCTCGACGAGGCTGAGGTGTTGGTTGCGGAGGCGCTGGAAGAGTTGGCGTTTGAGGAGGCTCTGATCGATCCGGGTGTGGCACAAGACTCCGGCGTGGCGCGATTCCCAGACGGAGTAGAAGCCTTCGATCCTCTCGCCGGCTTCAGCGCACAGGACCTGCGGCGCGTCGAAGATGGTGTCTGGGTGGCGCTGGTCCAAGAGCGAGGCGAGTTGTTGGAGGTAGTCCTGGAGGCTCTCGGCGGTGGCGAAGGCTTCCTCCGTGAGGGGGAAATCCCTGACCAGGGCGTCGATGATGCGCTTGTCGGCGACGTCGGCGCGCCGCTCCGCCGGATCGATGCGTCCGGCGCTTTTGATGGCGGCGAGCTCGAGGTCGCGCCGGTACTCGGAGACGGTGGTGATGACGCTGCGGAGGGTGTCCGCGTCCATGGGGCCGTGTGGGGTGTCGACGTAGGCTTGGGCCAAGGCGAGGTCGAGGAGGAAGGACTCGAAGGCGATGTCGTCTTTGAGGTAGCGCTCGCTCTTGCCCTTGGTGATCTTGTAGAGCGGTGGCTGGGCGATGTAGAGGTAGCCCTTCTCGACGATGAGGGGCATTTGCCGGAAGAAGAAGGTGAGCAAGAGTGTGCGGATGTGGGAGCCGTCGACGTCAGCGTCGGTCATGATGACGATGCGATGGTAGCGGAGGCGGTTGATGTCGAACTCATCGGCGATGCCCGCACCGAGGGCGCTGATGAGGACGGCGATTTCCTGGGAGTCGATCATGCGCTCGAAGCGGGCTTTCTCGACGTTGAGGATTTTCCCGCGCAGGGGGAGGATGGCCTGCGAGCGGCGATCGCGGCCCATTTTGGCCGTCCCACCTGCGGACTCACCCTCGACGATGAAGATTTCGCTGTGGGCGGGATCGCGGTTTTGGCAATCGGCGAGCTTGCCCGGGAGGGTGGATGAGTCGAGCGCGCCTTTGCGTCGCACCAGCTCTCTGGCTTTGCGGGCGGCTTCTCGGGCGCGGGCGGCTTCGACGGATTTGGTGATGACCCCGCGTGCTTCTGCGGGGCTCTCGAGCAACCAGGTCCCCAAACCCTGGCCGACGGCGTCGTGGACGTGTGGCGCGACGTTGTTGTTGAGCAGTTTGTCTTTGGTTTGGTTGGAGAAGGTCGGGTCAGGTACTTTGACGCTGACGATGGCGACGAGGCCCTCACGGATGTCTTCTCCCGAGAGGGTCCCTTTGTAATTCTTCAGCATCTGCTCTTGTTGCGCGTAGTTGTTGATGACGCGGGTCAAGGCGGACTTGAAGGCTGTCTCGTGGGTGCCACCGTCGCGGTTGCGGATGTTGTTGGCAAAGCAGTGGATGGTGTCTTGGTAGGCGGCGGTCCATTGCATGGCGATCTCGACGGAGATGCCATCACTGCCGGCGGCGCGGAGGATGTGAATGGGCGTGGGGTGGACGGGATCCTTTGCTTTGGCGAGGTGATCGACGAAGGAGGCGATCCCCCCGTCGAACTGGAAGATCTGCTCGCGGTCGTTGCGTTCGTCGATGAGGTCGATGCGGAGGCCGCGGTTGAGGTAGGCCAGCTCGCGCAGGCGGGTACTGAGGCCCTCGAAATCGAATTCGGTGACGCCAAAGATCGTGGGGTCGGGGAGGAAGGAGATTTTGGTGCCCGTTCCTTCTGCGGGGCCGACCTCGGTGAGGGGGTCGCAGGGGACCCCTTGATGGTAGCGCTGTTGATAGCGCTTGCCGTCGCGGTGAATGTCGAGGGTGAGCCACTCGCTCAAGCCGTTGACACAGGAGATGCCGACGCCGTGCAGGCCACCCGAGACCTTGTAGCTGTTGTTGTCGAACTTTCCGCCTGAGTGGAGGCGGGTCATGATCACCTCAGCGGCGCTGACCCCTTCCTTTTTGTGGAGGTCGACCGGGATGCCGCGGCCGTTGTCTTCGACCGAGGCCGAGCCATCTGGGTGGAGGGTGACGGTGGTGTGGTCGCAGTGGCCGGCCAGGGCCTCGTCGATGGCGTTGTCGACGGCCTCGAAGACGAGTTGGTGCAAGCCTTGGATGTCGTTGACGTTGCCGATGTACATGCCCGGGCGCTTGCGGACCGCTTCCAGGCCCTCCAGCACTTGGATAGAGTCGGCATTGTAGCTCGTCTGCGCTTCTGGTGCCGCGTTCTCGGCGGGCGCAGCGGCTGCAACCGTTGCGTTGGCCTCTTGGGTCGTTGCCTCTTCCACTGGCATTGCCTCTTCCTCAGGGAACGGGTCGCAGAGAGGGCGACCCATCGTCGGTGGTGGCCAGCGTTGTGCTGTGCCGCCGCGTTTGGTGTGGGCGCCTGTGATTTCGCCGCGACCAAAGCAGGGCGCAGTGTAGCACAATGTCGGGGCTTCGTCTAGCTTGGCGCGCGCCGTTTGCTGCGGTAAAAGCCTATTTATATTAAGCAGATGCCGTCATGGAGGGCCGCAGGTCAGAGGGTGTTGACCTGGGGGTCGTAGGCGTAGGTCAAGCAGTAGAGGTCCAGGTCGAAGGCCCAGACGTGGCGGAGGGCGCGCACCAGGTTTTCATAGCAGGCTTTGCGCTCTGCGTTCCAGGCCGGGTTGGGGGGGCGCGGTGAAGAGACCAGACGATCGAAGCCCTCTTCGTCGAGGACGTTGATTCGGTGGCCTCCTCCTTGGAGGGCCTGCACTTTGTCGTGTTTGGTGCCGCCCGTCCCTTTGGAGCCAATGATCAGGTAGTCGATGTTGTGAGAGACGGAGTTCTGGGTCTCGATGCCGACTTCGAGCAGGGCTCGCTCGGCCTCGTGGCGGGCGTAGTTCGAGAGCCGACCGGCGATGGCAGCGGTCCGGGAGGTCCGAAAGCTGTCATCGCCGAAGAGGGTGAGGAGGAGCTGCTCCACTTGGTTGACGTCGAGGAAACCCCAGGAGACTTGGTGGGTCGGCGAGGAGAAGCCCGCGATGGGTGAGGCGAAGAGATCACCCGCGTAGGAAGGGTGGCCCAGATCGGTGAAAATGGCCTGGATGTCTTCCGATTGTTGGCTGTGGGCGAAGATGCGGAAGCGACGTTGGCCAGCGTCACGGAGGAGGGTCAGCAAGGCGATGGTCTGGGCCGGGCTCTCGAAGGTCTTAGGCGGCGCCATCAGGAGGTGTTCGACGGCCTCGCGCCAGCCCGTCATGAGATTGTCAGGCAGTCCCAGGACCATCTGCGTGTGTTCGCCGAGGCGGAGAAAGCGCTCCACCAAGGTGATGTCGCGGCTGCCCACTGCGCCCAGCACGTCTTCGATGTAGCCGGAATAGAAATCGATTGCGTAGTGCATGGTTCATCCCTGAGAGGCGGCGTGGGCACGGGTGCGGAGGCTTCTGCGCTCCAAGTGCAGCTCAATACCCTTGTGTATCACATCATTCAAGAGCGTAAAGGGGGATGGGCATTGCGGAGCACCGCCTCCGCTGGGATGGGTTGGGCAAACCAGGCCAAGGCGCGTGGCCAGAGCGTTGCGGCTAGGTCTTGGGTGACTTCGCTCAGGGCCGCGGCCGAGGCGAATGGCCAGCCTTTGTCTAGGTAGCCCGGCAGGATGGTGTCAGGGCGCCAGCTCGGGTCAAAGAAGCGAAGGTGTATGGCCAAATTCTCATAGCCCGTGCTGACATAGGCTTGGAGCTCGTTGGGGCGACGGGGGTGTCGCCACAGGACGACGCGCTCGGCGCAGCGCTCGCCGCTGGTGGGACAGCACAGGGCAGACAGGCGTTGCCAGGTGGCATGGGTAGCCTGGCTGTCGGGGGCAAAGCCTGCGGCTGCGATGGCTTCGACGAGAGGTTGGATGGCGGTGAGAAAAGCAGCGTCGTCGAGGGTGGCAGTCATGAGGTGGGTCCAGCAGCGTCTTGGCGCGGCGCGAGGTCGTCGATGGCGTCCCAAGCCAGATCGTGCACGGAGGCGCGCCAGGTGCGCAGGTTGTCGCTGTCGCGTCGGGGGTGAACGCGGTTGGTCAGGAGTACGGCGTAGGCTTGGCGGGCGCGATCCAGCCACAGCGAGCAGCCGGTGAAGCCGAGGTGGCCGAAGGTCGCGCCAGGTGTGGCGTAGGCGCCGGCCAAGGATTGTGGCCCCGAGGGGGTGTCCCAGCCCAACCTGAAGGTGTCTCCATCGTTGAAGTGGTCTGACCAAAAGAGGTCTAGTGTGGCGGCGTCGAAGGGCAGGGGCGCGGGGTCGGCGCGCAGGAGGGCGCGCGCGATGGTGCCGATGTCGGTGGCGGTTGAGAAGAGCCCTGCGTGGCCAGCGACGCCGCCCATGGCCCAGGCATTGTCGTCGTGGACGCTGCCCTGGAGGAGGCCGCGCCAAGGGCACCTCTCGGTGGCGACGCATTCAGCGGGGGCTAGGCCCTGGGGCAGGGGCGCGAAGGCGCTCTGGGTCAAGCCCAGTGGGCTCGCGATGAGGGTGTGAAAGGCGCGGTCGAGGGGGGCGGCGAGGCACTCTTCGAGCGCCCAATGGAGGAGTATATAGCCGAGATCGCTGTAGCACTGGCGGCGTTCGGGGTCGAGTTCAGCGTGGGCGCACCATTGGCGAACCTGCAGCAAGGCCTGGGAGGTGGCTACCGAAGGAGGATCCAGCCGTTGGTAAAAGTTGCGCCAAGCCGGGAGGCCGCTGCGGTGTGCCAGGAGGCGGTCTATGGTGAGTGGCTGGCGCTGGGTCAGGTTGACGTCTGGTGGCAGCAGGGCTTCCAGGGGTTGGTCGAGGCGCATCTTCCCGGCCGCGACGGCGTGCATGGCGAGGAGGCTGGTGACCAGCGCTTTGGTGAGGCTCGCGGTGTCGAAGCGAGTGAGGGCGGTGACGGGACGCACTAGGGCGTCGTCGGCAGGGTAGGCGGTATGGCCCATGGCAAAGGAGGCGACCACGGCGTCGCGGGTGCCGACTTGGAGCTGAACGCCTGAGAAGCGGCGCGCGTCCAAGGCGCATTGTAGCGCCTGGGCGAGGGCGGCGACGGGGCGGTTCATGGACTCGCCTAGGCGAGGAGGCGGCGGGCGAAGCTGCTGCCGGATTTGTCCGTGCTCAGGGCGCGTTGGGAGAAGGCGCCGACGAAGACTTTGAAGGTGTCGAAGTCCGCGTTTTTGATGATGCTCAGCACGTCGACCTCAAAGAAGGTGTTGAGCATGGCCGTGGTGTTGCGGTGAAAGAGGCGCCAGTGGTGTCCGTTGGACAGGATGGCCCACTGGAGGCTTGTCTGGCGGAGGCCGTCGTCGAGATCGAAGGCGGGGTTCTCGGGCGAGGTGTCGTCGGGGTTTTCGCCGTCGAGGGATTTACCCCAGGCGACGGCCTTGCCGATGGCGATGGCGCCGGAGAAGATTTGGCTGGTGCCACGCCCGGAGACGTGGGCGAGGAACTCATCGGGGCTCTCGAAGAGGGTGTAGTCCACCTTGCCGACTTCGTTGGGCAGAGGCTCATTGTGGCTGTGGGTGAAGCCCAAGATGTGCATGACGCGGCTCAAGAAGAAGAAGCCAACCTGCTCAGCCGTGGCGTCGTCGTTGAGGTGTTCTTGGTGACGGTCGAAGTGTTCGCACATGTGTTCGAACATGATGCGAAGGGTGTCTTCGTCGTAAAGCTTGGGATCAGCGAGCTGCTCGATGGCATCGCTGCTGAACAGATTGCCTGCGTTGACGACAAGTTCCAGCGTAGTCATGGCTTCAGGTACCTCTTGCGGACTTTCTTCGTTGGCCTGTCTGCTACGGGAAGAGAACTGACCCTTCTGCACAGACATTGGAGACATGCGTGTGGCGGCAGGTGTTGGGTCTTCCAAACGCCGGCCACGGACAAGGGCGGTAATCTACGGAGAGGGATGAACGATGTCAACGATTCCATGCACGGCATGGTCAGATGAATTTGGCGGTGGTGGTCAGGTCGCGCGCAGGAGGACAAAAAGCAGGGCCGCGAGGCCAGCGGCGAAGAGAAAAAACACGACGAGCCAGAGGCTGGCACCCCATCGGGCTGGGCGCTCAGCGTTCGGGAGGGGCATGGGCCGCGGGGGCAAGGGCAGGGTGGGCTGCGGGGCGAGGGCGGTGGCTTGGGCTGAGGGGCGAGGTCCGCGGAAGTGCTGTGGCGCCGGTTCGTCGTTGAAAGCGAGGAGATCGGCTGAGGCGAGGGGGACGACGTCGCTGATGTCGGGGTGCACGGCCGCCCGCATGGGCTGTGGCTGTGGGACTTGGCCGCGTGGCGGCTGGGTGTTTGGCTGGGGCGTGGTTGTTGGGCCGGGTGCGCCAGCGAGGGAGAGGGCCTTCTTGATTTCGTCTGGGGTGTAGGCCTGGGTCGGCTCATTGTCCTCATCGAAGAGGCCATCGTGGATGGGGAGCGCTTGGTGGGTAGCGGCGCCGGCGTAGGGGAGCTCGACGTTTTGCGGGGCGCGCAAGACGAGCTGGCGGGTGGCGTCGTCAGGGCTGCGGGCTGCGGCGAGCTGTGCGGCAGGTGCGCGCTTTGCCGTGGCGGGCTGGGCGATGGCCTTGATGTGGTGGACCGAGTGGACCAGGCTCATGGCGGCGTCGGGGACGTATTCGTCGCGACCGAGGACTTCGATGCGGACGTTGCGGGTGGAGATCTCCGGGGCGCGGCGGGTGGCGCTCTCGACGTTGGCGAGCTGGAGACGTTCTTCGTGGAAGAGGCTGCGGACGTAGGTGGCGAGGTCGTTGAGGCCGTAGCTTGGGGCGACCTGGGCGAGGTAGCGTGAGAGCTCGTGCTGGAGCTCGGCGGCCGTTTGGAAGCGCGACCTGCGTTCCGGTTCGAGGGCTTGCATGACGATGGCTTCGAGTTCTGCCGGGACCTCGCGTCGTATCGAGCGCGGG
The DNA here is from genome assembly GCA_964454015.1 of uncultured Myxococcales bacterium. GTDB lineage: Bacteria > Myxococcota_A > Bradymonadia > UBA4248 > UBA4248 > CAYVQF01. Next base: position 155,213 of record CAYVQF010000004.1, read on the forward strand.
GGTGGGATCTGGGCCCGTCGCACCAGCTCCAACAATTTGATGGGTTCTTCCTCGTGGTAGAGCATCTCGCCGACGAGGCTTTCGTAAAGGACGACGCCCAGGCTGAAGATGTCCGAGCGCCTGTCGACCTTGTCGCCCCAGGCTTGTTCGGGGCTCATGTAGGAGAATTTTCCTTTGAGGACACCGACCTGGGTTTCGTTTTTGGAGACGCTGGCTTTGGCGATGCCGAAGTCGGCGATTTTCACCTCTCCGTCGTAGCTGATGAGGATGTTCTGCGGGCTCATGTCGCGGTGGATGATGCCCATGGGGAGGTGGTGCTCATCGCAGCGTTCGTGGGCATAGTGGAGTCCGGCGGCGGTCTCGCGGATGATGTAGGCGACGGCGTCGAAGGGGATGAAGGTGTCGGTGTGGACGGTCTTGACGAGGAGGGCGTGGAGATCGTGTCCCTCGACGTACTCCATGGCGATGAAGTGCCTGCCATCGTAGGCGCCGAGGTCGAAGATGTGGACGATGTTGGCGTGGTTGAGGCGGACGGCGATTTTGGCCTCATTGACCAGCATCTCGATGAACTCGGGATCACTGGAGAAGGATTCGCGGATGGTCTTGATGACCAGCCATTTTTCGAAGCCCGCGAGGCCCGTGGTTTTGGCGAGATGGATCTCAGCCATGCCGCCGCTAGCGATCTGCCTGACAAGCTGGTATGGGCCAAGAGACTGGGGTGTGGACATGAGGTATTCGGATCCCCTTTTGCCCGCCTGTTCCACCACGCGCACTCGGGCTAGTGCCAAGCCTTACGCCGCCCTATGGAAGTACATGCTCGCGCCTGGGTGGTCAAGTTCCGGGCTTCCCCTTCAGCAGGAGTGCGTCCTGTGGTCAAAGTGAGGCAGCGATGTGCGAGGTGAATCTTTGGCAGCGCCCCCTGCGGCTGCAAGCGGACAATTTTACGCCGCCGCAAAGGACGCCGTGGGGGGGGCGGCGCATCCTGGAGAAGCTCAAGGCGGGGGTGGCCTTGGACCCGGTCAAGGCGGCCTACAGCGTCGTCGGCGAGTCTTGGGAGTTGTCCGTCGATCCGGCCTTCCCGTCGCACATTGTCGAGGGCCAAGAGCGGCGCCCCTTGCCCGAGGTCTTGGCGGCGTGGGGCGAAGCGCTCCTGGGGCGGCGGCATCTGGCGCGCTGGGGGGCGTCGACGCCTCTGTTGATCAAGAGCCTCGATGCGGCAGACCGCCTCTCGCTCCAGGTGCATCCGCCTGAAGGTCATCGGCTGCTGGCGCCGCATGAGTCGGGCAAGTTCGAGGTGTGGATCATCTTGGAGGCCGAACCGGGCGCGGGTATCTATCTCGGCCTGCACCCGGGCACTTCGCCCGAGGCGTTGCGCGCGTGTTTGGCCAAGGGGGAGGACCCGGGGGCGTTGTGCCCCTTCGTGCCGGTGAAGTCGGGCGACATTTATGCGATCGAGCCTGGGACGCTGCATGCCATTGGCGCGGGGGTGACTTTGCTGGAGCCACAGCTCACGGTACCGGGTAAGAGCGGGGTGACTTACCGGGTTTGGGATTGGGGGCGGCGCTATGATGCCTGCGGGCGTCCCAGCGCCCAGGGCCGACTGCGGGACTTGCACGTCGAGGCTTCGCTCGAGGTCATTGATTTTTCTGGCCAGGCCGTGGCGCCCCTGGGGCGGATGGCGCCGGCGGATGTGGCGGCTTCGCCGACACAGGGCCTGCTCTTTGCGCGACATGGTCTTTACTGTCAGCGGGTGAGCGGGACGGGTGCCTTGGCGCTCGACTTACCTGGGGTGATGGTGGCGGTGGTGGTGCTCGCTGGCGCGCTCCAGTGGGGTGATGCATCCGGGGGCGAGCGCTTCGTCGTCGGCGAAGCCTTTCTACTTGCGGCGGCCATGCGCACGGCTCACCTTGACTTGGACGGCGCGGACTCGTTATGGCTCTGGGTCGCATGAGCGGGTGCAGTCGGCGGGTGATCGTGGGCGCTGGGGAGCTTGGTGCTTGGGTTTTGGGTTGCAGTAGCGGCGCAGGGCTGATGCCTGCCGCGAGGAGGCAGAGGATGTGTCTTGCGGTTCCAGGACAAGTGGTGGAGGTCGTGGTGTCGGCGGTCGACGCTGAGGGCCTCGGACGCCGTGGTGTGGTGGATTTTCGCGGCAACCGCATCGAAGTCGATCTGTCGCTGGTGCCAGAGGTGGCCCCCGGGGGGTGGGTCCTGGTGCATGCGGGCTTTGCCTTGGAGGCGCTTGGCGAGGAGGAAGCGCTGGAGACCTGGGAGTGGTTGCGGGAAGCGGGAGTCGTGGCATGAGTCAGGCCAAGGCAGAGGGGGCTTCCGTTCGCGGCGCTTGCGCGGCCCTGGAGGTCATGCTGAGGGATCACGAGGCGGTACGCCTGATGGAGATCTGTGGCACCCACACGGTGTCCCTGTTTCGCACGGGCCTGCGCAGCCTGTTGCCAGCCAAGATCAAATTGATCAGCGGCCCAGGGTGTCCGGTCTGCGTCACGCCCTCTTCGTACATCGATCATGCCTGTGCGCTGGCGCTGCGGCCGCAGACAGTGGTCTGCACCTACGGGGACATGGTGCGGGTCCCTGGCTCAGGGGACAGCTTGGCCCACAGCCGGGCCAAGGGTGGTCAGGTGATGGTGGTTTATTCGGCGATGGATGCGCTGGCCCTGGCGCGCGAGAATCCCGGCCTGGAGGTGGTGTTCTTGGCGGTGGGCTTTGAGACGAGCGCGCCGGCGACGGCGCTGACGCTCTTACAAGCGCAGCGTCAAGGCGTGGGCAACTTCTCGGTGCTCTTGGGCCACAAGGTGGTGGTGCCAGCCCTGCGGGCGTTGCTGGGCTTGGGGCGCTCGGGGATAGACGCCTTCATTTGCCCCGGGCATGTGAGCGTGATCATTGGCCTGGAGGCCTACGGCGAGATCGTGCGTGACTTCGGCCGCTCCTGTGTGGTCGCGGGTTTCGAGCCGCGGTCCATGGTGGAGGCCATCACCCGCTTGGTGCAGGCGGTGCTGCGGGGTGAGGCGGTGCTCGAGAACGCTTACGGTGTGGCCGTAAGGGCTGAAGGCAACCGGCGGGCGTTGGCGGTGCTGGAGCAAGTCTTCGTGCCGGCGACGGTGGGGTGGCGAGCCCTGGGCTCAATTCCCGAGAGCGGCTTGGCTTTGGCGGAGTCCTACGCGGACTTTGACGCGATGCGGCGCTTTGCCTTGCCGGTGATTGCCGATGTGGAGGCGCCAGGCTGTCGCTGTGGGGAGGTCATCCAGGGTTTGATCGAGCCGCCGGCCTGTCCCCGTTTTGGGCGTCCGTGTACGCCAGGCACGCCGATTGGCCCGTGCATGGTGAGCAGCGAGGGTACCTGTGCTGCATGGTATAAGTATGGCGTCGCTCATGGTGCCGATGGCGCCGGGCGTTGAAACGGGTCTCAGCTTCTCTTTTCTCGATGTGAGTATCAATGTCGGTGGAAGCCTTTCTGGGTGTGCGTGTATTCATGGGCTCGGTGACCAACGTAGCCAACACGCCGTTTCGGCGCTGGGTGACGGCTTGGGGCGCCCGGGCGACCCTCGGCGAGATGGCGTTGGCGCAACGCATCGCCAAGGGTGGGCGGCAGGATCGTCTGCTGCTGCGGCATCACCCCGAGGAGCGTTGTTTTGGCGCGCAGATCGTAGGTGCCCGCGATGGCGACTTGGTCCAGGCGGCGCAGGCCGCGCGCGAGGCAGGGGCGCGCTTCATCGATTTGAATTGCGCCTGTCCGCACCGCTCCGTGACCGATAGAGGTGGTGGCGCGGCGCTGGCGCGACGCCCCGTGCGGGTGGGGCGGGCGGTGGGGGCGATGGTCGCCGCCCTGGCAGGCTCGGAGTCGGTGCCGGTGACGGTGAAGCTGCGCAGCGGCTGGGACCGAGACCACATCAACGCAGTAGAGGCGGCGCGTGCGGCCGTGGATAACGGCGCGGCGGCCATCTTTGTGCACGGCCGCACCCGGGAGGAGCGTTACCGCGGGCAGGCCGACTGGGACTTGGTGGCGCAAGTGGCGGCGTCGTTGCCCGTGCCGGTCATCGGCTGCGGCGACGTTGCGCACGGCCCCGACGTGGCGGCCCGCTTGTCCGGTGGCTGCGCCGGAGTGGCCATTGCCCGGGGGGCTTTAATCAAGCCGTGGATATTTAGGGAAATCGAGCAGGGGTGCGTGCTGGATCCAAGCGGTGAGGAGCGCCTGGAGGCTTTGCGCGAGCTGGTGCGCTTGAGCCTGGAACACTTTGGTCAGGATGGCTTGGGGCTGACCCGGGCGCACCATTTTCTCCACCTGCAGATGGATTTCCTGACCCGTTACGTTCCTGTGGGGGCGTTGGGTCGGGAGCTGGGTATGCAGGAGCGGGTCAACGAATGGCAGGCCAGAGATGAGCTGGAGGCGCTGTGGGCAGGGCGCGAGCGCGCGCAGTGGGCCGCGCTGTTATCCATGGCTGCTTTGCCGCCGCTGGCGGAGAGCCAGGACGCGTGAGCCATGCGGAAGGATGCGCGCTCCCCAGCATGGCGAGGCCTGCGTTGGTTACTCAGCGCGCGGCCGCGCGCTCGCGTGGGCTTCACCCGTGAAGGGCGGCACTTTCTCCTCCTGATGGGGGGGCTGAGCTTGGGGGCCCTCAACACGGGGAACAACCTCCTCTACCTCTTGGTGGCGGCGATGCTGGCCCTGTTGGTGGCGTCCTTCGTGCTGGCCAGGGTGTCGCTGGATGGGCTGCGCCTGGAGCGACGCCCGCCAGGGCGCCTCTTTGCTGGGGAAGAGAGCACCATTGCGGTGTACCTCACCAACACCAAGCGCACCTTGCCGAGTGTGTCCGTGGTGGTGCGCGAGGACTTCGAGCGGGGCCGCACCCTCGACCCGCTCTCTTTCTCCTACTTGGCGGCGGGCGAGGGGCAGAGCCAGGCCTACCGCTGTGTCTTTCCCCGGCGCGGCCGCTGCCGTTTTCGCGGTTTCAGGGTCGAGACCACCTTTCCCTTTGGCCTCTTGGTGCGCGGCCGCTTCGTGGCCGTGCCCGACTTGGCGCTGGTCTTTCCGCGGGTTTCCTTGCCCGTGCACTTGCCGCCGGCGCGGGAGTCCTTTGGCGAGATGGCGCAGCGTCACCAGCAGGGGGGCTACGAGATCCGGGGGCTGCGGCCGTTTCGCCTCGGTGACGATCGGCGCCAGATCGCCTGGAAGGCCAGCGCCAAGCGGCGCGAGTTGCTGGTGCGCGAAGAGGCGCAAGGTTTGGGCACGGCCTTCGAGTTGGTGGTGGACAACGTGCAGCAGGTGCCGCCCAGGCCGGCGGAGCTCTTCGAGAGCACCCTCGACCACGCAGCGAGCCTGAGCGTTCGCCTCTTGGCCCTCGGCCACCCAGTGGCGTTGCGCCTCCGCGACGTCCAGGTGAGCTGTGGCTCGGGTCCGCTGCACACGGCGCGTCTGTTGCGCACCTTGGCGCTGGCGCGGTTGCTGACGCCCCAAGAAGCACGGCGCCTCCCCAGCGCATCGCCGCAAGCTTTCGCGAGCCCTTACGTGGTGGCGCCGCTGGTGCGCTCGGCTTCGGGGCACTACCGGCCGGCGCGCCGCCACGGCCCGGCCGACACCCTGGTGCCGACCTCCAGCGACGGGTCCACGGAGGGGCGCGCATGATCCCCCTCCCCCTCCTTCAGGGCGTCTTGCTCTACGCCATGGTGGCGCTGTCCCAGCTCATGGTGCTGCAGGTGGAGGTGCTCTCTGACGCGGCGCTGTTGCTCTCGCTGGCGGTGCTGGCCCTGAGCCTGGTGCCGCGTCGGCATGGGTGGCGCGCCCTGCGTCCCCTGACCAACGTGTCCCTGCTGCTCTTCATGGCGTGGTCCGTCGTGAGCGTGCTCTGGGGTCAGCGCCCGCTCCTCGCTCCGGCCGTGGATCTGGTGGTGGTGCTGTGGGCGTTCAAGCTCTTGCTGCGGCGCAACGAGCGCGACGACATCCAGGTGCTAGCCCTCTCCTTTCTCGCCATGGCCGTGGTGGGGGTGCTGTCTGACACCTTGGCCTACGGCCTGGTCTTGGCCGGCTACCTGATCCTGGCCGTCTTCACCCTGGGGGTGACGCGCTTGCGTTGGGTGGGCCGGCCTGAGGTGCGCCTCAGCCGCAGCCTGGCCCTGAGCCTGGTCGGCGGGGTGGTGCTGGTCTTGGTGGGGACCTTCTTCCTCTTCTTCACCTTGCCGCGATTGCACCTCGGCTATGGCCTACGGGATGATCCCATGGCGCAGATGCGCACGGGCCTCAGCGAACGCATCGATCTGCGCCGCGGCGGCCAGCTCAGCCCGGACGATCGCGTGGTCCTGCGGGCCCAGATGCCCCCCCGCACTGCAGGGGTCTACTGGCGCGCCGTGGTCTTCGATCACTTCGACGGCGTGACCTGGACCGTGTCGCCTTATCTGCGCCTGAGTGCGGCTCTAGGGGCTTTCGCTGAGCTCTCGCTGGGGGATCCACCCACGCTGGGCGTGCGCGTCTCGGCGGCCGAGCTCGACACGGATGTCCTACCCACGCCGCCGGGCGGGCGCGTGCTGCGGGTGCTGGCGCCGCAGGTCGGCGTCGCGCACCTGGACTGGGGGGGGCTGTGGCGAGTGCCCGGGATCAGACACAGTGGCCCCGTATCTTATGAAGTGTTGGTGCCCGAAGGCGGCCGCCCCGCGCCGGTGGCTCCCTTGAGTGCGTGGGAGCGCCGCCTCTATCTGCGGCTGAGCCGCCCCCTGTCTCCCTATGTGGCGCGCGCCGTGGCGCGGGCCGTCCCCGAGGGGGCTTCGGCGCGCGAGACGGCCGTGGCCATCGAGGCTTACCTGCGGATGCGGATGCGTTACACTTTGGATTTACCGACGCGCGGCCCAGATCCGGTGGCGGATTTCTTCTTTCTTCAGCCCTGGGGCCACTGCGAGATCTTTTCGACGACCATGGTGGTGTTGTTGCGCCACCGCGGGATCGCGGCACGCAACGTGGGGGGTTATTTCAGCGACGAATATGGGCCCTTGACGGGGACGCACGTGGTGCGGGCGCGGCACGCCCATAGCTGGGTCGAGGCCTGGCTGCCGGGCGAGGGCTGGGTGCGCTTCGATCCGACGCCGGCCCAGCTCCATGGGGCGGGTGGGCCAAGGGCGATGTGGCAGCAGGCCCAAGGGTGGTGGCAGCGGTGGGTCGTGAACTATGCCATGCGGGAGCAGCTCAGCCTCTTGGGCTCACCTGCTTTGAGCCGTGGGAGCGACATGGCCGCCGCGGCACCGCGTTTATGGCAGGCATTGCTGCTGTGGCTGCTGCCTTTGGTGGTGGCCTTTACGGTGCTGCGCGGGCAGCGGTGGCTCCTGGAGCGCCAGGTGGCGCCCTGGGCGGTGTCCGTGGCGGCCCTGCTCGTGCTCGCCGGGCAGGCCCTGCTTCTGACGTCGTGGACGGCGTGGTTGGCGGCGCTCTTCGGCGGTGCTGTGGTCTTGTGGCGCCTGAGGCCCGGGCGCCAGGTGCTGCCCTACCGCCGCCATGTTTTGACCCCTCTGGTGCTGCGATTGCGCGCGCGCCTGGGGCGGCGCGCCTCGACCCGAGGGCTGGCGAACTTGGCGCCCGCGGCGCTGTCTCGGGCTTTGGCGGCGCGCGGCTTAGGCGCCAGCGCCGCCTGGGTCGAGGCCTATGGCGCGTTGCGCTTTGGTCCCGGCGCGGTGTCGCCAGCGGACGTGCGCCGACTGCGGCGCCAGTGGCGCGCTGTGGCGCGTGAGCTGCGCCGCGCCTAATCGGTCTGGAGGCGGTAAGCGGCGCCGCGATCGGAGACATCGGCGCGGGCGCGCGGCTCGACGACCCAGAGCTGGGCTTGACCCGAGGCTTGGCGCGGCAGGGTGTCGGGTAAGAAGAGGCCGTGGGAGCTCGCCGGGGCGCTGACCTGCAGGCGGGCGTCGAGGGTGGAGAGGTCGATCTGGCCAAACCAGGCGCGCCGCTTGGCACCGGAATAGACGGTGACCTTGTGCCGCCGGTGGCTGCGCAGGGGGGCTGAGGCGACCACGAGGTCGAAGACCCCGGCCTCGATGGCGTCGGCGAAGGCGATGCTGGTCAAGGCTTCGCCGCGCCCAGCGGTGAGCACCAGGTCGGGGATGTGCTCCTGGCCCAGGTCGATGTTGCCCTCGCGGCGCTGGGCCCTTCCGAAGAGGCCATAGACGACGCCTTGGCGCTGGAGTCCCACTCGGGCGTTGGGCGCGAGCAAGAGGAGATCTTCGTGGCCATCGCCGTCGAGATCCATGGCCCGGGTGGCCAAGCGCAGGGTGTCGCCCAGGGCGGTGCCGCGGATGCGCAAGCCCACCTTGTCGAAGTCGTGGCTGTCATGAACGCCGCGTCCCAGGGCGGCGACATCGTAGAAAACGAAGGCCGCGCCCACGGCGCGCTTGCCGGCGATGGTGGCGTGGCTGGCGACGAGCACCAGGTCGGCCAGGCCATCGTGATCGAAATCGAGGACGGCCAGGTCGGCGCCGAGGCGCTCCCCTTCGGCGCCCTCGAAGCGCATGTGGGTGACATCGCGCTTGTCCGTGTCGTGGACCCCAGGGCGCACCTTGCCGCCAGGGATGACCAGAACCGCGCCGGCTTGGTGGCGGCCGTCGTAAGAGGCGAGGTCAGCGGCGGCGATCAGGTCGTCGAGGCCGTCGCCATCGATATCTTCGAGGAGGACGCTGCTGCCGAGAGAGGCGGTGGTGCCACCGTCGACGAAGAGCCAGGCGCCGTCGGGCGCTTGATTGCGCGGGAGCTCGATCCAGGTGTCGCCTTGGAGCTGGGTGGGCAAAGGGATGACCAGGACGGCGCCGCGTCCTTTTTCGCCCCAGGGGAGCTGATCGAGGCCGATGGCGATGTGGAGGCCTTCGGGGGCAAAGCGGCCGATGGCGAAGTGCGCGATGCGGCTGCCTGGCGGGCCGACGAGGCGCCAGTCACAGCCTTCACCTTGGCCGGCGTCCCAGCGCCTCTTGCTGGTTTGGTTGCGGACCATGCACACCGTGCCGCGGTTGCCGGCGCCCAGGGGTGAGAGCCAGAAGCTCTCGGCCTGGCCATCGGCGTCGACGTCGCGCACGACCGTTTGGGGCGAGAGGCCGCCGCCGATGCCGGGGGCGAGGAGCTGGGTGTGGGGTACTTCGTCGAGGCGGGCGTCCTTGGGGAGGCGCCCGGCGGCAGAGAGCCAGTAGAGGCTGCCGCTCTGTGGCCGCTCGAGGGGGTCTGAGGCGGCGCGCAGGACCCAGTCGCGGTGGCCGTCGCCGTTGAAATCGCCGACGGCGGAGCCGTGACCGAGGCGGGTGTAGTCGTCGCCGCCGACGAGTCGGATGTCATAAGGGGGCGGGGTGTCGGCTTGGGCGACGTTCATGTGTGGCCCGCCGAGGTAAACCGTGACGGCGCCGCTTTGGGTGCCGGCGTAAGTGGACACGCTTGGCGCGCCGATGGCCAAGTCGCCCCGGTCGTCTCCGTTGATGTCGATGACGCTCAAGGAGGTGCCGAAGGCGCCGCCCTGCCCGACCAAGCGCAGGTTTTCCTTTTGGAGACCCGAGGTGCTCGGGAGGAGGCCGCCCCAGAAGAGGAAGACCGCCCCTTCGGGCTCGGGTCCGCGCACGAGGCGGCGCGGGGCGGCGACGGCGAGGTCCGAGCGGCCATTGCCGTTGAAATCTGCCGCGGCGAGGGTGGCGCCAAAGCGCGCGCCGGCTTGGTCACCCGAGATGCGGACGCCCCAAGTGGGGATGCTCTCGCCGAGGTCGATGACGCCGCCGCTGTGCTTGAGGACGTCGAAGACGATGGTGACCGTGCCGGCCTCCTGGAGGTCGCCGACGCGATCCAGGGGCATGCCGAGGGCGAGATCACCGAAGCCGTTGTCGTCGAAATCGCCGATGGCGCAGTTGTGGACGACTTGGATGTCGGCGGCGAGGCGGCGGCTGATGCGCACGCGCCCCGGGAGGCGATCGGCGAGCTGGATGATTTTGCCGCTCCACTGGTCGCGCCCGCTGACGACGTAGAAATCGGTGGACTCGAGGCGGCGGTGGTTGTCGTAGCCGAGGGCGGAGAAGGCGAGATCGCTGCGGCCGTCGCGGTCGAAGTCGCCGACACAGAGGGCGGAGCCCAGCCAGGTCTGGGGGGTGTCGCCGCGCAAGACCACGTCGAAGCTGTCTTCATCGCGCAGGCTGATGACGCCGCTCGGCCAATCGCTGCCGCCAAAGCGGATGTAGAGGGCGCCGTTGCCGCCGGGGGCGCTGAAGATGAGGTCGGCGATGCCATCGCCGTTGATGTCGGCCACGGCGACGGCGAAGCCCACCAGGCCGCCGGGGAGGTGGCCATCGATGCGGAGGTCGAAGTGGGTCAGGGGGGTGAGGTCGTGGCGGGCTTGGGCGCCGAAGTCGTCGCGACCAAAGAGGATGTAGACGCTGCCAGCGTCGCTGAGGCCGCCGTGGCTGGTGCCAGGGGCGCCGATGACCAGGTCGTCGCGGCCGTCGCCGTTGAGGTCGCCCACGGCAGGGTCCATGAGGCGCGCGCCGCCGCCCAAGGCGACGCCGCCGACGATGAGGGCGTCGATGTCGTTGCCTTGGCTGAGGTCACGGGTGGGCACGGGGTCGGCCCAAGCGCTGGGGATCAGCAGGAGGGTGGCGGCCAAGAGTGCGGCGGTGCGCCAAGGGGAGCGGTGAAGGGGGGCGGTCCTGCGGCGTGGCTGGACGCTGGGCTGGGTGGGGGTGGCGCCGGCTGGGCTGGCCATGTTCTACCTCGTCACGGGGCAGGGCGTCGCCCGTTGCGACGCCTTTCTGTCCAAGCATCAACCCCAAAGGGGCGCCGCATCTTCCGTTCTTTTAGTTGGGATGACAACGATTCGCTGGCAGAGGTCGCGTCGCGGCGGTGGCGGGAGGCGCCGCATCTGGCGTCGGTGCCAAGGGTCAGCGGCAAAGCGGGCGCCCGGCGGAGGTGGTTCACCTAGAAAAAAAGGTCGAAAGTTTGCCATGAAAAAAAACCGGTCTAGGCTGGTGGTTGACCGTGTTGTGCGGGCCCAGAATTGCGCTGTGCCCGGCGAATTTGCCGCGCGGTCAAATGCGCGGTACATAGACGGCGTCGACCCGCTTCAGCGATGAGGAGGACACGTTGAAGAAGCATGATACCCAAGGACAAATTCAGAGGACCCGCGTCGAGTTGGAGTCTGGCCCGGCCCAGCAGGCGGAGGGATTTTCCACGACCCTGACGCCCCTCGAGGAAAAGGTCATCCGCATGTTGCATGGTTTGAGTGAAGGAGATGACAAGGTGTTGGAGTACGCCGTGGGCGCGAGTGAAGACGCCCGGGCGCGGATGGCGCTGATGGAGGCTTACAGCATTGCCGAGCTCGATGGGGTGTGCCCCATCGCGGAAGATGCTCCGCTGGCGGTGCTCGATGGTGTGGTGGAACGTTTTCACGATGAATGAGTGATTTTTCGCGGCACTGAGGCGACTCGGCCCCTGCTTTGAGGCTACTCGGTCCCTGTTTTTGGGGCGCTGGGTGGCCTCTCGTCGTTGCTGGTGGCGCGGCGCCGCCACAGGGCGCGGCCGATGCAGCCGAGGGCTCCCAGGATGAGGAGGAGCCACACGGCGCTGGTGTAGTGGGTGAAGAAGCGCTCCATGCGCGCCAGGTTTCCTCCGAGGAGCATCCCCACGGCGATGATGAGGAGGTTCCACAGGGCGGCGCTGATGGCGCCCCAGGCGAGGACGCGGCGCCAGGGCATGCCGCTGTAACCTGCGGCGACGAAGAAGAGGGCGCGGATGCCGGGCATAAAGCGGTTCACGGCGATGATGGCGACGCCGTGGCGGGTGAAGCGCTGTTCCACGGCTTGGACGGCGCGGGTGAGCTTGGGTGAAGCCAGGCGGCGGCCGAGCCAGCTCTGTGGGTGGCGCTGGATCCAGGCGCCGATGGCGTAGTCGGCCATGGCGCCGAGGACGCTGCCGGCGGTGGTGGTGGCGAGGACGAGGATGGGGTTCCAAGCGCGGGCGGCGACCAAAACGCCGCCGAGGAGGGTGATGGAGTCGCCGGGAAAGGGGGGGAAGAGGTATTCGATGCCGGCGGCGAGGAAGAGGACCAGGAGCACCCAGGCCCGGTGGTGGCTGCTGAGGGTGTCGAGGAGGCGATCCAGCACGGTGGTGTCTCGGGGTAGGGGGCGCGCGGGGCGGTCGCCCGGTCCACTGCGTTCATCCCAATCCTTGTAGCAGAGAACAAGCGACAACGGGCAGCGGTTGACGCCGTGACGACTCCGCACCTAACATGCGGTGGTGAGACGTGCCGCGGTTGGCCGCGATGTCACGGAGAAGGCGGTCGCCGATGGAAGAAGAGGGGCTCCCCAGTCCTGGCACCATGATTTCCACCTACCGGGTCTTGAGGCCCATCGGTGTGGGGGGCTATGGCGCGGTGTTTCAGGCCCAGGATGAAGTGGGTGGTGGGCGCATTGCGTTGAAGGTGCTGCTGCCGAGCGCGGCCAAGCGTATTCAAGACGTGGCGATGCGCTTCTCCCGGGAGATCGTTCTGGTCAAGCGCTTGGAGCACCCCCACATCGTGCGCCTCTACGATTTTGGTCAGACCGAGGCGGGCTTGCTGTGGATGGCCCTGGAGCTGGTCAACGGCAAAGAGTTGGCCGCCGTCTTGGAGCAGGAGAGTCGCCTCTCGCCGGTGCGGGCTCAGGGGATCATGCTGCAGGTTCTGGCAGGGCTGAGTGAGGCGCACCGACAGAACATCATTCACCGGGATCTCAAGCCGTCGAACATCATGTTGGCCAAAGAGGCAGACGGCTCGGAGCGGGTCAAGCTCCTGGACTTTGGCGTTGGCAAAGCCCTGGGTGAGCAGGAGAACTCGGCCATTCAGGATTTGACCGGTGCCCAGGGTGACGCCTTTGGCACGCCGCGCTACATGGGCCCAGAGCTATTGCTCAAGGGTGAGATCGGGCCGCACTCGGACGTCTACGCCGTGGGGCTGATTCTCTTTGAGACGGTGACGGGCTTTCCTGCCGTGCCAGGCGACACGGTCTTCGAGATCCTCGCCCGGCAGCTCTCGACGCCGCTGGTCATGCCGCCTTGGCTCGCCGAGTCACCGCTGGGTCCGGTGATTCAGAAGGCGACCTCCAAAGACTGGCGGCAGCGTTACCCTACGGCGCTGGCTTTCTCTGAGGCGTTGGCGGCGCTGGACCTGAGCCAGATGCAGGTGGGTCCGCACTGCGATCCGCAGGTGCTCTTGGCTGCTGAGGGAGCGCTGAGCTACGAGGAGACCCTGGCTCGCCTGATGTCTGGGGCACCGCTCAAGGCCTTGCGGCGCGAGGCGAGCGCCGTGGGGCTGTTGCCGGTGGAGGCGGACGATCCCGACGTGCGCGAGCTGTTGCGGGCGCGGCGGCGCCGCGTGCGGTGGTGGCTGGTCGGGGCGGTGGCGGCGGTCGCTGTGGTTACGGCGTTGCTGTTATTGCATTTTTTGCAGGCACCGCCAGCCGAGGCCGAGTCGGCGGTGGTGGTCGCGGCGCCAGAGCCGGTGGTGGAGACGGTCACGCCCCCGCCCGTGTTGCTCGAGATGGTGTCGTGGGCCTTCGAGAGCGAGCCCCCAGGGGCGACGGTGCAGGTCAATGGCCGCCGCGTGTGCCACCGGACGCCGTGCATGGCGGACATCGTCGGAGCAGAGCGCCCGGTGACGGTTTATTTCTCCCTCGACGGGTATCGCTCGGTGTCCAAGAGTGTGATCCCCAATGCCGAAGGTCGTCTGGAGGTGCAACTGCCCCCTCTGGAAGCGCCGGCGGAGCCCAAGGTCGAGGTCGAAGAGGTCGAGCCGCGGCTGCGGCAGCGGTCGCCGCGGGCGCCCAAGTGAGGTGGCGCGTGCCAGCGCCTGCTCTCGTTGCTTTTGGCGTCACGGGGTGCTTGCTGTGGCTGGCGCTGGGCCCATGGGGCTGCGTGGTGGAGCGCGACTTCGGGGACCTCGCGCCCGAGGGTGACGTGGAGGCGCAGGTCGCGCCCTATGGGCAGCCCCTGCGGGTGGTCCAAGCCTGGCCCGAGGATGGCGCCCAAGGCGTGGCGCGCAATGTGCGCATCGTCATCGACTTCGATCAGTACCTGGACCCGGCGGTGAGCGATGGGGGGGCCATCAGGGTGCGCTCGGGGGGCGTCGCGGTGCCCGTGCGCACCCACTACCGCTTGAGCCGCCGCCGCCTGGTGGGAGAGCTGCGGCAAGAGCTGCTGGCGGAGCTGCGCTACGAGGTGAGCCTGAACCCGGCGACGGTGCTGGCCCTCGACGGCTCGCCCCTGGCGGCGCCCTGGACGCTGCGGTTCAGCGCTGGGGATGAGGTGGCACCACAGGAGGGGGTGACGCGCACTACCTCCTGGCCTGAAGTGGCGGCGCGCTTCGACCTCGGGTGTGGCTGCCATCAGGTGGAGCCCAGGCCGGCGCAGTGGTTCGACATCCCGCGCCTGGACCGAAGCGCTCTGGTGGGGGCTCCGAGTGCGCAGGTGCCTGGGCGGGCTCTGGTGGATCCCTACCGGCCGACGACGAGTTACGTGATGCACAAGGTTTTGGCGGACTATCCCGACCGGGTGGGTACGGTGATGCCGCCGCCCTGGGCCAGCGAGGTGGCCAAGACGCGGGCGTTGCCAGCCCAGCCCCTGAGCGTGGCCGAGGCAGAGGCGGTTGAGCTGTGGATATTGGCGGGAGCCACGCCCTGAGGGCGCGCGCCGCCTCAACGTTGACGCCGCAGTCGTGAGCACAGTACTTTGCCGCGACACAACGGGCCTGTGGGGTCCACAGCAGCACAACGCGAGCGGAGGCAGTGATGGCAAAATCGGGTACCATGCGGCACCCCAAGGCGCTCTACTATTTATTCTTCGTCGAGCTGTGGGAGCGCTTCAGCTACTACGGGATGCGCGCCATCTTGGTGCTCTTCCTCGTCAACCGTCTCTTCCAGGACTTGGCGCGGGAGGAAGCCGACGGGGTCGCCTACGGGATCTATGCGGCCTTTGGGGCGCTGGTCTACGCCACTCCCGTCGTCGGCGGCGCCTTGGCCGACAAGATCCTCGGTTACCGTCGCGCGATCATCGCCGGCTCATTGCTGATGGCGCTGGGCCTCTTCCTCATGGCGGCAGAGCAGCAGATCGTTTTCTTTGGTGGCTTGGGGTTTCTGGTGGTCGGCAACGGCCTCTTCAAGCCCAACATCAGCTCCATGGTGGGTGGCCTCTATGAGCCCGGCGATCCGCGCCGCGATTCGGGATTCACCATTTTTTACATGGGGATCAACCTCGGGGCGCTCATCTCGCCCTTGGCCTGCGCCGGCGTCGCTGGCCTCTTGGGTTTTGCCTATGGCTTCGGCTTGGCGGGCTTTGGCATGTTGTTGGGGTTGGGCATTTTCCTCTTTGGCATTCACAAGGGCGTGTTCAAGGACAATGGTCTGCCGCCCATCAAGGAGGTCAAGGAGCATGGGCCGAGCGCAGCGGAGCTGGTACAGCGCAACAAGCTCCACACCTGGGCCGCCCTGGCCGGGGCCATCGCCGTCGTGCCGGCCATGAGTTTGCTCATCTACCACAGCGAATTGGCGGCTTGGTTGCTCGTGGCGATCACCGTGACGGTGGTCCTGGTGGTGCTGGTACAGTTCATCACCCTGAGCGGCCCGGAGCGCAAGAAGATCTGCGCCATCTTCGTCTTGGCGCTGCCCACGGTGATGTTCTGGGCTTTCTTCGAGCAAGGGGGCAGCTCACTGACGCTCTTCGCCGAGCGCAACGTGAACCTCTTCGTCATCAACGCGGGCCAAACCAACGCCATCAACCCCCTCTTCATCATTGCGTTGGCCATCCCCTTCTCGGCCTTCTGGACCTGGCTCTCGGGGCTGGGTCTGAACCCCTCGACGCCGATGAAGTTCGCCCTGGGCATCGCCCAGCTCGGCTTTGGCTTTTTGCTCTTCGCCGTGGGCGCGCGTTTTGCCGGCGATGCGGCCCTGGTGCCCATGGTCTTTTTGGTCTTGGGTTACTTCTTGCTGACCACGGGCGAGCTCTTCATCAGCCCCATTGGCCTGTCCATGGTCACGCGGCTCTCGCCGAAGAAGCTGGTGGCCTTCATGATGGGGGTGTGGTTCTTGGCCATGGCCTTTGCGCACCAAGTGGCGGGCGTCATCGCGCGCCTCACGACCAGCAGCAGCAGCGGCGGTGACGGCCTCTTGGACAAGTTCAGTCGCTTGGTCTCTGGCCTCGATCCCGTCGCCGCCGCCGAGCAGGGGGGGGCGCACCTCACCCTGATCTCCTATACCACGGTCTTCAGCTCGGTGGCCCTGGTCGCCTTCGGGCTGGCGGTGGTGGTGGCCATCTGCTCGCCTTTGATCCGCTGGCTGATGCACGGCGAGCACTGAGGGTCGCCGCTGCGGCCCCTGCGCTTCAGGGCGGGGGCACGGCGTCGGGGTCGAGCATCACCGCGACGATTTGCTGCCTGTCGGGGAGGGTGACGAAGGCGCGGTGGAGCTTAGGCGCGTAGAGGAGGCGTCCCGGGGCGCCATCGAGGGGATGGGTGGCGATTTCGGCCAAGGTCTCGGGGTGGCGCAGGGAGAGCTTGCGCCCTTTGCCGTCGAGGAGCAGGAGGTAGGGGGCGACCCAGGCGAGCTCGACGCTGCCGACGCCGACTTCGGCGCTGTGGGCCACGGCCCAGCGCTGCCCATCGAAACGGGCCAGGCTGAGCTGACCCTCGGGCGAGAGGGCATAGAGGGTGGTGGCTGTAGGCTGGAGGACCCGCATGGGGAGCGCCGGCAGAGTGAGGGTGGCGCCGGGCACACCGCTGGGGGTGATCTCCAGGAGCTCTTTGGCGGTGTGGCGCAGCAGCCACTGCGAGGGCGTCGGCGATTGGAGGTCGCCAGGCTGGAGGGCGACGGGCCAGCCCCGGATGGCGCTGCGCTGCACCTCGTCGTCGCTGCTGGCGGTGGCAGCGAGGCGTAGGATCTGACCTTGCTCCTCTTCGGGGTGCTCCGTGTCGATGGTGACGACGCGCAGCGCTTGGTGCGGTGCTTGGCCGGTGACGGTGAGGGCGACGGGGCTGGGGCCGGTGCTGAGGCGAGCGCGGACTTCGCCGGAGACGGGATCGATGGCCATGAGCCCGCGACCGTCGGTGGTGCCGCGCACCAGGAGCCACAGGCGACCGGCGGCGAAGGCGGCGGCGGCGGGGGTGCCTTCCACGGGGAGGCTCAAGAGCTCGACGAAGCGCTGTGGGCGTTGGGTGAGGTCGAGGTGGAGCAAGAGGAGGCGCTGGGCTTCGACTTGGAGGGCGGCGAAGAGCGCGTCGCCGAGGGACGTGACCGCGCCGGCGAAATCATCGAGGAGCTCGAGGCGAGCTGGCAGGGCGTCGCCCGTGGCGGTGGCGTCGAGGCCACAGAGCATGGCCGGGCCGCCGCGGGTGGCGGCGACCACGGCGTGGGCGCCATCATAGGCCAGGGTGAAGACGAGCCCGGGACAATCGTAGCGGGCGATCTCGGCGAAGGGGGTCGCGGGCGGCGCCCGATCTGGGGGGGCGGGGGTTGGCGCTGGTGCCGTGTCTTCGGGCGCCGGGGCCGGAGGCTCGCGGTCGCGGCACGCCCCGGCGGTGGTGGCTACCAAGAAGCACAGCAGCCAGAGGCGCAAGAGGAGGGGGGCGGCGATAGCGGTACGCTTCACGATTCCTCGAAGAGAAAGAGCAGGTCGCGGTGGTAGGGGGCGCCGTCGTGCTCACCCCGCAGGATGACGCGCCAGCCGCGGCCCACGGGGAAAGTGCGCGGCGGGATGGCGTCGAGGTCGAGGGTGTCGCGCCAGGGTTGGGCGATGCCGTTGACCCAGGCCGCGCCGGTGTCGGTTGGGGCCACTTCGAGCTCCAGGCGCAGCGGGTCGTGGCGGAGGTGGATGGGGGGGGCGGTGCCGGCGTCTTCTTGGAGCGGTGGGGCGCGGTGGGCTTCGCGCTGGAGGAAGCGCAGGCTCTCTGCGGTGAGGCGGTTGGTCTCGGCTTCGATGCCGTCGCGGTAGGGCAGGGAGATGGCCACGAGGAAGCGTTGGCTGCCGTTGCTTTGGCTGATGAGGGCCACTTCGAGGCGGTCGTCGTCGACGTACTTGCCGCCTTTGTTGAACACCTCGACGGGGCCGAGGACTTCGGCGGCGCCGTCGCCGATGCACGAGGGGGCGCGGCCCAGGGCTTGACGCAGGGCCTGGCGGTCGGCCTCGCTCAGGAGCGGGTAGCGCTCGGCGGGGTGGAGTTCGGCGTCCAGGGCGACGCGGCGGATGACGTCGAGGAGCTCGAGGAGGGTGGTGCAGTTGCCCTCGTTGGGGCAGCGCGGATGCTGGCTGGTGCCGATGCGTTCGGGGAGGGTGCCCTGGTGCTCGCCTTGGACGTAGGTGATGGGGACGGAGGTGCGCATGTTGGCGTCGGGCGCTTTGCGGGCGTAGCGCCGCTGTAGGACCATGTGGGGGAGCTGCATGGCCATGGGGAGGTAGTGGGCGTTGATGGCGTCGAAGCCGGCGATCATCATGAGGCGGTTGTAGGCCGGGTTGGAGCTGGGGACGATGGCGGCGGTGTAGATGTCGCGCACGCTCCCCTGCCAGAGGCCGTTCTCGTCTTCCATGCTGACCTGGGCGTCGCCATCGAGGCCGTGCTCGGCGAGGGCCATGAGGGCGGCCACGGCGGCGGCGAGCTTCACCGTCGAGGCGGGCCAGAAGCGCTGGGCGAGCTGATCGTCGACGCTGTAGAGAAAACCCGAATCGCCGAGGGAGAAGAAGCGGTAGGCCAGGGCGTCGACGCCGGATTCGACTGTGGCGACGAGGAGAAAGCTGGGCTCTGGGGTGGCGATGGCGTTGGCGCCGAAGTGAGCGCCCAGTTGGGTGCGGTCGGCGGCGTCTTCCACTTGTTGGTACCACGTCAGGTAGGCGTGCGTGGCGACTTGCAGGATCTCAGGGGGTGTAGGCGCGGCGGCGGGTGCGGCCGGGAGCGTCTCTCGTGGCGGGTCGGTCGCCATTGGTGCGGTCGGCGGCGGCGCGTGGGGATGGGCCAGCTCGGGGGTGGGATGCTCGCTCATTTCAGGTCGGCAGGCAGGTGCCGTGCAGAGGACGAAGGCCAGCAGGGCTAGGGCACAGGCGGGTCGGTGGACTTTGATTCTGTTCATGGGGCTCTAGCGCGGGGGGCGGCGGCGCTCGGCGAACCAAGGCCGGTAGGAGGTCATGCGCTCACGGTGGGCTTGGGGAGCGCGCCGTTTACAGGTGCGCATTTCGTCGGAGCCGCTGGGCGCAGCCCAGCGGATCTCGACGCAGTCCGCCGGGTGGTAGGCCATCTCGAAGCCGGCTTTGCGGGCGACGATGTCTTGGAGGGAGAGCTGTTGCGGGGTGCCGTCGGAGCGGGTGTAGGAGAAAGTACGTCGCTGTAGCTCCTGGTCGAGCTTGGCTTGGATCTCGGCGATGGCCGGCTCGACCTCGTCGGGGCCCAATCCGAAAGCTTCCGGGCGCCGGCGCACGCTCTCGGGGAAGAACTCCACCGTGTCGATGGAGATGAGGAGGCGCATGTCGCGGGACGGGGTGGAGAAGTCTTCCCAGGCGCCGGAGGTTTCGAAGATGGCGTAGCCCGTGGGCATGTCGACGGCGTTGGCGCCCTTGGCGGTGACGAAGGCCTCCCCATTGTCGACGGAGACCACCCGGCGGACCACGCCTTCTTCGAGGGCGTCGATGAGGCTGATGAGGAGGTCCATGGGGTCGAGGGGGCGGGGGTTGATGATGCTCTCCATCTTGTCGTAGAAATCGTCTTGGGTGCCGGCGTACTGCTCGCGGCTGAAGGGCGGGAAGTCTCGGTGTTTGGCGAGCTCGTCGTTGGTGAGCACCGTGGCCTGGCCGCTGCGGACCACCACGGGGCGGAAGGCCTTGAAGCCGGCGCCGACGTCGGTGGTCTCTGGGGTGAAGAGGAAGGAACCGCGCCAGAAGCGGCGCCGGCCGATGGTGCCATCGGGCTGGGCGTCGGCGCCGATGAGGATGCCGTAGCCATCGAGGGCTTGTCCGCGCCAGCCGGCGACGATGAGGAGGTGGCCGTAGGGATCGGCGTAGGTGGTGCCCGGGGCGAGGTTGTGACGGGTGAGGGGGATGGGATAGAGATCCGTGTCTTCGTCGTCGGGGTGGGTGCGGGCGCTGCCGGAGTGGACGCCGTTGCGGACATCGCGGTTGTTGAAGTTGGCGAAGGCGGTGACGGGATCGCTGTGGCCGCTGGCGTCGAGGTTGGTGATGAGGCCGCCACATTTTGGGGGTCGGCCCGCTTTGCCGCGGCTACAGCGGCGGTAGCCAAAGGGCAGGCCCATTTTCCAGGCGAAGTAGGCGCGCAGCATGTAGGGCAGATCGGCGCAGTCGGGCTGCATGCGCAGGCGCTGATCTTCGCCCAAGCCGAGGTGATCGTAGAGGATGTTGCGGTAGGGATCCTGGGTGAGGCTGTGGAGGTTGCGCCACGAGAGGTCCTCTTCGAGGGGGTAGTCGAAGAGGGCTTCGACGAAGGCCGCGTAGAGGTTCTCCATATCGCGGTCCCAGGAGGCATCGACTTTCCAGGCGTTGACGACGGCGCGGGGGGTCACGCTGTGGCGGCGGGCGATGTTGAGGTTGCGGCAGGCGGCGACGCGGCTGCCGTCGCCCACCAAGACGCGCCATTTGCCCTCGGGGGGGGCTTCGAAGTCGCCGATGAGGACGTAGGGCGGGCCGCCGTAGCGGCGCAGGGCCGGCTGCAGGCGTTCACCGGCGGCGTTCTGGAGGACGATCTCCAGGGGGCCGAGGACGGTGGAGGAGGTGACGATGACCCGCAGCGGCTGGCCGCTGTGGGGCTGTTGGGGGGAGGTGAGCATGGAGACGCCGCGCTCGCCGCGGCACTTGCCGCTGTCGATGACGGGGGCGGCGCGGCGCGAGAGGGCGATGGCTTGCAGGGCCGGTTCGGGGCTGTGGCCGATGACGGTGATGGTGGTGAGGCGCTCGATGAAGGCGCTGCGCGAGGTGTTGCGTCCGAGCTGGAGATCCGAGACGGTGATTTTGTCTACCTTGAGCACGGTCTCCTTGGGGGGATCGGCGTCGATGTCGAAGCCCTCGGTGCAGGGGTGGACGTAGTCGGCCAAGGCGTGGGCGGCCATGGGGACGCCCTCGGCGTTGCGACCCAGGTAGAGCATGATGTGGCCGGGGAAGTGGAGCAGGACGACGCCGTGGGCCAGGGCGGCGTCGAGGATCTGCAGGCGCTCACTCTCTTTGTGGAGGGATTGGACGTCGATCTCGAAGGTGCCGGCGTGGGCTTGTCCGGCCGAGTGGCGCGGGAGGTAAAGGCCAAAGGCGCTCAGGACATCCATGACGTAGCGCGAGCAGTCGCGCCGGCCCTGTTCATCGCCCCAACCGTAGTCTTGGCCGAGGTAGCGAAAGACCTCCGTGAGGAAGGCGCGCCGGGTCAAGGGGCGCCCATTGTCGATGACCTTGTCGGCGGGGAGGTCGACGGTGACGAAGCCCTTGGCGGTCGCCACGACGCCTTGGTGCGCTGCGTCGCCGACGGCGACGAAGGTGCCCATGGTCAGGGGTTCACTGGGGCCAGGCAAGGGGATGGTGTCGGTGACGAGCCAGCGGCGGGGGGCCAGGAAGCGCGGGCGTTCGGCGGCGGGGACTTCGGCTGAGAGGGGCGCGCTGTCGGCGATCCAGCCCCAGGAGTAGCGGGTGCGTACCATGCGCATCCCCGCCGGCCAGTGGGCGACGACCTCGAGGACTTCTTGGGCGCGGATGGTGCTGCAGTTGTTGCGGTCGAAGCGGAGGTCACGATCGGCTTTGTAGTAGCCCGCGACGTGCGGCCCGCAGCGCAAGGGGATGCCCGTGAGGGCGACGTGGAGCTTGGCTTCGCTGAGTTGGCCTTTGGCGTCGCGCAAGGGTTGCCAGGCGGCAGAGTCGAGGCTGCTGCCATCGCGGAGGACGTAGTTGCTGGAGGCGAACTGGGCTTCGAGGTAGCCGATGCGGGTGGAGAGCAGCTCCTGCCAGCGCTCGGCGCTCAGGGCAGCGCCGATGTCGCTGATGTCGTCGGCGAGGGCGAGGTTGTGGTCGTGGATGGCGTCGGTGGTGAGGATGATCTCGTCGAGGTCGAAGTGGGCGGCCGTGCTTTGGAGCCAGGTGTCGAGGTTGAGGTCGCGCGGGGTGACCCCCGGTAGGGGGGCGGCGGCCTCGCCGCGGGGTGGGCAGCCGTCTGGGGGCAGGGCTGGGGCGCTGGGGGTGGTGTCGGTCGGGAGGGGCGGGGAGTCGCGATGCTCGGCGCCGGGTTCGACGGCTTGAGGCGGGGTGCAGGCGCTCAGGGCGAGGGCCAAGAGGAGGCTGTGGATGAGGCGGTGAGAGATGAGTGGGTGAATAGGTTGAGCTCGGGAGTGCATGGGCACCTCAGTGGCGCGCGCCGTAGCCGGCCTTGGCTGGGCACTTTTCATTGGCAGCAGAGGACCTGGTCGAGGGCCGCCTCGATGGTGGGGGCTTGGAACTTGAAGCCCAGCCCTTGGAGGCGCTGGGGGAGGGCCCGACAACTGGGGAGGATGAGCTCGTCCGCCAGGGCACCGGCGAGGGCGCGCAAGGCCATGGCGGGGACGAAGCCGAAGGCGGGCCGTTGCAGGCGGCGGGCGATGGCCCGGGTGATGTCGATCTGGCGCGCCGGCTCTGGGGCGCAGAAGTTGAAGGGGCCCTGGGCCTGGGGGTGTTCGAGGAGGAAGAGGGTGGCGGCGGTGAGGTCGGCGATGGTCATCCAGGACCACCATTGCTGTCCGCTGCCGAGCTTGCCCCCCAGGCCGTAGCGGATGGGCTGGAGGAGGCGCTCCCAGGCGGGGGCCTCTTCGGCGACGACCATGGCGAAGCGCATGATGGCAGCGCGCACTTTGCCATCTGCGGCGAGCTCGAGGGCGGGGCGTTCCCAGGCGCTACACACCTCGGACAAGAACAGGTGGCCTGCTGGGCTCTCTTCGGTGATTTCTGCCTCACCCGTGTCGCCGTAGTACCCCGTGGCCGAGGCTTGCAGCCAAAGCGGCGGCGGGGATGGGGCGGCACGCCAAGCTCTGACGAGGCGTTGGGTGCCGTGGACGCGGCTATCCATGACGCGGCGCCGATGGGCTTCATCGAGCCGGCCGTTGCCGAGGGGTTCGCCGGCCAAGTGGATGAGGGCCGCGGCGCCATCGAGGGCGTTGACCAGGGCGTCGTCCCGATGCCAGTCGTAGCGGTGCTCGGGCGGCGTGAGGGCGATTTTGGTGTCGCGCAGCAGGACGCGAACGCCGAAGCCTGCGTGGCGAAGCGCGGGGATGAGGTGACGCCCAACGAGCCCAGTGGCTCCGGAGACGACGACGACTCTGTTGTCCATGCTGGCCTCAGTGGTGGGTGGATCTGTGGGAAAAGGCAACGGTCATGCGGTGTGGCCCGACACAGAAGTGAGGCGCAGGATAGGCGAGGTGGGCGATGATGGAAAGCCTCACGCTGGCAACCCTATTCAGAAACGCTCTGGCAGTGCTATGGTGGGTAGACCTTTGAGCTGAGGAGGCCTCTGCGTCTCGTGATGTCTACTGCGTCCCATAGGAAAGCGCGCCCCAGGTGGGCTAGGTCGGGCCTCGGTTGGCGGTGCTTCGTTGCGCTGCTGCCCCTGCTCTGGGCCGCCTCGTCTGCCGTGGCTGGCGCGCCGAGCGAGACGACAGCGGAGGGGATGCGCTGTGTGCCCCTGTCGGGGGTGTGGCTCCAGGAGAGCGAGCCGCGCATGGCGGCGGTGTTGTGCCAAATCGGTGCGGGCTGTCCGCACTTCGTGACCTTCGTCGACGGCGCGCCAGCACAGGTGGCTTGGGTGCCCACGTCCCTGGACACGTGCGCGCTGCGTCCGGTGGGGAGCATCGGCCGTTTTGCCCTCTACTACGACGGCGAGGCTTTGATCGGAGTGGATGGGGAGACCTTGCAGGTGAGCTGGCAGATGGCCTTGGCCAAGGTGGGCGAGGTGGTGTGGCGTAGCCCAAGCTTGGCCCTGCTCAGTGATGAGCGCTTGGTGTTGTTGGGGGCTGGTGCCAAGGCGCCCACGCTGCTGCTGGACACGCCGGTCACGGCGCCGCTGCAGCTCATCGACCAGCCGGAGCGGGTGGTCCTGGTGGAGCGCGGCGGGCTGAAGTGGTGGCCGCGCGGCGCGGACGGGCGGCTGATGCCGGTGGAAGAGAACCCTTACCCGGAGCAACTGTCTTTGGGCGATTTCGCCGTGGATGGGCAAGGGATGGTGGTGTCGCCGCCCGAGAGTCAGCGGGTGATTTGGCTGCGCTTCGAGCCAGGCGAGCGCACGGGGCTGCGGCTCAACGTGACGGCGACGAGTCGCGGGGTGAGCGGGCTGCCTGAGCACGCCATGGCCATCGCGACGGACACCCATGTGACCCGTCTGATCGGCCGCTGGGGCCGGCTGATGCAGAATCGCTATGAGGTGAAGTACTGGCGCCTGACGCCTGAAGACCGGGGTACGCTGGCGTCGCCGCGTCCGCTGGTGATGGCCCGGGGGGACTACATCGCCATGGACGGTGGCTTGCGGGCGGCGCGGGCGGCCATTCTCGATGCGACAGGGACGACCTGGCGCCGGACCCATCTGCTGACTTACGACGCTCCCGGTTCCTTCGTCCACATGGGGACGCGTACCCTGCTGACCTTTCACCCCGGCGCCGAGGCGCCACTGCGTCTGTGGGATCTGGTCAGTGGTCAAGGGCAGGCGGCGCTGAGCGCCCAGACCTTGGCGGCGGCAGGCTTGGGCGTCGTGGACCAGGTGCAGGCGTGGCGCCCAGGCGATGAGCGCACCTTCTTGCTGCGCGACGCTGGGGGCGCTGGGATCGCCCTCGACCTGGAGACGTGGACGCTGTCGGCGGCAGCGACGCCCTTGCCGGGAGCCAAGATCGCGACAACCTTGGTGCCCGTGGGCGATGGCTGGCTTTTCACCTCGGTGGATGCCGCTGACGCGGTGGTGGGGTGGCGGCTTTTGACGCCGAGCGCGGGTGTCCAGACGCTGGCACCGCGCAGCGAAGTTCAGGACGCCCACTCGGAGGGCTTGCGCTGGTATGGCTATTGTCCACCCAGTGGGGACTGTGTGCGCGCGCGGCCTGTCATGGTGCGGCCATCGGGCGATGATCGGGCCTGGTCGGAGCTTCCCTTGGTCGGCATCAGCGGGCAGCCGACGCCGCTTGCGGTGGCCATGACGCTGTTGGCCTTGGTGTTGGCGGTGGTGATCACCGTGTGGCGCACGGGCCGCGGGCGTAAGGGGCTGGTGGGACGGCAGGAGAAGCGCAACGAAGAGGTGTCCCTGGTGCTCGCCGTGGACCACAAGGGGCGGCGCTATGTGACTGAGCGCGACGCCGAAGGCTTTGTGCATCGCGGCTTGACCCAGCTCCCGTGGCGTCTTGGGCTGTCGGTGTTGCTGGGCGCGGGCGTCGCCTTTGGCTTGGGCTTCTCCAAGCTCATCGTTGAACCCCTTGGCCCAGCGTTGGTGTGGTGGGCGGCGCTGATCGTCCCGAGCGCGGTGATGAGCTGGCTGGTGCTGTCGTGGGGGGCGTGGAATCGCCTCTACTTGTTGCGCTTTGGTGATGCCACTGAGGGAGAGTGGTATGACACGGGGACGGCGCGCCAGTCCCTGTGCTACACCTTGCCCGATGGCCGCACCTTCCGGATGGGGCGGCGGCAGTGGACGACGGCGGACCTCGTGCCGGTGGTGCTTTACGATCCGCGGCGGCCACGTTTTTGTGCGCAGTACACGGGCAATGGGGTCTTGGCGATACAGACCCGGACGACCCACGGCAAGCTCTCGGGCAACGCCGTGACCCATGACCTCGGGTTGATGCTGCTGTCGCTGCTCGCCGTCGGGGCGGCGGCCGGGGTGATCGCTTCTTCCTTTTTCCAAGCTTTCCCGGACGATCTGACGTCGTGGCACTTGGGCCGGATGGAGGCGCAGGCCCAGGCGCAACACCTCCCCTTCGCCGAGGTCTGCCTGGAGACCTGTGCGCGGGAGGGGGGGGCGACGTGCGCCGATCAGTGCCATCACCGCCAGCTTCATCTGATTTTCAAAGCCGCAGGCATCGCCTTCGAGAGAGACCCGGCGCTGCTTCCCAGCGATGTGGTGCGGGCGCAGCGGAGCCAAGTCGAGGCGGTGGTGGCCGAGCTCGCCGAGGCCGAGGGGCACCATTGTGATGCGATGGCGACGAAGGTCGCGGCGAGCGCCGTGTGGAGTCAGGCTTTGGAGAGCGCTTTCCGCGAGGTCTATGGCCGGGAGGGCCACTTGGGCGATCCGGCCCTGGCGGCTGAGGAGCAGGCGCTGGCGGCGCTCGTAGAGGATCGCGTGTGGCCGCTGTGTGCGCCGCAGGAGGGCTGCGCGCGTGGCGAAGCGTGCCTCGCGCCACCGAAATGCAAGGGCGACACCCAGCTTCTGCGCGGGCAGCTCTGTGGACTCGCCGCGGCGACGCTGGGGATTGGGCCCGAGGCGGTGCCAGCGCCTTAGGGAGCGTGCGGGCCGATGCCGGGGCACAAAGGCATTGTCAGGGCTGGCCCCCATCCTCTATAAACGGGGTGGTGGGGGGCGGTTCAGAGAGCGAGGTGATAGCTTATGCAGCAGTACAACGTGCAAAATATCAGAGAGAAATTCGAGGAGTACACCAGCAACCAAGAAATCGTCGCGGCAGCCGCCTGCTCCATGGGCGGTGCGCTGATCGTGCTGTTGTCGCTGGTGGGGTGGCTGGGGGGCGTGCAGTCCATTGCGCGCTCGGGCTATTCTTGGGGTGCCATCCTCATCTACTTGATGGTCATCCCTTTGGGGGTTGCGATTTGGCGCGGGATCTCCTTCGCCGCGTGGGCGGCGGCGGGGCTGATCATCTTTGACTTCGTCATCGACATCATCGTCTCGTACGCGCGCTTCTCCGATTTCCCCGGTTGGGCCGTGGCCTTCAAGTTCATCCTCTTCTTTCTCGTCTTGCAGGTGGTGTGGCAGCGCGATGAGGAGGAGGAGGTAGAGGCCCCGGCGCCTGGCTACTATCAGGCGCCTCCGCAGCAACAGATGCCGCAGCAGGCGCCGCCGCCCGTGGTGGGGCGTCCCAGGCGCCAGGTCCCGGGCCCGCGTCGCTGATGAAGGTCACCGTGGCGGCGCGGCGAGCGCGTCGAGGCTGAGCACGTGGTAGACTGGGGCGTAGGCTTCGACATAGGCCGGGCTGTGGGGAACGAGTGGGAAGCCCTCGCGATTCATGCGGGCGATGTAGGCTGCGAAATCGTGGGCGGACACGGGGCCGTCTTCCCACTGGCGCAAGAGTGAGCCCGCGAGGCCAAGCTCGGCGCTGAGTGGCGACGCGGCGTCGATGGCTGCCGCCGCCTGGGCCGCGGCAAAATAGCGGCGGAGATCACCACCGGCGCGGAGAAAGGGGCGCAGGTAGACCCGTGCCACTTGGCGCTGTGGGCAGAGCAGCTCCACGGGTTCCTCCCAGGGCTGCGGCTCGACGCCGAGGGCTTGGGCGAGCTTGTGCAGGGGCAAGAAGCCTTCGTCGGGGAGGGGCGGCGGTGGGATGGTGCGCTGGTGGAGGAGTAGATAGAGATCCTGGGCTTCCATGTCGGGATAGCGCTCCGCGTGGTCTTGGAGCAGTTCCCACAGGTCAGATTCTGACATGACTCAAGCGCTCTCACAGTGTGCGGCACGCGCCGCGACGGCGGCGGCGGCGGTGGTAAAGAGCCCGCCGCCACCGAAGACGATGACGCCATCGCCGGCGACGAGCCGTTCTTGTAAGCCTTGGGCCAGCGCCGAGAGGTCGTCGTAGGGGGCCACGGCGTGGCCGCCGGCGGCGCAGACGGCGGCGGCCAGGGCGGTGCTGCTGATCTCAGGGCGTGTGGCTTCGCCGCCGGCGTCGAGGGGGGCCAAGTGGACGAGGTCTGCGGCGCCCAGGGCGGTGGCGAAGGCGTCCCAGTGGTAGGCGAGGAGGGAGTAGCGGAAAGGTTGAAAGACCGCGTGGATGCGACCGGGGACGCGGGCGCGGAGGGCGCGGAGGTTGCCAGCGATGCAGGTGGGGTGGCTGGTGTAATCGGTGACGAAGAGGAAGGGGCCGAGGCGGCGCTCTTCGAAGCGGTCGACCAGGCCATCGTAGGTGGCGACGGCAGCTTGGATGGTGGCAAAGGGGACGCCGAGGGCCAGGGCCATGGCCGCGGCGGTGATGAGGTTGCGGGCGTTGAGATCGCCTTTGAGCGCCGGATGGAGGCGGCCCAGGGGCGCGGCGTCACGGGTGAGGGTGAAGGTGAGGCTGCCGTCGGGTTCGAGGTTGAGATCGCGGGCGTCGAGGAGGTGGGCGGCGTCCGTGTCCCCGTGCGGGTCCCAGCGACACAACGTCGTGGGTGGATCCAAAGGTGAGAGGCGCCGCAAGAGAAGTGTCATGCCCTCGCCGTCGCTGCCCAGGACGCAGTGGCCGCGGCCCCTGGCGCGCCAGCGCTGGTAGAGCACCTCGAAGGAGGTGGCGATGTCCGCGAGGGATGGGTAGACGTTGAGGTGATCGGCTTCGATGTTGTTGATGAGGAGGTGGCTGGGGTGGTGGCAGAGGTGGGTGCGGTCGGACTCATCTACTTCGGCGACGAGGAAGTCGTCCTCTGGGAGGGCGAGGGCGGCGCAGTGATCGCTGCGTCGTGGCGCGCCGAGGACGAAGCTGACCCGGGCCCCGTGGGCCTCGAGCATGGCGATGAGGGCGGCGGCGCAGGTGCCCTTGCCGTGGGTGCCGCAGACGGCGATGCCCTGTGGGTGGGCGTTGACCCACCCGGCGAGGTAGGCGCCGCGGGAAGAGAGGGGGATGTCACGGGCGCGGGCGGCGCACACTTCGACGTTGTCTGGTGGGATGGCCGAGGAATAGACGACTTGGCCGATGTCCGGCGTGATGTGGCTGGCGGCGTGGTCGTGGAAGACGGTGGCGCCGGCAGCGCTGAGCGCGTCGAGGATGGGCGAGGGGCGTTGATCCGAGCCCGAGACGGTGACGCCCTTGGCGAGGGCGAAGCGCGCGAGGGCGTGCATGCCAGCGCCGCCGATGCCGACGAAGTGAACAGAGGCTTTCATGGGTTGGCCTCGAGGTGCAGGCCAGTGGCCTGCGCGTTGGGTGGCGCCACGAGAGGCGCGGCGCGACGTTTGCCAAGGCGCTTGCGCAGCGGGGTCAGTCGGTGACGGTGAAGGGGACCATGCGGGTGGGATCGAAGAGCCCGTTGTCATCGGGATCGCAGTAGATCCAGGTGGCGCCGCCGTCGCCCGAGAAGCGGTAGACGAGGGCATAGATGCCTGTGGTGGCGATGGTCAAGGTGCGGGCGTACTCGTTGTTGTTGTCGCTGGTGTGGCCCGTGTTGTAGTTGGCGGCGGCCCAGGTGAAGACGCCGGTGGTGTCGTCACGGGGATCTTCGTTGTCGGGGCCGTAGCCGAGCTGGGCGAGGATACCCGGGCAATAGGTGCCATTCTCGCTACAGTTCTCGACGTAGACGCGGCCAAAGAAGGGGACGCTCTCGGCGCCTGCGACAGCGGTCAGGTTTTCGGGATCTTTGTCCTGGGTGGGGTACTGGAAAATGCACCAGCCCACGGTCTTGTCGGCGACGCTGAGGGTGCCGGTCTCGTCGACGCTAAAGGCGGTGTCGGGGTTGCTGTCGCAATAGGTCCACTCGCCGCTGTCATCGACGGCGAAGCGGAAAGCGTAGCGGTAGTCGCCGTCGGCCGTGGGGACCAAGATGCCGCTGTACTCATCGTTGGCGGAGGTGGTGTGGGCGGCGTTGTAGGTGGCCGCGGTCCAGGTGTAGGTGCTGGGGTCGGTGCTGGGGTCGGCGGTGTCGGGGCCGAAGCCGATCTCGGCTTGGACGCGCGGGCACTGGGTGCCGCCGCCGGTGCAGCCGTCCACCAAGACTTGGGCGTAGATGGGGGTGGTGGCGACGGTCTTGACGGTGGAGGTCTGGAGGGGGCCCTGGAGTCTGCACCAAGAGACGCCCGGGGTGACGGGATCGCCGACCTCGACCACGCCGAGCTCCGTGAGTTGGACGCCGTTGTCCGAGCCGTCGAGGTCGCAGTAGGTCCAGCTCTGGCCGTTGTCGACGGAGAAGCGATAGGCGTAAGCGTAGGTGCCGTTGGTGTTGATGTTCAGATTGCTCACGTACTCGCTGTTGTTGTCCTCTTCTTCGCGGGCGTTGAAGGTGGCGTCGCGCCAGTCGAAGATGTCGGGTTGCACCTGCGGGTTGCGGCCTTGGGGGCCGTGGCCGAGTTGGGCGCGCACGGCGGCACAGGTCTGCTCGCCTTCAGTGCAGCCGGGGACGTAGACCCGGCCGAAGATCGCTTCGGTGTCTTCGCTGACGCCGGTGGCGGTGCTGGGCGGGTATTGCAGGTTACACCACATGACGTGGAGGGTGTCCTCAGCGACGTTGAGGGTGCCGGCGCTCTCAGGCTGGAAGCCGTTGTCCGAGCCGTCGAGGTCGCAGTACATCCAGCTTTGGCCGTTGTCGGCGGAGAAGCGGTAGGCGTAGGCGTAGGTGCCGGGGCTGGCGACGGTGAGGGAGGCCATGTGCTCGTCGTTGTTGTCCGCCGTGTGGGCCGGGTTGAGGTTGGCCCGTTTCCACTGGAAGGCATTGGGCTCTGCCGCGGCGTTCACCCCTTGGGGGCCATAGCCGAGATCGCCGATGATTTGCTGGCACTGCTGCTCGCCTTCGGTGCAGTCTTGGGCAAAGACCCGGCCGAAGATCATCTCGGTCTCGGCGCCGGGCGCGGCGTTGGTGCTGGGGGGCCAGTGGAGGGAGCACCAGCCGACGGAGGTCACGTCGGTGGCGACGGTGAGCTGACCCATTTGGTCAGCCTGGAAGCCATCGGCCGAGCCGCCGAGGTCGCAGTAGGTCCAGGAGTTGCCGCCGTTGACGCTGAAGCGATAGACGTAGGCGTAGCTGCCTTCGGCGCTGGGGGTGATGGTGGCCATGTACTCGTCTTCGTCGTCATCGGTGTGGGCCGGGTTGTAGCTGGCCCCGGTCCAGGTGAAGCCCGTCGGGTTGGTCTCGGGGTTGACCGAGGTGGGGCCCCAGCCGAGCTCACCGAGGACGGTGGCGCATTGTTGTCCGCCATCGGTGCAGCCGCCTTCCCAGATGCGGCCAAAGATGGGCTCGGTGCTCTGTCCCGGTGCCACGCGCGTCGAGGCGGGCCAGTGCAGCTTGCACCAGTCGACTTCTTCTGCGACGGCGGCGCGGTACTCGAAGGCGTCGGCTTTGGTCACGCTCTCGCCCGAGGGGTTGGTGACGATGATGGCGACCTTGCCGGGTCCCGTCGCGGCTGGCGAGGTGGCTTCGAGCTGGGTGGCGCCGATGAGCCTGACGTTGGCCCCAGGGTTGTCTCCAAAATGGACCGTGGCGCCGTTGATGAAGTTGCGCCCGTGAATGGTCACCACGGTGCCGCCCGCCACTGGGCCCGCGATGGGGGAGATGGCCGAGACGAAGAGCTCTGTGGGGTTGACCGTCTCTTCGTCGATGACGTCATTGGGCGGCAACTCGCTGAGGTCGAGATTCTTCTTGGGGGGATCGTCGTCACAGGCGGTGGCAAAGATCCACGCCAGGGCCGATACGGCGATGAGGCAGCGGGTGAGAGAGTCGTGGCAACGCATGGTCGTCTCCTTCAATGGACAAGGTCGTTAGCGGCGCAAGCTCAGGTCGGAGCGGAGAGGCTCTCCACTGCCCTCAACGAAGAGATAGCGGTTGTCGCCGGGCTCCCAGTGCACGGCACCGTCGGCGTGGCGAACGATCAATTTGTAGGCAAAGACCACCCCGGTTGGCAAATCGACTTCGAGATGGGCGCGGTCCCCCAGGCGTTGCAAGGGGCCTAGGGCTAGGTTTGGGTTCCACGCCCCAAGCTCGGGCGCCGAGCCCACCACGAAGACTTGGGCCGTCGCGGGCAGCTCCGCGACGTCGACCTCGATGCGCCACTGCTGGGTCGCAGCCAGGGGCGGGGGCACGGCGGCGTCGCTGCTGTGCAGCACGAAGGTGTCGCCCTGGTTGAGGCTGAGCTCGGTGATCTGAGAAGCGCCGGCGAGGAGATCGCGCCAGGTGCCAGGGACGAGGTCGGCGAGGGCGAGATCGCGGCGGGCGGCGCCGTTGTAGATGATGAGCAAGATGCTCGCGCCGGCGTGGCG
The DNA here is from genome assembly GCA_964454015.1 of uncultured Myxococcales bacterium. Classification (GTDB taxonomy): domain Bacteria; phylum Myxococcota_A; class Bradymonadia; order UBA4248; family UBA4248; genus CAYVQF01. The sequence continues at coordinate 187,301 of CAYVQF010000004.1, forward strand.
GCGCCGCACCACGAGGAGGTCGGGATCGAAGTGGACGACTTCGCTGGTGCCGTGGACCAGGACCGGGTGCTGGGTGCGCAGTCCAAGGAGCGTGGTCAGATGGTTTTTCAGCGTGGAGGCGGCGAGAAAGACCATCTGACCGCGGTTCTCGGGCTCGTGTTCGCCTTCGAGTGCGGCTTCGGTGCCATAGTTCAAGCAGGGGGTGCCGCGCAGGGTGAACAGAGCGGTCAGGGCGTTCTGGACGCGCTTGGTCTGGCTGCCACAGGCGGTCATGATGCGGGGCATGTCGTGATTGTCGACGAAGGTGACCAGGCTCAAGGGGTCGGCGTAGAAGCGATCGTTGCCGAGGACGGCGGCGATGTGCCCGACGGATTGTTGCTGGCAATAGACGTCGCGCAGGGCGAAGGCCAGGGGGAAGTCGAACATGTGGGTGAAATTGCCCACCTTTTGCACGTCGTTCACCACTTGGGGCGAGCCGTCGTAGAGTTCCCCGAGGAGGACGATGGCGGGGTGTTGGTCGAGGAGCTCGCGGTTGTAGCGGCGCCAGAAGTCGAGGGAGACGTGTTTGACGGCGTCGATGCGGTAACCCTCGATGCCGACGGAGTCGAGCCAGTGCAGGGCGCCTTGGAGGAGGTAGGCGTAGACTTCGGGGTGGCTCTGGTCGAGGTCGGGGAGGCCGTGGACCTCGTGGGTGACGACCTGGACGGGGTCATCCCAGTCGACGATGGTCCCATGCGGGTGGAACCAGTGCGGCTTCTCATTGAGTAGGGGCGCTTGATAACCGACGTGATTGACCACCAGGTCGAGGAGCATGGTCATGCCGCGGGCGCTGAGGGCGGCCTGGAGCTCGTGGAGATCGGCCAAGGTGCCAAAGCGCGGGTCGATTTCGTGCAGATCCCAGACCCAGTAGCCGTGGAAGGCGCCATGGCCCATGAATGGTTCGTAACGGGTGCGAAAAATGGGTGAGAGCCACAGGGTGCGCACGCCGAGATCGGCGAGGTAGTCGATGTGATCGATGAGGCCGCGGAGGTCGCCGCCGTGCCAGGCGCTGGGGTCTTGGGTGTCGACGGCGAAGTCGTTGCTGGGGTCGCCGTTGGCGAAGCGGTCGACCAAGACGAAGTAGATGCTGGGCGCCCGCTCCCCGGGCGCGGCCGGGGTGGCCGCGCTGGTGGTGACGGCGGCGACGCGACCGCGCATGAACTTATCGACGAGGCTGCCCAAGCGCCGGGCGACCTCATCGGCGACCAGGGCGAGGGCGTCGTCCTCGCCTTCGTGGGCGTAAGTGAGAACGGCGGGGATGGTGAAGGTCTCGACCATGGCGTTCTGCGGCGTGTCGGCCTGGGCGACGCTGAGCTTGACACTCACGGTCCAGCGGTAGCGACCGCTGAGTTGGGAGTAGAAGTCGGCCCGGACTTCAGCCAGGACCAGGAGATCGCTGCCGGGGGCGGCGCGTCCCATGACGCCGAGGCGGCGCTCGGTGTCGCGGACCAGGCCAAAGTCGCCGCCATAGGTGGCGAAGGGTACCTCGACCGTGGCGAGGTTGCGCACGTTGAGCGCGGCGGTGAGGCGCTCGGCGAAGGGGGGGGGGGCGGCGCGGGTGCTCTGGTTGGTGTCGTCGTCGACGGCAAAGACGAGGGCGACGGCCGTGTTCTCGGCGTACTTGGGCGGCGGCGTCTGGGCGACACAGCCCAGGGTGAGGGCGAGCGCCAGGGATGGAAGAAGGCAGCGAGTGAAGACCTTTTGCATTAGAACCACGCCTCCGCTTCGATAGAGATGATTTGGTGCCAGTTGCGATCTTTGAGAGAGGACAACTGTTCGATGGTGAAGAACTCGTTGCTCTGGTCGAGGGACTCGACGAAGCTGTTGCCAAAAGCGTTGTGCATGTTGGAGTGCTGGAGGCCGTAGAGGAGGCGGAGCGAGGGGCGGGAGAAGATGCCCATGCCGCCGGGGTTGATGACGAAGCCCGTCTTGAGCTGCCAGGTCTTGCGGAGATCGAGATCGCCGAACTCGATGCCGTCGAGATCGGAGGAGCCGTTGCTGCTCTCGAAAATCGAGGCGACGCCAGCGCGCCAGAGGTTGCCGTTTTTGCTTTTCTCTTGGGCGTAGCTGGTCTCGGTGAGGAAGTGGACCGTGTCAGAGAGGTAGACCTGGGCCCGCAGCACGGTGGACCAGATCATCCGGTCTTCTTCGGAGGGGGCGATTTCGTTGTCGTTGTCGAAGTGGAAGCCGAGGAGCGCGCCCCAGACGACGTCGAGCCAGCCGGGGATGACGGCGAGCTGCATCTCGTTGCCGAGGTTGATTTCGAAGCGCTCGTCGGTCCAGTTCTTGACGTAAATGTTGAAGGTGCGGCCCAGGAAGTCTTCGCGGACCAGGTTGCGGGGGTGCTTGCGCAGGTAGTTGGCGAAGAGGTTGTTCCAGCGCAGGGGGCCGAGCTTACCAAAGCCCAAATAGGCGACGGCCTTGAAGGAGGTGGCGTCTTCGGGTTGGGGTTTGGGGAACATGGTGGCGACTTGGTCGATGGAGGCGCCGCCCATCTCTTCCCGACGGTAGGTTTCGACGACCCGGCCACGGACGAAGTCCTCGTAGGTGACGGATTCGGGCAGGGGGGTGTGGTGCGGCGCGTTGCGGTTACCTTCGGCCGAGGGTTCGTAGTAGAACTGGCCGCCGAGGCCGAGCTCGAGCCCGTCGATGGGGCGCAAGCGGACGGCACCGCCGAAAGACCAGATGGTGGCGTAGTTCTCGCGGCGGAGGAAATAGCCGGCATCGCCGACGCCGACCAAGACGTCGACGTAGGGGTGGGAGTAGGTAGCAGAGACGCCGACGGTGTCGAAGAAGATCTCGGCGGGGCGCATGTCGTAGAGGCCGAGGTCGCCGTAGTAGTAGTGGAGGGTGCCCAGTTGCCAGCTCACGTCTTCGAGCAAGACGTTGCCCGCTTTGACGTAGAGCTGGGTGAGGGCGAAGGCCCCGAGGGAGCCGTTGAAGATGTCGGCACCCTGGACGGAGCCGCCTTCGATTTTGGCGTGGAGGCTGGTCCAGACTTCCTTGGTCCCCGGGGTGGGGCGCATCAGGTCGAGCTTGAGCTCGAGGGCGGCCCAGGGGTCTTCGTTGAGCAAGCGCCCCGAGAGGTTCCACAAGCCGAGCTTAGACCAGCCGCCGTCGAAGTCGGGGCGGGCCATGACCCGGAAGTAACCGCCAGCGCTGAAGCGGTCTTCTTGGGCAAAGGCTTGGCGCGCGTCCATGGCCGCGACCCCCGTGACGAGGACGACGCAGAGCGCCCAGAGTGAGGTGCGGGTCGTGGTGGGAAAGGGAACGTTCTTCTTCATGTGAGACCCCTGTGTGCTCTCTCGATGGGGCGAAGACAGGACTCACCGTGGCGGCAAGCCCTGAGCATGTGGGAGCTAAGCGTTGCGCTCTGGGACCCGAGCGCATCGGCCACAGCCGGTGGGGTCCAAGGGGCAGCGCCCCTGGCCACTGGCGTGGGGCACCAATTTACTCGACGCCGCGCAGGATGACGATGGTGCGGGACTTGACGCCATAGGCGCCGGTGACCACTTCGGGGTCGCTCGTCCAGATATTGTGCGAGCTTTGGGCGGCGTCACTGCCCATGGTGTCGAGGTATTCTGGGCTGTCGAAGTAGAGCTGGGTGTCCACCAGGCGCTCCCAGGCTTTGTGATCGGGGAGGGTAAAAGAGATTTCCGAGCCGGCGTCCATGTTGATGAGGACCAAGAGCTCGGGGCCGACGCTGCTGTCCCAGTAGTGTTGCATGACGGCGCGTCCACCCCAGTTGTCCATATCGCCGTTGCCTGCGTGCTTCCACGCCATGGGCGCGGCGCCCTCGTAGGAGGTGGGGGCGAAGGCGTAGGCGTGATCTTTGCGGAGCTGGATCATCTTGCGGACGAAATCGTGCATCCGGACGCGGTCCTTGTCGGCACTCCAGCCGCCCCAGTCGAACCAGTTGTAGGGGTTGTCGGCGCGGGTCGAGTAGGCGTTGTTGTTGCCGTGCTGGGTGCGCATCCACTCGTCGCCGCCGAGCATCATGGGGGTGCCGTGGGCGACGAAGAGGGCGACGAAGAAGTTGCGGATCATCTGGCGCTTGACCCGCTCGTCGCTCCAGTCGCGGGAGTGGTTGTGGTCGTCGCCGCTGTTGGGATCACAGAAGGGGCTGGTGGGGTTGTCGCAGCAGATGGGGTTGAGGAGGCCGCAGAGGTTGTTCTTTTCGTTGTAGGAGACCAAGTCGTAGAGGGTGAAGCCGTCGTGGGCGGTGATGAAGTTGACCGAGTGGTAAGGTTTGCGGCCGTTCCAGGCGAACATGGCCGCTGAGCCCGTGAGGGTACCGCCGATGTCGACGCCGCCTTGGTCGGCGTTGAGGCCAGGTTCGTCGTAGTTGACGAAGGAGCGCCAGATATCGCGGAAGCGGCCGTTCCACTCGTACCAGGCCTGCTCGTCGTCGACGTCCGAGGCAGGGAATCCGCCTGGGTGATAGTGGCCGAGGTGCCAGGGCTCGGCGATGATTCTGGTTTTGTGTTGGCGCATGACCGGGTCGTCGATGATGTCTTGGAGGACGGAGTTTTTCGGGTCGAAGCGCCCGGGATCCTGGTCGTCGATGCCGAGGACCGTGGCGAGGTCGAAGCGGAAGCCGTCGACATGCATCTCTTCGACCCAGAAGCGCAGGTTGTCGATGATGAGCTTGCGCATGGGGGCATGGTTGGTACGGGTCTGATTGCCGACGCCCGTTTGATCCATGTACTGGCCCTTGTCGTGGGCCTGGAGGTAGTAATAGGCGGCGTTGTCGAGGCCACGGTAGGAGTAGATGCTGGCCACGAGCTTGTCGTCGTAGTTGCCGAGCTTGGAGTAGTCGCCAGGGAAGAAGTCGTTCAGGGCGATTTTGGAGCGCCAGAAGCCGCCTTCACCCGTGTGGTTGTAGACCACGTCGAGGATGACCTCGATGCCGTTTTGGTGGAGCTGGTCGACCATCCACTTGAACTCGTCGATGATGTCGTGGGGGCGGGCGCTCTGTGAGGCGAACTCGCGTTCTGGGGCGAAGAAGTTGAGGGTGTTGTAGCCCCAGTAGGTCCCGTCGCTGGGTTTCTCCATGACGGGCATCAATTCGACGGCGGTGATGCCCAGGTCTTTGAGGTAGGCGGCCTTTTCGCCGATGGCGCGGTAGGTGCCGGGGACGGAGGTGCCTGAGGCTGGGCTAGCGGTGAAGCCTTTGGGTTGGACCTCGTAAACGATCATGTCTTGCCAATTGTGGCCAGGGAAGTCGGGGCTTTGCCGTTTCTGGCGCCAGGCGACTTCGTGCTCGCTCCAGACGTACTCGCTCTTGAGGATCACGCTCTTGGCGGCGGCGCCCCAGGTCTCGACGGTGCGGTCGGGGCCGCTGGCGAGGGAGCCTTTGCCCCAGTCGTGCTCGCGATGGAGGCGGAGGGAGTAGGGATCGAAGAGGAGCTTGTTGGGGTTGAAGCGGTGTCCCTGGTCGTCGACGTCGGCGATGAAGCCTTTGATGGAGCCGGGATACCAATCGGGGTCGTATTCCCAGTTGGGGCCCCAGGCGACATAGCCGTAGTGTTGGCCGACGCCGATCCCTTCGACATAGAGGTTCCAGACGTCGCCGAAGCGTTCCATGGGGACGCGCCAGGTGGGCTGGCTGGACTCGGGGTCGGAGAAGAGCAGCAACTCGACGCGGGTGGCGGCTTCGGAATAGACGCTGAAGTTGGCGCCGCGGTCGACCAGGGTGGGGCCGAGGTGTTTGAGGTTGCGGACGTCATCTTCGCTCAGGGATGGCGCGATGGCCTTGGTGGCGAAGAGCTTGGCCCGTTCTGGGTCCTCGTCACAGCCGCCGAGGCCGCCGAAGAGGCCCGCGAGGGCGAGGGACAGGACTAAGAACCAGGCGAGGCCTTTGGCCTTACGCCTGGGGTCGCAGGGATGAGTAGGGGTCATCGCGATTTTTTCATTGCACGGCATAGAGGGCGCTCCCGAAGCTCTCGACGTCGATGTTGATGCGGAGGTTGTTGACGGTGACGCTGGCGCCGCTGAGGGCGTCGACGAGGACGTCACCGTTCTTGAGGGCCAAGGCGGCGACGTTCACGCTGAGGGTGCGCGAGCTGCCGGTGCGGTTGAAGGCGACGATGACGAGATCGTCTGGGCTCTCCATGGCGAAGACCCAGGCTTGGCCGTCGCTCGCCATGTCGAGGGTGCTGCGTTTGCCGCGCCTGAGGGCTGGGTGCTGGTGGCGGAAGGCGGCGAGTTCTTGCACGTGGGCCAGGGTGTCGACCTGATGTTGATTGAGCGCGTTGCCGAAGCGCATGAATTTGCGGTTGTCCGGGTCGCCCGCGCCTTCGAGGCCGAACTCATCGCCGTAGTAGATGAGGGGGATGCCTGGGGTGGCCATGAGCAGGGTCCACGCCATGCGCAGTTTGCGGTAGGGCAGGCTGTCCGTGGGGGTGCCCGGCGGGTTCGACCAACCCTGGGCTTTGCCCCCGTTGCACCAGAGGTCGCCAAAATCACCGTTGGCGTGAGAGAGGGCGCGGCAGACGTCGTGGTTGCCCAAGAAGGTGCTCATGACGGCCCAGTCGCCGTAGTAGCCGTCATTGTATTTCATCATGCCCTCCATGGCGCGGAAGTCTTCTTCCATGCGCAGGAAAACTTTGGTGATTTTCCAGTACAAGGGGAAGTCGAACTGGCCGTCGAGCATCTCGGGGCGAACGTAGTATTTGAGCTGGTCGTAACCGTCTTCGCCAGTGAAGGTCTCGCCGACCATGTAGAAGCGCAGGCCGGTCATGCGGAGCATGTCTTCCATGCGGCCGCGGATCCCGTAGGAGAAGTCGTCGATCATGTGCTTGACCGCGTCGAGGCGGAAGCCGTCGATGTTGGTCTCCTGCACGAGCCACTCGGCGTGGGCCAGCATCCGCTCGAGGGCCTCTTGGTTTTCGAAGTGGAAATCGGGGAGATAGGGGGCAAACCAGCAGGTGATGGGTTTGGACCAGCCGATGTGCTCGCAGATTTCCTTGGGGTTGGTGTTGAACCACGTGTGTTGGAATTGGGACCAGAGGGGGCTGTGCTCGTGGACGTGGTTGGCGACGAAATCGACGAGGACCCGAATGCCTCTGCGGTGGGCGGCTTCGACGACGGCTCGGAAGTCTTCTAGGGTGCCGAAGTGTGGGTCCACGGGCTCGACGCCGGGCAGAGGATTGTCAGCGGTCCAGCCAGTAGAGATGGGCCAGTAGGAGTGGTAGGCCGAGTAGGCGACGCCGTCGTCGCCCATGCCCAAGCCGGGGGTGTTCTGGCTGATGGAGGAGAGCCACAGCACGTTGACGCCGAGGTCGTCGAAGTAGCCGGCCTCGATTTTCTGGAGGAGGCCGGCGAAATCGCCGCCTTGCCAGTTGGCCTTGAAATCGACGTCAGGAGTCGGTGCGTTGTTGTTGGGGTCGCCATCGGCGAAGCGGTCGGTGAGGACGAAGTACATCAGACCGTCATTCCAGTCGAACGGTGTCTCTTCGTGCCAGAGGGGAACGTAGAGGAGGTCTGCTTTTTGGCCGTTCTGGTCTTGGGCATTGAAGCGGTAGGCGTACTTGCCGTGGGCGTTCAAGGTGTCCGTGACGGTGACGACGCCCGTCGGTGCGTCGAAGGCGGCGGACACATTCTGCCCGTTGCGGGTGACGGTGACGCCAGCGGTGCCGATCTGTGCGCCTGCTGCGCCGTCGACGTATTGCACTTTGAAGTGCACCTTCCCGTCCTGGACCTCAGGGCGGTGCATGAGGCGGAGGTAGGGTTTTTGGCAATCGGGGACGATGAGGCGGGAGTTGCGTTCACCGCCGCTCCACTTGAAATAGAGGTTGCCCGGATCTTCGAACCAGCGCTCCCCTTGTGGGGTGTAGAACTTATAGGCGTAGTGTCCGGGGGCGAGGTTGAGGGTGGCGAAATAGGTGCCGTCGGTGTCGAGGATCATGGGGTAGGAGTCGTCCCAATTATTGAACTCGCCCCGAATGAGGAGGCTGGAGAAGGTCTCACCTTTGGGATCGAAGCGGACACTCACGGCGCAAGTGCGGGGGCTCTGAAAGAGGGCCTCCCCTGAGCTGTCGTCACAGATTTCTGGGCCGAAGCCGATGAGGGCGCTTTTGCAGGTGGGGCGGCAAGTGCCATCGCCGTCGTGATCCTGCGAGCCCGGATCGCAGGCGCACTGGGCGGCGCCATCCACGGCCGTGCACTGGGTGCGGTGGGATGCCGTGCACGGGTTGGGGATACAGGGATCGGGGAGGCAGAGGCTGCCACTGGTGACGTATCCCTCGGCGCAGAGGAGGCAGCCGTCGCCGGTGTAGCCCGCGCGGCAGACACAAGATTCGCGTCCCGTTGCGATGATGCAGGTGCCATTGGCGCCGCAATCCAAGTTACAAGGCGAGCTTGGCGATGGGGTTTCATCACAAGCCCAAGTGGCGGTCGAAGCCAGCGCGACCAGGAAAGCTAGCCATCTCAATCGTCCCATGAAGATCCCCTTCGTGCGCTCGCGCTCGCCAAGAGCGTGGCGTCAGCCTTCGAGTGATAGCAAGATTCCCTATTGGGTTCAAGGCAACGCGGCCGCTTACGCTTCGATGCTTAGGAAAGTGGCACCGTATCAGGCTTTTCGAAAACAAGATCTGCAGAAGTTGACCGCAGCCTATACAAGGACTTAGGATAGTGGGTTGCGTGGTAGTTGAATGACCGACGATGAATCTGCGCCGTTCCGGTGCGCTTCGGTCCGTGCGACGTTGGCGTCGGTGAGCCCCTGTGGGCGAACAGAAGTGGGCCACGGCCTGGCGTTGAGTAGCCCCCCCAATTCCTGTTTAACCTGTGTTGAAGTGTGCCGAGGTGGATAGATGCGTGTCTCTTTTAGCGGTCGGTATTCGCGGTTCTTCTCTTCGGGGGTGTCGCTGGCGCTGTTGTTCGGTGCCGCGGCGTTGATTTCGTGTGATGACGACACCAAGACCACCGATCCCACGCCGGATGTCCTTGAGGTTTCCGATGTCCAGGTGCCGGATTTTCCCGAAGTGCCGCCACCGGACCTGAATGAGGTCGAGCCGGATGTGGTCGTGCCGTGTACGGCTGGGGAGACCAAGTGCCTGGATACGACGACCATGCTCTTCTGCGTCAATGGCACTTTTGAAGAGCAGATGTGCTTTGGCGGCGATGTTTGCCGCGCTGACCGCGGTTCCTGTGGACCGCCGCTGTGTCCGGTGCCGGGCTTGCCCTTCCGCTGTGAGTCACCTGAGGTGGAGCTGGTGTGCAACCCCGACATGGTTTCGTCGACGCCGCGGGAGTGCCCCGAAGGCCAGATCTGCGTCGGTGGGCGTTGTGGGGTGCAGGTGTGCACGCCGGGTCACCGCCGCTGCAAGAGCCCGGTGGAAGTCGAGCAGTGCAATGAGAGCGGCACGGGTTGGAGCGTCATCGAGAGCTGTGCCGAAGCGACCCTTTGTGGCGGCTCGGGGCAGTGCACGCCGCTGTGCGAGCTCAACGAGAAGACGGCTTCGTTTTTGGGTTGTGAGTACTGGCTCTTGGACATGGACAACATCAGCCACATCCGCGGCGCCAACGATCCTCTGCCGCCGGTGTGGGGGGTGACCGTTTCCAACGGGCACCCGACCTTGACGGCACAGGTGAGCATCATCGGCGGTGGTAACAGCTACACGACCTCTGTCCCGCCGCGGGAGCTGCGGGTGGTGGAGCTGCCGCCCAAGACGGCCGTGCATAGCTCGGGCGTCTTTTCCCAGCAAGCGCTCTACCTGCAGAGCAGTATCCCCGTGTCGGTGCACCAGTTCAACCCCTTGAATGACGCCAACGTGGCCTCCAATGACGCCTCGCTGATGCTGCCTGTGAATGCCCTGGGCAAGCACTATGTGTATCTCTCCTATCCGCTGACGGTGCCCCGGGCCCAGTTCGATGCGCCCAGTCAGTTCGGGGGCTCGGTCGAGCCCTACATCGACATCATCGGCACGGAAGCTGGGACCACCGTGACCATCACCAGTCCCGTGGCTTTGCCCGGATCGGCTTCGTTCAGTGCAGTGCCTGCGAATACACCCACGAACTTCACGCTGAACAAGGGGCAACTCCTTCACATTTTGGCGCCCTCGATCCTGCACGTCGACCTGAGTGGTTTGGTGGTGTTGGCGGACAAGCCCGTGGCGGTGTTGGCGGGCAATCGCTGCGCTTCGATCCCCCACCACACGGAGTTCTGTGACCATATCCAACAGCAACTCTTCCCGGTCGAGACTTGGGGGACCTCCTACTACGCGGCGAAGTTCCAGCCGCGGGGGACGGAGGACGACATCTGGCGCGTGGTCGCGGCCCAGCCCAACACCACGGTCTACCTCACGCCACCGCAAGGGGGTGTGGCGGAGTTCGTCCTCAACAGCGGCGAGGTGCGTGAGTTTCGCTCCAAGGAAGATTTCAAGATCGCCGCCGATGGGAAAATCATGGTGGGTCAGTTCATGGTCGGTTCGAACTACCCGGGTATTCCCATGAGCATCTGGGCCTACTACGATCCATCTGTCATGAGCTTGGTCTTTCTGCCCGGCGATGGGTGTTTGTTCTGCGGCCTCTACAGCGCGACTTGCCATCAGAACGCCTGCCTCGTGCCCTGCACTTCGAACGCCACCTGCACCAGCATCAACAGCGCGTTGGCCTGTGGCCCCATTGGCTACTGCGGTCAAGGGCTGACAGGGATCGGGGACCCGGCCTACGCGTTGGCTGTGCCAACGGCCCAGTACCGCTCGGACTATATCGTGATGACCCCTACGGGCTACCAAGAGAACTACCTGTCCATCATCACGCCCAAGGGACGCGTGCCCATGCTCAACGGCACGCGTATCACCGAGGCGCCCTTTTCGGGCGTGCCGACGACGGTGAATGACGAGATGGACATCTACCGCATTCGGGTCGAGCCTGGGGTGCACGAGTTGAACTCCAACCAAGCCTTTGGGGTCAACGTCTATGGCTACGCCGCGGACGTCTCCTATGCTTATCCTGGCGGCCTGAACCTGGAAATCATCAACTAATGGCGCGGTCGATGCTGGCGTTGGTGTAAGGCTTCTCCATTTGTGGATGCGCTCTGACGGTGATGTCGCTGCCAGGCGCCGCGCCTAGCGGATGGGGGGGCGTGGGTGTGAGGGGCAAGGTGTTGAATTTCGTGGCCAATGTGGGCTGGCCCGCGGTTGGTGCGAAACTTGCGTTTGCGGCGCTCACGCTTTTCGCCCCGTAGGGAAACGGGGCCCTTGTCAGGAGGTTCCTATGCGACGTGTACGTGTGTTGTGTTCTTTGGTCGTAATCAGTGCCTTTGCCTTCGCTGCCTGTGATGATGATGGTGGCCCCAAGGCGCTCAAGATCGATAGCGAAGTGGCGACCCTCGCCATCCATGAGAATCTGGAGACGCACCTGATGACCTTGGCTGAGGCGCTGGTCTTTGTCGGTGAGTCAACGGTGGTACAGGACACCTTCCGCTTGGTGCAGCCCGTTGGGGAAGAGCCGGAACCGTGGGTGCCCGAGCCCGATGGCAGCGGTGGGGGCGACGGCGAGTTGGTGACGGATTTCCGCGATGCCGCCGCCGATGTGGCAGCCTTCTTCCGGGACAAGGTCTTCATCCCTGGGCACATCGAGGCGAGCAGCGATACGGCGGTCACCTATTTGATTCCCGCTGCGGTGATCTGCGAGCTCCTCGGCGTGGAGGCCTATGAGGATGAGTGGGACGATGAGCTGAGTGATTGCCTGGACTTCTGGGGGCCCATGGAGCTGCGCGTGGTGGCTCGTTCGTACACCGAGGGCGACATCGATTTGGAATTCCTGATCACCGCGGACAAGCACAAACCCTTGCGCCTTTCTCTGCACCGCGCGCGAGTGGCCTTCGAGATCGACCTGCGGGCCTTGAAATCGACCATCGAGGCGGCTGGGAAGAGCTTTGACAGTGCGTTCGCGCTGCCTGGGAGCGTGGCGGGTAAGGTGCGCTTCGAGCTGACGCGGCATGGCGCCAAAGACTTCAGCGTCCAGGTGGGGGTGGTGCAGAAGATCGCTTTGGACATCGAGGGTGTGGTGGCGCAGATCGACGCGGCCCCCAACGCGATGCAGATGCGGATCGACGGCCAAAATCGCCGGGTCGAAGGGAGCGTGGACATGAAGCGGGTCTACCTCAAGGTGCCGTGGAAATCGGGGGAGATGAGCTGCGAGTGGAATGAGAACCTGCAGGATTTCGATTGCTACGAGACTTCGACTGAAGAGATGGTGATGGAGATTGACCTGGCCGGGGCGAGCGGCGCCGTGTCTTTCAACGCCGGTGATCAGCGCATCGACGTGCAAGGCGTGGGCTTGGGGAGCCAGTCTTCGGTGGTCAAGCTGGATGGCAAAGTGGTGTTGACCCTCGACGTCAACAAAGACGCAGGGCGGCGCTTCGATTTGAGCATCGAGCCCGGTGCTGCGGGCCCCATTTTCTCGGTGACACCGAGCTTCGAGTTGCTCATGGGCATGTCCTTCCAGGCCGTGGCTGACAAAATGGAGCTCGAGAGCTGGATGGGCGATGACGTGTTGGGGATTGCCCTTCTGGATCAGGCCCGGATCGAAGTGCTCCAAGAGGGGGGCATGCGGGTACTGCAAGGGGCGATGAAGCTGTGGTCCAATAGCCACACGGTCAACGTCAGCGCCGGTGAGTGTCTGCTGGAAACGGGCGAGGGTGGCGACGACGTTCACCCTGCGGCGGGGATGGAAGTTGGGGCGTGCCCCTAGCTTGGTTCGGGGGCTGCGCTCTGGCGGGGGCTCTGGGGGGGGGAGCGCGCCCAGAAGCTCGGGGGCGGTTGAGGTGAGGCCAGACGGGGGACGGGTGGGGCGCTGGTGGGCGCGAAAGCACCACTGGCGGCGGCCTTGTGTCGCTGCGGTACAGGCGGGATAATCTCGTCACGTCGCGTGACGCCCCCTTGGGCGGCGGTCGACGAAGTGTGCCCCAGGGTTGCGGGGCCATTCCGCCGAGTGAGGAGCGCTATGACCAGGCCCGTGGATCCCATAGATATTGAGCGCTTGACCGCGTTGAAGGTCTTGGAGAAGAGAGCTCGGCAGCGTCAGGAGGCGGCTGAGGAGGGGCTGGCGCTGTGGCGGCCGCGGGTGGACTTGGCGCGCCGCAAGGGAGTGGCTGACCTGGTCGCCGAAGCCGAGGCGCAGGTGCTGGCGCTGGAAGAGGCGAGGCGGCTTGCGCAGAGCGAGGCGGAGAGCCATGCGCAGGAACGTGAGGTGTTGCTGGCGGTGGCCCGTCAGCCCGAAGATGGGAGCCAGGCGCTGGCGAATGCCGAGTCTTTGCTGGAGGATTTTCAGGCGCTGGGGGTGAATCCCTCCGATGAGGCGCTGCGGAACGTTGCGCGCGAGGTGGCGGCCGAGGACATGTTGGCGGCGCTCAAGCGCAAGATGCAGGGGCAAGCATAGCCCCGGGAGGAGAGGTTGATGGAGAAACTCATCGTGGCGACCGATAAGGCCCCCAAGGCCATTGGTCCCTATTCACAAGCTGTGGCGGTGAATGGCTTTTTGTTTAGCTCAGGCTCTCTCGGGATGAACGTGGAGACGGGTGAGCTGGTGAGCCCAGAGGTGGGGCCGCAGACGCGTCAGGCGTTGGACAACCTCGGCGCGGTGTTGGCGGCTGCTGGGTTGAGCTTTGAGCATATCGTGAAGACGACGATTTTTTTGCGCGACATGGATGATTTTGCGGCGGTGAACGAGATCTATGCAGAGCGCTTCAAAGATGCGCCGCCTGCGCGCTCGACCGTGGAGGTGGCGCGTTTGCCGCGCAATGCCAAGGTGGAAATCGAGGCGATCGCCGTGATCCCCGGAGATGGTGCGAAGTGAGCCCTGCTGGGGTGGTTGTCAGGTGGTGGGAGGTCTTCCATGAGTGATGCTGAGGGGCAGGTGCCCCTGCTGATCAAGCGCTATTCCAACCGCAAGCTCTACGATACGGCGCGCAGTCGCTACATCACGCTGGACGAGCTGGCGGAGATCGTGCGGGGTGGGCAGGAGGTGCAGGTCATCGATAATAAAAGCAAAGAGGATCTGACCAACGTGACCTTGGCGCAGATCCTCTATGCGCAGCAGAAGCGTGAGAAGAAGGGCTTGTCGCGGCACGCCCTGCGCAACCTGGTGCAAGCGCCAGCGGAGCTCTTCCAGCGTTTTAGCCAGCCCGTGAGCCAGCTCCGCGGTGAAGCGGTGCGTCAAGTGGGCAGGCTCAAGGCCAAGGCCAATGCGCTCGACGAGGGGCGGCAGACGGTCTTGGAGGCCATCGAGGCGCTCCAGCGCAATCTCGAAGAGATGCAAAAGCGGGTCGACGAGCGGGTGCGGGAGGCTTTGGATGCGTTCACCCATATGTCGGAGCTGAAGCGAGAGATGAATGAGCTGCGCCAGCGGGTGGTGACCCTCGAGGCGCGGTTGGGAGTCGGAGAGGACGAAGAGTAGCGCTTCTGCCGAGAGAAGCGTCGTTTGCCACGGATGAAAGTCGGGAGAAGGTCCATGGACGAGAAGGAACGCTATACACTCTACAAAGCCCGCAATGGCCGCTGCCATTACTGTGGCACTCGCCTCAACTGGGATGCCTTCGAGGTGCGGGGGCTGGGCGGCGGCTGGGTGGTGTTGGCGGCGACAGAAGCCGAACCCAAGGATCAGGCGCTGTGCTACAAGTGTTTCGAGTTCGAGGGGCGCGGTAAGACGGCGCACAGCTTGGTGATTACCGAGGCCAAGCACCCCGCGGTGGCGGCGCCTGAGGCGGACCCCGACGCGGCGGCAGCAGAGAGCAAGGATTCATAGCGCTGGGGGGCGGGCGTGCTCGGGGGCGGCGTGATGCGTACGCGGACGATGCGCATGCGCTCCATGGCCTCGACGTGGACGGTGAAGTGGCCAGGGCCACCGTGTCGCCGCTCTCGGCGACGAAGGCACGGCAGACCCAGCCGAGACCGAGGCAGGAGCGGGTGGTACCCCAATGGATGGCCGCTAGGGTGAGGGTCGGGTGCTTTGAGGAGGTGCAGGCCCAAGGCGGCGCGGCGATCGCCATTGGCGGTCTCGAGGTCGCGCTGGCTTGGGCGGACTTGCTGCAGGGCGAAGGCTGTCGCCACAAAAAGAAGGGCGTTCAGCAGGAGGAAGAGGGTGGCGAGAACGAAGGCGCTGCGCACAAGCGATGTGGCGTCGTGGCGTGTGCGTGATTCCCTTGCCAATGGGCGGGCGAAGCGGATACGGTCGTCCGTGCGCAGAGCCGGGTTGCACCAGGCCGCGCAGGAGCGCTTGCGGGCCGCGATGCTGTCCGCACTTTGGGCGGATTATGGCAGTCTCGTTGCGAAGATCAACTTGGCTTGGGCCACGGAGTCTCTGGGCTCTGTTGCTGGGTGCGCTCATCTGCGGCGCCTGTGAGGGGCGCGCCGAGACGGTGCGCGACCCCGTGGCGGAGAACGATGCCCTGCTGGAGGCCCTGCTCGACACCCTCGAAGCGAACCTAGGGAGCAAAGCGGCGCTCTTCGACGCGCTGGATGCCTACGCGGCAGAGACAGAAGAACGCCGCCAAGCGCTGGCCCAGGTGCTGTTCGAGGTCAAGCTCGAGGAGCTCAACCCCCAGACAGGACCGGGGCGCGACCGGTCGATACTTTTGCTGCACCGCCAGATGGTCATCAAAGGACGCATCAACGCCCTATTGAAAGACGACGTCATCGCGCGCAAGCGTTACCGCGACAGCGTGCGGCGCCTGGAGATGAGCATCACCCGCCCGCCTTCGCGGCCACTTCCGGGAACCTAGGGAATGATGAAGGTCGCCAGGGGGCCCTCGCCGGTGCCAACGACCCACCACGAAGCCGAAGGGTCGGGGTGGCTGCCGACGGCGATCTCGAAAGCTTCGGGGAGGGCATAGAGATCTTCGAGATAGGCGCAGGCGCCCACCTCTAAAACCTCGAGGCGGGTGCCCGGTGGCATGGGCTGGGCCATCTCGACGATGAGCATGCCGGCGCCACCCAGGGCGACGGAGTCTTGCCAGACCCAACATTCGCTCAGGTCAGGATAGAGGTAGAAGGCGTTGGGCCAACCGAGCGCGGCGTTGGGATCGCTGTTCTGCACCGCAAAAGGCCAAGCCATGTAAAAGTGGACGTTCAGCGCGGTGAAGCGTTGGCCCTCGGGGGTGGTGGCGATGAGGGCGTCGATGTCGGCACCGGGGTTGCGGCCGATGTCGTTGAAGCTGGCATCGATGATGCGCACATAGCGGAAAGCATCGGGTTTAGTGGCATCTGGCGTGATTTCGGGGGTGAGCTCATGGGCGTCGATGGGGCTGAGCTCGGGAAGGTCATCTTGGGGGAGGAGGTCGGGTTCAGGTTCGGGGAGCACGCTGAAGGCGGTGCAGGCCCGTGGCTGTGAGGGCAAGTCTGGGCCCTGAAGGGTCAAGGGCAGCAGGCTTCGTTGGCCGTCATGGCGCTGCAGCATGGCGAGGCGATGACCCGTGCCAATGCCCGTGGGGATCTGCGCGATGACCAGGTGGTCACCCCAGTAGAGAATGTCGGCGCAGCGCCCCTCGATGAAGAAAGCCGAGCGCTGGGCATCATAGTGACCCAAATGGCTACCATGGAGATAAATCTGCTTGCCCTGCTCCAGGTGGGCCGGTGTGGTGCTGGTCACCACGGGCGGCCCCTGGGGTGCCTCGCAGGCGGGCCACAGCGCGAGGCAAGCGAAAAGGCACAGGGCTGAGAAGAAATGAGAGCGAGGGGAGTGGCGCATGGCGGACCCTGGTGGCGCCACGGATGGCGCAGACTCTCTGTGATGGCGCTGCGCATGGTGGCGGGCGCATGGACTAGCATAGCGAAGTCGTCGGCGCAAAGCAGCAACGCCCGTCGTGAGATGCGTTGGGATTGGCTGCCCAGGTCGTGGATCCACGCAAGTTGTGTTGCCGGTCCTGCTCAGCGGGGCGCTCCTCGTCGGGGCGTGGCGCTGTGGGCCCCCGCGGCGGGTGAGCTCGAGGGGGTGGGGGCCCTTTCTCCCAAGTGTGGACAAAAGGTGATCAACGCGAGCGGGCAGCGCGCGTAACCCTCGCTATGACTTAATCATTTTGCGACGAAAATTTCCGCGGCTAGGAGTCGAACCTAGATACTTGGCACCAAAAGCCAATGTCCTGCCATTAGACGACCGCGGAACACGAAGGCTATGCTTCGTCGTTTTTCCGCACTGACTTTCGTCATCGGAAAAACGAGCGCATTATATCGACGTGGTTCATCTTGTCCAGCAAAAGGTGCGTCAACACGGCACAGCGCTACCGTTTGAGCGAGCGCTTAGGTTTCTTAAGGCGCGTCTTCGCTGGCGCGGCCGCAGCCCTGGCGGCGAAGATGGCTTTGAGGAGGGCGCGGTCGTCGATGGCGTGGCTGGCATCTTCCAAGGACGCTGCGGCCGTGGGGGCTTTGATACGCTGGTTGGCGACGGCGGCGATGGCTTTGCGCGAGCGCAGTCCTTTGACCAAGCTCGCCGTCAGCGCCATGGGGGCACCGGTGTGGACGTAGCGATCGCCGACCTGGACCAAGCGCATGGCGGCATAGTCTCCGTCGCGGGCCATGGGCAGGTGGATGCCTTCTTCAAGGAGATAGGTGGCGTCGCTGGAGAAGATGTCGCGCACCAGGACGCCCCCCTGGTTGGGGTGGGTCGAGGGGCGGCGCTCGAAGATGGAGAAGTGGGTCTGGGCGAGGGCGGCAAAGAGGGCGCGGCCATCGGGTGAGAGGGTCGTGGGGGGCGCGGCGATGAAGGCGTGAATGCGGGGGCGGCCATTTTCTGCAGACGCGGCGAAGAGGTAGTAGTCGAGGAGGGCCTCTGCCTCATCATCTTGGCCGAGGGCGATGTCGCGTCCGTCGAGGACTCCCAGGTCGGCGGCAGCGGCGCGCAGCGCCTCGGCGTCGGGTTGGGCCAGGAAGGCTTCGATGATGGTGCGAACGGCGGCAAAGCGCGTGGGCGCGGTCATGGGACACCTTTTATTGCGTAGGAGGGAGGGCCGCGCCATGGGCGCGGCCCAAGAGAGATGGCCTAGAGGGTTTCAGGCGAGAAGCCCCGGCGCATGGTGTTCTCCGTGGTGCACTTGGGGGCCATGAACTGGCGCAGGTAGTCGGGCCCGCCGGCTTTGGAGCCGACGCCGCTCATTTTGGAGCCGCCAAAGGCCTGGCGCCCGACGAGGGCACCCGTGGAGCCACGGTTGATATAGAGGTTGCCCACGTCGAAGTGCATGCGGGCGTAATCGATGTGGAGGGGGCTGCGGGAGAACACGGCGCCGGTCAAGCCAAAGGCCGTGTCATTGGCGATGCCGATGGCCTCTTCAAAAGTGCTGGCTTTGATGACGGCGAGGACCGGGCCGAAGATTTCTTCCTGGCAGATGCGGTGTTGGGGTGGGCAGTCGAGGAAGACCGTGGGAGGGGCGTAGTAGCCGTGCGCGGGCAGGTCCTCCTTGCGGCAGATGCCGACGGTCAAGTCCTGGGTGGCCTCTTCGATGATGCCCATGATGCGCTGCTGGGACTTCTCGTCGATCACTGGGCCGACCAGATTTCGCGGTGAGGTGGGGGGGCCGATGTGGAGGGAGCGGGTGGCCTCGATGAGGCGTGCGGTGAATGCGTCGTAAGCATCTCCGACGACGATGGCCCGGGAGCAGGCCGAACACTTCTGACCTTGGAAGCCAAAGGCGGACTTGACGACCCCCGTGACGGCTTCGTCGAGGTCGGCGTCGTCGTCAATGACGATGGCGTTCTTGCCCCCCATCTCGGTGACGACGCGTTTGACGTTGCGCTGTCCACTTTGGACGACGGCGGCGCGCTGGAGGATGTCGATGCCGACCTCCATGGAGCCCGTAAAGGTGATGAAATCGATGTCTTTGTCTTCGACGAGGAGGGGGCCGACCTGGGCGCCGACACAGGGGACGAAGTGGATGACGTCTTTGGGGATGCCTGCTTTGAGGAGGATTTCGAACATGGCGTAAGCGCAGGCCGGCGAGGTGCGTGCGGGTTTGACCAAGACGGCGTTGCCGGCGACGAGGGCGGCCGCCGTCATGCCAGTGACGATGGCCAAGGGGAAATTCCATGGGGCGATGATGGCGCCCACGCCGAGCCCCTGATAGGTCAACAGGTTGTGTTCGCCCGGCTCCTCGCCCAGGCGAATGCCGGGGGCGAGTCTCTCGGCTTCATAGGCGTAATAGTTGAGGAAATCGATGGCTTCAGCGACATCGGCGTCGGCCTCTTCCCAAGACTTGGCGACCTCGAAGACCTGGAGTGCGGCGAGGTCGGCGCGGCGGTCGTTCATGATTTTGGCGGCCTTGCGCAAGATGTCGGCGCGGTCTTGGGCGGGGCGCTGGCTCCAGCGGAGCCAATGCTTGCGGCTGTGGGCGATGGCTTCGGCGATGTCGGCGCTGTCGGCCAAGGCACACTCCGCGACGACCACCTGGGGATCGGCGGGATAGAGGGAGGGTTCCACGGTGGTTTTGTGGCGCTTGTCACCGGCGATGACCACGGGGATTTTTTGCCCCAGCGCTTTTTTCTCGAAGTTGAGCAAGGTTTTGCTGAAATCGCGGTGGGGTTCGGGAAAGCGCCAGTCGGTGAGGGGGGTGTTGCCACCCCAGGGTGGGGTGGGAGGTGTCGGTGGTGGCGCGTTTTGTGGCTGGGGTTGGGCCAAGAGGCGTTCGCGGGAGTCGCCCTCGACGAACTTGGCGCGCAGGAAGGATTCGTTGGAGGTGTTCTCTAAGAGGCGGCGCACCAAGTAGGCCATCCCGGGGACCATCTCACCGACGGTCGTATAGTCGCGGACGCGGTAGCCCATTTTGATGAGGGTTTTCTTGATGGGCTCAGCCATGCCAAAGAGGGTCTGGAACTCGACGGCGTTTTTGGGCAGGCCCAGGGCTTCGGCTTGGGCCATGGCGTGGGCAATGGAGCGGACATTGTGGCTGGCGATGGCGAGTTTGACGGCGCCCTTGGACTTGAGGATGACCGTGCTGAGGTGTTCGAAGTTGTGATCCGTGGCGGTCTTTTCTTGGTAGACCGGGACCTGCCAGTGTTGCTGGTGGGCGTGTACGGTTTCGGAGTCCCAATAGGCGCCTTTGACCAGGCGGATGCTGATGCGCTTCTTGGCCTTTTTGGCGCGCTTGATGATTTCGTCGAGGTCTTGGGCGGAGTCGCGCAGGTAGGCTTGGACGACGACGCCCATTTCGGGTCCCTGCTTGAGATCGGGATCCTCCAGGAGGCGATAAAAGGCTTCGTAGGTGATGTTCTTCAGGGCGTAGTGTTCGAGGTCGAGCATGATCGCCGCGCCGATGTCCTTGGCGCGGAGGAAGATGGGCTTGAGACGCTCGTGTAGCATTTTGGCGCTGTTGTCGAGGTCGACAGCGCTGATCTGGGAGTAGAGCGAGGAGACCTTGATGGAGATGTTGATCCGGGGGATGGGGCCATGGTCGTCGTGGTCGAGGGTGGGGTGATCGGTCCACTTGGTGGCCAGGCCGTGGAGACCCTCCATGAGGTCGAGGTAACGGCGTTGGTAGTCCATGGCCTCGCTCTCAGAGACGGACTTCTCGCCGAGGAGGTCGACGGTGAAGGCCAGGGACTCGTTGCGCATTTTGTTGATGACCGTGAAGGCTTCTTCCGGGTTTTCCCCGGCGACGAATTGGCGCGCCATCCGCTGCAGGTTCTTCTCGATGGTTCCCGAGAAGAAAGAGCCTGCCTTGATGCCGAGCTGGATGGTTTTGGGGAAGCTCTGCCCTGGTCGGGTGAAGTACTCTTTGAGGTGAGAGGAGATGGCGTCAGAGCTGCGCAACTGGGGGAAGACGTCGACGAAGCGAAACATCTCTAGCTTGAAGGCGGGATCCTTCATGCACCACTCCATCATGACACCGGTCCACCATTGCTTGTCGAAGATGGAGGGGGTCTCTCCTTCCATGCGTTCCAGGATGTCTTTACCCAACTCAAAGGTTCGCTCTTCGAGGTTGAAGCGTGCCATGGGGGTCTCCTTGCGAGGGCCGAGAGGGTGCGGGGCACCGTTTGCGTGCAGGCAGGGCTACGATAGCGCTAGGTCGTTTTGCCTACAAGCAGATCGGTGCTGAGAGGGCAAGGGCTGGGAAAGATGTCCGGCGTCAGGGCGAGGCTTACGCAGGGGATGCGGCAGCGCTGGCCGATGGCGGAATAATGTTCGTCGTGGCCTAGGGGCTCTCGGTGATGCTGAAGCGGCGGCGCAAGAACGCGAAGAGCAGCCAATAGAGTTGCAGGGCGATGAGGGCCGTGTAGCCGTAGACCAGGATCTGGGGATGGCGCCAGAGATAGAGGCAGAAGGCGAGCCCCAGGTAGATGATGAAGGCAAAGAGGATGGCGCCGCCGATGACGAGGAGGCTCAACATGTGGGCGCGTAAGCGGAGATTGGAGGCAGGCATCGTGTGGCCTCTTGCCACGGGGAGGGCAAGTGGGGTAATCAAGGTGTGGCGAAAAGCGACACCGCGTTGTTGACGTGTTGCACTTTACCCTGAGAGCCTTTTTGGGGCAAAAGTGAAACACATACTCGGTATTTGGCAGCGACGTCATGCTGCCGTTGTCACGGCGGTGCTTGGCTGAGGGTCCATGGTCCAAATGGGGCGCATGGTCCCGCGCGCATTTTCTCGAACCGAAAGGAGTAAGTATGGTGACGACGCATTGGTTTGGGTCATCTTTGCTGGCTACGGCCTCATGGTGGACGGACATCGAGGGTTGGTTCATGACCGAGCCGGGCAAGATCGTGCTGCGCGTCTTGCTTGGTTTGGCGATCCTGGTGGTTGGATGGCTGTTGGCCAAGATGGTCGCGCTCGGTGTTTTCAAGGCATTGTGTCGGACCACTTGGGACGACAAAATCGCCGAGAAGCTTGGCTTGAACCTCTTGATCAGTGAGAAGGCCCGGCAGAAGCATGCGCTGGAGCGCGCCATCGCGGCGGTGATCTATTATATGTTGCTGGCCTTGGTGCTGGTCGCGGCCTTGCAATACACGGGTTTGACCCAGGTGGCCGGTCCCATCGAGCGCTTGGTGGATTCGGTCTTACAGGCCTTCCCCAGCATCGCCAAGGCGGTCTTGATCCTGGGGGTGGCCTATGTGGCGGCGCTGATCTTGCGCAAGGTGACCTCTCGCGGTGCGGCCTCGCTGCGTCTGGATGAGCGTTTCGCCGAGCTGGCGGAGAGCGATGACGAGCATCGTCCCTTCAGCGACAACGTCGGTCGGGTCGTGTTTTGGCTCATTTTGCTTTTGGGTTTGGCGGGAGCCCTGGACGCGCTGAAGATCACCGCGCTGTCGGAGCCGCTGACGGCGGCGATCACCCAGGTGGTGGCGACGCTGCCGGCCGTGGCCAAGGCGGCCCTGTTGCTGGTTGGCGGCTATGTGTTGGGGCGTATTGCCCGGGCGGTCTTGGCCAACCTGCTGGCGTCGGTGGGTCTTGATCGCTTGACGACCAAGCTCAAGCTGGAGGCGCTCTTTGCGCGGATGAAGGCGAGCGCCGTGGTGGGTCTGGTCGCCTTCTGGTTCATCATGCTGCAGGTCTTCATCGCGGCGCTCAATGCGCTGGGATTGGAGACGCTGAGCGCGCCGTTGACGGAGATGGTGGGTCAGTTCTGGAACCTCCTGCCGAGTCTTTTGGTGGCAGGCCTCATCGTTGGCGTCGGTGTGGTGCTCGGTCGTTTGGCCCGTGGTGTGGTGGAGAACGTGCTCAAGTCCTTGGGCTTTGACAAGGTCTTGGCCAAGATTGGTCTGGGTGCCTTGGCCAACCGCAGCGAGAAGCTCGATGAGCCGAGCGAGTTCATGGGCCTGTTGGTGCAGATCGCCATCATTTTGTTGGCCACGGCCCAAGCGCTCGACACGGTTGGTCTGGTGACTTGGTCCCTCTACCTCAACACGTTCTTGGCCTATTTGCTCAAGAATGTCAGTGTGGCCATTGTCATCGTGGCGGTGGGTTTTGCGATTGGCAATTATGTGCGCGATCTGGTCATTGGCAGCGGCGAGGACGAGTCGCGGCGCTGGTTGGGGGTCTTGTCGCGTTACACCGTCTTGGTCTTTGCGTTCACCATGGCGGTCCACCACCTGGACATCGCGCCAGACTTCGTCCTCATTGCTTTTGCGCTGCTCTTCGGGGCCTTGTGCTTGGCCCTGGCCCTGGCTTTTGGTTTGGGTTCGC
Source organism: uncultured Myxococcales bacterium (assembly GCA_964454015.1). Taxonomy (GTDB): domain Bacteria; phylum Myxococcota_A; class Bradymonadia; order UBA4248; family UBA4248; genus CAYVQF01. The sequence goes on from CAYVQF010000004.1 coordinate 210,450, forward strand.
GCGAAGTGGCGAGCGATATCGTGAGCAAGCAGTACAAGAAGGCCCAAGAGAACATGGCGCAGGTGAAGAAGAAATAGGGGGCGCGTCCGTTGGGGGGGCGGCGCGGGGGGGCTGTGCTCGTTGGTGTCCTTGGCTCCTGGTGAAGTGCCGTTGCGGTTATTGTGTTGCATTGGCATGCCAGCTATAGTAGTGGCGACGGTCGAAACATGGACTTTCGGCGGTGTTTGGCCAGTGAAGGCGAGCCGTGGTGGGTTGGTTTTCTATTGCGATCTTTTCATGCGACAAGGGAGGAGGTACCCGTGAGTTCCTCGAGCAGAATTTGGATTCTTTGGCTTATGGGTGCGGTGGTCCTGTGGGCTACCGCCTGTGATGACGAGACCGCCCCTTCCAACGCGTGCAAGGTCGATCAGGACTGCGAACGCGGGTCGATTTGTAGTATTCTCACGAATACTTGCGACCAAGTGGCGTGCGCGACCAAGGCCGACTGTGGTGCCAACCGCGCGTGCTATGACAACACCTGCACGGCCGTCGAGTGTTTGGGCGACGAGGAATGCGCTTCTTGGGGCGAAGGCTACAAGTGCGTCGATCTGGTGTGCCGCGTGTCGACGGGGTGTGTGACCCGGGATGACTGCAAAGAGTTCAACCAGGTCTGCAACGTTTTGACGGGGCAGTGCATCGATGCCCCGGCGATCTGTAAGGGCAACAACGACTGCATTTCGCCCTTGCTTTGCGACAAGACCAGCGGGAAATGCGTCGCCGAGCTGAATTGCAGTGCCGATGGCGAATGCGCCTCTGGCAAGTACTGCGACACGGCGGACGAGACCTGCAAAGACGGTTGTCGCGTGGGTTCGTGCCCTGCCGGCAAGACTTGTGATCTGGAGAGCCGCGCCTGTGTGGCGGGTTGTACCATCTCGGGCTGTGCCCAGCTCGATCAGTCTTGCGACACCACGACTGGCCTGTGCGTGGAGCGCACGGGCAAGCCGATTTGCGATAGCTGTGCGACCATCGGCTCGACGGAGTGCGGCGGGCCTGGTGATCGCTGTATTGCCCTGGGCCAAGAGAACGTCTGCGCCTATCTCTGTGAGAGCGACGACGACTGTCCGACGGGCTTTGGCTGTGTCGCGACCAGCACTTCCGCCGAGGCAGCCAAGGTTTGTGTGCCTGCCAACAACGCTTGTGTGGGCTGCCTGATCACCGGCTGTCCTGCCGAGGAAGTGTGCGATCCTTCTACGACCACCTGCATCAACAAGGTGAGCTCCTGCTCGCCCTGTCAGAACGCGGTCGAGTGTGGTCGAGGCTCGCTGTGCGTGGAGTTCCAGGGCCGGACCCGCTGCCTGCCCAAGTGCGGGACGGGGATCGCCTGCCCCGATGGCTATCGCTGCAACACCACCAGGGACGTCTGTGAGCCGACTTCAGGCGTGTGCTCGTCCTGTTCCAAGGTGGAGGCCGATTGCCCGGGCGCCTTCCTCGATGAGGGCCTGTGTGCGTGCGTCGCGTGCCTCTCGGACGCCAACTGCTTCAGCGGTGAGTCCTGTGCCCAGGGTAAGGGGGAGTGTGTGCCTGGCACTCAGCATTGTTCGACCAGTGACGATTGCGCTGGGAGTGGCAAGCCCATTTGCTATGGCGCCCTGCACGGGCGGGAAGGCGTGTGTGTGGAGTGCGTTGAGCACAGCGACTGTGGCGGCTTCTTGTGCGACGCTTTCCTGTGCGAAACCTGCTCCTGTCCCACGGGCTACACCTGTGATCCCGTGACGGGCAAGTGCCTCTCACCGGATAGCTGCGCGCAACACGGGGACTGTGTGGGCATCAAAGGCGAAGAGGGGTGGCTGTGTGACGGCTTGAGCAACCTGTGCTATATCCCGGGCTTCTGCGAGATGGATGACGCGACGGTCGCGCCGTGTCCGCAAGGCAGTGTCTGTGAGCCAGGTGCGCTGGGCCTCCCGGTGTGCCGCGGCTGTCTTGCCAGCGGCGGTTCGTGCCGGGAAGAGGAGAGTTGTATGCCCAACTTGGACTTCTCGGGCTTCTGTTTCGGCGGCATTTGAGGGCTTTCAGGCCTGCGTCGCTGCTTGAATCTTGCGACGTGGGCGTGGCAGTTGGCGGCCATTTGGGGGGAGCAGACTTCTTGAGTGCGCCAAGATGGGGCGGCTCTTTTGGTCGGGGGTCGGGCTGGCGCTCTGCCTTCATCGGTCTTTTGGGGGAAGCCATTTTGAGCGGCGTGGAACAAAATCGTTCTGCCGCAGTTTTAGGATAGTGTTTGCGAGGGTCTCCTTCGTCCCTTGCTGTTGCAAGGGGCGCCAAGCGCTCTCGCGGGCACGCGTCGCATGAATCTATTGACGTGACGTTCTGAGGCATATATAACCCGCGCGCTGTTGCGGAGAGTACCAACCTTCCGCGTTTTTTTTGTACACCCGTAACGCATGAGCAGATCGAAGACGTCGCGAGTTCAGCGGCGCCGAAGCATTTGCTCGCTTTCGCGAGTCTCTCGCGTTCATAAGGAGGATCATGGGTTGAACACATTCGGGCGACACCTACTTGTAGAATACTATGATTGCGACGAGAATACTCTCAATGATCTCAACCGGATCGAGGATCTGCTGAACGACGCGGCGCGCGAAGCGCGGGCCACCATCGTCAGGAGCACCTTTCACCGCTTCGCACCGCAAGGGGTGAGCGGGGTGGTTGTGATCGAGGAGTCGCACCTCTCCATTCACACTTGGCCGGAACATGGTTATGCCGCGGTGGACTTCTACACCTGCGGCGAAAGTGAACCTGATAAGGCTCACCCTGTTTTGCTCGAAGGTCTCGGGGCGCAGCGTTTCGAGATGATGGTCATCAACCGCGGTGTCTATCCGCCTCGGCAATCGCTGAAGCTGATCAAACACCAGAGTGAAGGACTCGAGCCCGCCATCAAAGCCGTGGGGGGGACGCTATGATCTTCAAACAGCCGACGCGTTATTTTCTCGTCTCTGGTCATTCTGAAGGCTATGCGCCCTTGAATGCGTTCGATCAATCTCTTCTCAACGCTGGCGTGGGTGACACCAATTTGGTGCGGATGAGCTCCATTTTGCCTCCCCACTGCCAGCGCATCGAGCCGGTGCTGTTGCCCTACGGGGCGCTGGTACCGGTGGCCTATGCGGACATCATGTCGAGCACGCCCGGCGAGTATATCGCTGCGGCCGTGGCGATAGGTGTGCCCTTCGACGATGCCTTGCCCGGCCTGATCATGGAGCACCATGGGGTGGGCCGGCTGGTAGACATCGAGGCCAAGGTGCGGGAGATGGCAGCGCAAGGGATGGCCTTCCGCAATCGCGAGATCCGCGAGATCCTCTCCATTGGGATCGAGCACCGCGTGGAGAGCCACGGCGCTGCTTTCGCTGGTGTGGTCCTTTGGGACGAGTCTTCCCGAGGTCCCTTGAGCTGAAGGTTTGCGCAGCGTCCTTGCTGCGTGTTGCCTTTCCAACGCGACGCCGCCTCCGGGTGGCGTTTGCTTTTTGGAGAGATGTCCATGCCGCCTTTTCGGATCGCGTCGAAGTTCACGCCGCGTGGGGATCAGCCCCAGGCCATCGATGAGCTGGTGCAGGGGCTGGAGCAAGGGGTCAAGGCCCAGACCCTGCTGGGGGTGACGGGCAGCGGCAAGACCTTCACCGTCGCGCAGGTCATCGAGCGGGTGCAACGCCCGACCTTGATCATGGCGCCCAACAAGACCCTGGCGGCCCAACTCTTCAACGAGTATCGCGAGCTTTTTCCAGACAACGCCGTCGAGTTCTTCGTCTCCTACTACGACTACTATCAGCCCGAAGCCTACGTCCCCTCGACGGACACCTTCATCGAGAAAGATTCGGCCATCAACGACGCCATCGATCGCATGCGGCACGCCGCGACCCACGCGCTGTTGACCCGCGACGATGTGATCATCGTCGCCAGCGTCTCCTGCATCTATGGCTTGGGCACGGCTGAGGCCTACATTGGGATGCGGGTGGAGGTGCGCACGGGCCAGCGCCTGGATCGGGACGAGCTGTTGCGGCGCCTGGTGGGTATCCAGTACAGCCGCAACCAGATCGACTTCCATCGCGGGACCTTTCGGGTGCGAGGCGATACGGTCGAGATCTTTCCCGCCTATGAGAATGCGCGCGCCATCAGGGTGACCTTCTTTGGGGACGAGGTGGAGTCCATCCACGAGGTCGATTCCCTGCGCGGGGCCCTGCTGCAGAAGCTGGACAAGGTCTCGGTCTTTCCGGCGACCCACTACGTGGTGACGCCCGAGCGGCGGCAGATCGCCATCCAGGAGATCAAAGGCGAGCTGGTCGAACAGGTCGAGGCGATGCGCCGGGAAGGGCGCCTGGTCGAAGCCCAGCGCCTCGACCAACGCACCACCTTCGACCTCGAGATGTTGGTCACCATGGGCTATTGCAGTGGCATCGAGAACTACTCTCGTCATCTTACGGGACGCGCTGAGGGGGAGGCACCGCCCTGCCTGATCAACTACTTTCCCGCCAATTTCCTCCTGGTCATCGATGAGTCCCACGTCACGGTCCCGCAGATCGGGGGCATGTACCGCGGCGACCGATCGCGCAAGCAGACCTTGGTCTCTTATGGCTTTCGCTTGCCCAGTGCGCTGGACAACCGGCCGCTGCGCTTCGATGAGTTCGATGCCCTCGTCAATCAAGTGATCTACGTCTCGGCGACCCCCGGCGACTTTGAGCTCGAGGCCTCAGAGGGGGTCATCGTCGAGCAGATCATCAGGCCCACGGGGCTGCTCGACCCCGAGGTCCTGATGCGGCCTGCCCAGGGCCAGGTCGACGACGCCCTGGCTGAGATCCGCCAGGTGATCGCCCGCCAAGGTCGCGTCCTGGTGACCACCCTCACCAAGCGCATGGCCGAGGACCTCACGGAGTACATGGCCGAGACGGGGCTGCGGGTGCGCTACCTGCACAGCGACATCGACACGCTGGAGCGCTCCGCCCTGCTGCGGGATCTGCGTCTGGGGCGCTTCGATATTTTGGTGGGGATCAACCTCCTGCGCGAGGGGCTCGACCTGCCCGAGGTCGCCCTGGTGATCGTCTTCGACGCCGACAAAGAGGGCTTCTTGCGCTCGCGCCGTTCTCTGATCCAGACCATTGGACGGGCTTCGCGCAATGTCCACGGGCGGGTCATCCTCTATGCCGACCGCGAGAGCGACGCCATCATCGCGGCGACCCAAGAGACCCAGCGGCGGCGGAGCCGGCAGCACGCCCACAACGTGGCCCATGGCGTCACGCCGCAGAGCGTGGTGACGGCGATCCATGACCTGGCTGCCCACGTCCCCCCCGAGGCGGGTGAACCGGCGTCGGCCCGGGCCGAGAACGATGATGCCTTGACGCCAGCGGAGCTCGAGGGCAGGATTGCCAAGCTGCGCGCGAAGATGCACGCTCTGGCCGCCAAACTCGCCTTTGAAGAGGCGGCCCAAGTGCGCGATCGCATTCGCGCCCTGGAAGCGCGTGCCCTTGGCTGCGCAGAATGACGAAAGGCTTGGCGCATGACCCCCAACATTGAGCTTCGGCCAGGATGGCACCTGTGGCTCGCCCTCATGGGGCTGCTCCTCGCGGCCTGCGGCGGCGCGCCCCGCGCCGATGCCCACCGCGTCTACCCCGACGCCGCGGCCATGGACCACTACCAACGCTGGCTCGCCGCCGGCGAGCGCCCCGTCAGCCTCGACGCCTCTCAGCACGCGCTGCAGGGCCTGGCCTCGTGGTATGGCCCGGGCTTCGAAGGGCGCGCGACGGCCTCAGGCGAGCCCTTTGACAAGTACGGGCAAACGGCGGCCCACCGCAGCCTCCCCTTCGGCAGCATCGTCCGCGTTCGCCGCCCTGACACCCGACAATTCGTGGTGGTGCGCATCAACGACCGCGGTCCCTTCGTCAGCGGCCGGGTCATCGACCTCTCCTACGGCGCTGCCCTGGATTTGGACATGATTCGCCAAGGCGTGGTCCCAGTCGAGGTGGACGTCATCCACCTGGGCGATGGCCGCCGCTGGCGCAAAGCATCGGCCGCCACCCCCTCAGCCGTGGGCACCATGGTCTGGCGTCCACTCGCCCTGGGGCTGAGCGCCCCCTGGACCCTGGCCGCGCACATCGTCACGGCCCTGGGCTTCGATGTCGGGGCTGGCATGGCGACGCGTCCCTGGACGAGAGGCGTACCCAACCCTTCCCTTCCGGCGTCCCCCACATTCGCCAACCCGCACTTCCTCAACATCACGTTACACAACCCTAACAGAGTGTAACGCGAAACGTCAAACTGTTGGTGAATGCATTTTTGGGGGAGCCGCGAGCGAATCATTTTGCGCGGCACTGGGGTGAGAGGTCACACGGAAGGAGGAAATTCCAACGGTGTCGAAATTTTCCACGGAATGTGGTGTTGCCGCCAGGTTCATGCTGTCGGGGGGGGCAGGAGGGCCAAGAACTCGTCCAGCATGCGCAGGCTCAGGCCCCAGATGCGTCGTCCTTGCCAATGGTAGCAGGGCAGGGCGTAGGTGTGTTGGTCATGACGATAGTCGAAGACGCTGCGGTGTTCGGGCTGCTGGAAAAAGCGGAGAGGGATCCACAAGGCCTCTTCGACTTCAGCGGGATCTGGACGCAGAAGGGGCAGGGTCGGCACGGCAAAGAGGAAGGGCTCGATGACGAGGGGGACGATGCGGCCGCTGGCCATGGCTTGCAGATCCGAGAGGCGCCCCAGGTAGCGGCCGTGGACGCCCGGGTCGAAGCCCAGCTCCTCTTGGCATTCGCGTTGGGCCGCGGCGCGGCTGTTGGGATCGGCGGCTTCGATGCGGCCGCCGGGAAAGGCCATGTGCCCTGACCAGGGATCTTGGGGGTGGGCGGCGCGGCGGATGAACAAGAGCTCCCAGTCGCCACGGTCTTGGGTGCGATCATGGAGGACCAGGGCGACGGCGGCGCGGGGCGCTTGGCTGGTGACCTGCTGCCAGGCGTGGCGGGTGAGCATTTCTTGCAGCGCGTCGAAGGTCATGGCGGTGGGGCGCTCCTGAGCCAACGGTGGAGGGCGGCGGCGATGGCCTGGGGGTCGGCGTGAGCGCCGGCGGCGGCCATACATCGCCCCATGAAGTAAGCACGAAGCTTCTCTTCACCAGCGCGCAGACGCGCGCTTTCGGTGGGATGGGCGGCCGCCACGCGGCACACCAGGGCGTCGAGGTCTGCGGGCGTCGCGGGGGCGGACGGTCCCTGCTGGGCGAGTAGCTCCGAGGGGAGGGGCTGGTTTGGGTCGTGGAGGCACTGCTGCAAGAGCGCGCGCAGGCTGGTGCTGCTCAGGGCTTGGGTGTCGAGGAGCCTGGCGGCGTCGGCGATTTGCCGTGCCTGCAGGGGCGGTGGCTGGTCTTTGGTCCCGTTGTCGCGTCGCAGGAGTCCACCGAGGAGGAGCTTGGCCAGGGTCTGCGGGTGAGGATAGATGTCGTGGGCGGCGCAGAAGGCGGCGTAAACCTGGGGATAGTTGGCGAGGCGTTGGGCGTCGTGCGGGTTGAGGGCGAAGTTCTGGCGCAGGGTCTCTTCGCGTTGGGTCGTGCTCGGGGGGAGGGCTTGGCGGGCGGAGGCGATGTGCTCCGCGGTGATGGTCAGGGGAGGGAGATCGGGCTCGGGCAAGAAGCGGTAGGCGGCGCTGTCTTCTTTGGCCCGCATGGCGCGCAAGGCCTGGCGGGCGTGGTTCCAAGAAAGGGTGGTAGGCGTGAGGGGGAGGCCGCGGGCGAGGCGATGGCGTTGGCGGTCGGCTTCGGCGGTGAGGGCTTGGGCGACGAAACGGAAGCTGTTGAGGTTTTTGATTTCGCAGCGGACCCCTGGGGCTTGGCCGGGGCGACGCAGGGAGAGGTTGGCGTCACAGCGGAGGTGGCCTTGGTCGAGGTGGCCGAGGGTGACGCCGGCGTCGACGAGGCAGCGGTGGAGGGCGCGGAGGAAGTCGGCGGCGTGCTGGGGTGAGCTGAGGCTTGGGGCGGTGACGATTTCGATGAGGGGGATGCCGGCGCGGTTGTGGTCGATGCCGCAGGTGTGGGGGTCGAGTTGGAGGCGTTTGGCCGTGTCTTCTTCGAGGTGAATGCGGGTGATGGGGCAGGTGTGGTCGCGGCCCTGGCTGGTGAAGCGGAGCTGTCCTGGGCCGGCGATGGGGTGGTGATCTTGGGTGATTTGGTAGCCTTTGGGGAGGTCGGGGTAGAAGTAGCTCTTGCGGGCGAAGGTGGAGACGGGGTGGATGTGGCAGCCGAGGGCGATGGCGGCGCGGAGGGCCAAGTGGACGGCGTGGCCGTTGAGGGTGGGGAGGGTGCCGGGGAGGCCGAGGCTGATGGGGTGGCAGGCGCTGTTGGGGGGGGCGTTGGGGATGATGGCTTCGGGGGAGAAGAGTTTGGTGCGGGTGGCGAGCTGGACGTGGACCTCGAGGCCGATGAGGGTCTCCCAGTGGGTCATGGCGTGACTCCGCAAGGCAGTGGGAGCGGGTCGAGGAGGGCCTCGATGGCGCGGGCGAAGGCGATGAGGGTGGCTTCGGCGAAGGGGGCGGCGATGATTTGTAGTCCCAGTGGGCGTTGGTGGATGCGGGCGCAGGGGAGGCTGATGGCGGGTAGCCCGGCGAGGCTGGGGCCTACGGTCATGAGGTCCTGGTGGTAAGTGAGGATGGGGTCTTCGGGGGCTTGGAGGAGGAGGGGCGGGGCGCTGCGCGGGGTGGTGGGCGAGAGGAGCAGCGGGGTGGTGCGCAGGGCGCGGTGGAGAGCGGCGGTGATGGCGGCGCGGGCGGCCATGGCTTTGGGGTGGAGGCCGGCCTGTTGGCCTGCGGAGAGGATGTAGGTCCCGGTGATGATGCGGCGTTTGACTTCGCGGTTGAATCCGGCGGCGCGGCTTTGGCGGCGGATGTGGTGGAGGTCGGCGGCGGCGCGGGCCTGGCCGAAGCGGAGGCCGTCGTAGCGGGCGAGGTTGGAGGCGGCTTCGGCCATGGCGATGACGTGGTAGGCGGGGAGGGCCGTCTGGAGCTCGGGGAGGTGGATGTTGTGGAGCTCGAGGCCGGCCTTGGCGAGGCGCTGGAGGGTGTCTTGGTAGGCTTCGGCGGCGGCGGGCTCCATGGGGGCGGCGAAGAGTTCTTGGATGACGCCGACTTTCGCGGCGGCGAGGGCTGCCGGTGGGATCGCGCTCAGGCTAGGTGCGGGTCGCTGGGCGCAGGTGGCGTCGGCGGGGTCGGCGCCGGCGACCGCTTCGATGATGGCGGCGGCGGTGGTGACGTCGCGGGCCAGGGCGCCGGCTTGGTCGAGGGAGGAGGCGAAGGCGATCATACCGTAGCGGCTGACGCGGCCGTAGGTGGGTTTGAAGCCGACGCAGCCGCAGTAGGCGGCGGGCACGCGGACGGAGCCCCCCGTATCGGAGGCGATGGCGCCCCAGGCCATGCGGGCGGCGATGGCGGCGGCGGATCCGCCTGAGGAGCCGCCGGGGCTGCGCTGCAGGTCCCAGGGGTTGCGGCAGGGGCCGAAGTCGCTGTGTTCGTTGGTGCTTCCCATGGCGAAGGCGTCCATGTTGGATTTGCCGAGGAGGATCGCGCCGGCTTGGCGCAGGCGGGCGGTGGCGGTGCTCTCGTAGGGTGGGATGAACTTTTCGAGGATGCGGGCGCCGCAGGTGGTGCGGAGGTTGCGGGTACAGAAGAGATCTTTGACGGCCATGGGGATACCCAAGAGGGGATGGTCTTCGCCGCGGGCGCGGCGCTGGTCGGCGGCATCTGCTTGGGCCAGGGCGTCGTCGGGGTCGATGGTGATGAAGGCGTTGATGTCGGGGTCGAGGCGTTGGATGGCGGTGAGGCAGGCGGTGGTGAGCTCGCGGCTGGAGCACTGTCCTTGGCGGAGGCTTTGGCGGAGTGCGGCGGTGTCGAGGTGGCGGAGATCCACAGTGGGGCTCGGGTGGGTTTAGGGTGTGGGGAAGGTGAAGAAACCTTGGCGTTGGTTGGGGGCGTTGGCGAGGGCGTGTTCTGGGTCGAGGGGTGGTTCGGGGAGGTCGGGGCGGAGGTCGGTGGTGGGGGCGGTGGCGGCGCCGTGGGGGTCATCCGCGGGGAGTGGGATGGCGTCGAGGGGGGCGAAGA
>CAYVQF010000005.1:0-89162 GCA_964454015.1 uncultured Myxococcales bacterium
CATGCTGGCGCTGCTGATCGCTGGGGCTTGTCCATTGATCTACACGCTCCTAGCCTGGCGCCGCGGCAGGCGTCCTCGCGCTCGCCGCCACGTGGCGCCGCGACATGGCTGTTGACGTCTGGTGGCGCTCTCGCAATAGTGAAAGGCGTCGTAGGGTTCCTGGAGATGAGGAGGCGCGATGAACGAGAAAAGTTTGTGCTGTTGGCTGCTGTGCGTCGCCTGCGCGGCGTGGGTCGCCTGTTCCGATGACACCCACAACGAGCGCCCTGACGATGTGGCGCCAGACAACGGCGCCGACGCCACGGATCTCGTCGAGACACAGCCTGATGCCGAAGATCTTTCGCCTGATGTCGAAGAGACTTCGCCCGAGGTCGAGGACACGGTGCCGGAGGTCGTGGTGGTGAGCGAGAGCACCCTGGTGGTGCACAACGACAGCAGCGCGCGCCGCTACGTGCAAGAAGAGGTTCGTTTCGCCTTTCGCTGCGAGGAAGAAGTGAGCCCAGGCGAGACGGCGACCTGTCGGATCTTTGCCCCAGGGTGCACCATGCCTTGCCCCGACAACGACGACGACCCCTTCCCCTGCATCATGTGCGAGCCCCCACCGCCCATGGTCCGGGTCCTCGAGGCTGGCCAGGACGTCGCGCTGGCCTGGCCCCACAACTTCTTCACCACGCGCCCCATTCAAGCCTGTTCGTGCTGGGAGAGCTGGCCCGTGCCGGCCCATCCCATCACCCTCACCCTGTGCGCCTACGACGAGGTGAGCTGCGTGGACGCCGAGAATCCCTGGCTCCCCGATCCCGTCCCCTGTCCCGCGCAGCCCGATGCGGCTGGGCGCTTCTACGCCCACGGCGAAGGGGAGCCGCGTTGCTACAGCCTGTCTTTCTCGGGCGACGCCATCCCCGAGACCTTGCGCTTCGCGCTGGACTGAGCGCCGCCGTGTCGGCCAAAGAGGGCTGGCGGTCTGAACGCATGTTCAGTATCATGCGGGGCGACGTTCTGGCCCACGGTGGGCTGGAGCGGCGCTGGTAGGCCCCGTGAGCTACGTCCCCTTGACCAACTACAGCCACTTCACCTTCTTGACGGGCGCCTCGACGCCCGAGGAGCTGGTCGAGGCTTGCGCCGAGCTGGGTCTGCCGGCCATGGCGCTGACCGATCGCGATGGCCTCTACGGCGCGGTGCGCGCCCACGTGCGGGCGCAGGCTTTGGGGTTGAAGCTGATCCTTGGCGCCGAGATCAGCGTCGACGATGGCAGCCGGCTGACCTTGTTGGTGCAGAATCGCGTGGGTTACACCCATCTCTGCCGGCTGATCACCACGGGACGTCGGCGCTGTGCCAAGGGCGCCGCCCAGGTGACATGGGCCGAGGTCGCGGCGGCCGCGCCGGGTTTGCTGGCCTTGTGGGGCGGTGCCCAGAGTCTGCTGGTGCGCGCTGCGCCGCCGCTGGCGGTCTTGGACTTGATGGCCGAGGCCTACGCCGGCGCCCTCTATTGGGTCTTGCCGCGCCACCGCTTGGAGGAAGAGGTGGCCCAGGAGGCGCGGGCGCGCGCTTGGGCCGCGCGCTATGGCTGGCCGGCGGTGGCCACGGCGGAGGTGCTCTACCACACGGCGGCGCGCCAGCCGCTGCAAGACATCCTGACCTGTATCGCTCATGGCGTGCGCCTGAGCGAGGCGGGGACCCGGCTGCGGGCCAACGCCTGCCACGCCCTGTGCAGCCCCCAGGAGATGGGGCTGCGCTTTGCTGACCAGCCCGCGGCGTTGGCCCGCAGCCTGGAGGTGGCGGCGCGCTGCGATTTTTCCCTGGCGGCGCTGCGCTATGTCTACCCCTCGGAGAACCTGCCCGACGGCCGCACCACCGCCGGCTGGCTGCGGGAGCTCGCCGCCGAGGGCGCCGCCTGGCGCTTCGGTGGGGTGGTGCCTGCGGCGGTCTCGGAGCAGCTCGCCCGCGAGCTGGCCCTCATCGAGGAGCTGGACTACTGCGGCTATTTCTTGACCATGGTCCACATCGTCGATTTCTGCCGCCGCGAGGGCATCCTCTGCCAGGGCCGCGGCTCGGCGGCCAACTCGGTGCTCTGCTACTGCCTGGGGATCACCGCCGTGGACCCTCAACGGGTCGACCTCCTCTTCGAGCGCTTCATCTCCCGCGAGCGCGCCGAGCCGCCCGATATCGATCTCGACATCGAGCACGCCCGCCGCGAAGAGGTGATCCGCTTCGTCTACGACACCTACGGCCGGGAGCGGGCCGCCATGGTCTGCAACATCGTCCGCTATCGCCCGCGCTCGGCCGTGCGCGAGGTGGGCAAGGCGCTGGGCATCGCCGCCGACAGCATCGAGCGCTTCGCCAAAGCCCTCGGCTACTTCGACCACGACCTCGATCCCGCGCAGCTCGCCGCCGTCGGCCTCGCGCCCGAGGTGCCCCAGCACCGCCACTGGCTCCACTGGAGCCGGGCTCTGCTCGGCTTCCCGCGCCACCTCTCCATCCACCCCGGCGGCTTCCTCCTCGGCCACCAACCGATCTGGACCCTGGTGCCCATCGAGAACGCCCGCCGCGAGGGCCGCACGGTCATCCAATGGGACAAAGAAGACATCGAGGCCCTGGGCCTCTTCAAGGTCGATCTCCTCGGCCTGGGGGCCCTGCACCAGCTCCGCCTCTGCTTCGATCTGCTGGCGGCGCACTACCCCGGGCCGACGCCGCCGAGCATGGACGCCATCCCGGCAGACGACGCCGCCACCTACGCCATGCTCCAGCGCGCCGACGCCGTGGGCGTCTTCCAGGTCGAGAGCCGGGCCCAGATGACCATGCTGCCGCGCCTCCGCCCCAAAAACTACTACGATCTGGTCGTCGAAATCGCCCTGGTGCGCCCCGGCCCCATCAGCGGCGGCATGGTCCACCCCTACCTGCGCCGCCGCGATGGCCTCGAGCCCGTCACCTATCCCCACCCTAGCCTCGAGCCCATCCTCCGCAAGACCTTCGGCGTGCCCCTCTTCCAAGAACAGGTCATGCGCCTGGCCATGTGCGCCGCCGACTACAGCCCAGGCGAAGCGGACCGCCTCCGCCGCGACATGGGCGCCTGGCGCTGCCCCGGTCGCATCGAGGCCCACCGCGAGCGCCTCATCAGCCGCATGCAGGCCAAAGGCATCGACCCGGCCTTCGCCGAACGCGTCTTCGCCCAAATCAAAGGCTTCGCCGACTACGGCTTCCCCGAGAGCCACGCCGCCAGCTTCGCCCTCATCTGCTACGCCACGGCCTACCTCAAATGCCACTACCCGGCGGCCTTCTTCTGCAGCCTCCTCAACGCCCAACCCATGGGCTTCTACGCGCCGGCCACCCTGGTCCAGGAGGCGCGCCGCGCCGGCGTCCACACCCTCCCCATCGACGTCGCCCACAGCCACTGGGACTGCACCCTCTGCCCCGGCCAACGCCCAGACCGCCCCGCCCTGCGCATGGGCCTGCGCTACATCAAAGGCCTCCGCGCCGAAGAAGCCCAGCGCCTCATCGCCGCCCGCCGCGCCGCCCCCTTCACCGACCTCACCGATCTCCGCCGCCGCGCCGCCCTCAGCGCCAGCGCCGAACGCCTCCTCGCCAGGGCCAACGCCTTCGCCTCTCTGGCTTTGGATCCACGTAAGGCACTGTGGCAGGTCCAGCAAGCCTTGCCGCCTCTCGCCGGGGCGCTCGCCCTCGACACCGCCGATGAGCTGCCCGACTTCCCCGCTCAGCCTCCTTGGGAGCAGATGATCGCCGCCTACGTCAACACCCAACACAGCACCCAGGGACACCCCCTGCTGGCGCTGCGCCCCTTTTTGCGCCACCAAGGCCTCCTCGATGCCCAGGCCCTGCGCCGCGTCCCCCATGGGCAACCGGCAGCCGTGGTGGGCCAGATCATCTGTCGCCAGCGGCCCCCAACGGCCAAGGGCCTGCTCTTCATGACCCTCGAAGACGAGGTCGGCCTGATCAACACCGTGCTGTGGCCGACTATCGCCGAGCGTTACAAAATCTTGGTGCGCACCACGGCCATGGTGGGCGTCTCCGGGCGCGTGCAGTCGGCCTCAGGGGTGGTCCACTTGGTGGCCGAGCGGCTGTGGGCCGCGCGCCTGGGGCAGGAAGGCGGCGCGGCCCAGGCCACCCATGGCCGCCCTCACTGAGCCGCGCCATTCGCGCCAAAGGGCCTCACGGTCAACACCATCAGCGGCGTGGACAGGGCCCCGGCGCGCAACATGCTCACCATGCGCCGCGCCGCCGTCATGGGGTCGCCGTCCTCAGCGCCGAAGTCCAACACCGCCCGGCCGCCGTCGATGCGATCCCGGATCACCGGCGCCGTCAGCACTTGGCCATCGAAGACCACCAGCAACTTGCGGCCGACGTGCTGGCCGCTGATCTCGGCCAGAGCGCGAGCACCGCGGGGGTTGAAGGTGATCATCACCTGGGGACGCTGGGTGATGGGATCGACCTCGACCTCGGCGTCTTGGATGTCGTCGCCGCTGATGAAGGCCGGCCCCGCGAGGTGGGTCCGGGCGCTGCTGTTCAGTGCGGGAGACGGGTCCTCGATGAGGAGCAGGTGATCCGGCGGCAAGGGCTGGGCCGCCAGCAACCCGGACAGGACCGCCTCGAGGGCAGCCCGGGAGGGAGCGCGCAGAAACGGGCCATCGTCCGGATCTTCCTCGACGCGCACGGAGCCAGCGTCGGCTTCCCCCAGCGCTGTCACGGCGGCGGCGACCTCCCGCATCAAGGGGGGGTGGGCGACGCTGAGACGAAAATCCAGCCGACCCGGGCGCTGGCTCAGGGCGTGAACCTCTGCCTCGGCTGCCTCTGGCACCTCCACCACGATGAGGTCGCCCCTGCGATAGACGTTGAAGGGACCCGAGAGCGCATGCTCCAGGCGCGTCTGGAGCACGGCGAGGCACGCCGTGAGCTGGGCCTCGACGTCGAGGTCCGTCGCGAAGTCAGGGACGAGGGCCAAAGTCATCTCCACGCCCTGGCGCAGCACTGGCGGCGCAGCCGCAGCCGCGGCGTCGTCCTCTGCTTTGGCGCGGCAGGAGGGGAGCGTTGCCAGGCTGAGCAGCGCCAGGCAGGCGAAGGGGCAAAAACAGAGGGACAGGTGACGCATGACGCGAGGCTCTCCACGGCGAGGGGTGAAACGCAGGGAGATGCTAGCGCGCTCGCCGCTCCTTTGACGAGGTCGCGCGTCTCAGCGATCGAGCCAGGCGGGCACGGGCAGCCCTTTGCTGCGCCGGAACTCGGGGTCGAAGAGCTGGCTCTGGTAGCGGCTGCCGTGGTCGCACAGGAGGGTGGCGATGGTGTGCCCTGGGCCCATGGCCTGGGCCAAGCGCACGGCACCGGCGATATTGATCCCCGAGGAGGCGCCCAAGAGCAGCCCTTCCTCCTGGGCCAGCCTATCCACCCAGGCCACGGCCTCGGCGTCGGGGATGCGGTAGGCCTGGTCCACTTGGGTGCCCTCGACGTTGCCCGTCACTCGTCCCTGACCGATGCCCTGGGTGATGCTGCCGCCCTCTACGTCGACGGCCAGCTCGCCGCGGGTGAACCAGGCACACATCTTGGCGCCATAGGGGTCGGCCAGGGCGATCTGGATCGAGGGGTCGATGGCCTTGAAGTAGCGGCTGCAACCGGCCAGGGTGCCGCCCGTGCCGATGGCCGAGACGAAGCCGTGCAGCTCCCCGTTGAGTTGTTGGTAGATCTCTGGGGCCGTGCCGCTGAAGTGAGCCTGGCGGTTGGCCAGGTTGTCCCACTGGTTGGCATAGAAGGTGGGTTCGCCGCGGGCGTTGCGCTCCTCGGCCAGGCGGGCGGCGATGTGGACGTAGTGGTTGGGGTCGCTGTAGGGGAGGGCGTCCACTTCGAGGAGCTCGGCGCCGCAGAGGCGGAGCATGTCCTTCTTCTCTTGGGATTGGGTGCGGGGGATGACGATGAGCACTTGGTAGCCACGGGCGCGGCCGACCAGGGCCAGGCCGATCCCCGTGTTGCCTGCGGTGGCCTCGACGATGGTGCCGCCCGGGCCGAGGACGCCCCGCGCCTCGGCGTCGAGGACCATGGCGCGGGCGGCGCGGTCCTTGACGGACATCCCCGGGTTCATCCACTCGGCCTTGGCGACGATGCGACAGCCCGTCTCGGCAGAAGGACCCCGCAGGGTGAGGAGCGGGGTGTGCCCGATGGCTTCGACCACCGAGGGCAGGGGAGTGGTGGGGCGGTCAGCGTCCTGGGCGCGGGCGGCCGCTTCTGTGTGGTTCTGGGCCATGACTTCTCTCTCGTGCGTGGGCGGCGGCGCTGGGCCGCGGTTCAAGGTCCTGTCATAAGCATGGCCCGAAGGCTTGGGAAGTGAGACAGGCCACAGAAGGAGTGACGAAGGTGCGCCGTTCTGCCTCTTCCAGGCCCGCTTTCCCCGCCCGCCCGGTTGGGGTCGGCCTTGTGTCCGCCCGATGGCCTGCTTATCCTTGGCGCAGCCGCTGACGCTGACGCGGGTCTATTCAAAAAAGGGAGCCCCATGGACAAGGACGCGAAGCGCTGCATGCTTTTTCGCCAGCCCCTCCCCGACGCGCTACCGACGGCGGAGCTCAACGAGGCCCTCGCACGCTGTTTCCATGCGGAGATGGAACGCTTTGCGCGTTACCGCTGTTCAGACCGCGCCTTGGCCGAGGACGTGGCCCAGGAGGCGCTGCTGCTGGCCATGGAGGCCCTGGGGTCTTTTCGCGGTGAAGCGCCCATTGAGGTCTGGCTCAAGCGCGTGGTGCGCACGGCGTGTCACCGCTTCACCCGCGGAATGAAGAACGATAGCGCCGCTCATAGCCCCCTTGATGCCATTCCCGAGGGGCAACTGGTGGCGCCGCAGAGCGAGGTGGCCGAGCTGAGCCTCCTCTTGGCAGAGCGGGTGGCGCGCCTGCGCGAGGTCTTGGTCGCCGTTGAAGAGCCCAACCGCAGTCTGCTGCTCTTGCACGAGGGGGAGGGCGTGAGCATCGAGGTCTTGGGGCAGCGCTTTGGGCTTAGCGCAGAGGCGGTGAAGTCGCGCCTCAAACGCACCCGCGCCGCCTTGCGCCGCCGGCTCGAGGCCGCGGGTATGGAGGCCTCGACCGGTGAGCCATAGCCGCGCTCACCCTTCGTCAGCCGCGAGGCGTGCCTTCGCGGCGTCCACCATCGAGGTCACGTCCTGGCGTACCATTGCGGCCATCCCTGCCATGGCTTCTTGCATCTCTGCGGGTGCATTGGAGAAGAAGACGGGGAAGACGAAGCCCGTGTCGAGCTGGGCGATGCGCAGCACGTCACCCTCGACCCAGAGGGCGACGCGGCAAGGCAGGGCCGGCGCATGTTCAGCGCCCATGGCGAGGGCAGCGTTGGCGTAGGTGGGTGAGCAAAGCTGGATGAGGTCGACCCCCGTGGGCAGGCTCACCGCGTGGGTGCGCGCGGCGCGCCAATCGGCCACGCTCAAGCCGGCGACCTGGGAGCCAACGCTCGCGGCGTCTTCGTGGGTGGCCACCTCGAGCATGGTCGCGATGAAGAGGGCCTTGAAAGCCTCGCGCTGGGCGCCATCGCCGCGGTAGGCTTCCGGGATGGTCAGGTCGTTGGCGATGGAGATGGGCAGGTCGCCAAAAGCGGCCATGTCCTCAGCGCTCCAGCGGGGCCCGACATCCTCTCGCGGGAAGCTGGCCCCGTGATCCGCCAAGGCCGCCGAGATCAGCCCCTCGAGCTCGCCGCGTACCTGGGCCGCGAGACCGCCCATGCCGGCGATCTGATCCGGCGTAAGGTCGCGGAAGAAGGCACCGAAGATGGCTTCGGGGTTGAGTAAGATCACCTTCACGTCGTTCCCTTCTTGATAGACGGCGATCTTGCAAGGGAGGGCGACCCCGTTGTGCGGGCCCATGCTCATGGCCTGCGCGGCGTAGCTGTGATTGCAAACCTCGATGATGCGGCTGCCGTTGGGTAGGTTGAGTGCCGCCGCTTCGGGACCGGCGCCCGCGTGTACCTGGTTGGCACCGATGACCGTCCAGTCTGCCGGGAGACCGCGGGTGGTGTCATCGATCTCGTGGATGAAATGGGTCAGGGCCTGAGTCACCTCGGCGACGCTGCTCCCTTCGACCACCGCGGCGAGGGAGTAGGGGCTGATGCCGTGGTCTTCGGGGGCCTTCGTTTCATCTTCAGAACAAGCCAGAGCGCTCCCGGCGATGACGAAGAGAAGGAACAAGATGACAGAGTTGCGACGACGCATGACAGCACTCCTTGGTTGGAACGAGAACGACGGTCTCGCCAAAGGGGGCGAATAACCTTCCTGCCAACCAAGAGCCACCGAGGCGCGGCTTGGTGGCGCCCAGGTGGTCGATTTTCTGCAAACGGAGGTGGAACGCCCAAAATCACGGCTGCGTAAGCCAAGGGCGGCCTGGCTGCGTCAGCGAAAGCCCGCGATGAGGGTGGCGAGCTGCTCGGGCGTGCGCCGGCGCCGGTAGAGCGGCGTGCTGTCGCCGGCGTAGGCGGCGAGCTGGCCTTCGAAAGTGGGCTTGCCAAGCTCGCGATAGAGCAGGCCCAAGGGCCAGGGCTCGCGCTCGCTCGCCTTGGCAAAGGCGGCGTTGCGGTCGCTGGGATCGTAGTCCGGGCCAAGGCGCGCCGTGTTCTCCTTGAACCACTTGTGGTTGTTGATCTTGTTGAAAGAGGGGCAGGACTGGAAGACGTTGACCAGGGCGA
This sequence comes from uncultured Myxococcales bacterium, assembly GCA_964454015.1. GTDB lineage: Bacteria > Myxococcota_A > Bradymonadia > UBA4248 > UBA4248 > CAYVQF01. The sequence goes on from CAYVQF010000005.1 coordinate 8,677, forward strand.
AGCCCGGGTGTCCGATGGCTTCCTCGATGAGTTGCTGGGTCAGCGCCGTTTCGCCGACGACGCTCTGGGCGACGAAGGTAGCGCCCATGGCGATGGCCAAGGCCACGGGGTTCAGAGGTTCGGCGGCGACCCCGAAGACCTGCACGTTGGTCTTCATCCCCCGCTGCGAGGTGGGCGCAGCTTGGCCTTTGGTTAGGCCGTAGACCATGTTGTCGTGGGCGATGACCGTGAGGTCCGGGTTGCGGCGGATGGCGTGGATGAAGTGGTTGCCACCCTCGCCGAAGAGGTCGCCGTCGCCGCTCTGGACCACCACCGTGAGGCCGGGGTTGGCCGCCTTGATCCCTGTGGCATGGGTCAGGGCGCGCCCGTGGAGACCGTTGAAGTAGCTGACGTCGTAGTACTGGGGGGACTTGGCGGCCTGGCCGATGCCCGAGACCATCACCAACTGCGTTGGATCGAGCTTCAAGGCGGCGAAAGCTTTGAGGACGGTGTTGCGCAGGCCGAAGTTGCCGCAGCCCGGGCACCAGGCGATGTCCACACCGGCGATGTCGAATGGGGATTTGTCCATGTTAAAGCGCCTCCTCGATGCGGGACACCAGCTCTTCGATGCTGAAGGCCAAGCCGTTGTATTTGAGAATGGGGGGGGCGAAGCTCACGCCCGTCTCCAAGCGCAACCAATCGGCGAAGGTGGCCTCCTGGCTGTTCTCCACGGCCACCCGTCGCCCCGCGCGCCGCAAGAGCGCGCCGGCGCTGGCGTGGATCGGCCACACTTGGGGGAAATGGAGATGGGCCACCTTGGGCGAAGCGAGGCGCGCCAGGGCTTCTTCAATGGCGGGGCCCGTGGAGCCCCACGCCACCAGGAGAAGCTCGGCGTCGGCTGGGCCGTGCCAGATGGGCGGGAGGGCGGCCTCCTGCACCAGGGCAAACTTGCGGAAGCGTTTGTCTTTCATCTGGAGGCTGATGCCGTCCAGGTCTTCCGTGATGCGGCCGCGCTCGTCGTGTTCGTCCGAGTCGACGCAGACGCGCCCCGGACCAAAGCCGGGGACGCTGCGCGGCGAGAGGCCACTCGGGGTGAGCTGGTAGCGCTGGTAATCGGGCTCGGCCGCCACCAAGTGGCGATCGTTGGCCAAGCCTTCGCTGGAGAGAGGCGGGACATTGTAGGTGGTGTCCACTAGGTACTGGTCGCTGAGGATGAAGACGGGGATCTGGAGCGCATCGGCGAGGTTGAAGGCCTGGTGGGTGAGGGCGAAGGCCTCCTCTAGGGTGGCCGGGGCGAAGATCGCTCGGGCAAAGAGCCCGTGGCCAGCGTAGCGCACCAGGTTGAGATCTTCTTGGGCCGTGCGTGTCGGCAGGCCCGTGCCCGGTCCCGGTCGCTGGGCGACGTGGACCACCACAGGGGTTTCGCTGATGCCGGCGAGGCTGATGCCTTCGGTCATCAGGGCAAAACCGCCGCCCGAGGTGGTGACCATGGCGCGGGCGCCGGCGTAGTTGGCCCCCAAGGCCATGTTGATGGCCGCGATTTCGTCTTCCACCTGCTCGACCACGAGGTCCGTCTGGGTCGAGAAGTGGGCCAGGGCGCTCAACACGCCCGTGCCTGGCGACATGGGGTAGGAGAAAATGGCATCACAATCGCCGGCGAGGGCGCCAAGGGCGATGGCCTGGCTGCCGTTGATCAAGATCTCTTGGCTGAGGTCGGTTGCGGGGGGCAGCGCAAAGGGGCGCGCTGTGTCCTTGGCCAGAGCCTGCCCATGGCGGTGTCCTGCCGTGGCCGCGGCGACGTTGGTCGCGATGAGGGCCTCACCTTTGGCCGAGAAGTGGGCCTCGACCACGGGTATCAGGGCCGACAGGGGCTGGCCGAGGAGGCCCATGATGACACCTGCTGCGACCATGCTCGCGGCGCGCTTGTCGCCGGCCTCGGTCGCCAAGGCGGCGAAGGGGGCCGCGGCGCCGGCACCGCTGACCACCGCAGGATCGCCGACGAGCAGCGTCTCTGCGGTGCAACGTGGGGTGTAACGGCGCACCGCCTCGGCGCTGAAGGCGACGAAGAGGTCCACCTGATGCGGCAGCGCCCTGACCCGGTGGCTGCCGAGACGCAAGGTGGTCGAGTTGGTGCCGCCGCGCACCCGCGACATCACCTCTGAGGTGGCAAAGACGTGGTAAGCACAGCGCTTCAGCGCGCGCAGGAGCACGCTCTCGATGCTCTGAATGCCCTGGCCGGCTTCACCCGCCAGGAGGATGACGAAATCGTTGGCCTGTGCCATTGCACACTCCTGAAAAGAGGTCCATCCAAGGCGGAAGATGCCTTGAAGTTGCTGGAAGCTAGCCATGCCCAAGGGGTGTGTCAACGGCTGGGGGGGGCCAAGCAGAGGTGGGTGGGGGCCTTCGACGTGTCGCCTTGTCGCCAGTGGCCTCCGCTGGGTCTGTGTGTTAGACCGGTGCCGTCTGTCGAGCAACGCCGACCTCTCTGGCGACTTGGGATGCGCTTGCGAACGAGGAGGATGCGCGGTGATGACCAGTGACTGTGGAGCGAGAAGAGCGATGAGGCGCGGCGCGTGGCTGGGCGCTGCGCTGCTAGGGCTGGGCGCCCTCGGGGCGCTGGCCTGCACCACGCCACCCGATCCGGCGAAGGAAAGCGTGGCGCCCAGTGGTGGCGACACCGCCGCACGCCCCGTGGCGGTGGATCCAGAGGAGCGGGCCGAAGCCGAGCTGAACATCGACTTCGTGCGCATCTCGGCCGGGACCTTCACCATGGGCTCGCCGGCAGACGAGGTTGGGCGTGACACCGATGAAGACCCTTTCCCCGTGACCTTGACCCGTGACTTTGCGCTGCAGACGACGGAAGTGACCCAGGGGCAATGGGTGCGCCTCATGGGGCACAACCCCGCCTATAACGCCGCGTGTGGTGACGATTGCCCCATCGAGGAGGTGAGCTGGTTCAGCGCCCTCGCGTTCGCCAACGCCCTCTCGGAGCACGACGGGCTGCCGCCGTGCTATATCCTCAGCGAGTGCAAAGGTGTCGCCGCGGCCGGGCACTTGCGCGATTGCCAGGTGAGCATCAACGACCCCAGCGGCTCGCCCTATGCCTGCCGCGGCTATCGCCTGCCCACCGAGGCGGAGTGGGAGCTCGCTGCGCGGGCTGACAACGTGCCGCCACCGCCCGATGCCGTGGCCTGCTTCCTCCCCTTGGCGCGCTACGATAGCAACGCCGTGGCCAAGAGCTTGAAGGTGACCCGCAAGAAGCCCAACGCCTGGGGCCTCTACGGCATGCACAGCAATGTCTGGGAGTGGGTCTGGGATGCCTATGGCGACTACCCCAGCGAGGCCGTCGTCGATCCCCTGGGTGCGGAGACGGGGACGCGGCGCGTCCACCGCGGCGGCCGCGGGAGAACGGGCGCTCGCTCTTGTCGCTCCGCCGCGCGCGGCAATCTCATCCCCAGCTCGCGGGTGAACATCCTGGGCTTTCGCTTGGCCAAGACCGTGCTGGACTGAGACTGGACTCGGTGTCGCAGTGCCCTCAGTTCAGCAAACAGCGCTCCTGCGGGTTCGAAGAGCTGGCATGGCACAAGGAGCCGTCGGCTTTGGAGGTGTAGGTGATGGTCCCGACCTGGTCCGTGCGCAAGGTCAGGACGTTGTGCACCGCCAGGCGATTGAGCACGGTGCTCGCCGGGTGGCCGTAGCTGTTGGTCCCGACGCTGACCGCGGCTAGACGCGGGCGCACGCTCTCCAGAAACGAGTGGCTGGTTGCCCCTTCGGCGCCGTGATGGGCCACCTTGAGGACCTCACAGGGGGAGAGGTTGGCGTCGACCAAGGCGTTCTCGACGCTGGTGGTGGCGTCGCCCGTCAAGAGAAAGCAGCGCCGTCCGTGAGTGACGCGCAGCACCACGGAGTTGGCGTTCTGATCGCTATAGATGCGGTCACCGGGCCACAGCACGTCGAGGGTGACGTGGGCCCCCAGGTTGAAGCGATCCCCCGTGCGCGCCGTGTGGTAAGGGATCTGGCGCTGTTCCACGCTCCCCATGAGGTTCTCGTAAGTCTGGGTGGTGTGAGGCACGCCGTTGTCGACGAAGAGACCGATGGAGAGGGTGCGCACCACCTCGACCAGGCCGCCGATGTGATCGGCGTCGGCGTGGCTGGCCAGCACCAGGTGGAGGTGGGTGATACCGCGGCTGCTGAGGTGGGGCATCACCCGGTCGGCGCTGCGGCCGCCATCGACGAGGGCCACTTTGCCGTCACTGGTGCGCAGCAAGATGGCGTCACCCTGGCCGACGTCCAGGACCTCGACCCGCAGCTCGCCCTCGATGACGATCACGTCAGGCGCGATCTCTTCGACGGCATCCAGCAGGAGATCTGGCGCCACTTCCACCAGGTCGACAGTGCCATCGGGCGCTTGGTCTTCGATCTCTGCCGTCTCCGTGGCGTCAGGGGAGAGATCTTCAGGGGGCAGCGCCTCTGGCGCGTCGAGATCCAAGGCATCAGGTGTCGCCGTCTCGATCACATCTTGGGGTGGCGTGACATCCACCGCCGGTTTGGGCAGGTCCTCGTCACAGGCCGAGAAGCAGGTGAACACCCACAGCAGCACCAAACAAAACCGGCACGTCGCCATCGGTCTCGGTCTTCGCGGCATGGGCGCTCCCGTCATCTCAGGTCCTCGGCAGGGGGCACGCTCCATCTGGCCACGCCCCGTGGCTTCGACATCGGCCTGCAGCATAGCCAAGGTGCGTCGCCAAGGTTAGCATTTTTTCCCGATCGTGGCTGCCCCCCTAGCCTTTCTTGCGCTTTTTCTTGGCATCCACGCTCAGAGAACCAGCGCCGTGGCTGATGATCAACGACAAGCCCCCCATCAAGCCGAGGTTCTTCATGAACTGAATCATCTGGGCCTGGCGTTCTGCGTCGGCCACGGCCCAGAAATCGTGAAAAATGAGCGTCGCCGGGACCAAAAAGGCCAGCAATAGCAGCGCCCCGAGGCGCGCTCGATAGCCACTGAGCACCAGGGCGCTACCCCCCAAGAGTAGCAAAATGGCCCCGGCGAGGAAGAAGGACGGCAGGGGCATCCCCTTGGCGGCCATGTAGCCTGCGGTGCTCTCCCAGTTGCCGATTTTGCCGATGGCGCTGGTGAAAAAGATGAGGGTCAAAAGGATTCTGCCGATGAGTGGCACGAGGCCTTGAAGAAGGTGCATGTGAGGCTCCAAGGAAGACGGTGGGTTCCGTCGTGGAAAGTGAAGGGCGCCCACGGGCGGCCCCCTGCAGGTAAAAAGTAAGGTGTCGCGCCGGTGTGCCCAGGGCTGGGCCCACATTTCCCTCTTTGGTTGGCTTTGAGCCCACGCGGCGAAGCGGGTTCCCTTCCGCTGGCGCAGCATTTCTGCTATGGGCTAGCACCGAGTTGCCCGCCTCTGGGTGACTGAGGAATTGGCAGCGAGAACAAAGGGAGGTTCTGGAATGGAATATGCCAGAGAAGTGCAGCACATGACCTGCGTGGCCAAGGGCGCGAACCACGGCCCAGCCCCTATCCCCCAAGAGGGACGGTGGTGCCAAGTCAAGGAAGTCAAGGATATCTCCGGATTGACCCATGGTGTGGGGTGGTGCGCTCCCCAACAGGGAGCCTGCAAGCTCACCCTCAACGTCAAAGATGGGATCATTCAGGAAGCGCTGGTCGAGACCATTGGCTGCTCGGGCATGACCCACTCCGCCGCGATGGCTGCGGAAATTCTCGCCGGCAAGACCATCCTCGAAGCCCTCAACACCGATCTGGTCTGTGACGCCATCAACACCGCCATGCGCGAGCTCTTCCTCCAGATCGTCTACGGGCGCTCCCAGACGGCCTTCTCCGAGAATGGTCTGCCCATCGGCGCCGGGCTCGAAGACCTCGGCAAGGGACTGCGCAGCACCGTCGGCACCATGTACAGCACCGTCGCCAAGGGGCCGCGCTATCTCGAGACGGCCGAAGGCTACATCACCAAGATGGCCCTGGACGAGAATGACGAGACCATCGGCTATGAGTTCGTTCATCTCGGGAAAATGATGGAGATGATCGGCCAAGGCGTGGAAGCCAAAGACGCTCTCGAGCGCGCGACTTCAACCTACGGTCGCTTCAACGAAGCTGCCCGCACCATCAACCCACGGCACGCATAAGGGAGACGACCATGGCCTTGTTCGAAAGTGAACACCGCAGAATGCCCCAGATCACTCCCGTCCTCGAGCACATTGGCTTGGCGTCCCTCCAGGACGCCCGCCAACTCTGCGAGAGCCGCGGCGTCGACGTCTATGGCATCGTCAAGGGCATCCAGCCCATCTGTTTCGAGAACGCCTGCTGGGCCTACATTTTGGGCGCCGCCATGGCGATCAAAAAGGGCCAGACCAAGGCCGTCGACATCGCCCGGACCCTGGGCGAAGGCCTGCAAGCCTTCTGCATCCCCGGCTCCGTCGCCGACGAGCGCAAGGTGGGCATCGGCCACGGCAACCTCGCCTCCATGCTGCTGCTCGAAGAGACCAAGTGCTTCGCCTTTTTGGCCGGGCATGAGTCCTTCGCCGCCGCCGAAGGCGCCATCGGCTTGGCCCGCTCTGCCAACCGCGCGCGCCAAGAGCCTTTGCGCGTCATCCTCAATGGCTTGGGCAAGGACGCGGCCCAGATCATCTCGCGCATCAACGGCTTCACCTATGTGCAGACGCGCTTCGATTACGCCACGGGCAAGCTCGAGGTCGTCAGCGAGCGGGCCTACTCCAAAGGCGAGCGCGCCAAGGTGCGCTGCTTTGGCGCCGATGATGTCCGGGAAGGCGTCGCCATCAATCACCATGAGGGCGTCGACGTCTCCATCACGGGCAACTCCACCAACCCCACGCGCTTCCAGCACCCCGTGGCCGGGACCTACAAGAAAGAGTGCCTGGAGCAAGGCAAGCGTTACTTCTCCGTCGCCTCGGGTGGCGGGACCGGGCGCACCTTGCACCCCGACAACATGGCTGCGGGTCCCGCCTCCTACGGCATGACCGACACCATGGGGCGCATGCACTCCGATGCCCAGTTCGCCGGATCTTCTTCCGTGCCAGCGCACGTCGAGATGATGGGCTTCCTGGGCATGGGCAACAACCCCATGGTGGGTGCCTCGGTGGCCGTCGCCGTGGCCCTGGAGCACGCCTCCTGAGGTCACCTTTCTCGCGGGACACCCTCCCGCGTTTCCAAGACCTCTTTTTGGCGCGGGCCAAGGGTGAGGGAGCCATTGGCCCGCGTGAGAGGCGCTCATGTCGCACGATTCGGCTCCGGTGCCCGCCCTGGCCCTGCGCAACGTCCACAAGCATTACGGCGCCACTCACGCCCTCCGCGATCTCACCCTGGAGATCCCCCAGGGCGAAATCTTCGCCCTCCTCGGTGAGAATGGCGCCGGCAAGTCGACCCTGATCCACTGCATCACTGGGCTGGCGCGGCAGAGTCGTGGCGAGATCTTGGTCTTCGGCCACGACACGGTGCGTGATTTTCGCATGACCCGACGCTTGGTGGGGCTCGTGCCCCAGGAAATCAGCTTCGATCCCTTCTTCTCGCCCCTCGAGAGCCTGGAGCTGCAGATGGGCCTGATGGGAGTCAAACCCAACCGCGCCAAAGCCGAAGCCCTCTTGGAGCTCTTCTCCCTGGCGGACAAACGCCACGCCTACACCCGCACCCTCTCAGGTGGCATGAAGCGCCGTCTCTTGGTGGCCAAAGCCCTGGTGCATCAGCCGCGGCTCCTCTTCCTCGACGAGCCCAGCGCTGGCGTCGACGTCTCTCTGCGCAAAGACCTGTGGCGCATCGTGCGCGAGCTGCGCGACCAAGGCACCACCATCGTCCTCACCACCCACTACCTCGAGGAAGCCGAAGCCCTGGCCGACCGCGTCGGCATCATCCACCGCGGCCGCCTCTTGTTGGTGGCCACGCGCCAGGGGCTGATGGAGGAACACGCCAGGCGAGATGTCCTGATCCGCTATCGAACCGCTCCCCTGAACGCGCCGCTGCCTGCGGGCTGGCGCTGGGGAGTCGACCACCGGGTGGAGGTCTCTTGGACCAAAGCCGATGAGCTCCTCATCATCCTGCAAGAGGCGGCAGCCCTCGGAGAAATCAAGGAGATCGACTTCGCGCAGCGGCACCTCGAGGACATCTTCGTCGACCTCATCGCCCACGCCGATGACGGCGCGGCCAAGCCGCATCTGCCCCCGCCCCCCTCAGCCGCCGACAAGGAAGAACCGTGGACCTGAACGCCCTACCGCCGCCCATGCCCGAGGTCCCCTGGTTGAACGGGATCGGCCTGCGTACCCTCATCCGCAAGGAGGTCCGGCGCTTCCTCAAGGTGTGGAAACAGACCATCTTCGGCCCCTTGGTCACCACGGCCCTCTATTTCCTGGTCTTCGGCGTGGCGCTGGGCGCGCGTCTGCAAACCGTCGATGGCATCCCCTACATCGACTACGTCGTCCCCGGCCTGATCATGCTCGCCATGATCAACAACGCCTTCATGAACACCTCCTCCAGCGTCTTCCAATCCAAAATCAACGGCACCTTGCCCGATCTCCTCGCGGCACCCCTCGGGACCGCCGAAATCCTCACGGCCTTCGTCACCGCCGCCGTCCTCCGCGCGACCATCGTCGGGGTTCTGGTCTACGCCACGGCCGCCATGTTCACCGGGTGGCAGCTCCATAGCTGGGCCTGGACCCTCTACTTCTCCCTCGTGGTCAGCGCCGCCTTCGCCCTCTTGGGCCTCTTGGCCGCCATCTGGGCCGAAAAATTCGATCAACTCAGCATCATCCCCATCTTCGTCCTCACCCCGCTCACCTTCCTCGGCGGCGTCTTCTATTCCACGGAAATGCTGCCCAGCCCATGGCGCGAAATCAGCCTCTTCAACCCCGTGCTCTACACCGTCAACGGGCTGCGCTACGGTTTGCTGGGCCACAGCGACGTCCCCATCGCCCTGGCCGCCCTGGCCCTTGGGCTGGTCACGGCGGTCCTCGCCCTGCTCGCTGGGTGGGTCCTCGCCCGCGGTTTTCGCTTGCGGCACTGATGCACTGGCCTGTCTTTTGCTCGGGCGGCGCCCGCGCTGCGTCTTCGCGGTGCACTGGCTGGTCTTTGCTGGAACCACCGCCCGTGGGCGTGCGTTTCCCGGCGCAAGTGGCTAAAAGATAGTCCACTGCGCCCCAGGTTGCTGCCGTGGCTCTACGGGGTCCAGTCACCTCCAATGGGTCGAGAGCGCTTTACAAGGAGAGCAGAGGATGAAGGTTGCGGTCATCGGGACGGGATACGTGGGGCTGACCACGGCAGTGGCGCTGGCCTATTTGGATCATGAGGTGGTCGGCGTGGATAAGGATCCGCGCAAGCTCGAGCTGCTCCAGGCGGGCAAGAGCCCGATTCACGAGAAGGGCCTCGACGAGTTGCTGCAACGCAACGGACACCTCCGTTTCACCGACGATACGGCGGCGGCCGTCGCCGATGCCCAGGTGGTCATCATCGCCGTGGGTACGCCGTCGCGACCCGACGGCAGCGCCGACGTCTCCTTCGTCGAAGCTGCGGCGGGTGAAATCGCGCAGGGCATCTGCGGGCCTGGGCCGGTGACGGTGGTGGTCAAGTCCACCGTGCCCGTGGGGACCAACCAGCGGGTCGCCAATGTGATCCGGCGGGTGCTCGAAGGGCGCCCCGACGCCCCCAAGGTCAATTTTGCTTCCAACCCGGAGTTTTTGCGCGAGGGGCGCGCCCTGGAAGAGACCTTCTATCCCGATCGCGTGGTCATCGGCGCTTGGGAAGACGAAGCGCGCGTGACCATGCGCCGCCTCTACGACCGGATCTTGAGCCAGTCCTTTACGCCGCCAGCACCGCTGCCGCGGCCCACCACCTATCAGCTCCCGGTTCTGGTGGCGACGGATCCCACCAGCGCCGAGATGATCAAGTACGCCTCGAACGCCTTCTTGGCGCTGAAAATCAGCTACATCAACGAGATCGCTGGCTTGTGTGACCGGGTCGGCGCCGACGTCAAGGAGGTGGCCACGGGGATGGGCTTGGACCGCCGCATCGGGCCGCTCTTCCTCGGCGCCGGTTTGGGCTGGGGCGGGAGCTGCTTTCCCAAGGACACGGCGGCCCTCCTCTCACTGGCAGGGGAGTATGGCTACACCATGCCCATCGTCCAGGCGGCGCGCGACGTCAACCAACGCCAGCGACAAGTGATCGTCGAGAAGCTCCAAGGCGCGCTGAAGGTGCTGCGCGGCCGAGTGGTGGGGGTCATGGGGCTGGCCTTCAAGCCCGGCACGGACGATGTGCGCGATGGCCCGGCCCTGGAGCTGGTGCGCATCCTTCAAGGCTTGGGGGCCCATGTCCGCGTCCACGACCCCTGCGCGGCCGAGAACGCCCGCCGCGAGCTCGCCGATGTCGAGGTCGATTTCTGTGCCGACGTCTACACCATGGCCGAGGGCGCCGATGCCCTGGTCCTGGCCACGGAGTGGGACGAGTACCGAGGCTTGCGCCTGAGCCGCTTGGTGGGCCTGATGAAGACGCCCGTCTTGGTCGATGGGCGCAACCTCTTCGAGCCCGAGGTGGCCCGCGCCGCCGGTTTGACCTATGTGGGCATCGGCCGCTGAGGGCGCCTGGGGCTGAGGTGATGATGGTCCAGCCCCCATGGCTGGCGCCATGGGGGCCGCGGGGGAGCGGCGCGGCGGGATGAAAATGGGGGTTTGACTGTGGACCCTTTGCGCGTAGCTTGGGGGCTTGCGACGCTGTGAGAGCCGGTGCCTGAAGCGGGGGTGCGCCGGTGGGACGGATGGATCGCAGAACACGGACTACGCCGCCGCCCACGGCGACGCGGGGGGCGCGTAGCGCAGCGAAAGGGAAGGGTGATGCAAGAGCAGGATCGCGAGGTGCGTGAGCAAAAAGGACAGGGCGGTGAGGAGCGCGGCGCAGCGGGGCATGCGCCCGAGGAAGGGTGCGCCCCGGCGGAGGTGGGGGGCAGCCAGCCACTAGCCGACGCAGGTGGCGCGGCGAGCCTGGCGGAGCAGGACCAGTGGCGCGAGCGCTGTCTGCGGGTGGCCGCCGACTTCGACAACTATCGCAAACGGGCGCAGCGGGAGATGGAACAGGCGAAGCGACTCGAGCGCGAGCGGGTGTTGCGGAGCTGGCTCGAAGTGGTGGATTCGGCTGAGCGCGCTCTCTCGGCCGTGACCGAGGCTGATTCGGTGTGGGCTGAAGGTTTGGCGGGTATGGTGCGGCAGATGGAAGCCGTTCTGCGTGCCCATGGCGTGCGCAAAGTGGAGGCCGTGGGGCAGCCTTTCGACCCGAACCTGCACGACGCCATCGCCACCGTGCCCAGCGACGCCCAGCCTGACAACCATGTCCTTCACGTTGAGCGTGGGGCTTTCGTTTTCGACGACGGTGCGGTACTCCGTCCGGCGCGAGTCGTGGTGGCGCGCCGTCCTCGTTGAGGGGGTGCCAAAGTAAGAGCGGTGAGGGAGCGGAAATGTCAGTGGAGTACAAAGACTATTACAAGGTGCTCGGCGTGGATCGGAAGGCTTCGGCCGAAGAGATTCAAAAAGCCTATAAATCTTTGGCGCGTAAGACCCACCCCGATCTCAACCCCGACGATCCCAGCGCCGAGGACCGTTTCAAAGAGATTGGCGAAGCCTATGAGGTGATCGGCAACCCAGAGAACCGCAAGCGCTATGACTCCCTGGGGGCGGCGTGGAAGCACGGCCAGCGCTTCGAGCCGCCACCGGGATGGCAGGGGGCGGGCCGCGATGGGTGGCGCTATGCCAGCACCAACGCCGAGGGTTTTGAGGGCTTCGGGGGCATGAGCGATTTCTTTCGCTCGCTCTTTGGTGGGGGCTTTGGCGGCTTTGGCCAGCAAGGCGGTGGCCGCGCTGAGGCCTTTGGCAAGGGCTTTCGTTCCGGTTTTGGGCAGCCCTTTACCCAGGCAGGCGCCGATGTCGAGGCCGAGTTCGAGGTGAGCATCGAAGACCTCTACCACGGCGCGACCAAGACGCTGAGCTATCAGTCCAATGGCCAGACAAGGACGATGAACGTCCGCTTGCCCAAAGGCGCGCGCGAGGGGACGGTGATCCGTTTGAGCGGACAGGGAGAAGAGGGGATGGGCGGGGCGCCAAGCGGTGATCTGCGCCTCAAGCTCAAGGTCGCGCCCCACGCCCTCTATGCCCTCAACGGCCATGACCTGAACTTCAAGTTGCGCTTGGCGCCGTGGGAAGCCGCCCTCGGGGCGACTGTGGAAGTGCCGACTTTGGACGGACAGGTCAACCTCAACGTGCCCGCAGGCGTGCAGAGTGGCCAGCGCTTGCGCTTGGCCGAGAAGGGGCTGCCCCAGAAAAGTGGTCGGGGGGATCTCTTTGCCGAGGTTCAGATCGTCGTCCCCAAGCAGGCGAGCGATGCTGAGCGGGCTTTGTGGGAGAAACTGGCCGCAGCGAGTCATTTCAAGGCCCGAGGCTGAGTGTGCCCATTTGAAACAAGCGGGACATTCATGTCAGCTTTGGCCGCGGTGCGAAACGAGTGACGGCGCGGACTTTGGAAAATTGTTTCATGAACTTATGTGGTTGCATTTCATGGCATGACTGTGGCATATAGGCGGCCCGTCTGCGCCGCCGACGCAAGATGCATGACTAAGCGTCGGCGACCGTTGTTTTTTTTTGAAGACGGTCTTTGCGCGTAGGCTGCGAGAGTTGAAATGGCTCGCTTGGACCCGCAAGGGCCAACGCGCCTTTGTCCCCAAGGAGGCCAGTCACGGTGGTCTAGGTCTCCCTTTGACCGAAGAAGGAGTTGTGAGATGGAAATGAAAATGCAATGGAAACGCTTGTTGGCCCTTTTGGCTGCCGTGGCTTTGGTCTTTGCCGCCAGCGCTTGCGACGATGACAAGAGCGAAAAGAAAACCGACGTGAGTGAGGAGGTGCTGCCTGACGTCATCGAGGAAGTGGACGAAGAGGTCGAGCCCGACGTGACCGAAGAGGTCGAGCCTGACGTCATCGAAGAGGTCGAGAACGACGTCATCGAAGAGGTCGAGCCGGATGCCATCGAAGAGGTCGAGCCCGACGTGATCGAAGAGACCACGGACATCATCGATGAAGAAGTCATCGAAATCCCGACGGTGAACGAGAGCTGCGACGAAGCCTCTCTGAGCGCCTGTTTCGCCAACAGCGACTGTGACGAGGACTTCCGTTGCCAGAACATCGCCGCCGGTGAGGAGGCCATTGCCTGCTGCGTCCAGGCGCCGCGTGGCACGGGCATCACGGGCGACGCGTGCAGCAGCGAGAACGAGTGCGCCTCGGGGCTGTGCATCGAGTTCAACGACAACCCCTACCTGTGTGCCGACGAGTGTGATCCCAGCGCCGACGAGTGCCCTGAGGGCTTCTTCTGCCATGGTTTCATGGCGGTGTGTGTGCCCGATCAGGATGATGAATGACCCCGATCGCGTCACGGTACTGAGGTGACGTTATCGCGTGAGGGCCGCGCTCCTCGAGGGAGCGCGGCCCTTTTTTTAGCGGTTGAGGAACCAGGCGTCCCGTTGCAGGATCAAGCCGGCCGAGATGATGCCTGACTCGTAGATGGTGGGCAGCCCCGAGCCCGGGTGGGTGCCGCCGCCGACCAAGTAGCAGTGCTCCAGGTCATCGAAGTCGTTGTGAGGGCGGAAGTAGAGCATCTGGGTCAGGTTATGGGCGAGGTTGAAGACCGCCCCTTGGTAGACGTTGTACTTCTGCTCCCAATCGTCGGGGGTGATGATCTTCTCGACCTCGATGTGCTGCCGGAGATCCGTGAGGCCGCACCGCCTCTCGACGATGTCGAGGACTTTGTCGCGATAACGCTGGCGAAGGTCGTCCCAAGGGATCTGGGCTTTGTTGTTGGCGATGGGCACCAGAATGTAAAGCGTCGACTTGCCCGGGGGCGCCAGGCTAGGGTCGGTGACGCTGGCGTTCTGGACGTAGATCGAGGGATCTTCGGAGAGGACGAAGTCTTCGGCGATTTCGGCGACGTTCTTCTTGTAGTCGGCGGCGAAGAGGATGTTGTGATGGGCGACCTCTTCGTAGACCTTGTCGAGGCCGAGGTAGATCATGAAGGTGGAGCAAGAGTAATCTTTGCTGGCCACTTTCTTCGGGGCCCAGCGTTTGAGGTGACGGCTGTCGACCAGGTGATGCATGGCGTGGCCGAAATCGGCGTTGAGGACGATGTCGTCACCATGTACGGTCTCGCCGTTGGCCAGCCGCAAGCCATAGGCTTTGCCTTTGTTGACCAACACTTCCTGGACCGTGGTGTTGAGGTGGATCTTGCCACCGGCTTCTTCGATGACCTTGGCCATGGCATGGGAGATGCGGTTGAGGCCCCCTTTGACGTGGTGGACACCCCCTTGATGCTCGACGAATCCGATCATGGAGAAGGTCGCAGGGCAGTGCCAGGGCGACATGCCGAGGTACTTGGCTTGGAAGGTGAACGAGAGCTTGAGCGCTTCTTCTTTGAAGAAGCGACCCAGGTGCTTGTGCAGGCTCAAGTGAGCGTCCAGGTAGGGGATGGCTTTGAGAAAGCGGGGGCGGGTGTAATCGCGCAGCGAGCCGTAGGGCACCTGGAGGCAGGGGGCAATGCGCTCGATCTTCTTCCCCTCGTATTCCATGAAGGCCTGATACTGGGCATAGGCGCCAGGGGAGAAGCGTTCCAACTCCGCCCGCATGGTTTCTTGATCCTGTGACGGTGAGAACACCCGTCCGTCAGCGAAATGGAGGCGGTAGAGCGGGTCGAGGCTCTCGATCTCGAGGTAATCCTCGACCCGTTTGCCCGCGAGCTCGAAAGCCTCTTGCAAGATGTTGAGCATCATCAAGAAAGTCGGTCCCGTGTCAAAAGTGAAGGGACCGAGCTGGATCCGGGCGTTGCGGCCGCCGACGCTGCTACTCTTCTCAAAGACTTCGACATCGTAGCCTTTGGCGGCCAGAATCATGGCCGCTGTGAGGCCACCTGGGCCGGCACCGACGACGAGGACGTTCTTTTTGGGCATGGCTTGCATCCTTCGCTGGGGGTGAGGCCGCACTGCGAGAGGCAGCCTCAGGGGGGTCAGGGGTTGATTGCGGCGAGTATTCGGTCAGCCACGAGCTGACCACAGAGGACGACCATGGGTGTGCCGGCGCCGGGATTGACGCTGCCGCCGACGAAGTAGAGGTTGCGGTAACGCGTGCTCTGCTTGGGGGCCTTCAAGGAGAAGTTGCGGCGGCGGTCGGAGATCACCCCGTAAATGGCGCCCTTGTTGGAAAAATACATGCGCTCCAGGTCTTCTGGGAGCAACCGATGACGCGTCACCACGTGCTGGCGCAGGTCCGTCAGCCCCATGCGCTCCAATTTGTCCAGGACCCGATCCTCCAGCGCCTGGTAGGCGTCGGCGGTGAAGCCAGGTGATTGGACGTAGGGGATGTGCGGCAAGATCTTGATGATGTCGTGCCCCTCAGGCGCTAGGCCAGGATCGGTGCGGGTTGGGCACACCAGATAAATCGTCGGATCTTCCGGTAGCTCCTTGCGCCGGTGGATGGCGTCAAAGTGCTCCTTGGGATCGCGGGAGAAGAAAAAGTTGTGGTGCTGCAAGTCGGGGTAGGTACGGTTGACGCCCAAGTGGAGCACCAAGCCCGAGGCCGCTGGCTCATAGAGGTAGGTATCGCGTTTGAGCCACCATCCCTCCTCTTGGAGCAAGCGCTTGTAGGCCGGGATGACCTCCATGTTGGAGACCACGAAGTCGCCGCGAAAAGTCTCGCCCGAGGCGAGGCGCAAGCCGCTGATGCGCTGGCCCTGTTTCTCCAAGGCCACCACCTCGCTCTCGAGGTGAATCTCCACGCCCAGCTCGCGCAGGAGTTTCTCCAGGCCACGGGCCAGGTTGTACATGCCCCCCTCGACGTACCACAAGCCCCAGCCGAGCTGCGAGTAAGGCAGGAGATTCATCAAAGCCGGTGCGTCATAGGACGAAGAGCCAACGTACTTGATGAAAAAGTCGAGCATGGCCTGCAGGTGGGGTTCACTGACGAAGCGGCGCACCCCTTGGCTCATGCTCGCCAGGGGGTCAATCCCGGCGTAGATGCGCTGGGCTGACTGCCCTTGGAGAATGTCGCCAACCGTGTCGGCACCACGCTCCAAGTAGGTCTCTTCGGCGAAGCGGTAGAGGCGGCGCGAGTATTCCATGAAGGACCAATAACCGTGGTCCCCAGGGCCGAGCTGGGCCAACTCCGCCTCCATGAGGCGCATGTCCGAGTGGAGATCCAAGCGCATCCCATCCTCGAAGAAAGAGCGCCACTGGGGCTGCAACTCGACGAAGCGGACGTAGTCTTCGATGCGCCGATTGGCCCGCGCAAAAACCCGCGCGAAGAGATGCGGCAGGATGATGATCGAAGGGCCCAGGTCGAAGCTATAGCCGTCCATGGCGGTAAAATTGAGCTTGCCACCCAGCTTGTCGTTCTTCTCGAAGAGCGTGACTTTGGCACCCGCTGCTGCGAGAGAAGCAGCCGCAGCGAGACCGCCCAGACCACCCCCGACGACGAGAATCTTGGCTTCCACATGGCTACTCATCGGCTCTTGCCTCTTGAAGTGGCGAACAATTTTCGACTTGTGCATGCTAACTGCGCCTCGAAATCGGCGCAAGGGTGTGCGTCGCCTCTCCCGTGGATGTCACTGCCGGGAGCGCTGGGTCAGAGCCCACACGGCAGGGAGTGGCCGGGGCTCCGCCAACCCTGGAGCTGGGCTCAGCGCCCGAGTGGGGTGGAAGCCCCCAGGATCTCTCTCGCTCGGTTGCCCAGCTCGCGGACGCTAAAAGGTTTGGCCAGGAAGTGGCAGTCCTCCGGGGGCCACTCGTCTTGGTTGAGGCTCTGCTCCGTGTAACCCGAGATGAAGAGCACCTGGATCGCTGGCCGAGACGCGCTGAGGCGTTTGGCTACTTCGAGGCCTCCCATGTACGGCATCACCATGTCCGTGATGAGTAGGTGAATGGGCCCCGGGTGCTGGAGGGCCAAATCCAGCGCTTCGACGCCATTGGCGGCGAGCAAGACGCGATAGCCGCGCGCCGACAAGGCGCGCGCGCCGAGCACGCGGATCGCGCTATCATCTTCGACGAAGAGGATGGTTTGGCCATCCACTTGCTCTGGCGCGGCCACGGCGCTGCTGGAGATGGCTGCGTTGGCGGGGCGTGGAGGGAAGAGGAGATGGACGAAGGTTCCCAAGTCAGGGGCGGACTCCAGCCAGATGTGACCACCACACTGCTGGATGAAGCCGTAGGTCGTGGCCAAGCCCATGCCCGCGCCGCGTTGCGCCGTGTGGGTGCTGAAGAAGGGCTCGAAGACGTTGGGAATCAGCTCCGGGGCGATGCCTTTGCCCGTGTCGACGACCTTGAGGCTGACGTAGCTCCCCGGTGGCACCGTTCCGTGCACCGTCCGCAGGGGCTCCTGCAGGTGGGTGTGTTTGGTGTAGACGCTGATGCGGCCTCCATTGGGCATGGCATCGCGTGCGTTGGCGATCAAGTTGAAGAGCACTTCGTAGATTTGGTCCGTGTCCGCCAAGATCTCGCTGAGATCCGTGTCGAGACCGGTGCAGACTTCGATCTTGGTCCCGGCCTCTTTTTGCAGGGCTGGGAGGGCCTCGCGGATCAGGGTATTGAGCTGTAGAGGACGCAGCACCAAGCCCTGACGGCGGCCAAAGGCGAGAAGCTGCTTGGTGAGGACCGCCGCCTGCTCGGCGGCGTTGCGAATCTCGACGACGTCGCTCTCGGTGCTGGGGGCGATGGGGCTGTCGAGGACGAAGTTGGCGTAGTTGATGATGATGGTCAGAAGGTTATTGAAGTCATGAGCGATGCCGCCAGCAAGGCGTCCGATGGCCTCCATCTTATGGCGGTAGTAGCGCTGTTCCTCGCGTTGGCTGATCTCGGTGATGTCCGTGGCATGAAGCAGCAGGGTGTCTGCTGGGACGCGAACGCAGGTGACGGCGACGCGTCGTTGGTTTTGATCGGCGCCGGTGTTGACCGTGAACTCAACCGTGGCGGTGCCCTCCTCCCAGGCTTCGTTCAGGCATGACGAGACCTGTGACTCCAAGAGCCCTGCGGGTTCAATGAGGTTCTGTGTCTGCTGAAAGAGCCCGCGTATCAAGGTGAAAGAGGCAGCCGTGGCGTTGAAGTCGGTGAGGACAAAGGCGGTGTTGCGCCGGCTGAAGATGTAAGTGGGCAGTGGCAGATGCTGGATGATGGCGCGGGCGCGGCTCTCACTCTCTCGCAACGCCTGATTGAGCAGGGAGAGCGCGTGAAAGTCGGCGAGGCGACTGGCCACCATGTGTAGCCAAAAGGTTTCGGCTGGGGAGAAGGTCCCTTCTGCGCTCCCATCGTCCGTGTCGTGGTCGCGATAGACTTCGATCAAGCCCACGCTGTGGTGGCCGTTCTTGATCTCCGCCTGGGTGCGGGTCGCGGTGGCACGCCAGTGGGGGGAGTGGATGCGTTCATGCCCAATGGAGACGCATACGTGGACTGAGGCGCTCCCTGAGAAGGCCTCTGCCAAATGGGGCAAGAAAGCCGCCACTTGGTCGTGGAAGGCGGTCGTGGTCTGGGAAAAAATCTCCGCCATGTGGCGGAAACACTCCAGGCGTTTGGCTTGGCCCGTCAGGTCGTGCTCGAAGTGTTTGCGTTCAGTGATGTCCGTGATGAAGCCTTCGATGCCCGTGATGTTTTTGTCGGGCCCCACAATGGCGACGCCCTTCTCCCACACCCACTTCCATTCACCAGCAGCAGTGCATAGGCGGTACTCGATGACGAAAGGCCGCGCCCGAATGGCCGCTTCTTGTACGGCAGCCCACACCCGACGGCGATCATCGGGGTGGATGATTGACGCGAAAGAGATGGTGGGGTGCTGGGTCAGGGCGTCAGTGGGGTAGCCTGTCAGCTCGCGGCAACCGCGGCTGACGAAATCCATGGGCCAGTCCGGGTGGTTGCTGCTGCGGTAGGCCATACCTGGGAGGTTGTCCAGGAGGGTGCGGTGATGCTGGAGCTGCTCGGTGAGCTTCTCCTGGGCTGCTCGCTGAGCGCTGATGTCATCGAGTGTCAGCAGGACCCGGTGTGCTGTGGTCGAGTGGGACGAAAAGTGTGGCAGGGCCGATACGCGCACCCAGCGGATGGTGTCGATGCTGGCGATGCGGATGCCCATGACGACGTCGTGGACGGCTTGTGCGTCACGCCCAGCTCGGAGGGCTGGGTGCTCAGAGATGGGCAAGAAAGAGCCATCTTCGCGGAGGATCTGCCAGCGGGCGTCGCAGCAGGTGCGACCCAGGAGGTGATGCTTGCTGTCGCCGAGGAGCCGCTCTGCTGCTGAGTTGAGAGAGAGGATGACGCCGGCGGCGTCGACGACGAGGACGCCCAGCCGGGTGTGGACACAGAAATCCCTAAGGGAGAAGTCGGCGCAGACATGACGCTTTGGCAGGCGGATGTGGCGGCGCAGTCGGGGGGGCGCGGGCGGGCCGACTTTGGCGCGGGTAGCGTGGAGGCGCACGGCGAGGGTGGCGAAGAAGTGTTGCAGACTCTGTACTTCTTCTGCGGCCAAGGGGCGAGTGAGGGCGAGATAGGCCGCGCCGTGGCAGCTCTGGGCCGTGGCAATGGGAAAGACGCCGTGCAGCGGGGCAGGGGTGGGCAAGGGGATATGGCTTGCGCCGGCGTCGTCCCGAGCCACGTGGGCGCTCTTGGCAAAGGTCGGCTGGTCGCTGTGCATGGCCGCGGCGAGGGCCGATTGGGGTTCAGGTTCGAGGACGTTGCCGCGATGAAAGGGCGCGGAAGTGCCGATATTGGCCATGATGCGCAAGGGCTTGCGTCTGTCGGCGACAGCGATCCACAGCGCGGTGATTGGCGCGTGATCGTTGAGGATGGTGCTGGCAACATGGCAGAGGTTGCCGACACCCTTGGCGGCTAAGAGACGCGTGTTGGCGGCGTGCCACAAGGCTAGAGGCCTGAGTGGGTGGGATGTCATGGTGTGCTCGGCGGTGGGCACGGGCGCGTTGGTGGCCGCAGGCAGAGCCTCTTGTGACCGACGAACGAACCCATCGAGTGTGGCCGAACTATGCTTGGGGCTAGCGCGGTAGTCAATGCCTGGGGCGAGTGTCAGCAGCAGGGGCTGTGGTTTTGCTGCGTCGTTTGCGCTGCATTCTCCGGACCTCTGCGGGCAGGAAGCTTCGTTGCTCATTGCTCGGGCCGACATACATGATGCTCGCCTCGTCGTCGCTGTGGGGAAGGCCGAAATAATGCCCGAGCTCATGGGTCAAGGTGAGGGGACCGGCGATGCGGGAGAGGATGATCCAACGTCGCCCGCGTTGGGTGCGATCGCGCCAGTGGACGCCGCGAATCTCGCCCTCCTCGTCGACGTTGTCCAGGCGGGCGACGACGAAGACCGTGATGACTCCAGGGGTGAAGTAGGGGCGTCCCAATTGATCTCTGGCGCTGCGCGTGGGGATGTGGTCGGGGATGGCTGCAAAAGAGAGGGTGGGCTCGAAGCCGAAGCCAACAGGGGCGAAATGCTGTTGGGCGGCATCGACTTGCTGGGCCAGCCAGCGCTCATCGACGGCGGCTTGCCCATCGACACAGGCGACATAGAGGGTCATGGGCAGGCACTGGAACTCCTCGCTGGGCTGACAAGTGCTGAAGGCGGGATGGGGTGTGGTCTGGAGACAGGTGCTCTCCTCGGCGCTGGCCCTCTGGGAGGTGGCGCCACTGAGACAGAAGAGCAGGACACCAGAGAGGGCGAGGGTGCGTTGGGCGCAAGGGAGGGAGAGGCGATGGGAAGGGGGAGGGGACATGGGGCGCTCTGGGATGAAGTCGGCGCCGAGGCGGCGTCGCCAAAGGTCATGGTGCCAAGCATGCCGTCACGGTGCAAGGGCTAGAACAGGCCTCCTGGGGCGCGTTGGCAAGCGCGGCGACATAGATTAGCATCCGTCGGGTTCCATTCTCCCCTTTGGGTGAGGCGCGAACGACGCTTGACGATGCATCGTCACAGGGGGTTTTGACCGTGTTTCAACTTTTGATTGTCGACGCAGAAGAAGATTTGCTGTGGGCCCTGTCGAAGAACCTGTGTAAGGATAGGCCCGATGTCCGGGTCAAGACGGCTTCCAACAAGAAGGAAGCGCTGGCCATCATGCGTTCGGACCGCATCGATTTGCTGGTGGCAGATCTTCGGAGCAGCGCTGAATTCGATGGATTTGAGTTGATACTGGCGGCCAAGGACTTGTTGCCCCGGGCGCGCGTCCTGGCCATGACCGCCTTCAGCACCGATGGGGCGGCGTTCACGCCGTCCATGGGTATCGCTCGTTTTATCAATAAGCCCTTTGATATACAGGTCTTGCAAGATGTGGTCTTGGAGGTGGAGGCGCAGCGAGAGAGTGCGCAAGGCGTCTTGAGCGAGTTGGCGCTGGCGGACATTTTGGCCTTGTTGTGTCTGAGCAAACGGACGCTGCGCCTGCACCTGAATCACCCGAATCGCCGTGGGCGTATCGAGGTGGTGCAGGGTGAGATTCTCCACGCTGAGTTTGATGGTCGGGTGGGAGACGAGGCGGTCTACACCCTGATGGGATTGCGCCAAGGGAACATTTTCATGCAGGGCGATTTCGTTCCTGCGCCGCCTTCGGTGAAGCGTCGTTGGCAGGAGCTGCTCAATCAGGCGCGCCAGTGGCTCGACACGCATGGTGCTGTGGAAGAGGAGCCCGTCGTAGAGATTCCCGTCGAAGGTTGGGAGGAAGAGCCAGCGGATGTGCCGGCTGCCGAGGGGGAGAGTAATCCCCTTGGTTTTAGCGCCGAGGAGTTTCGCGAGCTCGCCATGGACGAGATCGACCTCATGCGTCATCGCGAAGGGCAGCGGGAGGATTCGCTACCTCGCCCGCCGATGCTGCGGCCGACCTCGTCCATGGGGATGATGCCCGGACATGGGCCGCGGCGCAGTGAGATCAGTGACCCCAGCCAGCACACCCTCGAGGGGGTGGGGGCGCTGCTGGGTGACTACCGGGCTGAGATCGAGGGGCTGCGCTTGGGTTTGGTGATCAATGCCAGTGATGGGACAGTTCTGGCTTCGGTGGCTGCCGATGGCGAGCGATTGGAGGCGGAGGTGAGCGCGGCCTATTTCAGTGAAGTCATTCGTATCGCGCTGAAGTTGAGCCATGCCCTTGGCGAAGACGTTGGTTTGCGCAGCGTTCAACTCAGCGCTGATGACTACCACATCTTGGTGCGGATGCTGCCGGACTCGGTCATCGCCCAGATGCTGATCATGGAGGCCGATGCCAACCTGGGTATTGGGGCCTATGTCATGCGCAGGATGGAAGGGCGGCTGTTTGCGACTTTGCTCGGTGGTGAGGTCTGAGGTGGTGGGGAGGTGTGCATGACATTGGCGCAAGGGTTGGAGAGGTTTTTGGCAGAGGCCCAGGGCGCATTGGCGACGAGTGTGGTGTCGATGCGGGATGGGACGACCTTGGTGTCGGTCGGTTCGCCTGCCGTCGAGGTGAACGCGATCGACGCCTACTTGGTCGAAGCGCTGCGGCGGCAACGGCGTGCCGCACAGCGCACCGGTCTGAGCGGCGAAGTGCAGGAGATCGCTTTTGATTGTAGCGCCGGTGTGCTCTTGGGCCGCTTGTTGGGCGATGGCGAGTATTTGTGGACCATGTGGGCGGCGCCAGAGAGCAACGCGGCCTTGGCTCGGGCGTGGATGCGAGCGCGGGCCGCAGAGGTCGCGGCAGCGTTACCCCAGCCGATGGCAGGGGCCTAGCATATGGCCTCGGGAGAGCGGCGCGCGTTGCTGAGGCGAGTGAGTGGCGAAGAGCCTGCCTGGACGCCGCGAGTCGACCAAGTGTAGGCAAAGCGTTGGTCTTTGCCAGTCGTCCTGCGGTTGACATCCTGTGGTGGTGGGGGATAAGATCACCCGGCGCGATTCCTTGCAATGGTGCCGGGAGAAGGGCGCGTTGGCAGCGGTTGTGGAAGCAGTCGATCCGGGATGGCAGAGGCATGATGCAGCCCAAAGATTTGCGTTTGGCGACTTGGGGTGGCGTTGGTGAGGCCTTGGCAGAAAGGAGTAAGGGCATGCGCACGGGTCATGGGTTGGGGCAGGGTTGGGTGATTTTGCTGTGGGTCATTGGGATGCTGTCGCTTCCCACCATTGGCGTCTCGCAGGATGATTTTGATTTTGGCGATGTCGATGAGATGGGGGGCGGCGGAGACTTTGACTTCGGCGACAGCGGACCCGCGGAAGATCCCATGGCCTCAGTGGATGTCTCGTCACCGACCTACGCGCTCTTCGAGGAGGCGCTGAGCTACAGTGCCCAGGGGCGTCATGATGCGGCGAGTTTGCTTTTTTTCGAGGTCGTCAAGACGGATGATGCCACGGGGAGGGCGCTGCGACCCCAGGTACGCTATGAGCTCGGTCGGTCGCTCTTTCAATTGGGTTATTACCAATCGGCCCTGTCTCAGTTTGAGTTGGTGTTGCAGTATGGGCCGCGGGGAAGTCATTACCTACCCACGTTGCAGTGGCTGGTCCTCATCAGTCGTGAGCTGCCCGGAGAGCCGAATCGCTATCAGCGCGTCTACGACAATTTCCTCGACATGTTTCCGATGCAGATCGACCCCTCGCTGATGTCCGAGGTGGGGTTGTTGATGGGTCAGGCGGCCTATCAGTCGAGCATGCTGGATGATGCCATCTTTTTCTTTGGCAACGTCGAGGAGTCGAGCGCCCTCTACCCGCGTGCGCGCTTCATCGAGGGGGTGACCTTCGTGCGCAAGTACAACGGTCAGGAAGCGGTGGAGTCTTTCAAAGAGGTGTTGCGCTGGCTGGACAAGAAAGAGGTACTCACGGCTGATGAGGTGCGCTTGCGCGAGGCGACCATCGCTTCGCTGGGCCGAGTCTTCTACCAGGTGGGTCACGGCCTGTGGGCCCAAGGTGAGCGGCCGCGTGCGGTGAACATGTGGAACACGGCGATCAAGTATTACGCCTCTTTTAGCCAATCGAGCCCGATGTGGTTGGACGCGCTCTTTGAAGCGAGCTGGACCTACTACCGCGTGGATAACTTTTCCAAGGCCCTGGGCTTGCTGCTGACGTTGAACAGCCCTTTCTTCAACGACAAGTACTATCCAGAGGCGATGTTGCTGCAGGCACAGATCTATTACACCAACTGTCACTATGACCGGGTCATGTATATCCTTGACGAGTTCAAAGACGTGTACCCGCCATTGAAGCGTGAGCTGGATAGCCTCCTGACGACCCTCTTTCAACCGGAAGAGGTCTATGATTTTTTGCGTTCCGTCGAGCGGGAAGGCAAAGACTTCGATCCCACGGCGCAACAGGTGCTGAACGCGGCGCTGCAGGACCGCGAGTTGAAACGGATGTTGGCGTACATCGACGCCCTCGACGACGAGATGGATCGCATCAAGAAAGCGGGTAAGGGCTGGTCAAGTCACGATCTCGCCAAGACCTTGGAGCAGGATCTTCAGTTCACCAAGCGTTTTGCTTCGGTAGAAGCTGGTAAGAAGGCCAAGACGCGCCTAGAGCGTGTGGCAGATGAGCTCGGGCGCTTGAACAATATGGCCCTCGATATCGAAATCGAGACCACTGAGAAGTTTGCTCAGCGCATCGGTGTGCAAGAGCAAGACCCCAACGCATTGCTGGAGTTCGAGCGAGAGATTTCGGCGCGTATGGCGGCGGACAATGAGCACCTCTATTGGACCTTCGATGGTGAGTACTGGCGCGATGAGTTGGGATACTACTGGTATCACATCTCCTCTCGTTGTGGTCGTTGATAGACTGGCGCAGCGCACCCGAGAACGTAGACTTGGAAAGAGAACAGACCGCGCACGAGGCGCGGTCTTGGCGGAGGCATAGAGATGGAGCGGATGTCGACCAATCGTCGCGGTAACGGTTTGAAGGGGGCTGCGTGGGCTTTGGCTTTGCTTTGGGTTTTGGCACCGATGAGCGCAGGTGCGCAGCCCAACCCTTTTGGCGACCAGGCAGCGGAGAAGTCTGAAACCAAGATCGGGGACTTCGAACGCAAACAGGTCGAGCGACGCACTCTGGCCGATGAAGAGGGCGGCAGCGGCCCGCGCTTGGAGTTCGAGACCGAACAGAAAGACGTCGCCCGGGACAAGCTGCAGCACCAAGAAAGCGCCATCAAGAAGATCAAGATGCGCATCGACGGCACGGACGATGACGATCCCGACAAGCCTCTGTTGATGGAACGCTTGTCCGATATGTTGTGGCAGCGGGCTCGCTTCCATGAGCTCCGTTCTTTCGATCGTCTCATGGAGGCGCGCGAGTTCGAAGCGGCCGGCAACGCCTCAAAGGCCGCCGAGATGATGCGTCTCAAAGAAGAGGACGAGAAGACCGCGGCGGAGTCGCGGGAAGAGATGCTGAAGAACTACAAGGAGGTCATCAAGTATTTTCCTGATTACCCCCAGATCGACAAGATCAAGTACTACCTGGCCTTCAATCTTGCCGAAATGGGTTACGCCGCCGAGGCTTATGAACACTACATGAGCATCGTGCGCGACCACAGTAACTCACAGTATATTGGCGATGCCTTTCTAGGTTTGGCCGAGTATACCTTCAACATCGAAGAGGACATGGTTTTGGCCCTCTCGCAGTATCAGAAGACGGTGGAGGCCAATCCGAACAGCCAGGCAGGCACCTATGCCATGTACAAGATGGGATGGTGTTATTTCAACCTCGGCGAGCCGCGCAAAGCGTTGGCGCAATTCGAAAAAGTGATCGATTTTGCCGGACGCACCGAAGGGCGCATGGACATTCGCAAGGAGGCCGTGCGCGATCTGGTCAAGGCCTACAGTATGTGGGCCGAGGCGCGTCCGAGCAACGCCAAGAAGTATTTCTCCAAGTTTGCTGGCGATGCGAATGAGCTGCGGGAGATGCTGGAGCGTCTCGCGCGCATGTACCAAGAAGACGGTGAGCTCGATGCCTCGACCTATATCTACAATGAGCTGATCAAAGACAATATCAACGATTACCGCATCGTTGGATACCAGATCGAGATCATGTTCAACGTCGAGAGCCGGAGCGATCCCGAGAAGACGGCCCAAGAGATCATGCGTACGGTGATCTTGTTCAAGAAGGCCATGGACGCCGGCTTGGAAGGGGCTACGCCAGAGAAAATCAAAGAAAACTATGACATGCTCGAGGAGTACACCCGCGAGACGGCCAAGTGGTACCACATCACGGCCCAGACGACGAAGAACCCACTTTACTATGCTTTGGCCTACGAAATTTACCGGGCCTATGTAGAGAACTTCCCCGAGGCGGCGGACAACTACGAGATGCTCTACTACTATGCGGAGCTGCTCTACGGTCGTAAGAACTACGCCGAGGCCGCCAAGCGCTACGATCAGGTGATCGATCTCAACCCCGATGGTGAGTTCAGCCGCGACGCGGCTTACGGTTCGGTTTTGTCCTATACCAAGCTGGCGGCTGAACCCGGACCTGACTGTCCGCCTGTTCCGGACCCACCGCCGACGCCGCCTGGCGAGGAGCCGACCTTCCCTGAGCTGCCCATCGCCGAGTGCCGGCTGCGTCTGATCAAGGCCAGTCACCGCTATGCTGCCATCGTGGATGACGCCGAGTACCTCGTGGACATCAAGTACACTACGGCCAAGATCTATTACGACCACAACCATCTGGATGCCGCCATTCCTCTCTTCCAGGACGTGGCCATGTCCCACTCCGAGCACCGGCTAGCGGTCTTCAGCGCCAACCTGCTCTTGGATTGTTACAACATCAAGAAAGACTACCAGGCCATGTGGGAGTGGGTTCGGAAGTTCCGCGCCAATGAGCACCTGAACCAACCTCCGCTGGATGAGAAGCTGGAGAACTTCGAGGTGCAGTTGGCTTTCAAGTTCTGCATGGATACGGAAAAGGAAAAGGACTGGGTGGCCGCAGCCACTTGCTATGAAGATTTCGCAACCAACTACAGCACCAGTGAGTTTGCCGCCAAGTCTTTGTGGAACGCGAGCGTCGATTGGGAGAATGCCTCTGAGATTGGCAAGGCCATCGAGGCGCGCATTCGCCTTTTGCGCGAGCACGGCAGCGATCCCGACCTCGCTCCGCGGGCGCTCTATGCGATTGGGCAGAACTTCCACGGTATCGCGGTTTACTCTGAGGCAGCGCGTTTTTATGAGATGTTTGTCGACCGCTACCCCCAGAACCGAACGGCTTGTGTCGCCATTGGCGAGACATCTGATGTTTCATGTGCCATGTTGGCTCTACAGAACGCTGCAGCCTTCCGCAGTGGTTTGGGCGAATACAAGAAAGCCGTGGCCAACTATGATCTCTACATCAAGCTCTTCCCGCGCGACCAGGAGCAACTCTCCCTGCTGAAGTTCAATACGGGGCGGATTTACTTCGACCAAGGGCTCTATGACGAAGCGATCGCGCGTTACGACGAGTACCTCAGTCGTTACGCCAAAGCCGGACCGCAGAGCCGCCAAGTAGCGGCGCATACGGCCATCGGCCGATCCTATTGGCGCAGCCAGCGACAAGCGCAGGCGTTGAAGAGCTTCGAGCGTGCCGAAACCTTGTTCAACTCCAAGGGCTTTCAGAAGTGGTTCGAGGGAGCCTCAGCAGAGCACCAGAAGGAAGCCATGGAGGCCGCCGCGGAGGCGCGCTTCATGCGCGGTGAGTTTGAGTTCAACCGCGCCCTTGCGGTGCAGTTGACGGATGAATCCGTGCCGGAGAGGCGTATGGAGGCCCATTTGCAGGGGCAACTCAAGAAAAAGGCTGAGTTGATGCGCGGTGCGGAGCCGATCTACGTCGAGGTCATCGTTCGTTTTGGTGCCTTCTCACCGCGTTGGGGTTTGGCCGCTATGTCACGCTTGGGTATGATGTACCACGACGTGGCAGAACAAATCGAGAAGGCGCCTGTGCCCAAGCGGTTGACTGAGGATCAGGCCCTCATCTACGAGGACGTGCTCCTGGATTTCGCGGGTCAGTTTGAGGAGAAGGCCATTGATTTCTATGTGACCGCCGTCGAGAAGGCCGCGGAGTTGGGATGGTTCAGTGAGTACACCATGTCTGCCCAACGCCGCCTCTTTGACCTGCGACCGCAAGAGTACCGTTCGGCGTCGGAGATCAAGGCGCAGCCCAACAAGGCGACAGTGAACTGGCACATGGCACAGGTTTACGATGACGTGGAAGAAATCATGGGCAACAAAGCGAAGAAACGCCGTGGCAGTATCGATCTCGAGTCGGATGAGATGGAACTGAGCGATAGTGCGGCGAACGCTGTGGAGAATATTCCTTGAAACGAGTGCCGAGCTCCGTGGTCGGGTCTTTTGGCGCGACCAGCCTGAACGCTGAGTGTGCGAGGGGACGTGTAATGGAAGGTGTGACAGGACGCATGAAGAAGACTGGCGCTGCATGGTGGCTGTGTGTGGTGGCTCTGGCACTGAGCGTTGGCTGTGGTCCGAAGAGCCCAACGGAATACCCCGATGGGGGTGGTCCTGTAGGGGAGGGAGGGCGACCCGTGGTCAAGGCAGAGGCGATGGAGCCCTTTGTCAAAGCCATGGAAGTCATCCACAGCAACCCGCAGCAGGCCAAGGAGCTTTTGGCTCAAGCGGTCAAGGCCGATAACAAGTTTGGCGAGGCGTATTACAACATTGGCCTCTTGCATCATCGCGAGGGGAAAGTGAAGGAGGCCGCTGAGGCCTACGAGAAGGCCCGTCAGTTGCGTCCCGATATGGCCGAGCCACTGGTCAATCTGGGGATGCTCGCCATCGAAGCGGGGGACTTCGCCAAAGCCAAGGAGTACTTTTTGAAGGTGGTGGATGACGAAAAGGGGCTCGACCCGTTCAACGTTCCCGCCAACTTGAACTTGGGGATGTTGTACCGCATCGCTGGGGAGGAGAAGATTGCTCGCCACAACGAGGGCAAGGACATGGGCGGGCAGATCGGGATGGAGGGTGTCGAAGAGAGGTCCTTCACGGTCGATGAAGCGGCGCGCCAAGATTTTGCCGAGGCCGTTCGCTATGTGCGCAAGGCTTTGGCTGGCGACTCCAATAACATCTTTTGCTACGAGAATTTGGCTGCCATTTATTACATGCTGAACAACCTGGATGTTGCGACGCTGGTATCTCAGCAGGCCATACAGAAACAGATCGAGCGCAACGCCGAGCTGGATCTTTATCTAGAAGAGGGGAGGATCACCCAACAAGAGTACGAACTGCGGCGGATTTCGGATGCGCAGATGTCCTCGGTATACAACACCTACGGGCTGGTGTGGTTGGCTAGGGGAGAGGTCGCCCTCGCCTATCACTGGTTCAAAGAGGCCGTGGCGGCGAAGCCCGATTCCATCGTCGCTATGCTCAACGTGGCTGGTGTAGCCGTCAACGTGCAGGACTATGCGACGGCTTATGAGATGTATCAGAATGCGCTACAGGTCGAGCCAGACAACAAAGAGGCCATGTTGAGTAAGGCCGTAGCAGCGCGTGGACTGGGTAATCTGGAGGAGGCCGAGCGGATCTACCGCGGGATGTTGGATGCTGACAAGGACTTTGCGCCTGCCCTCTTCAACCTGGCGATTTTGTACCAGGAGTATCATCGAGATTTGGAAGAGGCCAAAAGAATCTTTGAGTCGTTCATAGCGATGCCGTCGGCGCGCGAGATGGTGCCGGTGAACGTGGTCGAAGCAGAACAGCGGGTCAAGCAGATCGTCGATATCTGGGAAGCGCAGCGCAAGGCGGAAGAGGATCGGCGGCAGATCGAGGCAGAGATGGAAGAGATGAAGCGCCTGCAGGAGGAGAGACGACGGCAGCAAGAGGCTCGGGAGAAGGAAGAGGGTTCGGAAGGCGAGTAGCTTTGCCGGCGGGGCTCTCAGGAGCCCTTTTTCTTTGACCGCAATAGAGGGGTGGCCCTTGGCGTTGATAGAACATGAAGAGGCTGACAGCCTCTTGCGATTGCTCTATAGTAGTGGCGGTTGTGTTTGGAGGAGGGTGTGATGAAAAGAACGATCGGGTTGTTGGTAGCCATGGCAGTGTTGCTGGTGGCGACGGCCGTTTCGGCCCAGGAAGGGCAAAAGGTTCGGGAGATCACCTTTGAGGATGACCGGATCGAGGGTGATCTCATGATGCCCAACCAAGCCAACATCAAAATCAAAGAGATGGATGAGCTGACCAGCTTGATCCGGGCACGGGAAGACTTCGTCGATGAGATGCTGAAATCGGTCGAGGATCTTTAAGTCGATCTTTTTTGGGAACTTTGGCCTGCGGCCAATGTCTGTGTCGCTACGGGTGGCGCAGGCGGTGGGCAGGCCCATGTCAGACCGCGCTGTGAAGGGCCAAGAAAAGATCCTCAAAGTTTCAGGCATCTGGAGTAGGTGAAATGGCAGGCAGAATCCCACTACGATTCGATATCTACGAAAATGACGCCTTGGTCCGTACGGTGCGGCTCGACGAGACGCCCATCAAAATCGGGAAACTGCCGTCTTCGCATCTGCGCATCGAAGATGCCCAGGTATCTCGCATTCACGCGGTGATTGAGCCAGCGCGGGACGATGGCTTCCACATCATCGACTTGGGCAGCTCCAGTGGCACCTTCGTCAATGGCGAGAAGGTGACCAAGCAGAAAGTGCAGAGCGGAGATGAGATTCGACTCGGGGATACCCGGATCGTGTTCACCGTCGAAGATGCGCAAGAGAGCGACGAATCGACGATGGTGGCCTCACTCGAGCAAGCACAGCAACAAGCGCTCGAAGCTCCCGCGCATCCAGGCGCCCAGGGTCACGTCGCGGCGGCAGCCGAGGTCTTTGCTGGCGCCGGATTCGGCCAAGCGGCTGCACCGCCGCCAGCGGCCAATTCCGCGCCCAATGCAGCAGCGCCACAGGCACCGATGAGTGCATTCGGCACCGGGGCAGGTGGTGGGGGAGGTTTTGGCGGCGCGCCCTCGCCTTTCGGCCAAGCTGCGGCCAACCCCTTCGGCGCGCCTGCGGCAGGACCGGCCTTTGGTTTGCCTCAGCCCGGACAGTCCAGTGCGGCTCCCGCGCCAAGAACCCAAGCACGGCGCAAGCGGGATGGCTTTGAGCGGCGCTTCCTTTCGGAGAAGTACAAGGGTGGACGCGGGGCGCTCGAGATTGCCATGCTGTGGCGCGACAACGTGGTCGCCATTGATCAGCACACCAAGACGAACGTCGTCAATATTGGTGCCAGCACCGAAGCGCATTACGCCGTGGAATCGGTGGCGGTAGGGGTGATGCGTCCCTTGGCGCGGCGCTCGGGAGACCAATGGGTTCTGATATTTACGGAGGAGATGGAGGGCTTCCTCCTGGTCGATCCGAATAAGAACCAAGGTCAGGAGAAGATTAGCCTCAAAGAAGCCGTACACCGCGGTTTGGCTCAACGCGGTGCCAATGGCTATGAAGTTGGAATCAGTGGCAGTACGCGCGCCAAGATCGCCATCGGCGAGGTGAGCTTCTTGCTGCATTACGTGTCGCTGCCGGCTCTTTCCCTCCCACTCATCGCTTTGGGGGGCGCTGCTGGTGTGAGCACGCTCATCATGTTGGTGGGCTTTGGCATCTCTTTCATGCTCCACGGGTCGTTCTGGTTGATGGTGTCGTTTACCACGGATCGTGTAGACGCCCTCAATATCGACAAGCTTTTGAGTTCGTCGAAGTTCGCCGAGGCGCTGTTGACGCCGGAAGAGAAAGAAGAGGAGCTCAAGGAAGAAGAGAAGGTCACAGAGGAAGAGGACGAGGGGCCTCCCGACGAGGAGTCTGGTGCTCGCGCTGCTGATGATGAAGGTAAGTCTGGGCGCACCGACACGGACGAGACCGAGGGGTCGTTTGGCATCGAGGGCACGAGTGACCATATGGCTTTGGCGCGCGAGCAAAATGTCCAAGCCGCCATGGGCGCGGGCTTGTTGGCATCGGCCAATGAGATGAGCTCTCTTCTGGGCTCTGGATTCCAGGCTTCCGGCTACGATGCCGTGAGCGCGTGGGGTTCCTTCGACTCGAGCGCGGCCATCGGTAATACCGCTGGCTCTTATGGTCTGGGTATGGCTGGCGCCGGGCGTGGTGGCGGTGGTTCCAACTACGGTGGTTTTGGGGTTGGGCGATTTGGTACTGCTGGACGTGGTGGCGGAGGCGGTGGGGCCGGTGGTGGGCGCGGTTACGGTGATGGCGTCGCGGGACTTGGCGAGAAGAGTACGGGACAGCCAAAGCTCAAACCGGGTAACCCCGATGTCTCTGGCTCTTTGGACAAGCGGATCATCCGAAAAGTCGTCAACCAGCATCGCAACGAAATTCGCGCCTGTTACGAGAAGGAGTTGGCCAAAAAACGCGGCTTGCACGGGAAAATCGTCGTGATGTGGGTCATTGACCAGAGCGGCAATGTCAACTCCGTGGTGGTGACCTCATCGACCATGGACAATGCGGCGGTCGAAAAATGCTTGGAGCGTTCCATCAGCTTCTGGCGTTTCCCTGCCCCCAAGGGCGGTGGTCTGGTGAAGGTTTCCTATCCCTTCGTCTTTGAGGTAAGTGGCTAGAAAAGCGAAGGTCCCTTGTATGAGGCGCCGCGAGGCGCCTTTTTTCGTTGCGAACGGGAGAGCGCTTGGCCGCTGACCTTGCAACCTGGTGACCATTGTCGAATGGTGACACGGGTATTAAAGCCGATGGCAAGCTCTGCGGTAGGCTTTGGACCGCATGGGTCAGTGGTGGTGAGTGGCACGTGGCTGACCTGTCGTTCGGCCCATGAGGGCCTGGGACGCTTCGTTCGAGAGTGCCATGGAGAGGTAGAGATGAAGAGTGAAGGTGTGTTGTGGATGGGTCCGTTGCTGATGAGCGCTTTTTTCATCGCCGTCGTTGGTGGCGGCTGCGAAGGTAAGAAGGAGGAGATCTCTCGTGTGGTGGTGCGTGAGAGTGCGCCTGTGGCGGTCTCAGAGGCACCGGAGCCGCAGCCGGTCGGGGGGCCGGAGTTGCTGGCCTTGGTGCGGCAGGAGGGAGCGCAGGTGACCATCGTCAACGTGTGGGCGACTTGGTGCGCCCCTTGTGTCGAGGAGATGCCAGAGTTGTTGCGCCTCTATCGCACTTATGGCGAGAAGGGCGTGCGCTTGTTGTTGGTCTCGGCAGATTTCGATGACGCCATGCCCGAAGTGCGGAAGGCGTTGCGTGGATTTGGGGTGGACTTCGTGACCTACTTGAAGAGCGGGAGCGACGAAGACTTCATCAATGCCCTGGAGCCCAAGTGGAGCGGCTCACTCCCCGCGACCTTGGTCTACGACGCGGCAGGTAAGCAAGTGGCGTTTTACGAGGAGCCCATTACCTTTGCGTTGCTAGAGGGCGTAGTGCAGAAAGCTCTGCCCTGAGGGAGGGTGCTCAACGCTCTTCGCGTTCGCGCTGCATTTCCTTTTCGTCGATGAGGTACTGGGGCAGGCGTCCTTCTTCAAGCTCCTTGAGGATGGCAGCGATCTCACTGGCGCGCCCTTGCGCGGCCAGGCGATGGCCAGCGAGCTCGGCGCCGCTGGCATTGGCGACGAAGAGGTCGAGCCAACGTTTGGCCTCCTGCAGTTGCTCTGTCGCAGTGCGGATATCAGAGCGCCGCATGGCTTGCTCACCCAGAGCAGAGTGGCAGAAGCCCAGACCGAAGATCGCCGGCATGACCGTATCCAAGCGTCCCTTCTGCGCCTCATAGAGTTCATGTGCGCGTTTGAAGTGGGCGATGGCTTCTTCGTAGCGTTTCATTTCCTGGTAGACGTTGCCGAGGTCGCATTCCAATTCGACATCACCGGGATTGTTGGCGATGCCATTGCGCAGCACCTGTTGTGCTTCATCAAGGAAGGAGTACTCGGCGTAGAGCATGGCGAGCTCTTTGTAAGCGATGGCGGTTCCTTGTTTTTCGCCTGTGCGTAGCGTGGGGTCAGCCCGGATGGAGTTCGTATAGGCGTCGATGGCCTCAGAGACTTGGCCGAGTTCGACGTGGATTCTCGCGAGACGAAGGTAAGCTTCGGCGTAATGCTCATCGAGCTCGGCGGCAGTCTGGAGGGAGACTTTGGCCTCGTTGTAGAACTTGGTCGCGTCGGCCATGTTGCGTTCGGCACGGAGCGCGTCGCCTACGCTTTGTTGGGATGCGCCGAGTTGGTACCAGTATTCGGCGATGTCGGGTCGGAGCTCGACGGCGCGCTGGAGCGAGCTGATGGCGCGGGCGTGGTCGCCAGAACGCGCTCCGTAGACCAAGCCGAGGCGGAAGTGGGCTTTGTGATTTTGGGGATGCAGTTCGATGGCCTTGCGAAAGGACTCGATGGCCTTGGACATCTGTCCAGCGTTGTAAAAGTTCATACCCTCTGCGGTGAGGTTGATCGAGTCTACCCGACTGGTGTCGCAGCCAGCCAAGGGGATAGCGGACAAGGCAAAGGCACACACAAGTAGGAAACATCTCATTGTCATCATGGTCTCCACACCGCAGCAAACAGAACACTACCGTTGGGAGCATTCACCGGCTCTGCGTCTTTGTCAACCGCTCCCACGGCGTGTGCGAATGCGGGGGAGCCAAGGGGCTGAAGGGGCAATTTTTGACAGGGTGAGTGATGACGCGATAGTGGGTTCATGTTGCCCTCAAGGAGGAGAGGTGGAGACATGGAAAGACACATGGCAGTGAATCCCGTTGAGATATCCAAAGCAGCCTCGTTCGGCGCAGTGGGCGAAGGTGTGCCGAAGTCCTGGATTGGTGAGCATGACCTCGCGCGTGCGTTGCAGGTCAGTGTGGGTGAGGTCAGGCAGATGGCGCGCGCTGGGGTGCTGCAGAGGCGCAAGCGCGACGGCGTCTATATGGTGCGCAAGAAGGAGCAGAGAACGCGCGATGCCGGTTCTGGCCCAGGCGAGAACGCGCGTTCTGGCACGGGCCAGAGCGAGCGTGCAGCGTCGGGGACGGGAGCTGTTCTGATGCACCCAGAGACTCGCCCTGGCCGAGCAGAGGGTGTCGCCGTGGCGCCGGAGAAACGTGCTGACACGGTGATCTTGCGCAGTGAGGACATCGAGTATTTACAGGCTGAGGTATCAGCCGAGGCGCTGGCTGCCTCCAACCGTGAGTTGACGCGTTTGGTCGAGAGTGTGATGGAACGCTGGCGTGAGGCCAGCCTGGACCAACGAATCGCCGGTTCGGAGATGAAGCGAGCCATGGATCAGGCGCTGCAAGTGCAACAGTGTTTGGGCCTGTGGCAGGAGCACGCTGCGGCTTTGCATCGGCAAGCCATGGCAGCGATCCACACGGCGCAAAGAGCGCTGGACGTTGCGGATGAAGCCATCGCCCGCAGATGGACCTGGGGCAAGCGCCGGGGGGTGCTACAGGAGCGCCTGCGCGAATTGCGGCAGCAGAGCACGTAGTCAGGGTGTCCCTTGGCTTTGTGGGCGCAGGGTGTCGATGATGGCAGCGACGTCGGGATTCTTGGCACAGAACAGGGTCAGGGCCAGGGCGTCGGTGCAGGGGTGGGGCAGCGGCAGAGCGCTGGCGCGATAGGAACGGAGCAGGTCTTGGTGCTCAGGCAGGTCGAAGACTCGTTGCAGATCGGCGGCGATGGCGCTGCACTCACGGTCAGGTTGCTGTGCAGCTTGCAACCACTGCTCGCAGAAGCCCTGCCAAGCGGGAGAGACCTGGCTGGAGGTCTCGGGCGCGCTCTTGGCGGGAGTGGGGGAGGAGAGACGCCGCATGGCGTCACTGACGGCAGGTTCTTGGGCGCATTGCCTGAGACCAGGCTCGAGCAGAAGGGCGGCGGCTTGTAGGCGCGGTTGGAAATGCCGGGCGAGGGCGTGCTCGTCTGGACCTTGGACTTTTTGTAGACGTGTTTGCCGGGCGTTGAGCTCGTGGGCGATCTGTTGGTGGTAGGTCGCGAGGGCCTGGGCCATGGCGGCGCAATCGCGCTCATGGGCGTGAATGATGGTAGCGACCTCTTCAATGTGTTCCACCATCGCGAGGGCGTCCGCATAGGCTGGGAGGTCTTGGGCGGGTGTGTGTTGCGCGATGGCTGGTGTGGCGCAGACCAGAGAAGTGAGCAGGGCAAGGTGAAGGAGTCGCATGGCGCCTCAATCCTCTTCGGGGGTGTCCAGCGCTTCACCCAGCATGGGGACGAAGCGCACGGGGAGTGTTTCAAGGGGAAGCATGGTGCCGTTTCTCTTTTCGAGCACGTAGAGCACTTGAGCTTGTGGCGGACCGTAGGGGATGATCATCCGCCCACCATCGGCGAGCTGCTCAACCAGGGGCGGGGGCGGTGCGTCCGGGGCACAGGTGACGAGGATCTTGTGGAAGGGGGCTTCTTCAGACCAGCCGCGATAGCCGTCGCCGATGCGGACGGAGACGTTGTGGATGGCCAATTCGCGAAAGCGCGCTATGGCTTCGAGCCCGAGCTCTTCGATGATCTCGATGGTGTACACGTGCGAGACCAGTGGGGAGATGACCGCGGCTTGGTAGCCGCTACCCGTACCGATTTCCAGGACCCGGTCCTGGGGCTGAGGGCTTGCTGCTTGGGTCATGAAGGCGACGATGAATGGGGCGGAGATAGTCTGGTCGTGGCCGATGGGCAGCGGGCGATCTTGATAGGCGCGGTGGCGGTATTGCTGGGGGATGAACTGATGACGCGGCACTGTCGCCATGGCGTCTAGGACGCGGGGATCGGTGATGCCGTCGCGTTGGAGCTTGTCCAGTAGTTCGCGGCGCGGGCTCTCGAAGTCGCTATCACTGGGCTGGCGCTCGTGGTCGGGGTTGTTTTTGTCCTGAGTGACGGAGCGACAGGCGAGAGGGGCGGGACAGAGGAGCCAGACAAGCAAAAACAGGAGGGTGGGAGAAAGATGTGGTGAGCTGGCCATGGTAACCTTTGCAAGATGAGTGGGGGAGCCTCGGTCATGCGGCACGCCTCCATTGTTGCGGCAACGCCCAGCGATTACAATGGACGGGTCGTTGGGGGAGCGCCGCCGTGCCGCGGCGCTTCCGGTAGGGTTCGGGCGCGAGGGCGGCAGTGCGGGGCCCCGGATGCGGCAGACAGGAGAAATTTCTGATGTCAGGCAAGCAATTTGCTTGTGCGCCTGGGCGTTGGTCATTGCGCAAAAGGCGTCAGAGGTGAAGGGGCGTGCAGATGTTCAATCATGAAAGGGAAAGTACAACACGGATGGTGATGGGACCTCCCTTCGATTGGCGACAGGTGGTGTTGCATCCCCTGTGGCTTGTGTCGTTGCTGCTACTGGTTGCCAACGACCATGTGGTGAAGGCCAGCGGCTGGGCGCCGTGGCTGAGTGGCAAGCTCTCTGATTTCAGTGGCTTGTTGTTGGCACCAGCGTTGTTGGCGCTCTTGCTTGGGGTGAGAAGTCGTCGGCCCTGGCTAGGGGTGCATGTGGCTGTGGGTGCCGTGTTCGCCGTGCTGCAGTTGTGGCCCGAGGCGGCGGCCTTGTGGAGCGAAGGATGGTCGAGGATAGGCGTGTCTTATCCGGTGTGGAGTGATCCCAGTGATCTGTTGGCGCTGCCTATGCTGTGGCTTTCTTATCGCTTTTTTGGCGCGGTCGCGACGCGGCGGGATCTCTGGAGCGGACGGGCTTGGGTCGCGACGGCGGCGAGTCTGGCTTTGCTCTCGGCGGTGGCTTCAGGAGGGGAGCCGACGGCCATTCCGCCTCTGGATCGCACGGGCTATGGCTATTGTGGGGATGGGATCGTGCAGTGGGATCGGGGTGAGACCTGTGATGACGGCAACGATATCCCCGGGGATGGGTGTACGAATTGCCAACACGACTATTGCGGTGATGGCTACTTGGGGGCGAACGAATCGTGTGACGATGGCAACTTCTTCGAAGGCGATGGTTGTTCTCCATGGTGTGAGATCGAGCCGACGGTGTGTTTGGAGGACGGTGCCTTCGTCTGGTGGTGTCAGCCCGGTCAGCTCTGCGAGCGCGTGCACTGCCCTTCGGTTGGCGAGAAGCCCGCGGGCTGTCCCACGGAAGCGGAGCCGGTGCGGGCGGCCGTGGCGGTGGACGGCCGTTGGAGTGCGGGTGAGCGCGAGGGAGACCACGTGCTCACCCTGGGGGAACAGCGGTGTGAGGTAGGCGCGCAGTGTGTTTTCGAGGCGCAGAACTGTGATGTCTTCGAGGGACAGGTGGCGGGTGGTGATGGCGTGGGGGTGTTGTGGCTGGAGCGCGAGAGCGGGCACGTGGATTGGCTGGGTATGGCCCGCTACGCATTTGTCGACAAGTTGCGGGCGGTGGTTCTCTATGTGAGCGAGATGTCGCGCGCTGTGGTGGGCTATCATTTCCCACCTCTGACCCGTTTGTCAGGGGTCCACGGCGAAGGCGGCGGCCAGGTTCTGCTGCTGGGCGAGCGCTTGCAGCAGGAGGGCTTGTCGGTGGTACCGGCTTTCTTGGTGCAGGATGCGCAAGGGGCGACGCATTGGGAGGTCGAGCTTCCTGTGGCTTCACGCTGGTTGCCGAGTGCGGGCTACGTGCTGGAGAGCGGTGAAGTGGTCGTGGCTGGGTATTTGGCGGCGGGGCGCTTCGCTCTGGGTGAGGCGGAGGTGGAGGCAGAGCAACCTGGGGCGTGGGTGGTGCGCTTTGCTGCCGATGGGGAGGTCTTGGCGCATTTTTGGTTGAGCACCGAAGGCGTGAGCATGGCGGTGCGGCGACTGTGGGTGACGGCTGAGGGTGAGATGGCGCTGGCGCTGGGGCAAGAGGGTGGTAGTGAGCAGGTGCTGTGGCTCGACGCGGACGGGGCTGAGTTGCGGCGTGAGCGATTGCCGCTAACGGGGGAGGTCATACCCAAAGTTGCAGCGCTGTGGATCGAGGATGGGCATTTGAATGCCGTGGTGTTGCATGGACGCGAGGGTGGTGGGTGGATGCTGGCGCAACACCAATGGGACGTGGATCGCGAAGAGGAGAGCCTGTTGGAGCTGGAGATTGGCGTGATAGCGGATGCTGCGACGCTGGTGGTGGGGCGGTCCCTGGGCCAGTTGTGGGTGCTTGGGCGGTTGGAGGCTGCTGCCGATGAGGATGGGCTGCAGCGTTTGGTGGTTTTGGATGGAGAAGGGGCGGTGCACTTGCAGTTTGCCTTGGGAGATGGCGCCGAATGGAGAGGGGCTCGCTTAGATGAGGAGGGCTGGGGAGTGTGGGGCTGGGCGCAGCGGCTGGGCGCGGCTGGTGAGGGTGAGGTGGGAGTGGTGGCGTTGGCGATAGAGCGCCGTGATGCCCAGGGTGAATTGCTGTGGCAGGCGCGCCAGGGTGCGATGGCGCGGACCTGGCTGGCTTTGGCGGGTGATGTGACGTCTGGGGTCTTTTGGGGGGTGGAGCAGGACATCGACGGGGCGCAGCCGGTGGTGACCCGCTGGTCGTTGCATTGGTAGGCGCCACTTGCTCGTCTTTGTGCTTGCAAAAAGCGGGGGGTGAGGAGATCCTGCGGCGAAGTGATGGGGTCGTTGATATGCCGTAGGAGACACGCATGGAAATGGGCGGGGTTGCGGATTTCGTACGCCGTTTGGTGAGCACGCTGAACAGCGCCGATTCATCCGAGGAGGCCATCGGCTTTGTTTTGGGCGAGCTGGGCGCTGGGGTGGCGCTGACGGCGACGGCGCTGTACGTCATGGACAGTGAGCGCCATCGGGCGCATCGCTGTGGATGTTGGTTCGAAGGTGGGGCGATCTTTTTGCCGGAGGTGCTCGAGACGAGGCCAGAGCCGCTCGCGGGGGTGGTGCAGCGGGCGGAGGTCGTGACCTTTGTTTGGGGTGAGCGGGAGCCGAGGCTGGGGACGCTCTTTCCGGTTCGCAGTTCGGGACGTGCCACGGGGGTTTTGTTGGTGGTGGCCCGGGGGGAAGGGGTCGTGGAGGGGAGTCTGCGGCTGCAGATATTGGCATCGCTGGATGTGTTGGCTTTGTGTCTCCAGATGAAGTGTCTCGAGGAGCGCGCGCGAGGTGCGGAGCGGGGCGCGGAGCGCCTGACGGACTTGACGTCGGATCTGGTGGTTTTGTGCGATGCCACCGGAGGGATCTTGCGGGTGAACCCGAGCACTTCTCGCGCCATTGGTGAGTCTCAGCGGGCCTTTTTGGGGCAGTCGGCCTTGGAGTGGCTTCATCCCGAGGAACAGGCGACATTGCGCGAGGGTTTCGTCAAGGCGTTGCATGGTGTGGGGCCTTTGCTGCGCGACTTTCGCCTGCGGACGGCGCAGGGGTACCGGAGCTTTCGCTGTGCCGGCATTGGCCTCGACCCGCCGCTGGGTGCGGCTCGCCTGGCGGTGGTCATGCAGGAGATCCACGCGCCCGAGCAGCGCGTGGCCGAGAGGCAGCGGCGAGAGGTGGCCGTGGTGCGTGGCTACGCGCGGGCCAGTCTGAGCGCGCTTGCCGGACGCGTTGCCCATGATTTCAACAATTTGTTGTCGGGGATCTTGGGAAATGTGGAGATCGCTCTGGATGATTTGGCGCCCGAGCATCCCGTCGTTGCGACCCTAGAGACCTTGTTTGGCTTGGCGCAGCAGGGCGCCGCTTCTTGCCGTGAGCTCATGGCCCAGAGCAGGCTGGGGACGGTGCAGCGACGGGTTGTGGACATCAATGTGCTGGTGAGTGAGCTGGTGGATATGCTTCGCGACGGGGTCCGCTGTGAGCTGCGGATGAAGTTGGGGGAGTCTTTGCCGCCAGTGGAGGCAGATGCCGATGGCTTGTCCCAGGTGGTGTGGGCCGTGCTGGAGAACGCTATCGAGGCAGTGGATGCGCAGAGCGGTCGGGTGGAGGTGCAGACGCGCACGCGCTTCTTGGACCAGGGGGTGTTATCCCAGGCGCTCCTGGGTGCAGATGCTGGCGTAGGGCACTTCGTCTCGGTTTCCATTGGCGACAATGGTGCGGGGGTGACAGCGCTCCGCGACCTTTTCAAACCCTTTTACTCGACCCGTGGACCTGGGCGGGGATTTGGTCTGTCACTGCTGCCTGGGGTGTTGCGGGCCCATGGCGGGGTGTTGCTGGTGCGCAGCGCGCCCGGTCAGGGAGCGGTCTTCGAGCTGTTGTGGCCTCTGAGAGAGCGCTCTGAGGCACAGAAGCCGGTTGCGGTGAAGCCAGCGGGCTTGCGAAAGGTGGTGTTGTTGGTGGACGACGATGAGGCGATTTGCCGGGTATGGCCGCGCATCCTGGCCAATCACGGCTATGAGGTCCTGAGTGCGGGTGGGGGCGGGGAGGCGATGGCGCTGCTGGAGGCCTCGGGGGAGGACGTGTCCTTGGTGTTGCTGGACCTGAGTCTCCCGGAGAGCGATGGGGATGTGGTTTTTCGGCAGATTAACGCGCACCATCCCCATCTTCCAGTGGTGCTGATGAGTGGTTATAGCCCGCAGGAGATGCGTCGTCGGGTGGACAGCCCGATGGTGGTGGGGACGCTGCAGAAGCCCTTTAAGACTACGGAATTGCTAAAGGTTCTGGAAGAGGTGTTGTGAGCCTAGCGGCAGTGTCCGTCGACGCAGCGGAGGTGTTTCCAGCCGCCGTCGGTGGGGTGGAGGATGTCTACAGGGCAGTGGGTGTCGTCGGTGCAGGGGGCAACGCAGTGGTTGCGGGTGCCGAAGACGGTGGTACACACGTCTTGGCCGCTGCAGCCGAGGTCGTCTGTGCAGAGGGTGGTGCAGATGGCGCGCTGGTCCGCGTCGGCGGTGTAGGCGGCCCAGTGCCAGGTGGTGTCTTGGAAGGGGCGGCTGGTGAGGGCCGTTGTGCCATAGGTGCAGGTCGCCTGGCAGTCATCGGGTGAGTCGCAGGGTTCACCCTCTTCGAGGAGGTTGTGCCCGATGATGCGCACACAGGCGCCATCTTCGTGGCAATGTCCGCGGAAGAGTTGGTTGGCATGTTCAGCGGCACAATCGGCAGCGCTGTGGCAAGCGCCGGCTTCCTTGGTGAAGCGGATCTCGTAGGGCGTTGCGGGGTTCTGGTCCGGGCGGTCGAAACGGGTCACGACGACGTAGATGGGTCCAGCGGGGAGATAGGTCAACTTCAGCTCCTCAGGGTAGGCGTACCAGCTTTCTCCCAAGAGCAATCCCTGCGCATCGTAGGCCGAGAGATCGAGCTCGACGTCTTCACTCGATGCGGTGAGGGTGATGTGGAGGCTGTCGCCGTTTTCGACGGTGGCGACGAACCAGTCGCTCTCTTCCTCGTCAGGGCTATTGCAGATCATGCCATCGGTGATGTGGGCGATGCCGTCGGTGAAGACCAGGGGGGTAGCGCCAGCGGGCCCGTCATCGCTCTGGTCTTCCCTGAGATCATCGCCGGTGCAGCGATCGTGGCGGGTGCAGGTGAGCTCGCCCTTGATGGCGTCGATGAGGCAGGCGGGCTGCAGTGGGTCGGTGCAATCGAAAGAGGAACGGCACGCACCGCAGACGCCGAGCGTGGTGAAGCAGAAGGGTTGGTCAGCGCTGGTGCAGTCGTCGTCGTTGCGGCAATGGACACAGCTCCCGGTCGCGGTGTTACAGATGGGTCCAAACTTGATGTCCCGGCACGCGTCGTCGTTGGCGCAAGGGACGCATGCGAAGTTGGAGCAGATCGGCTGGGTGAAGGGGCATCCCGCGTCGATGAGGCATTCGACACAGCGGCCGCTTTCTCTGTGGCAGAAGGGGCGCCCGGCATCGCGGCATTCGGCGCTGCTCTGGCAGCCGATGATAGGCACGTCGGTGGCCTCTTGGTCGGCGGTGTCGGCGGTGTCGGCGGTGTCGACTTCAGTGTCGCTTTCGCTATCGAGGTCTTGGTCCGTGTCCTGGATGTCGATGAGATCCGAGGTTGGCTGTGGGTCATCGTCGCATCCGAGGGAGATGAGCAGCAGAGGCAAGAGGGTGCAGAGCAGGGTTCTCAGGTACATGATCGGCCTTTGTGCGCGCGGGGGAAAAAACAAAGAAAGCACCTCCAACCGCGGTTCGGTGTGAGGTGCTTCTCAGGCTGGCGTCGTGCGCCGGCGCTGTCAAGGGGCGTTGAGCGCCCCGCGCCTGGCTTTAGTGGGTGAGGCGGTAGGTGTCGATGGCGATGGCCATCTCCTCGTTGGTTGGCACAACCAGGACCCGTGTGGTGGCGTCGGCTTGGCTGACGTCCTGTTCTTTGCCCCGGACTTTGTTGAGCTCAGCTTCGATAGCGATGCCGAGGTGCTCGAGTCCTTTGCAGACTCGCTCCCGGATGAAGGGCGAATTTTCGCCAACACCGGCGGTGAAGACGACGGCGTCGACCGGGCCCAGGGCTGCCATGTAGGCACCGATGTACTTGCGAATGCGGTAGCAGTAGACGTCCAGGGTGCGGTTGGCGACTTCGTCGCCTTCGATGGCCATGTCCTCGAGGACGCGCATATCGTTACTGATGTTGGAGAGGCCTTGGACCCCGCTCTTTTTGTTGAGGAGGGTGTCGAGCTGGTCGATGTTCATCTCCTTGGTCCGGGCCAGGTGGAAGATGATGGCGGGGTCGATATCGCCGCAGCGGGTGCCCATGACCAGCCCTTCGAGGGGGGTGAGTCCCATGGTGGTGTCGACGGAGTGCCCCCCTTTGACGGCGGCGATGCTGGAGCCGTTGCCGAGGTGACAGGTGATGATGTTGGTCTCCTCGATGGGTTTGCCGAGGAGCGCCGCAGCGCGTTGGGCGACGTACTTGTGGCTGGTGCCGTGGAAGCCGTAGCGCCTGATGCCGTCCTTTTCATAGAGCTCGTAGGGGAGGCCATAGAGGAAGGCGTGGCTGGGCATGGACTGGTGGAAGGCGGTGTCGAAGACGGCGACCTGGGGGACACCAGGCAAGAGCTCGCGTGCGACTTGAATCCCCAATAGGTTGGGTGGGTTGTGCAAAGGCGCCAGGGCCACGTGGGCTTCGATGGCGGCGATGACGTCGTTATCGATGATCACGGTGTCGGTGAAGTGCTCGCCGCCATGGACCACGCGGTGGCCGACGGCGGTGATTTCAGCGACTTCCTGAAGGGGATCACCCGACGCCAGGATTTCGACGATCTTACGCAGTCCAGCGTTGTGGTCTGGGATAGGATCGTTGAGGGTGGTTTTGCCTTTTTCGCTCTTGTGATCGAGCTGACCGACGGGTTCGCCGATGCGTTGGGCGAGGCCCTTGGCGAGGACTTCGCCTTCAGGCATGGCGATGAGTTGGTATTTGATCGAGGAGCTTCCGCAGTTGAGTACGAGTACCTTCACGTTGAATTCCTTCACATGGACTGCGCTTGGATGGCAGTGACGATGACAGTGTTGGTGATGTCGGTGACGGTTGCACCGCGGCTTAGGTCGTTGACGGGTTTGTTGAGGCCTTGGAGCACTGGGCCAATGGCGATGGCATTGGCCGAGCGCTGGACGGCCTTGTAGGTGTTGTTGCCGGTGTTGAGGTCGGGGAAGACGAAGACCGTTGCTTTCCCGGCGACGAGGCTGTTGGGGAGCTTGGTTTTGGCTACGCTGGGGTCGATGGCGGCGTCGTACTGAATGGGGCCCTCGACGTTGAGTTTGGGAACTCTGTCTTTGACCAAGGCGGTCGCCGCTCGCACGGCCTCGACGTCGTCCCCCGAGCCGGATGCGCCGGTGGAATAAGAGAGCATGGCGACGCGGGGTTCGATACTGAAGGCCGCCGCGGTTTGTGCCGATGCGATAGCGATGTCGGCGAGTTGTTCCACCGTGGGGTTGGGGATGACGGCACAGTCGCCGTAGACCAGGACGCGGTCGGGCAGGGCCATGAAGAAGACACTGGAGACGCTGTTGATGCCGGGTTTGGTTTTGACGAACTGCAATGCCGGGCGCAGGGTTGCGGCGGTGGTGGTGGTGGAACCCGAGACCATGCCGTGGGCGCGTCCTTTGTAGACCATCATGGTGCCGTAGTAGGTGCGGTCTTTCATGAGGTCGCGGGCCATGTCTTCGTTCATGCCCTTGTTCTTGCGGAGTTCCACCAGGGTGCGGACGTAGTCGTCGAAGTCGGGATCATCGAT
Organism: uncultured Myxococcales bacterium; assembly: GCA_964454015.1. Taxonomy (GTDB): domain Bacteria; phylum Myxococcota_A; class Bradymonadia; order UBA4248; family UBA4248; genus CAYVQF01. The sequence continues at coordinate 53,534 of CAYVQF010000005.1, forward strand.
GGGGTTGACGATGGTGACGCCGCTGTCGAAGCTGAGGCCGAGGCTCGCGGCTTGGCGCCGCAGGGCGGCGTCTTCGCCGATGAGGATGATGTCGACGATGTCGTGTTTGCGCAGCTCGGCGGTGGCCTGGAGCACGCGATCGACATCCCCCTCGGGGAGGACGATGGTCTTCTTGTCGCCTTTGGCTTTGTCGCGGAGCATGCGCATGAAGCGGCGGGGGGTGACGACGGGGTTGGCCGGGACGAAACGATTCTTGAGGAGCCGTTCCCAGTCCACGTTCTCGTCGAAGGCGTTGCGAATGGCGCGGCTCTTGTCGTCTTGGTGCTCCCCGAGGGCAGGCTCCAAGCGATCGATGGTGACGGCCGTGTCGTAGACGTTGCGCTCGACTTTGAGGACCGGTAGGTCTGCGCTCATGCCGGTGATGAGCTCCATGACCTTGGGGCTGGGCGCATAGCCGCCAGTGAGGATGATACCCGAGGGCCGCGGGATGGACTCGTTGGCATAGGCGGCGGCGGCGGCGAGGAGGATCTCCTCGCGATCGCCCGCGCTGACGATGAGGGTGCGGTGTTGGAAGTGGTGGAGGGCATTCTCTAGGCCCATGGCGGCGACGAGGACGTTGCCAATGGGGCCGGGGCAGCGCCGTGCCGGGTCACCAGAGCGGCAGTGCAGAGGGTTGGGGCAGTCACTGTTGGCCAAGATGTCGGCGTCGAGGGCGAGGGCGACGTCACACATGCGCGGCCGCCCCAGCGAGGCTAGCTCGGGGAGCACGCCGAAGAGAGTGACGCCATTGAGGCGCTCGCCGAGTTGCTGGCGGAGGCCATCGAGTTGGCTGGGGTCGGCGCGGTTGACGATGACGCCGAGGACCTCGACGCCACGCTCGCGCAACTGATTGACACTGACCGTGATTTGGGCCTCGATGGCGTCGAGCGCGCGGTGGCGCCCACTGACGACCAGGAGTAAGGTCGCGTCAATGTTGCGGGCGATGTCAATGTTGATGTCCGAGTCGAGGGATGGAAAGGCGGTCATGGAGTCGACGCCTTCACAGACGACGGTGTCCCACTCGGCGGTGAGGCGGCTGTGGGTCTCCATGATGCTGTCGATGATGTCGTCGTAGCTTCCCGCTTGGATGGCTTTCTGGACAACGTCGCTGTCGATGGTCAGGCTCGGGTCCACGGGCTTGGAGAGCGCCTTGTGGATGAAGGCGACATCGCCGTCGATGTTGTTTTTCGTGTTCTTGTTCTGTCCGACGGGCTTGAAATAGGACGCGCGCGCGCCAGCGCGTTCGAGTTGCTCGAGGAGCCCGAGGCTGACGACGCTCTTACCAGTGCCGGCTTCGGTTGCGATCACCATCAAGGTCTGGGACATGCCGATTCTCCTGTGGACGGGTCCGGAAGCTGAGGAAACACCGTTTGAAGTGGTCTGGGCTAGGAAAGAGCCGCTGCTGCAGCCCAGGTCACGGCGTTCGGAGGCATTGTTTATCCAAGGGCAGAGGCGGCGTCAATTGGCCAGGGGGTGGCATTGGTGGGTCGTGTGCTTGGAGGTGCTTGGTGCTCGAGAGAGGGCGCGAGGGGGCGCTGGGGGCGCATCACCACAAGACGACGATCGCGACGCCACTGAAGCCGCAGGCGAGGGCGGCCCATTTGCGCCAGTGTAGGGGCTCGCCGAGGAAGAGCGTGGCCAAGAGGAGGACCATGATGGCGCTGGTCTGGTTGAGGAGGCTGGCGTTGGCGGCCAGGGTGTACTTGAAGCCGAGGATCCAGAGGATCAGGGCGAAATAGGCACCAATGACCGCGGCTGGCATCAGTAGGGCCCAGTGCCTACCTGGGGTGAAGGCGAAGCGGGTCGAGGTGCGCCACCTGGGGTGGCAGCCGAGTAGGGCGAGGGCCGGAATCGCGGCGGCCAGACGCACGGCGGCGACCCACCAGGCATCCGCCACGAGGATGACGGGCTTGACGATGACGATGCCGACGGCCATCAGAAATGACGCCATGAGGCCCGCGCCAATGGCCAACCACAGGCCCGGTGCGCGCACAGTGAGGCGGTGCTTGTCCGTGCGCTGCCAAGTGCCCAGGACGATGCCGCCGCCAATGAGCAGCGCCGCCCATAGGAGCTCTGGGCCCACGCGTTCACCCAGGTAGAAGAAGGCGACGAGGGCGACGAAGGGGCTGTAGATGAATCCGACGATGGCTGCCAAGCCAGCGCCCAGACGCTTCAGGGAGTAGAAGAGCAGGGTATCGGCCATGGCGATACCGATGAAACCACTCAGCAGCACCACGCCCCACTCGGTGACGCTGCGTTCCGGGGGGAAGAGGGGGATGCCCAAGACGAGCATGGTCAAGAGCAAGCAGCCCAAGCCCACGGTGTTCTTGAAGAGGTTGAGGACCACGGGCGGGATGATCGCATTGGCTTTGCAGAAGAGGACAAAGGCCACGGCCCACATGCTGGCGCAGAGGATGGCGTAGAACTCACCGCTGGAGAGCCAAGTCATGGCGTCCTTTCCCCAGAGCAGGGGCCGCCAGCATGTGGTCACGGGACATGCTGCAGCAGGGCGATTTACCTGAGGACGCGCGCGTGCGCAAGGGCTGGCGAGTCGGCGTGTCGCATGTGGCGCCTAAGGTGTGCCGACCTTGACACGGCGTCGGCCACCGCGCACAGTGCTCGAGTTGCCGTCAGCCAGGAGGAAGCATGTGGCGCGCTGTTGGGGTGTGGTTGGTGTCGTCTTTGGCGTTGGGTGGGTGGCTTGCGGGTTGTGCCGGGCGTCCCGCGGTGGATGCACGGCCCCGTTTTACCTACTCGAGCCAACAGGTGGACGCCGATCTCCAGGCCGATCTCGAGGCTCTGCAGGGGCACGTGACGACCTATATCGCGCGCTATGGGGAGCTCCCCGGGCGCTTGCCCGAGCTGCGCGACACCCCTGATGCCGTGGCGATCATCGAGACCTTGCCCGTGGATCCCTGGGGCGTGCCTTATGTCATGCGCAAGATGGGCTCTGAGTTGGTGATTTATTCGACAGGGGCGGACCTCATTGCGGGCTCTTCCGACGACGCTGTGCTACGTCTGGACTTCAACGGCGTGGACTTGTTGCAGTGGGCAACGTCAGCAGCGCCTTAGGATCCACGTGCCAGGGAGCAGCGGCTGAGAGCGGGCGCTTTCCCTCACTTGGGTGGCAGCAGTCGCAATGGGCGCGTGGCTGGGCTCAGTAGGGGAGGCGCTGCAAGCGAGGATCCGTGGGGCGCAGACTGCGGGCTCGCGTGGCATGGCGTTGGGCCAATTCGCGCTGTCCCATCGCCTCGTGGATCAAAGCGAGATTGAAGTGGGCTGAGAAAAACCAGGGTTGGAGTCGCAGTGCTTGGTGGAAGGCGCGCACGGCGATGTCTTCGCGGTGAGCGCTGGCCGCGGCGACGCCCCAGGCGAGGTAGGCGGCTGGTGAGGGATCGCGTTGGGCGGCGGCTTGGGCCAGGGGGTGGGCGGCCTCGCTTTGGACGACGCGCAAGATGGCGGCGCGGTGGCGCATGGCGTGGGCCGGATGCAGGCTGAAGCGCTCGGCTGCGGCGAGTGCCGAGGGGGAGGTGTGGTCGACGCCGTAGGCGAGGAGGCGATCGCCCACGAGATGGCTGGCGCTGAGGAGGAGGGCGAGGAGGAGCAAGGGGAGGGGGATGAGTTGGAGGGGGCGGCGCGATGCGGGTGGTGGCGCGGGGCGCTTGTCGGATTTGGCCGTGGCGAGGCCGCTGCCGAGGGTGATGGCGATGAGAAAGGCTGTGATGGGCTCTTCGAGGGGAACGGAGAAGGCGAGTGCGGGGAGGGTGGCGAGGGCGATGGCCCAGCAGGGGTTGGCGCGGGGGTGGCGCATGAGGCCGATGAAGGGGAGGAAGAACAGGATGGGGGCGAGCAGACCGAGCTCGGCCCAGAGGTGCAGTGCGAGGTTGTGGGCGTGATGGGCGTGGGTCCAATAGGGGCGATGGTGGAGGTTGGCGTCGTTGACGAAGTGTAGGGCTTGTTGTTCGGCCCAGATGCGGGGGAAGGTGCCTGGCCCATGGCCGAGGAGGGGGGCTTCGGCGATGGCGCGGCTCGTCAGGCGGGCCATGAAGTGGCGGCTGTGGAGGTGGTCGCTGATGGGTGTGGCTTGGCTGTAAGCGAGGAAGGTGGTTGCGATGATGAGGAGGGGGAGGGCGCCGAAGGTGAGGCGGCGCCGGTGGGCGGGCGCAGCGTTGCGCCAGTGGATCAGGAGGAGAGGCGTGGCGCCGAGGATGAGCATGGCGAGGGGCAGGAGGGCCTGGGTGGCGAAGGCGGCGTAGCCCTGGAGGGCGAGGGCGCAGGCGAGGAGGAGGCGGCGTGCTGGCGTGAGGGGTGGGGCGAGGACGAGGAGGCGGGCGATGGTCCAGAGCGCGGTGAGGGCGCAGAGGGTGCCGAGGAGGGTGGGGTTGGCGAGGGTGCCCCCGCTGTCGACCTGGGGGAGGAGGGTCGGGAGGGCGATGAGGGAACCGCAGATGGCTGTGGCCTCGGCGATGCAGGCGCGGGCGTGGTCGGGGGCGGTGCGAGTATAGGCGAAGGCAGCGGCAGCAGCCCAGGTGAAGGCCCACAGGGTCAAGGTGGCGTGGAGTCCCTCTCGGAGGTAGGACACGTGGGGGAGGTAGCTGATGGCGAGCAGCACCAGGAGGGCGAGGGGCATGAGCAAGTGGGGCAGCTTGCAGGGGGCTCGCCACCAGCTCCACCAGGTGATGGCCGGGAGGAGTCCGGCGTAGAGAAAAAAGCGGGCGCTGCTGGCGCTGACCAGTCCGGGCATCCAGGCCAAGGCCATGAGGATCGCCGCTGGTGGCAGCCAAGCCCAGGGGTTGCGGGTGTGGTTGGGGAGGGCCGAGGGGGCCAAGGTTTAGGTCTCTTCGAGGAGAGAGCTTCGGGCGAGCAGCTCGTCGAGGTCGCGGGTGAGCATGGGGTCGGCGTCTTGGCGCAGGCGCTGGAGGAGGGCGCGGCGCGAGGCCTCCGGGAGCCTGTCGATGATAGAGAGGGCGACGTCTTGGATGAAGGGAATCTTTTTGTCGATTTCGCGCACGAGCTGATCGGCGCCGGCGGCGACGCCCCAGTGAGCGAGGGGGCGGGCGGCGTAGAGGCGGACATAGGTGTCGGGGTGTTGGAGGAGGCGCTCGAGGCGTTCTTGGGCCCCTTTGAAGTGGCGGAAATCGAGTTCGGTGAGGATCATGGCGGCGCTGACCTTGAGCTCCAGAGGCGCGGTCTCGATGGCCTCGAGGAGCAGCTCCATGGCCTTGGCGTCACCGCGTGAGGCGAAATAGAAGGCGGCGTAGAGCTGGACCATGGTGCCGTTGCGTTCGAGGTAGGGGGTGGCCAGGCTTGGCGCGGCCGTGGCGCCGAGGCGGGCCAAGGTGCGGAGGATCTGGGGTGCCTCGCGCCCAGGGTTGGCCAGCCAGTTGGTCATGAGGAACTCCGTGCGGGGATCGGCGAAGCGTCCCAGGAGGCGGAAAGCGTGGTGATCGTCGTTGGCGGCAGCGCGGACGAGGAAGGCGATGGCGTCGGGATTGTCCATGGTGCCGAAGCGGTTGAGATAGGCGATGCCGACAGGGGCGTCTCGGTGGCTGTCGGGGTTGAGGGCGAGGATGATGGGCGAGATGATGTCGCGTTCGCGGCGTTTGCCGAGCTCCTCGATGAGTCCGTTGCGGAGGCTGGCGACATCTGTGGTGCTGATCATGGCGACGGCGCGGTCGCGATAGCGGTCGTAGTCAATGGCGAGGAGGGCTTTGAAGGCATCGCGTTGGAGGACGGGGTTGTCGTCGTTGACGGCCTTTTCGAGGGCGGCGATGGCTTGCGGATCGCTCACTTTTCCGAGGGCAATGGCGGCTTCGCTGCGGACGATGTCGTTGACGTCGGTGAGAGATTTCACGAGGTCTTTGAGGAGGCGTCCTTCGCGGATGTCTCCGGCGACGAAGGCGGCGTTGTAGCGGATATAGGCGCGGGGATCGGTGAGGGCGGTGCGGAGGATGTCGGCGACATCGTAGTTGAGACGCTGGAGCGCAAAGATGACGTTATTGAGGAGGCGTGCTTCGCCGCGGGTGTCGACCAGGGTGAGGAGGAAGTCGATGGCGCGTGGATCGCCGATGCGTCCGAGGTTGTAGACGATGCGGTTGCGTTGCTGGCTGTCGGCGTTGGCGTAGAGCGCGATGATGGGATCGACGGCTTCAGTCATGCGGAAGTCGCCGGCGCGTTCGAGGGCAAAGGTGCGGACGTCGCGGGGTACGGTGCGTTGGCGTCGGCTGTGGTAGAGGCCGGGGAGGATGATCTGTTGGAGCTGTTCCGGCGTGAGTTGGCGGCGCATGTCCCAGAGGGCCAGTTGGGCGTTGGCGTCGAGATTGGCCTCGAAGAAAGTCAACAGGGGTGCGATGGCAGCGGGATCGCCGCCGCGTCCGAGGGTTTTGATGACCTCGCGGCGGATGTGCGCTTCGAGGTTTTCGTCATTGAGCATCTCGAGGAGGCGTTGGGTGGCCGGCCGAGCCTCGATTTCGCCGAGGGCTTGGAGGGCGTAGAGGCGCACCGAACGGTTGGGGTCATCGAGGGCGCGCAGGAGAGGTTCGGTGGCGCGGCCATCGCGAGTTGCGACCAGGACGTGGGCGCAGATGGCGCGTGCGTAGGGGTCGAGGTTGTTGATGAGGCAATTGACGAGGGCTGGGGTGGCGCGGTTGCCGAGCAGGACCAGATCGGCCGTGGCGGGAATGTCATTGGCGTCGGCGTTGATGAGGACGTCTGGTTCTTCGAGGACGCGCTGGAGAATCTCTTGTTGTTTGGCGCGATTTCCGCTGCGGTAGCGGGTCCTGGCGAGGAGCTCGGCGGCCGAGATGACGAGGAGGAGGGTGGCGAGGGCGAGGGCGAGGAGGCGGTATGAGGGTTTGAACATGGATGGCCTCGATGGCTGTTGGCCGAGCGGGCGCGCCACTATTGGCGGGTCGCGTTCGTGGGTGCGTGGTGGAGTGTGGCACAGGGAGGCGGTAGTGAGCAATAGGGGAGAGGAGCGATGGGTGGGTGATGGAAACAGGCGCGGCGAGGAGGGCGGCGTGGCGCAGGCATGGGGCTGCGGTGGACGCTGAGGCGTGTCGGGCTCTGGGCTGTGTAGGAAGGGGGGGCGCGCCTCGGCTTGCTTTGCGGCGCTTTTCAAGGCAAAAGGGCAGCGATGGGGCTGGTGAGCCTTGGGTGGCGATGTGTCGGCGAGAGAGGCAGGAGCGCTATGAAGGGATCAGGAGAGAGCCAGCCGCGGGTGGCTTTGTTCAGCACACATTTCCTACAGTATTCGCAGACGTTTGTTTTTGATGAGGTGCGGGCGCATCGGCGGTACGCCGTGGAGGTTTTCGCCCAGCGCCGACGCAATCAGGCGCGATTTCCCTTTGAACCCGTGCACGCCTTGGAGGGTGACGCCGTGGCGCCGGGTGTGTTGGGTCGGGGTCAACAGTTGCTTCGCGAGGCCGAAGCGAACTTGTATCGCTTGACCTGTGTGAGCCCACGCTTTGACCGTGTGCTGCGGGCGAAGACCTTTTCCCTGATCCACGCTCACTTTGGCCTGGGGGCGGTCTACGCGCTGCCATTTGCGTTGCGCCACGCCTTGCCGCTGGTGGTGACCTTTCACGGTTACGACGTACCGGCGCTGCGCTTCCCGAGCTTGAAGCCCGACATGCTGCGCTACAAGGCGGTGGCTCCACACCTGGTGAAGCATTTGACGCTGGGGCTGTGTGCGAGCAACGAGCTGCGCGAGCTGCTCATCGACATGGGCGTTCCCGCCGAGCGCTTGCGGGTGTGGCGTTTGGGGATTGACCTGTCTCACTTTCAGCCCGTGGTGCGCTCGAGGGCGCAGACCGAAGTGATCATGGTGGGTCGCTTCGTGCAGAAGAAGGGTTTCGAGATCGGCATCCGGGCCTTTGCGGATCAGATCCAACGCGGCGCCAAGGGGCGTCTGACTCTGGTTGGTGACGGGCCGCGGGCGGAGCAAGTGCATGCTCTGGTGGGGTCTTTGGGGATCGGTGAGCACGTTCGCTTTGCAGGGGTCGTCGACAGGGAGCGCCTGGTGGGGATGGTTCAGCAGAGCGACGTGCTGCTGGCGCCCAGCATCGTGGGCTTCGACGGCGATCGGGAGTCGGGCTTGCTGGTGGTGAAGGAAGCTGGTGCTTGTGGGGTGCCGAGCATTGGCACCTACCACGGTGGCATTCATGAAATCATCGAGGATGGGGTGACGGGTTTTTTGGTGCCCGAGCGCAATGTGGAGGCCTTGTCCGAGCGCCTGGGGCGCTTCATCGCCGACCCAACGCTGAGCCAGCGGCTGGGAGCGGCGGCGCGGGCCAAGATGGAGCGGGACTATGATCTCTTCAAGCGCGTCGAGGTATTGGAGACGCTTTATGACGAGGCGTGCGCGCGGCACGCCGTGACCCAGGTTGAAGGATAAGACCTTGAAGATAGCCTATGTTTTGGATCAGGTTCTTCCATGTACCGAGACCGACACGGAGCAGGCACTCAACACGGTGTCCGCGTTGGCACGGCAAGGGGCAGAGGTGACCTTGTTTTTGCCGGCTCATGCTTGGCGGGCCTGTGCGAGCGCGGATGCGTTGCGGGACTACTACCAGGTCGAGGGTGATTTCGAGCTGCGTCGTCTGCGGGCGTTGGTGCCGAGCCACCGCGCGTTGGAGAAGCCCTCCTTTGCGCTGCGCACGGCCCTGAGTCGGGAGCTTGGCGGCTTTGACGTGGTGTATACGCGCAACCTGCCGACGGTGGTGTCGCACCTGGCAGCGGGGCGACGGGTGCTCTACGAGACTTATCGCGCGTGGCCGCGACAGATGCCATGGACTGCGGCTGTGTTCCGGCGTGTTTTGAACCACCCTCGACTGGTCGGTGCGGTCTTCCACTCGCGCTTTGCGCAAGCGTCGTATCTGGCGCTGGGGGTGAGCGCGGAGAAGACGCTGGTGGCGCACAACGGCTACGATCCGAAGCGTTTTCGTCCAGCCCTGACCAAGCAGGAGGCGCGTTTGTCCTTGGGACTCTCGCTGGAGGGTGAGCTCGCCGTGTATGCCGGGCGGATTTCGGTGCAGAAGGGGTTGGCGTTGGTGCTGGAGATGGCGCGGGCGCGTCCCAGTTGTCGCTTTCTTTTGATCGGTTCCGAGCGCGAGGGTGAGATCGAGCGACAAGCCAAGGGGCTGTCCAACGTGCAGGTCTTGCCTTGGAAGAGCTACGACGAGCTGCCAGCCTATCTCTTTGCGGCCGATGTGTTGATCCTGCCGCCGAGCCTGGGTCCCTTGGAAAAGGTAGGCAACACGGTGTTGCCGATGAAGTTGTTTCTCTATATGGCGGCAGGGCGGGCGATTTTTGCGCCCGAGGCGCCGGATACGGCGGAATTGCTGGTGCATGATCAGACGGCCTGGCTGGTGAAGCCCGATGACGCGGCGCTGGCGAGTGCCTCTTTTGGGCGATTGCTGGACGACCCGGCGCGCCTGGTGCGGCTGGGCGAGGTGGCGGCTGCTCGCGCTGAGGACCTGACCTGGGATGGGCGGGCGCGCGAGATCTTGAGCTTTGTCGAGAGACGCCTTGCGGCGGCGGTGAGCTGAGGCGAGGTGGGGCACGCCGTTTTGCGCTGTCGCGCAGGGGTGGCTATAGTTGGGGCTGCGCTGAATAGGTCGCGTGCTACGGGAAGAGGAGCGAGGCGATGGTGAAGACGAGATGGTGGGTGGGGCTTCCCTTGTTTTTTGTCCTCTTTTTCGTGGGCTGTGACGATGGGCCGGCCAAAGCAGAACACGACGGGGCGATGGATTTGGGCGAATTGCGGCCGCCGCCAGATGTTCAGGAGGTCGAAGCGCCGCAGGACGTTTCTGACCTCATCGCGGAGACGGTGGATGGGGTCGAGGTAGACGCGGGCGACACGGCGGACGCGCCGGACGTGTCCCAGGACACGGAGACTGAGTTAGAGGTGGTGGATAGCGACAACGACACGATCCCTGATCACGCGGACAACTGTCCGAACCATTACAATCCAGACCAAGCCGATTTGGATGGGGATGGACGCGGCGACGTGTGTGATCCCGATATGGATGGCGACGGGGTGCCGAATGAATTCGATCCGCTGCCGCGGGACCCTACTTTTCCCGGGATTGCGTCGGCTGATACGGTCTATGCGCACACGGAGCACAAGCTTTTTCGGATGAACGTCAAGACCTTCGAGCTCTTCGAGGTGGGCACCTTCAGCTTCCCCGACGATGGGCGTGACCATTCGATGACGGATATTGCTATTGATCAGCACGGCGTGATTTATGGGATCACCTTCAATGCGCTCTACGTGTGTGGCGCTCAAGACGCTCGCTGTGCGCATTTGGCGAGTTTTTCTGGTTCTTTCAATGGTTTGACTTGGTTGCCATCGGGGGCCATCGGCCAGAGTGAGGAGGTGCTGATTGCCATTGACGGCTTAGGCGGCTGGCACGAGGTGGTGCTGGACATTCCGGCGTTGAGTGCGACGTTGCGCCAGTTGGGTTCCTTTGGCGAGGGCTATTATTCCAGCGGCGATGCGTTTTCGATTTTAGGGATGGGGACTTATGCGGCAGTGAACAAGTCCAACGTCGATGACTGCATCATCGTTCGTGTCGATCCTGCCACTGGGACGGTCTTGGAGGAGATTGCCGAGCTCACGGGGACGCGTGGGGTTTGGGGTCTGGCGGGCTGGACGTCACGGGTCTATGCCTTTGCATCGGATGGTCGGGTGCTGATGGTGAACCTGTCGACGCGGGAGTTTGTCGAGTTGACGGCGGTCCCAGGTTTGAGTTGGTGGGGTGCTGGAGTGCGGACCATCATCAACTGATGTTGGCTGCACGGCCGCGCATATTGGTGCTCGACGATGAGGCATACCGGATCACCCTGATCGAGGAGGTCATGGCGCCGGCGCTGGTCTATGGGACGGACTTCGTCCCGGATTTCGTGCAGCAGGCGCAGCACGGCGGGTGGAACATGATGTTTTTGGACTATGATCTGGCCGCGGATCCCTCGGCCCCCACAGGGGCTGATGCGGCGGCCTCGATCGGCGATCCCAGCGGCCCGGTGTTTCGGGTCTGTGCGCACGTGCCGGTGGTGGTCCACTCGCTGAACTTATCGTCATCGTGGCGGATTTTTCAGGCGCTGTGGGCCTGGGAGGGGGTCCTGGTGCGGTTGCCCTTTCACCGGGTGGCCGAGATGTCGCCTTGGCTCAGAGCATTGCTCTGAGCTGTGCTTCTGTCAGCCGTTCCAACGGGCTGCTTCGAGGCGGAGATCGTAGTGGGTGAAGGTCGCATAGCGTCCCAGGCCGCCTGGATAGAGCTTGTGGTCGTCGATGAGCTCTTCCATGACTTGACGCACCGCTGAGGGCGGCAGCCCGGCGACGACGAAGTCGGCGGCGGCGCCGTGGAGATGGAGGCTGTCGCGGCCCCCCCCCATTCGTTTGTTCCACCATGGGGTGCGCCAGCCCGAGAGGATGGTGATGGTGCGATTCTTGAGGGCCGCGCGTAAGATTTCGAGCTGCTCACACAGGGCGACGAGGTTGGGGCGCACGGCGAGGGGCGGTGCTTTGTGATCGCCTGTGGAGCGGAAGTCTTCCCAGCGAAAATGAGGGGAGATATGGGGACCTGGTGGGATGCTTGGGGAGGGAAGCGTGAGATCCATGGCGGCGCAGAAGTCTTCGTCCCAGCGTCCCGAGGGAACGCGTTGACGCTGTAGCTGCCAAGCTACGATGGCGTTGACGAGGGCGTGGTCGATGACCCCCGTTGGGGGCAGGTCGAGGCGCTGTTGCAGTGACAAGATGGTGGGGCGGTGTTGGCACTGGGCGTGGGCCGCGCAGAGCGCCTCTTGGCGCTGAGAGGGCGACAGGGTTGAGCGAATGGAGGTCTCCACGGCGACGGGGATGCGGTCGAGGTGGGCGATGGTTGGTGCGTCGAGGATGCCGCTGATCTCGATTTCAAGCTGCTGCTGGAGGTTGGCGAGGGCGAGGACGAAGGCTTCGTCGAGGCGTCCTGTGACGTCGATGTCGAGGGCGATCTGCCAACGCTCGATGTTCAGAAAGGAGAAGTCATGCTGGTGATTGATCCGCAGGGCGCGTTGTAGAGCCGGGGTGTCGAGGAGGGGCTCTGGCACGGCAGCGCGGGGCAGCGCATCGGTCGGCGCAACCGTTTCAGGGGGCGACACAGGGTCGGACATAGACAAGTCTCCAGCGGCGAGCTCACCTCAGGTGGGTGACGTTCCCTACCCGAACCTAGAATCTGTCACAAGTCTAGCGTTGATCAAAGGGTAAGCGTGCGGTGAGCATCGTTTGCCAAGATGGTGGCCGAAGTGGGCGTGACAGGGGGCATGTGGCGGGCTATGTTGACAGCGTTGCTTTTGGCAGGGTCACTGGCGAGGAAGCGGGGTGGCGGTCATGGTGCAGAGTGAGGGGCTGTGGGCTTCCGATGGGCAGTATTTCGTTGCCTATGTCCAATGGTTGCGTGAGCGATTGCAGGCCTGGGTCCGGGGCGAGACGTCTTTAGTGGAGCCGTTTTCTCCCGCTCCGCCAGGGACGGCGTTGTGGGAGCTCGGCCAGCGTTTGGGGCTGGATGGGGTAGATGGCTCGGTCTTACTCTTTGCTGCGGCCTTGGCGACGGAGCCGAGTCTGGGGCGGCTACTGGTCGCGGCCCAGGGGGAGGGCGCGGCGGTGGCGACGGCCGGTGCGTGGTTGCGTTTGGGGTCCCTGGACGATGCCGATTTTTTTTGGCGTGAGGTTTACCGATTTTCTGCAGGGAGCCCGTTGCGGCACTATGGCCTGGTGGAGCTGCGCGGTGCCGACGACGGCGGCTGGTTGAGCCAGCGGCTGTGGGTTGGCAACGACGTGCAGGCGCTGTTGCGTGGCGAGCGGAGCCTGGACGAGCGTTTGCTCGCCTATGTGCAGCGCGCCAGTGCCGATGGCGGTTTGCCGCTGCCTTGCCTGGCGGGCGAGGCGGTGGTGCGCTTGCGGGCGGTGTTGCGGGCGCACGTTGCGGAAGAGGGTGATGTTTTTGGGCGCATGGGTTGGGGTGACGTGCGCTCGACCCAGGTCCTGGTCGGCGGTCCGCGCGGGACGGGCAAGTCACTGCTGGTGCGCGCATTGTGTCAGCAGGCGGGCTGGGCGCTGTTGGTGCTGGACGGTGAGCGTCTCAGTCATGCGGCGCCCGAGCGGGTAATGGAGGTCGTGCACGGCGCGGTGCGCCAGGCGGCCCTTTTCCAAGAGCCGCTGCTGATTGAAGGGGGAGAGGCGCTTCTGGGTGAGGGGAGTGCTGGTGCGGCGGGTCTGAGAGCGGCGCTGGGGTCATTTCGGGCCTTGGTGCTGGTGGTGGCCGAGCATCTGAGCGCGTTGGCCCCGGCGGTGGTCGAGCGGAGCGTGTTGCGGGTGGACTTGCCCGCGGCTGATCAAGTGGCGAGTCGGGACGCGTGGGAGCTGGCGAGTGCGTTTTTCAACTTGCAGGGTCTGGATATGGCGTATAGCGCGCAACGCTATCCGCTGAGTTATCGTCAGGTGATGATGGCTGGACGGATGTTGCGTCTGCAGGCCATTGGCTCTAGCGGCTGCAGCGAAGACGGGGGCATCGCGGTGGATGCCAGTGATCTGGCTCAGGCGGCTTCGATGCGAGGTAGCGTTGGTGTTGCTGGGGTGGCGCGACCCGTTGCGTGCCGGCAGGCGTCCACGGATTTGTTGTTTAGCGATCTGTTGAGCGCCCAGCTCGGCGAGATCTGTGAGCGTCACCAGCGCAATTATGGGCACCCGGCGCTGTTGGCGCCGCCCGGGCCACGCGCGATGTGCTACGTCTTTCACGGGGTGGCGGGGACGGGCAAGCGCAGCGCCGTGGAGGGGATCGCTCGCCGCTTGAGTTTGAACCTGATCGAGGTGGACAGCAGCGCGCTGTTGGGGTGCCAGGCGCTTGGGTGTCTGGAGAAGGTCTTTGCTCAGGCCAGCGGCGCGTTGGATGTGCTATTTGTGGCTGATGGCGACGCGCTTTTTGACGAGGGCCGTTGGGGCGCAGCAGGGCAGGCCTTCATGCGCCTGGCCCAGAGCTACTCCGGGCTGGTCATCGTGCGGACTTTGCAGGAAGTGAGGCCCAGTGGGTCGAATCCGGGGCCGCTGACCTGGATCCACTTCCCTTTGCCCGACGTGGCCCAGCGGGTTGGGATCTGGCGCTTGGCGCTGGGGCAGACGGTGTTGCCAGCGCTGCACCCTGATATCGACTTTTTGTCCCGACACTATGCGCTGAGTGGAGGTGCCATTTTCGCGAGCGTCGCCCTCGCCGACACGCAGGCGCAGTGCACGGGAGAGTCACTGCATATGGATAGGCTCATTGCGGCGGCAGAGTGGGTGGCCAAGCAGGTGGCGAGCCCTTAGACCGGGGCAGAGGCGCGCAAGAAAAGGCGAGAGGGCCGGTGGAGACCGGCCCTCTCTTTTTCATCGCGACGCCGCGGCCTGCTCACGCAGCGCAGCGCAGCGCCCTCGCGCTTTACCAGCGATAGCCGCCGTCATCGCGGGATTGATTGCGCCGACCACCGCCGCCGCCGCCGCCACGATTCTGGTCTTGATTGGCTTCAGAGACCCGGATGGTGCGTCCGTCGAGATCGGCACCGTCCATTTCCGCGATGGCGTTGTCCGCCGCGGTGGGATCGGAAAAGGTGACGAAACCAAAGCCGCGGGAGCGGCCGGTGTCGCGATCGGTGATGACTTTTGCGTCGGCGACTTCACCGAAACTTTCAAAGGATTGGCGCAAAGCGTCACTAGATGTTGCCCAAGCAAGACCACCAACAAATAACTTCTTCGACATGCTCGACTCTCACACACGCGCGCCGCACCAATGCGGCACATCAAGAAAAATGCGGACGGAAGGCGCCCGCGGCCTCGTACGGTCATCGTGACCGCTTCACCAGCAGAACGCCACCGGAACCAAAGCGTTGAAAGGCACCGTTTCGGACTGCTTAGGTGATGGTTCTAGCGTGAAGCGCTGGATGACGCAAGTGATTTATGCGGCAGAAGGTGCCCTTTGGCGACGAAAACAGCGCGTTTTCCCTGTTTAGGCTGGCTGGTGAAGCGGTCGGAGGAGGATGTCGTGAACTTGTACATGCTCGGGGGTGGAGAGGATGAAGGTGACGGCGTCAGCGATATCTTGGGGCTGGAGCACCTTGTACTTGGCATAGAAGTCCACGACGGCGTCTTTGCGCTTGTGGAAGTTCTCGGCGAACTCGGTTTCGACGAAGCCCGGTGAGATGGCCGCGACCCTGATGGGGCTGTCGATGGCGCGCAGTTCCTGGCGCGAGGCCTCGGTCAGGGCGCGGACGGCGGCCTTGGTGGCGGCGTATACACCACCATCGGTGGGCACCCGGTAGCCTGCCATGGAGGAGATGTGGATGATCTGGCCGGCGGCTTGTCGGCGCCGCATGTCGGCGATGGCCTCGCGGGTGCAGATAGAGAGGGCCAAGACGTTGATCATGAGCATCTCGCGCCAATGATCGGTGCGTCCGGAGCTGAGTGGGGCGAAGTGGCCACAGCCGGCAGCGTTGACCAAGAGATCGACGCCGCCGAAGCGATCGCGGGTGGTGCGAAACATGGCGAGGATCTGATCCTCGTCGAGGAGATCCACCTGGAGGGCTTTGATGGCCCCAGGGCTGCCACTGTCCTCGACGTCCCGGCGCAGCGCTTCGAGGCGCTTATAACGTCGGGCGACGGCGACGACTTGCATCCCAGCGGTGGCCAAGGTGCGGGCGACGGCTTGGCCGATGCCGCTGGAGGCGCCAGTGACGAGGGCGACTTTTTGCTGCCATCGGTCCAAGTTCATGAGGTCCTCCCTTGGTCGTCTTGGTCCAGAACTTCGGCGATCATGGCCAACATGTCTTCTTCTGCGCCGACGAGGACGCCGTCGGCGAGGGCGGCCTGCTGGAGGGCTGCGAAGAGTTCCTTTCCGTGCGCGCGCAGACTGCGCACGTCCTGCATGACCTCGGTCCCCGAGGCGATGCGGTCGATGACCTCATGGCGTTGGTCGGCGTCGAGGCCCAGGTTGGTAAAGAGGGTCTCCAGGTGGGCCACCTCTTGGTCGGTGAGCTCGCCGTCGGCGATGAGGAGGACCCCGACGATTCTGGCCAGCTTGATTTTGTCTGCCGTGTCCATGCGTCCTCTGTCTGTGTTTTGGGGTTTGGCCTTGCTCACCGCTTCACCTCGCGGGGAAGGCGTTGTCGTCGCAAAGTTCTCTCAGTTTAGCTTGGGGGGGGAGGAAAAGACCAGCCACGCCGGCCGTAGCGCGGCGGCTTGGGGTCCTGGGCGCGGCGTGTGGGGGCCAGTCTGGGGAGGGGAGAGGGTGAGGGCCCAGGTGACGCGAGGTGTCGCCTCCCATTGGCATTGTCCGGGCGCGCCTCTATGCTCACTTGGGGAGGCGACGGGCGCTGCGGCGTGGTGGCGGGAGAGGGTGTCGTTGACAGGGGCAGGCAGGTGTGGCGCGTTGGCGCGGAGGGAAGAGATGCGCAGGGTTGTCATCGTGGGAGGTGGGTGGTGGGGACTGCGCTTGTGTCAGCGTTTGGCGGCTCTTCTCGCGCCGCGGCGTGAAGTGGAGGTGGTGCTGGTGGAAGAGGGTGAGGCCTTCTGTGCGGCACCGTTCTCTCCGTGGTGGTTGACGGAGACACCCCGGCGACATCACCAGCTTTTTGACTATCATCAGGTCGTGCCGAGCAGCGTGCGGTGGGTTCAGGCGTCTGCCTGTGGGGCCGATTTGGCAACGGGTAGGTTGGCGCTGCGTGGCGCTGAAGCGCTGGCCTTTGATGCGCTGGTCCTGTGTGTGGGTGATGTGGCCGCGCCACTGCCGTTGGCGGACGCAGCGCTGGGCCCCACGGCCTATGCGGCGGGATGTCTGCACCGCTCCCGAGCGTCCTTGGCGGCTTTGGAAGCGGGCGATCGTTTGGTGGTGGTCGGTGCCGGATCGCTGGGGGTGGAAGTGGCGAGCGCCTTGTCCGCCTTTCGTCATGGTTCGGGAGGGGGGTGGGCGCTGACATTGGTGGAAAAAGAACCAGAGATTTTGCCCTGCGCCCGTTTGGGTATGCGGCGCAGCGCCAGAGAGGTGTTGGAGATGGGTGAGGTCGAGATCTTGAACAAGGTCGAGATCGTGGGAGCTGAAGTGGGGGCCTTGCTGAGCGCCAGTGGCGCGCGGTTGGGGGCGAAAGGGGTGGTGTGGTGTCACGGGCGGGTAGGGGCACGGTGGATGCGAGACTTGGGCTGTGTCCTGGACGCCGCCGGACGTTTGTGGGTGGATGCGGACGGGCGGGTGCAGGGCGGTCATGGCGACGTTTATGCGGTGGGGGTGTGTGCGTCCCTGTTGGGGGAAGGGCCGCTGGACATGGGTTCGAGTGCGGCTCAGGTGGAGGTGGTGGCGCGCAACATCGAGGCGGGGCTGACGGGGCGGGCGCGTCGGAGTCTGCGCGGGTCGGCCATGGGACGGGGAGTACTGTTGGCCGGGAGACGGGCGGTGTTGCCGTTGGGGGAGTCGAGCGTCTTGGAAGGCCGCTTGGCGTGGTTGATGGCAGCGGGGATGCGGGTGCGCTCGGCGCCGTTGGCTGAGCTGGTGATGTCCATGGGTTTGGCGTTGGGGAAGGAGGCCTTGCGGGGGGCACAGCGTTGGCTGGCGGGGCCGGGGAGGGCGCGCGACTGGGTGGGGGAGCAGCCATAATGGGTGGGCGGTGCGCGGCTTTGAGCTGGGGTGTGTTGTTGGCGGTGTGTTGCTGCGGGGCGGAGTTGCGGGGCCAGGAGGGCAGTGGTCCCAGCGCCTTGAAGGTAGGGGTGGAGCTGGATTCCAACCCGTCGCAGCAGGTGGCGCCTGCCGGGGGGAGGGGGGCAGCGGGGGCGTTGCGGGCCTTCATCAAGCTCCAAGAGCAGCGCAGAGTGGGTGAGGGTGGTGGCGTCGAGGGTAAGTTGTTGTTGGGAGCCAAGCACTACTGGGACCTGGGTGAGGAAGACGCGCTGCTCGTGTCATGGACACAGGGGCTGCGGTGGGCACTGTGGCGATGGCCCAATGTCGGGTTGCTGGAGGTGAGTGGCCGCGTGGATTTGGGTGACCGCAGTGAGCGGCGTTCGCGGCGGGACTATTTTCGGGTCGGCGTGGTGGCTGGCCTGCGCTGGGTGGCGGAGGGCTGGTGGCTATGGGGTGGGGGTGGCTATCGCTTTTTTCATTTCAAGCCAGATGCTGCGAGTGATCACGACGGGGGCGTGGCTGAGTTTGGCTTGGGGGTGCGGCTTTGGGAGGAGGCCTCGGCTCTGGTGAACTATACCTTGCTCGATCGCCGATTTGCCGTGCCACGCATGCAGGCAGAGGGTGAGTTGGTGGTGCTCGACCACGGGGTACTGCGTCGGGATCGTCTCCATGCTTGGCGGGCGGCCGTGAGTTATCACAGCGGGTGGAGTGCGACCCTGGCCTATACGCTGCAACTCAATCGAACGAATGGTTTTGGTTCGGGTCTGGTGCGGCATACGGGGGAGCTGCGGCTTGGGGTGCCGCTGCCGTGGGATCTGCTCATGGCCGGTAGCTTGCGGGTGCAGCGGACATGGTATGATGACCCGGTGCGGATCGATGAGACCCTGCAGATCGATGATGAGAACCGCAATGAGTTGGTGTTGAGCTTGCAGATTCCACTCTGGACTTCGGTAGCGCTCGAGTTGCGTTATGGGCTCTACACAGAAGGCATGGGAGATGAAGCCCATTTCCTGCGCCATCTGATCTACGGTGGCCTCGGGGTGGACTTTGCGCTCTTCGATTGAGGGCCAGTGGGCAAGGAGAGGCGTCGAGATGGGCGGTGTTGCAAGGCTGGGTCGGTGGTGGACGGTGATGGTGGGGTTGGCCATGGCTGTGGGTTGCGCCAGCGGCGGGGGGCCTGGTGCGGTACATGAGGCGCTGGCCGAGACCGGTCTGACGGATCTCTGTCCGGGGGCAAGGGAGATGCCGGCGCCAGCGGAGGCAGCGCTGGCCTACGGCAGTGATGTGCAGGTGGTGTCACGGGGTGGAATGTCGCCCTTCGCCAGCATCGAACGTTCGCTGCGCTTGGTGCAGGGGCGGGCTCTGCTGAGCCTGGCGTGGACTTACCACGGGGGCTGGGCGCGGGGTGAGCGAACGACCTTGGTGGCGGAAGATCCGTATCGGGCGCTATTGCAGCGCTTGCAGGGTTGCGGTGAGGCGTGGCCTGCGGCGGACGGAGACGTCGCAGAGGCGTCGCGCCGGGTGGTGTGGGATGTGCGTTGGCAGCATGAAGTGCGGGTGCTCGACGAGGGGGGGGCGCGCGAGTGGCGCGGTTTCGAGCCCTTGGAAGGCGCGGCTGGGCGCTGTTTGTCGGCTTTTTTTGCCGAGGTCGACGCGGCCTTGGGAGGGCCCGAATTCGTGCCGTCCTTCGTGGCCGAAGAGGAGCGAGGCTGGTTGGATGTGATGTGTCACCCGCCAGCGCGGATCTCCGTGAGCGGGATGGACTGGGGCGCAGAGACGCCCCTCTACGATCTCTATTTGCCAGCAGGGGTTCACACGGTGCGGGTGTGGTCGGCTGAGCTTGGCGTGCAGCGGGAGGTCGACGTGGTGCTCGAGGCGGGCGTGAAGACCATGCTCGACTTGGAGCTGTTGCCCTGATGGCACTTCGTCACAGGGCGGGCCGTATTCGCAGCAACTCGTGGTGTTCGGGGATGGCGATGATGAGCTCACCTGGGATGCCAACGGCGAGGGGCGGTTGGGCGATGCTGTGGAAGTGAAGGGAGCGGTTGCTCTGCCCCGGGAGGGGCAGCTCGCCGTGGCGGCTGAGTTCGTTTCGGCTGCCGTCGGGGGCGAGACAGAAGAGTTCGTCCGTGGTGAGGACGCAGAGGTGTCTCTCCAACCAGGCGAGGCCGCGCACAGGGGCGAGGGCTTGGCCTGGTTCGCCGTGGTCTGGGTCGATGCCAGCGATGCGGGTGACTTCGTCGGCGCCGATGAGCCAAACCTGGTGGTTGCTGGCCGTGGCGATCTGGCCGTCGGCGGCCACGGCCAGAGGGTAGGGGCCGTCACCGGTGAAGACGGGGGCACCCTGGTGGACGAGGGTGACTTGCGGATTGGTGGGGATGCTGCGTTGGTCATCGGCTTCGATGCGCCACAGGGCACGGGTGTCGAGGGTGGTGACGAGGAGATCTCCCGTGGGGTCAATGGCGAGGGCTGAGGGGGTGAGGCCGAGCTGCATGGACTGGAGGTCGCCGCGGGAGGAGAAGCCGCTGCCGCCACCGATGGTGGGGAGCAGGGTCAGGTTCTGGGTGGGCATTGGATCGGGTGCAAATGGGCCAGCGTAAACGATGAAGCCCTGCTGCGGGTCTTGGGTGCCAATGAAGACATGCTCAGGGGAGACGGCAAAGCTGTGGGCTGTGGGCAGGTCGCTGTCTTGGCACTGGCGTGGGTCGGCTTGTCCTGAGAGGCGGGCGCGGCAGATTCGGAGATTGGCAGTCCCAGGTTCCAGGGTGACGAGCTGGGCCTGTGGGTTGAGCCACTGGGCTGCGGCCGTGTCGTGGGGCAGGCGGGTCCAAGTGGGCTCGATGAGGCGTTGGCCAAGGAAGAGCGGCTGGTCGGCCAGGCGGCAGGCCCAGCTTTGGTCGTGGGCGTGGATGAAGAGGGCGTTTGCACGGTCGAGGTCGTCGTGGGCGAGGGCGATCCAGGTGGGCGCGATGGGGAGGGGGCCGCAAGCGTGGCCGATGATGTCGAGTTCTCCATTGGGGTCGAAGTGAAAAATGTGGTCCTGTTCGGCCACGGCGAAGATGAAGGACGTGGGGGCTGCATGGTCGCGGGCGATGAGGGCGACGGCGCTGACTTGGTTGAGGGCCACCTCGGCTGGGGGGATCCCGGGGGCGAGGGGGGTGTCACCGCCGCCGACGAGGGTTCGGTAGGCGCGTCTCTGGATGGTGGTGTGGGCAAAGGCCGAGTCGTCGTCGCTGGTGTTGCCGACCAGGAGGAGGGTGGAGGCGGAGGCGGGGCTGGTGACGGCGACGAGACGCCAGTCTTGGAAGGCATCCCAGGCCTGCAGCTCACGGAGGTCGAGGGAGAAGAAGGGCAAGGCGGTGGCGTCGGGTTGGGCGGGGCTGCGGCCAAAGCGGGGGCTGGTCTCGATGTTGAGCCAGGCGCTGGCGGGATCCCAGATGTAGAAGGCTGCTTCTTCTGGGGCATGGAGGAGGAGCTTGGGATGGGCGCTGGCCATGGTGAGAGGGGTGGGGAGGAAGGTGTCGCGGCCACTGCCGGGAACTCCTGAGGGATCTTTGCGGCGAAAGACCTGGGACATGCGCGTGGCCGATGCCGGCCGTTGTGGGCTGGCGAGCTCGATGCGGACGAGGTCATTGCGCTCGGTGAAGAAGAGCAAGCGTTCGTTGTCGCTGGCCATGGCGGTGAAAGGGAGCCCGGTGGCGTCAGAAGAGGCGAAGAATGGGGCCATTCGTGGTGGCCGTTGTTGGCGGTCGACCGAAGCGATGAGGCGAGCCAGGGGCTGGTTGACGATGAGGACGCGTCCTTGTCCCAGGGGGGCGAGAGCCTGTGGCGCCAGGAGTGAAGTGAGGCGGTAGGGGTGGTGCTCGGGTTGGGTGATGCCGTGGCGAAGGGCGGGGTCAAGGGGGCCGAAGAGGCTGACGAAGTCGTGCTGTGGGGAGTCGAGGCGCATGATGGCACCGGCCCAGGCGAAGGAGGTGACTAGGGTGCCATCGGGGAGGAGCTCGAAGCCGTCGAGGCTGGGGACTCGGTAGGGGAGGGCCGAGGAGATCTGTCCCTTGGCGCGTCCTTGCTCCCAGTCGATGCTTTCGATGCGGAGGATCCTGATGGCTTCGCGGCGGTTGCCGTCGGCAAAGTAGATGCGATTGGCGAACCATTTGGCGCTGCCGTGTTGGGGCAGGTAGCGTCCGCTGTAGTTGTGGAGGCTGAGGGGGGCATCACCGGTCCAGGTACCGGTGCCAGCGATGAGGAGGAGGCGATCGCCGTGGAGGAGGCGCAGTTGGGGTGGGGCAATGAAGAAGAGGGCACCGCTGGGGAGATAGGCCATGGCGGTCCAATCTGGCAACTGGAGGTCCGAAGTGGTGGCCGGGCCATGGCGTGGGGTGGGTCCCGGCTGGCAGGTGCCGGCGAGGTGACGTAAGGGCGCGCGGTTCAAGGCCACCTCAAGGGGCAGGGCTGGATCGATGGAGGCTTCCCAGAGACAGTGTCCGATGGCGAGGGCGAGCTTGTTGAGTTGTGGGTGCCAGGTGAGGCCCCGGAGGTCACTGAGGTCGACCTCGGCGAGGGGGAGCCCGTCGTGGGGTTCTTGGCCCGGGGCTGCGCCGATGCGCAGGGGGGGGAGCTCGTCGTGTTGTGGGATGACGAGGAGCGGGCGTTTGGGGCCCGCGACGAGTAGGGCGCCTTCGCGGAGGTGGATCAGAGAGAGCCCCCAGGTGTCATCCCAATGGCGTTCGCGCAGCGGGGGGTGGCGCTGTTGGGAGGGATCGTGATCGAAGCGGGTGCTGAGGCTGCCGTCAGGGTGGAGGATGCGGACGCGACGTGAGGCTTGTTCGGTGAAGGCGATGCTGCCGTCGGGGAGGGCGGCGATGGCTGCTGGTCGCCATGCGGCGGGGACCTTTTCGCCAGCGCCTGGAGTGGAGACGATGGTTTGGAAGGGGTGGCGTGGGGTGGCTTCGTCGCAGGCAGGGGTGAGCGTGGCGAAGACGATGGCGAGGGTGAGGCAGGTGAGTCGGGCGGAGGTGGGCATTGGCAGGTGCTTGCAGTGGGTTGGTTGCGTGGCGCGGGAGTGCGCCGGAGTGAGCATAGCCGATTGCTTGTATTTGGCTATGGGGCTTGGCGTTCTTGGGCGCGGAGGCGGGGCGGTGGTGCGAGGGTCTGGTGTTAAATGCTATTGCAAACTGGAGTGTTATGCGATAGACGTGGGATGGGAAATCGTCAGATGTGAGGAGGTGGTGGAAGTTGGCGGCTGGTATAGATTTCATCTGACGTGGGTTGTGTTATGATTCAGGTGGCGTAAGCGGGACGCGAATTCGGGTCGTATCGAGACGGAAGGCAGGATGAGCAGTAGGGAGCAAAGCCGCTTTGTCAATGTTGACTTCGGCAAGTACACCCTCGTGGAGCGCATCGGCATTGGGGGCATGGCCGAGATCTTCCGCGGGAAGGTTTACGGTGCTCATGGTTTTGAGAAGGACATTGCGATCAAGCGGATTCTGCCGAATCTGAGCGCTGACGCGGAGTTCGTCTCGATGTTCATCGACGAAGCCAAGATCATGGTTGGCTTGGTCCACAACAACTTGGTTCAGGTTTATGACCTGGGGGAGATCGACGGGCAGTACTTCATCGGGATGGAGTTCATCTACGGGAAGGACTTGCTGGACTTGTTGGCGCGCTGCGCAGAGATGCAACTCAAGGTTCCGTTGAAGTTGGGTATTTTCATCGTGATGGAGATGCTCAAGGGCCTGGACTATGCCCACAAGGCCAGCGACGTGTACGGGGCGCGTCTGGGGATCATTCACCGAGATGTGAGCCCATCGAATGTGTTGGTGTCCTACGCAGGTGACGTGAAGGTCGGTGATTTTGGTGTTGCGAAGGCGACGACCCAGCGTTCGCGGACGGAGATCGGGACCTTGAAGGGGAAGGTGGGCTACATGAGCCCCGAACAAGTTCGGGGGGATGCCATCGATCATCGCTCGGATATTTTTGCGGCGGGGATCATTCTCTACGAGGTGATCAACATGCGCCGCCTCTTCGTGGGTGGCAGTGATCTGGACATCATGTTGCGGGTGCGCGACTTCAATGTCAGCCAGGAGCTGAAGGCGTCTTCGCCGTTGCCGACGGAGCTGCAGCGGATCATGGAGCGCGCCTTGGCGCGTGATCCTGAGCAGCGCTATCAGGACGCGGAGCGATTTCATGCGGATTTGATGGACTTCTTGTACAGGAACCGCATTCGGGTGACCAACGGTGACCTAGCGCGGTTCCTCGGGCGTGTCTTTCAGAAGGAGATCGAACAGGAGAAGCTGCGGCGTTTGCGCTATAAGGAGAAGGAGACGCTCAAGGCTGAGGAGAAGAAGCAGACCAAGGTCGGGGTCCCCAGCGATGAGGTGCTCGAGGAGAGCAAGGAGCGCACCCAGCGGTCGGCGCTCCATGAAGCAGCCGCGCCACGCAAGGCAACGTCAGGGTCTTCCTTCCGCTATCGCGACAAGTCGGGGTTGATCTATGGCCCCATGAGCGCTGATACCCTGATTCGGCTATTGTCCTTGGGATCGCTGGGCTTAGACGCCAAGATCAGTGAGGGGCAAGGAGAGTGGCAGCCAGTGGCGGCCTTTCCCCAGTTTTCGGAAGCCCAGCGTGCGGCCAAGGCGGGGGCGGCGCCCGATGAGAGTGGGCTGGCGCTGAAACAGGTGTCGGTGGTTGGGACGGTGCCCTTTGGGGCAGAATCGGCGGGCCAAGGTCAGAAGGAAGTGAAGGTGCCTTTCCCGAGCCGAGGCGAGCTCGGAGAGGAGCCGCTGCCGCGCCTGCTCTTCGACATCTGGGTGAACAAGCTGAGCGGCCGCCTGACCTTGCAACAGGATGAGACCTACAAGGTCGTTTTCTTTACGGAAGGCACGCCGTCGTCGGTGATTTCGTCGAACGATTCGGAGTTACTGGGCAATTTCCTGGTGCGCGAGCGCATATTGAGCGAGGAGCAGCTTCAACATGCCCTGCAGCGGGCCAAGGCCTTTGGTGGTCGTTTAGGTGATGCGCTGGTGGCCGACCGTCTGATTCAGAGCCATGTCCTCTACGAGTATCTGTTCAAGCAGGCGAAGTTGAAGTTGCTCGACGTCTTTGCGTGGAGCCATGGTACCTTTGAGTTTACGCAGGGGGTGAGTCCGTCCAAGCCGGTCTATCCCTTGGGTCTGGATGCCTTGGAGATCATCCTCGAAGGGGTGAAGACTTTCGTTCCTTTGGAGCGCCTCAAGCGCTTTTTTGCTGGGCAGAGCTTTACGCCCTTGGTGCCCATCAGTGACTCGCCGTTGAGCTTTGACACCTTGCGCTTGACGGGCAAGGAGGTGCGCATCGCCGGGGCGTTGCGCAAAATGACGACCCTCGACACCCTCGACCGTACGATGACGGTGTCCAAGGTCACCATCGAGGACCTATACCGGATGGTCTTTTTGTTCATCCAGGTGCGGCTGGTGCGTTTCCACACGCATAGTTGAAGCGCGCGCCACGGCGCGGCGCCAGCGCTGGCGCGCGCCGCGGATCAGGTGGTAGCCAGGAGGGTTCGCCTCAGCCGTAGGTCAAGGCTTCTTCCTGCCCACGCAGCACGCGGATGGCGCCGTCGCGCAGGGCTTCTGCTTCCATCTCACCTGGGTAGACGGTGATGCCGATGTTCAGGCGGTGGAGCAATTGGTAGAGGCGGTCGATGAGGAGGCGGCAGCGGGCCATCCCACCGGTGACGATGATGCGGTCGACGGCTTCACCTTGGAAGCGGACGGTGGTGGCGGCGATCTGGGCGGCAATGGAGTGGGCCATGGCGTCGAAGAAGAAGGCGGCGTCTTTGTCGTTGGCTTCGATTCTGGCTTCGACCTCCCTGAGGCTGGCGGTTCCGAGGAGGGCAACCAGTCCGCCTTGTCCCTTGAGCTTGGCTTGGATCGCTTTTTTGTCGAGGCCCTGGTCGAGGCAGAGGTCCAGCAGGATGCTGGAGGGTAGGGAGCCAGCCCGTTCCGGGGTGATGGGGCCCTCGTAGAGTCCATCGTTGACGAAGACGCAGCGTCCTTTGTGGTGGGCCCCGACGGTGACGCCGCCGCCCATGTGGGTGACGATGAGGTTGAGGGCGTCGTAATCCTTCTGCTCCTGGTCAGCGTAGAACTTGGCGGCGGCTTTCTGGCTCAAGGCATGCCAGATAGCGCGTCTTTCATAGCCGCTGACGCCGACGACACGGCTGATGGGGTCGAGCTCGTCGACGACGACGGGATCGACGATGAAGGCCGGTAGGTTGTGGGGGGCTGCCAGGGCGCGGGCGATGGGTGCGCCGAGGTTGGAGGCGTGCTCACCGCGTTTGGCTTGGCGCAGATCTTCGAGCATGGCGTCGTTGATGTGATAGGTGCCCGAGACCACGGGCTTGATGAGACCGCCGCGGCCAACGATGGCATGGAAAGCGGCCAGATCGACTTGCTCTTCGGCGAGGGCCTGGCGCACGATTTCCATGCGGAGATCCGTCTGGTCGAAGATGGTTGGGCATTGGGCCAGGGCGGCGCTGGAGTGCTCGACTTCGCGCTCGAAGAGGACTTGGGTACCGGCGAAGGCTTTGAGTTTGGTGGAGGTCGAGCCCGGGTTGACGATGAGGATGCGGTAGCGGGGGAAGAGGTCCCCGTGGGGGGTGTGTTGCCAATCCTGGCGCCTCTTGATGCGCAAGACGTTGCCAGCGGCACCGAGGACGATGTCCTGCACGGTGGCGCTGCGGGAATAGTCCAGGACTTGTGAGTTGAGGCCCCCGATCATGAGGAGGCGGTCGGCGTTGTTGTAGCGGGTCGCGTAGAGATGGTAGAGGATGTTTCCGGTGTCGAGTGAAGAGACGACGAGGACATTGGCGCGCCCAACGGCGGAGGCGGGATCGGCGAGGGCGTCTTTGAGTTTGGATTGGGCGGCGGCGATGGAGATAGCGCAGGAGATCTGCAGCTCCGGTTCGATGCTGATGGTGGCGTAGAGCGGATCTTGAGCGGCGAGATCTTCCAGCATGGCAGGGATGATCTTGCCGGCGGCGCGGATACGGTGGACAGACTCTCCCTCTGCCGATCCGCGGGTAGAGTAGGAGAGGACGGCCCCGTTGATCCTGGGCAAGACGTCCGTGGGGATGAGGTCGCGGACGATTTTGCAGGCGCCGACGGCGATCTGAGCGAGCTCGTCCACGTTGGGTTCGGGGTTGATGGCGACATCGGCGAAGGCGACGAGGTTGTGCTGGTAGATTTCCGCGGGGTGCTCGTCGGGCAGGGAGAAGATGCCGACCTCGAAGGCAACTTTGTCCGTGCGGAGCAGGCGCAGCGCCGGGCGGAAGAAGTCACGCGAGGTGTGGGCAACGCCGCCGAGCACGCAATCGGCGTAGCCACACTTGACGGCCATGCAAGCAAAAGCAATAGGCTCGCGGACGATGGCTCGTGCTTCTTCGAGGGTGGCTTCCCAGCGTTTGCCGTGACTCATTTCATGGTAGCGCCGCGCGAGGATGTTGCAGATTTCGGGGACGTCATCCGGTAGGACGCAGCGGACATTGGCAAAGAAACGTTTGGTGGAGCCCTGAATGGGGATGGCGTTCTCGTTGATGCGCCGGGCGACATCGTCACGGCTATTGACGAGCACGACGTTGGCGATGTGCGCCAGATGGGAGGCCGCGGCGATGATGCGTTCATCCTTGGCTTCGGGAAAAATCAGCGTCGGCTTGGCTTTGTTGATGCCGCGAATTTGTGTTTCCATCAGGGGGAGCAGTTTGATCATCCTGAGGCCCTCGTCGAGCATGCACCGGTTGGATGCGTGGGTTTGGTGGCGTCGCAGCGCGGTGCCTGGCTGGCCCGCAAACGCGTGGGAGAGGTTTTAGCTCTCCAGCACAACTATCACGTTTGGTGGTGATAGGGAATCGTTCGTTGCGTGGAGATGGGGTAGTGTAGGCGAATATTCGGGGTGATGGGCTGCGGGAGCGCACATCATACCAGAGAGGGCTGGGGCGGGCTCAGAGGGCATCCCAACGCGTGCTCTGGCTCAGGCGGCGTTGCTCGATCTCGAGAGCGATGATCTCTTGTTCCATCTCGCGCAAGAGGGCCAGTTGAGACCAGTACTTTTCAATCATGCCGGGCGCATAGCGCCCCTCGATGAACCAGGTGGGGCACTTGTATTGCAGCTCGACTTGGCCCAGGCCTTTATCGGCGAAGAAGGCGGCGGTGCGGCCAGCGATGTCTTGCAGGCATTGGGTGAGGGGCAGGTTGGCGTCCAGGCATTTGCCTTCGCCGAGGGCGACATCGGGTCCAAGCCAGAGAGGCTCGGCCGCGAGGTTGGCGCGCATGTCCTCGGCCAGGGTGTTGGCGAAGGCGGCGGCGCTGCGTTTGAGCGCGACGACGCCTTGGTCGTCGGTGGCTTCGGCGAAGCCGAGGTTGTTGACGAAGGCTTTCTTGAGCTCGCGGATGACATAGGCGGGGATGTCCGTGACGATGAGGTCGACGAGCTCGTTGATGCCACTCATCAGGCGTTGGCGCTGGACGTCCTTGCGTGCTTTGAGCTCAGAGAGGTTGGGCGCTTGCATGTCGACAGTGAACTCCATCGGTTGAGGTCGTTGTTGCGTGGGTGTAGGCCACATCGTGCGTGGTGTCAGGCGTGGGTCGATAGGGCGTCGCCGGGTGCCGTCCGTCGCCGTTGTTCATGTTTCTTCGGCGAAAGAGAGCTCCTGGAAAACGGCGATGCTGAGGGTAGGATCGTAACCGAAGCGGTGCCAGGCCTGGGGGAGGAGGCCGGCTTTGCGGCAGGTCTGCTCGAGAAAGGTGTCGCGGTCCCAGCGTTGTTCGACAGCGACCTTGGCGAGGAGCACGCCGCGGCGGTGTCCCTGGCTGATGACGATGCCATGGGTGCCGACGATGATTTTCTCGATGTCGTCGATGGGGATGGGCGGTGTCAGTACGGAGATGGCGAGGGAGATGTGGGGCAGCTCTTCGGCGCTGACCGGTGGGAAGCGAGGATCGCGCAGGGCTGCCGCTTCCGCCATGTTGACAATGTTATTGAGCAGAGGCGTGCTGTTGTCGAAGGTCCCGATACAGCCACGCAGTTGCCCTTCGCGATAGAGGGTGACGAAGGCGGCGGCGCCGGTGTGGAGGTGCGCGGGCGCATCGGTGGGCAGAGGGGGCGGATCTTGGCCCATGCAGACGGCCTGCACGCTAGACCTGGCAAGCTGAAGGAGGAGGTGCTGGTCGCCGATGCTGAGTTGCAGTGAAGGGTGTTGCATGTGGGCTCCATGCAGACGCGTGGGGTGGCTGCGGTTGGTGTCGCCTCTCGTCCTAGCTTAGCGGTTGTCGACGAAAGTGACGAGGTCACGGCAGGTGGAAAAGGCCAGCAGGGTGCGGTGGGTGGATTGACAGTCCCAGGTTGGCCGAATAGTGTGCGCGTCGTTGCTCGGTGTGCGCGCTGCGGAGGCGCCAATTGCTTTGCCGAGGAAGAGACATAGGCATGCGGCTTGGGCTTCTAATTTTGTGTATGTGGGTGGTTGGACTGGCGTCGTGTAGTCCTGAGATAGGTGACGCCTGCGAGACGAGCCTGGACTGTCCGAGCGGATCCGTTTGTGATCGCAGCTCACCCGATGGCTATTGTTTGGTCGTGGCCTGCGAGGGTGGCTTTGCGTGTCCGTCGGAGGCGACTTGCGTGGTCTTTGACCCGTTCCATTCTTATTGTTTGGCCAAGTGCAGCAAGTCGAGCGATTGTCGCCGCGGCTATGTCTGTCGCGACGATCTCGGTCCGCAGCGATTCTGCTATGTAGCGCCTGGTGGCGAGCTACCTTTTGGGCGTGGCGAAGAGGGCAGCGCTGGCGAGTAGGGTCGCGGGTGGCTTCATGGGTCTTCGGTGTCGAGTTGCTGCAGGATCTCGGCGCTGATGGATTCGGGTGCGAAAGCGTCTGGCGGTGGCAGGGCTTCCGGGATGATGCCGCGGCGGACGAGGTGCGCGAACTTCATGACCTCAGCGAAGATGCCGATGAGGAGCTGGGCCTCGAGGTTGGAAGGCTTGGCCCGGGCGAGGATGCTGGCGAGGCGGTGCATCACGGAGTTGGGCGAGGTGCTTTTGAAGTAGCCAATGGCGGAGAGGGTGTGGGCGATCTGGGCGAGCATGCGGTTGCGCATGGCGATGGGGGCAGGTGTGATTTTGGGGTGTTGCGGGGCTTGGTGGGGAGTGGGTTGTAGGGGGTTGGTGGCGGCGCGGAAGAGCTCGTAGGTGGCGATGAGTACGGCCTGGGCTAGGTTGAGGCTAGCGTAATCGGGTTGGGTAGGGATGGTGACGATTTCGTCACAGCGCTCGAGCTCATCGTTGTTGAGTCCCGAGTCTTCGCGGCCGAAGAGGAGCGCGAGTCGTTGGCCGCTCTGCCCGGTTTGTAGCCATGTGTGGCAGCGCTGGTGTGGGGCTGCAGAAGGCCACTGGTAGGTGCGTTGGCGGGCGGTGAAGGCGACGGTGTGGTGGCAGTCGGCGATAGCGTCGTCGAGGCAGGGGTAGATCTGGAGTCTTTCGAGGAGGGAAGTGGAGCGGTGGGCGCTGATTTGGGTGCGTTGGAGGTCCATAGGGGCAGGGTTGACCAAGCGCAAGTGTTCGACGCCCATGTTTTTCATGGCGCGCATGACCGTGCCCAGGTTGAGGGGGTTCTGGGGCTCGACCAGCACGACGACGAAGGGGTCGAGGAGGCTGAGATCGGACATGGCATGGTCCCGTTGCGGAGGTCTCACGGCCTGAGGCCGTGGACGCGTCGACAGGTTATCTGGGGCCTGAGGCCTAGTCGTCGTAGAAGTTCCCCGCGCGCGATGGTTTGCGGAGGAAGGTCGGCGTCTCCATCTCGGCTTCTTCAGAGGGCGAGAGGCCGCTGATGCGACGGTAGGGGCCGCTGGGGACTTTGTTGGCGGCCTTCACTTCTTCATGGTTGCGCTGATTGAGGGGTGCTTCTTGGCGCCGGCGCTCGTCGTTCTGGGGTCGCTGTAGGTGCTGTGGCATTTCGCGTTGCATGCGCATTTGTTGGGCGCGTTCACGCTCAGCGGGATCGTTGTGGAGGGGTGGGTGGTTGGCCTGGGGTGGCGCGTAGGAGTTGGCCGGCATGGGCGCTGAGGCGACCATGGCGAGGCTCTCATGGTGGTGGACGGGTTGGGCGTAGGGATCGGGTGGGGGGGCCTGGTTGGAGGGTGCATAGGACGGGTTATTGGCGACGACCTTGAGGTGCGGTGCCGCCTGAGTGACGACGTTGTACACCGGCTGTGGGTGTGACATGGGGGCGACGTTCGGTGTCGCGGCGTAGTTGACGGGGCGGCTGCTGCGCCCCCGTTGGACGTTCTGGGGCTGCATGGCCTGGTTCTGGCTGTGCCCGAGTTGTTCGTGCGCCGTTTCTTCGAAGCCCGTAGCGATGACGGTGACTTTGACCTCATCGCGCATGTTATCATTGATGACGGCGCCGAAGATGATGTTGGCGTCTTCGTGGGCGGCTTCTTGGATGAGTGTGGCGGCTTCGTTGATTTCGAAGAGGGTGAGGTCGGGACCGCCAGTGATATTGATGAGGATGCCCGTCGCGCCGTCGATGGAGACGTCGTCGAGGAGGGGGCTGGAGATGGCCAGTTCGGCGGCTTCGACGGCGCGTTTGGGTCCCGTGGCGTAGCCCGTTCCCATGAGGGCCATGCCCATGCGGTACATGATGGTTTTGACGTCCGCGAAATCGACGTTGATGAGGCCGTGAATGACGATGAGATCCGAGATGGACTGCACGGCGTGGACGAGGACTTCGTCGGCCTTTTTGAAGGCGTCGATGACGGAGGTCTGTTCCCCGGCGATAGCGAGGAGGCGCTGGTTGGGTATGGTGATGAGGGTGTCGACAGCGGCCTTGAGGGCGTTGAGGCCCTCTTCGGCGTGACGGCGCCGTCGTTTGCCTTCGAAACCAAAGGGCTTGGTGACGACCCCGACGGTGAGTGCGCCGAGCTCGCGGGCGATGTTGGCGACGATGGGTGCGGCGCCGGTTCCCGTGCCGCCTCCCATGCCGGCGGTGACGAAGACCATGTCAGCGCCGCGCAACATGTCGGCCACGGCGGTTTGATCTTCGAGGGCGGCGTTGCGTCCGACGTCAGGATTGGCGCCGGCACCGAGGCCCTTGGTGAGGTTGGCGCCGAGTTGAATTTTGTTGGGGGCGTGGTTCTCTGCGAGCGCCTGGAGATCCGTGTTGGCGGCGATGAACTCGACGCCGTCGAGTTGCTCACGGATCATGGTGTTGATGGCGTTTCCGCCTCCACCTCCGACGCCAATGACTTTGATGCGAGCGCCATTGTCGAAGCCATCATCGAACTCGAGCATCGTTCACTCCTCCCCCTGGCACACGGCGGATGGGTCCGCCGCCGGCTTCGCGACAGCCGTTTCGGTGACAAAAAGACACGGTTGCTCACAGGCACTCAGGCCTGTGGGGTGGTGGATGCGCGCGAGGTTTTCGCTTCTCGCCTTGGCAGTGCATCCCTGTCGTGTCGTGTGTGGCAACATTAGCCTCTGTTCATCCTGAACAAAATCTTCGCGCTTCCGTGTCGAAGGGTTGATGGAAGTAGGGGACGTTCTGAAGACATCCTCTGACCAGCTCATCCATCAACAACGGGACACGCTACCAAAGCACAGGTCGGGTGACAAGTCGTTCGTTGGCGGAGGTGCTTTTTTTTTCAACCTTGAACTTTGCTTCAGCCAGCGGTCTGTGCCAAGGTGGGGGGTGATGAGGTGGGGCTGAGCGGCGAGGATGTCCGCTGAGCGCAGCCAGGACGTTGCTGCGAAGCTTCAGATCATTTGGGGCCATGGGCGGTGCCCAGGCAGGGAGCGTCTCCGCGTCGGCGGCAGTCAGGGATGGCGAAGCGATGAAATGGGGCCGGAACAAGAACAATCGTCGGCGTGAGTCACGTGGGTCGCGCACCGAAGGTGGTGTGGTGCGACCGGCCACCATCATGGGGCGTGTGGGTCGCGCATTGACCTTGTTGGTGGTGGTGGGGGTGATGGCGGGTGGCTTGCCTTATGTGGGTTACCACGGTTACCGGCAGGTCCTGGATTCGGGCTATTTTTCTCCCAAAGACGTACGGGTGAGTGGTCACACGACGCTGAGTGCCGAGGCCATCATCGAGGCGGCGGGGCTGCTCGATGCAGGGGTCAACCTCATCGAGTTGAGTCGAGCTGAGGTGGAGGAGCGGGTACGCGCGTTGCCGTGGATCAAGTCGGTGCGGGTGGAGACGAAGTTACCGGACCGGGTCGAGATCAGAGTGGTCGAGCGCCAGCGGCTGGGCTTGGTCAACGAAGATCGGCTGTACGTGGTGGATACGGAGGGGAACATCGTCAAGGCTTGGGAGATGGATGACGCGTTGGACGGGGCGATAGTGAGTGGTTTGGGGGTGGCGTCGGGCGCCCCCCAGGCCAAGGCGCGGGCCATCGAGGCTTTTGCTTTGGCGTCCCTTTATCGCGAGATGGGGCTGGACCGTTGGGGAGTTCTGGATGAGATCCACTTTGATCCCTTATTAGGCTATAGCCTTTTTGCTGGCGAAGGTGAGTTTCGTTTGGGTCACGGGCGCTTGTCAGAACGACTGGCGCGCCTGTGGCAGGTGCAATCGTTGTTGGAGACGCGAGAGATGCGCGCCGATTACGTGCTCCTCGATCTGGATGAGGACATCGATCGGATCGCGGTGAAGCTCGTACCGCAGGTGCGTTCTTTCGAGCGGGAAGGTGACGCCTCGCCAGCGACGATGGCTGGGAGTGCGGGAGATGAGCGCCCTGCGCATGGAGGCGAAGTGGCGCAGCTTGGCCGCTGATGGAGCGCGGCGGGTCCGGCGGTGATGAGGATCGATATTGCAGGGAGCGACAAGAGCCATGGCGAAAGAAGGCGACATCCTGGTGGGCTTGGACATTGGAACCACGAAAGTGTGCGCCATCGTCGGTGAGGTGACGGCCGATGGCGTGGACATCATTGGGATAGGGAGCCACCCTTCTACGGGGCTGCGCAAGGGGGTGGTGATCAATATCGACGCGACAGTGACGGCCATCCAGCGCGCCGTGGAGGAAGCGGAGCTGATGGCGGGGTGTGAGATTTCCACGGTACATGCGGGCATTGCCGGTGGCCACATCAAAGGCTTCAACAGCCACGGGGTGGTGGCGATTCGCAATCGGGAGGTGGATGAGAACGATGTTGGGCGGGTGATCGATGCGGCGAAGGCGGTGGCCATTCCCATGGATCGCGAGGTGCTCCACGTGATCCCGCAGGAGTACGTCATCGACGAACAGGACGGCATCCTGGAGCCTCTCGGGATGAGCGGCGTGCGCTTGGAGGCCAAGGTTCACATCGTTACGGGATCGGTCAGCAGCGCCCAGAACATCATCAAATGTGCCCAGCGCTGTGATCTCAGAGTGGCGGACATCGTCCTAGAGCAGCTTGCGAGCTCCGAGGCGGTGCTCTCTGACGACGAGAAGGAGCTGGGTTGTGTGCTGGTGGACATTGGGGGTGGGACCACGGACATCGCCATCTGGTCACGGGGCACGATAGTCCACTCGTCCGTGTTGTCCCTCGGTGGCAATCACCTGACCAACGATGTGGCCGTGGGCCTGCGGACGCCGATGGCCGAGGCCGAGCGGATCAAACAGAAAGGCGGCTGCGCCATGGTGTCGATGGTCGGTGCCGAGGAGAGCATCGAGGTTCCCAGCGTGGGGGGGCGACCGCCGCGCAAGTTGCCGCGGCGGATTTTGGCTGAGATCATCGAGCCGCGAATGGAAGAGGTTTTTTCCTTGGTGCAGCGGGAGATCGAGGTGTCGGGTTTCGCCGATGTGGTGGCCAGCGGGCTGGTGCTGACGGGCGGTACGGCGCTGATGGAGGGGATGCCCGAGCTGGCGGAGCGCGTGCTCGGTATGCCCGTGCGGCGTGGCTTGCCGCGGGGGGTGGGCGGCTTGGTGGATGTGGTGCGCAACCCGAAGTTTTCCACTGGGGTTGGTCTGGTGCTCTATGGGGCGACGCACCCTGAGCGCGACCTGTTCAAGCCGCGGGAGGACGCCATGTTCACGCGGGTGCGCAAGCGCATGGCCTCTTGGTTCAAGGAGATCGTCTGAGTCCCTGTCGTTCCAATGGCGCTCATGGCTGCGGCTGTTGGGTCGAAGGGCGGCGGCGGCGCTGTTGCACGGTCTCAGTCGTGTCGCTGGCCGGGTCGTCGGCGGCGGGAAGGCTGGGCGGCGGCAGGGGACGGGGTGACGGGTGGTCATGGATGCCTAGCCGCTGTTCTTCTGCTTTGACTTTGTCGAGATCGAGGCCCACTTCCTTCCGGGCGCCCTCGGCGTCGAGATGAAAGACCTTGGTGCCAAAGACGCCGCATTGGCGTTGGTCGCGCCAGAAGGTCCAGTGGACATAGGCCCGTTGGTTGGCCGAGAGCATGGTGTCGGGGACGGGCTCTCCGGGGCCGGAGTTCCAGGCGACGTTGATGGCTTCGGTGTCATAGTCGGCCAGTCCCGAGGATTTTACGAAGTTGACTTCTAGGACTTGGCCGCCCTCGGAGAGGACGATCTCGAGTACGGTCGAGAGGTCGGGGTTAGAGAGGGGATTGGTGAGGCCGCGTACCTTGAGGTCGAGGCTGAGGAGATAGTCGTGGGCCCAGCGCGGATGGATGCG
Organism: uncultured Myxococcales bacterium; assembly: GCA_964454015.1. GTDB lineage: Bacteria > Myxococcota_A > Bradymonadia > UBA4248 > UBA4248 > CAYVQF01. The sequence goes on from CAYVQF010000005.1 coordinate 88,883, forward strand.
CTTGTGCATGAGGGCGATATACTCCCAGACTTCTTTGCGGTGGGTGATGGCGTGGCTTTGGTGGCCTCGGCCGGCCTTGGCACCGCTGCCTTCGAAGGTCGTTTTGGCGCGCTGCCAGTCTTCTTCCCAGCCGCCGAGGAAGCCTTCGCGTTCCCGGGCGCGGATGAGGTCTTTGGCTAAGGCGTCAGCGCGATCGCCGTAGAGGACTTCGTAATCGCCCGGGGTGAAGAGAAAGAGGTCGCCCAGATGGGCTTGGCGCTGTGGGGGGGGGGGGTCGCTG
>CAYVQF010000005.1:89172-121950 GCA_964454015.1 uncultured Myxococcales bacterium
CCCCCCCCCCCCCCCCCCCCGCCCCCCCCCCACCCCCCCCCCCCCCCCCCCCCGCCCCCCGCGGGGGGGGGGGCCCGCGGGGTTCAGGTTGTTGGTGGAGGGCCTCAGGTGGCGGAGCGGGTCTAGGGGTGAGGCGGGTAGTGGGGCGCGGGGTGGGTGTTGGCGGGGTCGGGGAGGGAGGGTCGGGTATGGGTTCGGGTGGTACTGTTGGCGCCGGCTCTGGCGTGGTGACGATGTGGGCCACGAGTGGTTCGTCAGGTGGGCGTGGGGTGCGGGTGTGAAAGCGGGCGCGCCAGTTCTGGTGTTCTTCCGGTTGGTTGGCGGCGAGTGCGCCCACGCCGGTGAAGCGAAAGACGCCGGGTAGCAGTGGGTTTGGGCCGCCGGCTTGGAGGACGATTTCGTAGGTACCGAGGCGGGGCGGGGTGGAAAAGGAGAGGTGGGTGGGGTCATCGGGATCGAGCTGGGCGATGGCGAGGAGTTGCTGGCCCTGGGGGGTGATGGCGTAGAGGCGTGCGCCGAGGGGGTTGGGCGTGGCGGAAGAGGTGTTGGCTTCGAAGTGGAGTTGGATGTTGAGGGCGTCTTCGGGGAGATCGATAGTGCTCTCTGGGAGTGGCCACATGGCGGTGATGCGGACGTGTCGATGTTGTTCGGTGAGGGCGGCGATGGCGTAGAGCGTGGGTAGGTGGAGGAGGATGGCGAGGATGAGCATGGGCGCCCAAGGTTGGGCGCGGGAGGTGTTCCAGAGGATGCGGGATCTGCGGGGCATAGGCGAGCGGCGCTGGCGTCATGTTGGTCTTCGCTGGGCGAAGCACTGAATCGTAAAGGGGACGGGACAGGGGTGCAGTGGAGGTCGCGAGCGCGCTGTCGCGACGGGTGTGGATGCCCAAAAAAGGGACATCGTGGTCCATGATAGGCATTTTGGTGGCGGAGGCACCACGAAAGATGGTGTGAGGGGGGGAGGGTGGTGAGAGAAGTGGCGGCTTGTGTAGTTGTGATGCCTTTGTTAATTTGGCGTCGGTGGAGCACAAACGCGAGTTGGCGCGGCGGACATGTGGTGTGTCTGCGGCGTCGCTGAGAGAGGGGCTGGATGATGGGTGAGAGCCTGATCGGGACGTTGCAGGTGAGTTGGTTGGGTGTTGGGCAGGCCGAAGGTGGCGTGCTGGTGGAGTACCTGCAGGCAGGGGGGTGGATGATGTATGTCATCTTGAGCCTCTCGGTGTTGGGGGTGGTGTTTTTTTTGGAACGTGCTGTCGACCTCTATCTGCTGAAGCGGATGAATGTGCGGCGCTTCGTCACAGGTTTGGTGGAGCGCATCGAGCAGCGTCGTTTTCGGGAGGCGCTGGAGTGGTGCCAGATCAAGTCTCGTCACCCCTTGGTGAAGGTGGCACGTGCTGGGATGTTGCGGGCCAATAGGCGGGAGGCGGACATCGAGCGGGCGATGGAGAATGAGATGCTGGAGGCGCTGCCGTCCTTGCAGCGTCGGGTGTCATTGATGGCGTTGTTGGCGAACATTGCGACCTTGCTTGGTCTTCTTGGGACGATTTTTGGTTTGATTTCGGCATTCTCTTCGGTGGCAGCGGCGTCGGCTGCGGAGCGGCAAGAGGCGTTGGCGGCGGGTATCTCTCAGGCCATGTATACGACGGCCTTTGGTATCAGCGTGGCGGTTCCGTTGTTGTTTTTTCACCATTTCTTGTCCAAGAGAGCCGAGAGGGTGATGAACGACGTGGAAGGCGGTGCGACCTCTGTGTTGGTGGCGCTGAGCGGGATCCCGCGGGAGGAGCGCGATGGGGAAGGCCAAGGGACTGGGCGCTGATGGCACGGTCGCTGGCGCTGCGTGCTGCTGGCGTGAGGGGTAGGTCGGGATGTTCAAGCGGTGGCAACAGGCGGTGGACGAGGGCGCCGACATCAATGTGGTGCCGGTCATGAACCTGTTCATGGTGTTGATTCCCTTTTTGTTGATGGGGGCGGCCTTTTATCAGATTGGTGTGGTGCCGATTTCGACGCCGACGCACAACCCTGAAGAGTCAGACGTTCCGCAGACCCCGACGACGGTGGCGGTGAACCTGGTGTTGAAGGCTGACGAGATGGTGTTGACGGCTTCGAGCACCAATTTGAGCGCCGAGGAGCTGGCAGATCTGGGTGAGCGTTGGCCCGTCGTGGGTGGCCAGTATAACCTGAGCGCGTTGCAGTCGCGCTTGGAGTACATCAAGGCCAAGTATCCAAAGAGCAATACCATTGTGGTCGTCCCTCATGATGATCTCGCCTATCAGCACCTCGTGGAAGTGTTGGACGTCACCCGCGAACGGCCGCGCACGGTGGACGCGAGTGGGCGGGAGATTGTGGAGGAGTTGTTTCCGGTGACGGTGTTTACGCGTTTCATCCCGCCGCCACCGGAGGTGGAGAGCGTCGAGGGCGAAGAAGGCGAGGAATGGGAGGCCGATGACACGGCCTTCGCCGATGAGGAGGGTGCGCCATGAGCCTAGGTCGCCGTCGCCGTCGGGTGGCCAAGCCGCCAGGCCTGATGCTGACGTCCTTGTTGGATATGTTTACGATCATCCTCATTTTTTTGATCGTCAGCTTCGAGGCGGAGGACTACAATTTTCGCCTCAACCCCAAGGTGACCTTGCCGACTTCAGGGGCACAGTCGGTGTTCAAGCCGGCGGTGAACCTCTCGATCACGCCGGACGAGATCGTCATCGAGCAGGTCAGTGTCGTGTCTTTGGAGGGAACGCGGGCATCGCCGGAACATTATGCCGCAGGTGAGATCCCTGAGGTGGTGGAGGCGTTGAAGGTCTATTACGAGCGCGCTGAGGTGATACGGGCGCGCTTATTGGCCGAGAAGGGTGTGCTCGAGGAGGATGACGATCCCGCGATCATCGTGGTGCAGGCAGGTAAGGATTTGGACTATGGGACGCTGTACCTGGTCTTGCGCTCAGCGTCGATTGCCGGTTTCGTTCGCTATCGCCTAGCGATCATGAAGAAATGAGCCGAGACGGGAGGGCGACCTCTGGGGCAAGGGTGAGGAGGCTTGGATGAGAGAGTGCCAATCATGGGTACAGTGGGCGCTGGGCATGGCGATGTTGCTGGCTTGGCCGGTGGCTTTGGAAGCAGATGAAGAAGACGCCGATCTGCCGGATTCGGAGGAGGAGGAGAGCCGCCCGGTGGCAGAGGCGACGGAAGCCGTGTCCTTGTCTTCGGTGCAGCGCGGCAACCGCATGGAGTTTGATGGCCGGCTGGTGCGCGGTGAGAGCGCCGGTGCGGGCGCGGTGTTTTTGTTCGAGCGGGCGCCGCGTCCTCTGCCATCGATGGTAGCGCTGCGCAGCACCTTTTTACAGGACACGGTGCGCGAGGTTTTTGGGAGCGCGACGTCGGATTCGGTTGGGGAGGTGGATTCCGAAGGGGAAGGGGTGAGTGAAGCGCCCCGCGCGTCTGGGGCGAGTAAGCCCAGCAGCACGCCGCCTTCAGGGAGCAGCAAGGGCAAAGCGAAACGGAAGCCGGCTAAGAAGCGCTAGATTTTGCCCGAGAGGTTGGTCATGACCGAATACCACTATGAGATGTTGACCCAGATCACTGCAGGCGAGGTGGTGGAGCTGTGGTTGGCGCGCCAGCAGGTAGGTGGGCGCTCGACGCGGTTGGTCAAGGTCAAACGGGTTTGTACGGAAGCGCTGGTGGATGGTGCGTTTTCGGCGGTGTTGATGGAGCTCGCCCAGCGCGCGCGCTTGCTCATCCATCCTGGCATCGTGCGGGTACTCGACGTCGAGGTCGCTGGCGGTTTCGTGGTTTGTGAAGTGGTGCGCGGTGAGACCTTGCTGGAGTTGGTCGAGCGGGTCATGGCTCAAGGGCAGGAGGCGTTGCCGGCAGCGGTGGCGTTGTCCTTGATGGCCCAGGCGGCCGAGGCTTTGCATTTTGCGCATCAGCTTCAGTCGTCACGGGGCACGCCGCTGGGGGTGGTGCACGGGGCGCTGAGTCCGTCGAACCTTCGGGTTGGCTTCGATGGTAGGGTCCGGCTGGACGGTTTTGACGGTGTGAGCGTCGATCTGCCCCCGCATGCGTCGTCGATGGTTTTGGGTCCGCAGCGCTACATGGCCCCCGAGCAGGTGCTGGGCGAGGGAATAGGCACGGCGTCAGACGTTTACGCGTTGGGTGCGGTGCTGTGGGAGGCTTTGACGGGGCGTCTTCTATTTGCTGGCAAACACGATTTCGACCTCCTCGATGCCATCTGTGCTGAAGCCGTGGCATCCCCGACGCAGATCAATAAGCAGGTGCCGCCGTTGGCGAGCGCTGTGGTTCTCAAAGCGATGGCCAAGGATCCGCGGCAACGCTTTGCCGATGCCGGTGAGATGGTCGCTGCCTTGGAGAAGACCCTGCAGCGCATGGGCGCGACCATGTCTCAGGCGGCCTTGGCAGATTTTTTGCGCCGTTATTATCGCGGCCGCATCATGAACTGGAAGGCCTTTGACGAGGCTGAGGCCAAGGATGATCAGCGCGAGATCATGCGTTTGGTGCCTGTGCTCTTTGGGCCGGACCTTGGCGCTGAGCCATCGGGGGAGGATCAGACGGTTCGTTTCGGTGTGGGCGATCTGCCGCGTGAGAGTACCTTCGCGGCCCAGACCGAGCGGGTGTTGCCGACCATGGTACCAGGTCGCGGGCCGACGGGGGGCCCGTCGGCATCCTTTGACGACGCGACGGCAGCGGCGCCGTCCGTCCCGGCATCCGTGCCTTTGCCTGGGGTGTCGTCAGGGGCGGCTTTTGGATCCGGGAGCCACTCACCCTTCGAAGAGGAGGATGAGGCGCTGGACACCCTGCGGGTCGACGCTGGCGCCCGGGCCCGGGTGCTGCGGGATCTGCAACAGCAGAAGACGGTGTCGCATGACTTGATCGTCGACGACGGCGAGATGTCTGAAGACATGCCCACTACTGAGTTTGCCCTCAACGCAGAGATGCGGCTGTCGCCAGCGCTGAGCTTCGACGAGGACGTGGTGCTCGCTGCGCTGGGGGCTCGCGAGACGCCACCTGCAGCGTCGCGAGACACGGCAGCGACTGTTGAGACGCTTTCAGAGATGGTGCCCAGGGAGGTGGAACTCGGTGTTGCTGCGGCGCTTGGCTTGGAGCGTTCTGCGCCACCGCCTGCTGGCCAGTCTGCACCTCCGCCCACGGGGTCGGGTGTGGCCCGCCCTGCGGTCGCTTCGGGCGACGATGATGACGAAGCTGAGGATGAGGGACCGCGCTTTGCTTTGGCGCAACTCTTCTCCCAGACGGCACCGTCGAGCGCTGCCAAAACGATGGTGTTGGCCAAGCGTCCGGTCTTGGAGGTTCTGCGTACCAGTGGCGAAGCGGTTCTGGGTATCCACATCCTGCGTTCGCGCGCCCTGAAGGGAATAGCTGGAACAGCGATCAAGGGTGGGATGCAGCGCGACGCCGGCGTGTTGGCGTTGACGGCTGGGGTGCAGGGCGAGGTGGTGCGTGCGGGTGCGGAGGCGCAACGAGAGAGGCTGGAAGGCCCGATGGAGCTGCGCCTCCGGGTGGGTGATGAGGCCCTTCTGCAGTGGCGCCAGATCGCGTATCGGGCGCGCGTCATCCATCCGCCGCGACGCTTGGGCGGAGCGCTGTGGGCTGGCTTGAGCATGGCGGCGCTCGGTACGGCGGCCAAGGTGTATTTGAGCGCGGTGGTGGTTGCCCTCGGGATGCACGCTGGTGCGCTCTACGGCTTCGAGCGCCTCAGCGCCCAGATGCAGTTGGTGGTGAAAGCAGAGGCGCCGCCAGAGATTTTCGCGGAGGGGACGCTGCAGAAAGAGGTGGAGGTGAAGAAGGCCGAGGTCAAGGCCGAGCCTCCCAAACCCAAGGAGCCGCCCAAGCGGCCGGTCGAGAAGAAGCCGCGTCGAGTGGATCCGGCAGAGCAGCAGGTCAAGATTCCGCAAGCCGCGCGGGCCAAGCTCGACGAGAAGCTGACCCAACGTCGGGTCGAGCGCGGCGGTGGTGGTGAAAGGAAGGCCGCGAGTGCCGACGATGTCGTCAAGGCGCTGACCTCCCCGGTGCAGGGGGCCGGCACGACGATGAAAGATATCGTGACGAATATCGACTCGCCGAACACCTCGACGTCGTCAGCGGTCTTCCGCACCGGCGGGACACTGGCGGCGCTGCCCGAGGGCGAGGTGAACGTGGGTCTCGGGGGTGGGGGAGAGCTGGGCCCGTTGGGGGGTGATTCTGCGTCGGTGAAGGCCGTGTCCAAGCTGGAAGAGCGTGCTGAGAAGGGAAAGGGCGGGGGAAAGAAGGTGCGTGGCTCGGTCAGTGGTATGAGTGGAGCGGCCAAGGTGGAAGGCAGCCTGAGCCGGGGTGAGATCCAGGCAGAGATCAACAAGCATCTGGGCAAGATTCAGGGGTGTTATGAAAAGGCGCTGATCAAGTCCCCCGGATTGGCTGGACGTATCACCTTCGAGTGGTCCATCAAATTGGATGGGAGTGTCAGCGGGGCGCGAGAGGTCAATAGCACGGTCTCCGATGCCACTGTCTCGAGTTGTGTTTTGGCCATCATCCGCAAGATGCGCTTCCCCAAACCCACGGGGGGCGAGGTACAGATTCGTTATCCCTTCATGTTTCAAGCGAACTGAACTTGGTGGGTGGCCGGGTGGAGGAGCGTTGGGTGCTGCCAGCGGTGGGCTTGCGTTTTCTGGCGCGATCCTGGATTTTGCCAGAGTGGATTAGGTAGGTGAATTCGAGACGGAGGAGGTGGCGTAATGCGCGAATTGACGGGACGCAGGGGCTGTTTTTTGTTTGCCGCGGTGCTGGCGTCGTTGATGGTGTTGGGTTGCGATGATGACGCGCAGAACGATGCAGCAGAAGGATGTACGGATCCTCCGGGACCGATGATTTTGCCCCATCTATCGCCCGTTTCCTTGGGGGTGATGTACCCGCTTGGCAACAAGACGCCCGACGCGACCTTACGGGATCGCACGCCTTATGAGTGGGTACTGCTTCTGCAGGCACCCTGCGAGAACCAATTGAACATCAGCAAGGTGTGTTTGATTGGCGATGATGCCAAGGGTGGGGATGATGTGGCCCAATTCAGCATCGAGGGACCGACACCGATGTCGCCCAACGCTGCCACCCCTGGGGCGCTGCGGATCACCTACGATCGCCAGACGCCCAACAGTGGCGACGACATGGACAATGTGGCCTTGGTGATAGAGTCCAACGCCAAGAACTTCCCGACCTTGGTCGTGCCCATCTGCGCGCGGGTGGTGGCAGATGGCAGCCCGCGCCCCGATCTACCTTGTTTGGAATCGCCCGTGAGTGTGGCGGCGGGAACGAAAGTGTCTCTTTGCCCGTGACGTGATGTGCTGTTTCTGGGACCGCGGTGGTTTCAATCGTGGGCGATGAAGAAAGGCTTGGTACTTTGCCCAGCCTGTGCGCTCTGGGCGTAGGCGTTCCACCATTGGGTGGTGATGGCGTCCATCTCGCGGCGTTTTTGTTCGATTTCTTTGCTCAGCGCCTGAGCGAAGGTGCGGGCTTCTTCCGTGCGGGCGATGAGCGGCTCGAGGTCGTAGATAGCCAGGTCGTTGCGAATGGCGGTCTGGGCCGTGACGAGATCGAGTTTGGCGTTGGCGAGGGCGTGCTCCGCTTCGGCGCGTTCAAGGGTGAGCGCTGCAAGGGCGAGGCGAGCGTTGACGACTCTCTCGAGCTCGGCTGCGAGCGCGGCTTGGTGCGCAAAAGGGTTGTTTCTTAGGACGCTGCGGTGCCAGACCTTGGTCTGTTCGTAGTCGCGGCGGGCGTCATCGACGCGTGCTTTTTCAATGGAGACCGCGTCCTGGGCGTCGGCGACGAACTTTCGCGCTTCGAGGGGGACGACTTTGTTTTGCAAGTCGATGGGGGCGACAGTGGTGCTGCAGGCGACACACGTCCCCAGGATGGCGAGGAGGGTAAGGATGCGGATCATGTCAAGCCCTTCATCTCAGAGGAGTCGGCCGCCATCTTTGCCTTCACGAGGGAAGACCTCGGTGACACTTTGGGCGGCCTGATCGAGGCCAAGTTGTTTGAGGATGGAGATGAGATTCTGCCGTCCTGCCTCGAGGCCGCCGTCGGCAGCGGTCGCGAAGGCTTCAAAGGCGCCACTGATGTCGCCAGCGCGATACGAGGCGATGCCGAGGAGGTTCTGGGCGGTGGCGCCGCCGCCGGCCTGGATGGCCCGGACAAAGGCCAAGCGGGCGACGTGATGGTCTTGGTGCTCGAGGAAGCGGAGGCCGAGCTGAATGAGGCCTTCTTGGTCCTCGGGATTGCGGGAGATCCGCTGCTGGAGTTCAGCAATGTCGTGGGGCAGGGAGGAGGTGGAGCGCTGGTTGAGGGCGTCGAAGGCGACCATGGCACCAGCAGAGAGGGAGCGGCGCGCCATGCATTCGCGCACCGTAGGGGTGAGCTGGCGTTGGGTCCAGGCATAGCGAGCGCAGAGATCCAAGGCCTGCTCGGAGGTGTCGCGCAGGACCGCCGCCCGCTGTTCGAGGGCCTGGCGGATGGCTTGTTGCTCATTCGCGCCGAGTCCACCGGGGAGTCGCATGCGCTCGAAGCGGTTGGCGCAGTGTTGCGCCGCAAAGGACAAGCGACTCAGCGCCGCGGCGGAGAAGGCTGGGATGCCTTCACGGGCGGCTCCCAGGTAGGACTCCTCGATGATCTCGACGAGGAAGATCAGCTCTTGCAAGAGGGTGAGGTCCTCTGGCTCGGGGTACTCGTTGAAGGTCGCCAGCATGAGCTCAGCATTGCCGAAGTGGGCGCGGGCCATGGCCTCGACAGAGGCGGTGGGATCATCGAGGGCGCGTTGGAGGTTGGCTTCGGCTTCATCGAAGCGTCCCAATGCGATGAGGGCCAAGCCCAGGCGCGCCTGAATCTCGGGGCCGCCCTCGTTGGCATAGGGCTGGAGCTTGGCAACGATTTGCCGTGGATCCGCCTGCTGTTCGAGAAGGGCCGCGAGGTGGTTGAGGGCGTCGACGCGGGCCGAGCCTTCCGAAGTGCGGATGGCTTCGTTGTAAACGCTCTCGGCCCCGCTGAAGTCGGCGAGCTGCTCGAGGAGCGCGCCTGTGGCGACGAGGAGGCGGACTCTTTGCGCTGGGTTGGCGTTGGCGGCGAGCTGGAGGTAGCGGATGGCTTGATCGTACTCGAAGCGGGCCACGGCCGTCTGGGCGATGGTGGCATAGACGCCTGGTAACTGTTCACTGTTGGGGTAGGTCCGGGAGATGTCTTCGGCGAGCTTGTAGAGGCGGTCCGAATCGCCTACGGCGCGGGCGGCAACGAAAGCGTTGAGGAGGGCGCGTTCGCCGAGGTCGGTGCCGGTGTTCTGCACGGCGAACTCCTCCAAGACGGCGAGGTCGGCGCCGTCCTCTCCGGCGGCCTTGAGAGAGATGTCGTCGAGCTTGCGCTGCTCGGCCGTGGTCAGGACGGGTTGCAGCTCGGCGCGGAGCTGGGGCGTGGCCGGGCTGTTGGCGGCGATGAAGCGGCGAACGGCGTACATCAAGCCATCGTGATCGTTGAGGGTGTTAAAGCTGTCCAGGACCAGCTTGACGGCGGCATCGGCTTCATCCGTCGCGGGGTATTCATAGGCCACGGCGGTGAGCTTATCGATGGCTTCGCCGTAGAGGCCGGCGTCGTAGTAGCTCTGGGCGATGGCGAACTTGACTCGGCGCTCTTTGTCGGGTTCGAGGGAGTATTCCAGGAGCTGCTCGGCGGAGCGTCGCAGGGCGGCGCGGGCAGTGACCCGTTCGAACTGAGAGCGATCGGCTTCGCGATCGAGAGAGGTCTGAAAGTGGACAATGGCGTCATAGAGCGCGTCGGCCTGCTCCGGAGAGGTGTCCATCATGCGGGCGGCTTCAGCGAAGCGCAATCCCGCCTCGAAGTCGTCTTGGGCGACCGTGAGGACGTCGGCGTAGTTGAGGAGCATGTCGAGGCGGCGTGGGCTGTTGGGGAAAGTGTCCATGTAGACGGCGTAGCCCTCGGCGATGCTGGCGGCCAGTGGTGGCCGTTTGGTTTCAGGGCTATCGTTGAGGTGGCTCTGGGCCGAGGTCAGGAGGTCACGCGCATGGAGTTCGAAGTCGTTGACCATGTTGTCGCGTTCTTCCCGGTTGAGATTGATGCGATTGTAGTGGTGGGTGAGGGCGCGGGCGAAGAGACGCAGGTCCGGGCCGAGTCGTTCGTAAGCTTTGGCTTTCTTGAGTGCCAGTGCCAGGGTCATGGCGTCATTGATGCGGTCTTGGTTGGTGGGCCCCAAACGGAGTAGCTCGCGGGAGACAGCGATGGCCCCTTGGCTTTGCTCCATGACGCGATAGCGATTGGCGAAGCGTTCCAGGGCGGCGACGTAGGTGGCATGGGAGTTCGCCATTTTGCGCAGGTAGGGGATGGTGGTTTCGGGTTTGCGTTCGCGCGCGTAACAATAGGCGAGGTCGACAAGGCTCTCGCGGCGCACGTCCATGCTCTGGTGGACGATCCCTTGCTGCTGGAGAACGAAGGGGTCGAGGTTCTGTTGGGACTCGACGTAGGTCTCCCACTCGTTGGAGCGGAGGATGGCTTTGTCGAAGTCGGCGAGCGCTTTGTTGCACTCGCCGAGGTTGACCCAGACCCATGCGACCTTGTAGTGGGCGAGGCCGCTCATTTTGTTGAGTGTCCCCGAGGTGATCTGGTTGTAGAAGCCTTTGGCCTCTTGGAGCTCGTTGCGGTCGAAGTGAAAGTCCCCCAAGACGAGCAAGGCGTCGAAGCGCAGCGGGCTGTCGGGGAACTCTCTGACGAGTTGTTGCAAGGTGGCACGCATCTCATCGAAGTTGCCGAGCTCGCGGTACTCGTGGCCGATGTTGAAGAGGACGCGTGGTCCGAGGCCGGAGGCGGGGAAGCGCACCAAGACCATTTTGTAGATGGAGATAGCCTGTTCTTTGAGTACGCGCACTTGCGGTACATGGAGGACGCGGCTGGCGCGTTGCTCCCGCTCGTAGGCGAGTTGGTAGTGGTAGCGGGCCTCTTCGGAGAGAAACTCGGCGAGGCGGACGTAAAGCTCCGGGAGGTAAGGCGCGCCGCGGGAGAGGGTGATGGTGGCCCGGGTTTCATCGATGGCGTTGCGGACTTTGGTGATTTTGAGCCGCAGCGTCTCGATGTGGGCGGGGTCCTTGACCTCGGGTTTGTTGGCGCCGCAGGCGGCCAGGGTCAAGGCCAGCGCCCAGAGCCCGGCGAGGAGACAGCGCTTGATGGCGCGGTTGGGCGTTGGTGATGGCGTTGGCATCGGGCGCATCATTGTCATCCCTTTAGGGGCCACATGGAGCGTGTGCTCAGTTCCAGTCACGTCTTCGCAGCGTTGGTTTGCCATGCTTAGTCGATGCATCGGTCCTCCATGATCACGACGATGTCATCGAGTTCGTCGGTCCAGAACTCACCTTCGAAGCGGTAGGAGACCCACTTGGCACCCGAGAGGGAGCTGGTGTCGACCTCTGGCGGTCCTGGCGGCCGGCCGCGCCCGCGTAAGAGCCCGACGCCGAGCTCGTGCAGGATGAGGCGGACACCTTCGTCGGCGGCGAGGAGTTCCTCTGCCAGGGCGATCATCTCGGTCATGAGGCTTTCATTTTCTCTGCGGGTGGCTTCTTCGGATCCACGTGCATAGAGACTCTCGAGGCGCTCGCTGAGCGCCTCGCCGAAGGCTTTGGTGTGGCGCTGGACGAGAGCGCGCTCGAGTTGGAGTCGCTGGCGAAAGTCGGTGACGTCTTTGCCGCCAGTGCGGAGCCCCGCGGCGGCTCGGAGGGCGTCGGAGTCTTCGAGGGGGACAGCGCGCTCGAGGTCGGCGAGGGCATCCCCGTGTCGGGCCCGAAGACGTACGGCCGCTTGGCGTGCAGGCTCGAACTGGCAGAGTCGGCGCAGTGAGAGGGCCTCGAGGAGGAAGCGCTCTGGGGCGATGAGGTTGGCATAGGCAGGGGCGTCGAGGGCGACGAGGAGGCCGAGGGCGCGGCGGGAGTTGCCGAGGTAGTAGTGGGTCCAAGCCATCTCGAGCAGGAGGAGGGGGTCATCGGGCGCGGTTTTTTTAATCTGTTCGTAAGCTTGGAGTGCGTCGTCGAAGCGTTTTTCTTCAAAGGCGATGCGGGCTAGGGCGCGGTGGCTGTCGATGGCGACGTCTTCAGGGAGTGCGCGGGCCTCGAGGATGTCCTCGAGGGCATCGCGGGCGGCTTTGAGGTTGCCGTGGTCGAGATCGCGCACGGCCAAGACGTAGCGTGCGCGGGCAAAATAGGGGCTGTTGGCGGGGATGCGGGCAAAGCGCGCCTGGCCCCAGGTGTCGAGTCCCGTGCGCATCGACTCGAGGCCTTGGAGGAAGTCGACGAAAGCACGTTGTTGGGCGGGCAGGCCGGTGATTTCTTCGGTGGCCAGGAAGCCCGAGCGGATGGTGAGGCTGTCGTAGGGGTAGCGCAGGGAGATGCGCTCCAGTCCGCGCACAGCGTCTCCGACCAACTCGACGTCACGTCGTGCTTGGGCAATGTCGAGGTAGATCAGGGAGGCGGCGTAGGAGAGTTCGAGCTCTTCGAGGGCATTGGCGAGCAGACGGGCAGCCCTGTCGTAGCGCGGATCATCGGGGGTGGAGCCCGAGAGGAAGTGCTGAGCTGCTGCTGCTGCGGCCTCGTGGCGTTCGGCGAGAGAGGCCTCCACGGCCATGGAGAAGACCAAGTCGCGGTCATCTGGGAAGCGGTGGGAGGCGCAGGCGCTCACCAGGAGGCAGAGCGCGAGGAGCAGAGCCAGAGAGGCAAGGGGGGCGCGCCGCTGCGGCCGCGCACGGGCGGCGCCGCGCGCGACGGGTGAGGTGCAGGTTGGGACAATACGCTGGCCGAGCATTCGTTCACCTGTGGAGGTTAGGTGCGCCCATGGCGCCGGGAGAGGGCGTCAGCATGCGCGTTGGGCCGGGTGGAGTCATTCAGAAAGAGAGGGAGAGGCCGAGGGTCAGCCAGAGGTCGTCTTTGTACGAGAAGTCTTCAAGGATGGTGTCATCAAAGAAGAGCAAGTAGCGCATGTCAAAGCGCAGAGAGAGGAGCTCCGAGAGGTAGAAGCGGGCGCCCGTACCGACATTGAGCCCGACGCGGCTGGAGCGGGTGTACCAGCCGTAGCCGCCGCCGATGTTGAAGAGGAACTCACCATAGAGGAGGCGATTGTCGAGCCATGAGGCTTTCCAATAGAAGGGTTTGAAGACGAAGTTGGTCATCAGGGCGAAGTCGAGCACTTCGAAAGGTGTGGCCCGCACATCGAGGGCTTTGAGCTCATCCTTCAGGCTGGTGTCGGCGTGTACGGAATACAGCCCGTTGATCACTTCCCAGGCCAGGTGCTCGGTGAAGTGAAGGGTATAGGCGCCGCCAAAGGTGATGCCTTTGGTGAAGGCGTCGAGGGCGAGGACACCGACCTGAGCCGTAAACTCGTGCGTGCCGAGGTGCTTTCGGTTCTGCACCACTTTTGACGAGTAGCTTTGCTCTTCGGCGTGTGCCGGTGTGGCTGCCACAAACAAGATGCCGACCCAAAGTGCGACGGCCAACTGCAGGGTGAACGTCCTCTGCATCGAGCTTCTCCAAACGAAGTAGCGAGGTTGGAACAGGGTATGGGCGTGGGTGTCTCCCGGGGGTAGCGCCCATTGAAAGCAGACTCGGGCGGAGTATAGAATTAGTTGTGGGTGATGACTAGCGCGTCGTCGATGGAGACTTGCTTTCGCAATCCGTTGCATGCGAGAAAGGGTGTGCTGTACGTCATTGGGCGTTGAAACGGTGCTGGTTTGGATGAAGGGTGCGAGGATGTCTGGAGCGAGTGCCCCCCACGGAGCTGGCTTGGCGATGGTGGCCCTGATGGCCCTCTTGGCAACGTTGGCCGTGGGGTGCATCGATGCCGAGAAGGTGTTCACCCAGGGACGCCTCGAAGAGCTGTGCAACGGGGCGGTTCCGGTTTGTAGTCTTCATGCCTCGTGTGTGCTGCGCAACGACGCCTATCTTCGGGGCGAGTTCCCTGGAGGGGTGCGGGTGATCGTACGCAGTCACGCTGAGGAACAGCGCTTGTGGGTGCGTATTCTCCTGGCGGAGATGATCTATCCCGGCACGGAGCTGCACATCCAAGCCTATAACCCGGACTGCTCCTCTCTGGAGGAGGAACACCTGCGCAACATCGACCTTTTTGCCTTTGCGGGCGATGATCGCATCATCGAGGTGGAGTTGTTGTTAGTGGGCAAGGGCGATCACCTGGTGGAGGTGTTCTCCGACATGAGCGCCAAATTCCTCATGACGACTCTGGTGGAGAACTAGGCGCTGGCGGTGCTGAGGCGTCGGTGGCGGCTGGTGCAGGCTGCGGTTTTTCCGAGAGGCGCCGATAGGCCTTGAGGGCAAAGCGTCGCTTCAGTGGTCCCAGGCGATCGATGAAGACTCTGCCTTGGAGGTGCTCGATTTCATGGAGCATTGCGACGGCCAGGAGCCCTGAACCGTTGAGGATTCGGCGTTGTCCCGTGACGTCTGCCGCTTTGATGAGCGCCCAGTTGTAGGTCGGCACCTCTCGATAGAGACCGGGAAGGGAGAGGCAGCCTTCTTCCCATGAGATCGGCTCACGGGTTTCCACGATCACTGGGTTGATTAGGACCCAGAGCTCTTTGGGTTCCCCCTCCTCGGGTTGACTGATGTCGACGACGCAGACCTGTTGCGAAATCCCGACTTGCGGTGCCGCCAGGCCCACCCCTGGCGCGGCGTACATGGTTTCGGCCATGTCGGCGACCAGTTGGGCGAGGGCTTCATCGAAGACGGTGACCTCGGCGGCCTTCTGTTTGAGTACGGGGTGGGGGTAGGTGACGATAGATAATGTTGCCATAGGGCTTCGATGGGCGAGTGGGTGGCGGTGTCAGTCTCTTTCCGATCTTTGTTACGGACGCGCCCCACTTGGGGTTTGCTGTGGTGCTCTGGGGCGGCACCCAGGGGCAGCATAGGCCCCAGCGGTGTGAGGAGCAACCCGAGAGGCGCGGGTAGGTTTGCGGACGCGCACTTGTGTGCGCCACGCGCTAGACGGCGAGCCGTGGATAGGCTATGGATCGTAGGCGTGCCGGTCTTTTGCTTTGGCCAGGCCGTCACACGCATGAGTCTTGGACCTTCATCACTCATTCTTTCGGGAACGCCGCAAGGAGCCACCGATGCAGCCCAGACGAGCAGAGTACATCGACTACGGCGAAATCCAACGCGTGGTTGGGATCGCGACGGATGCAGGGGACCTCAACAAGATCAAGGTAGTGTTGGAGCCACTCTTGTCGAAGGACGATTGCACCCGGAGTGCTGCGGAGAATCTTTTTTTATACAAGGCCTTAGGGCGTTTGTATCGCGAGATGGGGATGGGGGACGAGTCCCAGATGGCCTTTTCTCAGGCCTACGGCTACGACTCACGGGATCTGGAGGTGCTCGAAGAGCAAGCTGGCGCGGTGTTGCGTGGCGAGCCCGTGGATGACAGCGAGCGGGTTTTGCAGCGTATTTTACTGCACCACCGCTTCAGCACCAAGCCGCAGATCGTGGCGCGGGTATACCAAGCCATGGGGGCGCGGTTTCAGAGCGCCGGTGAGTTGGACCAGGCGCGCGTGGCCTATGAGAAGGCCTTGGAAGTGCGCCCAGGTGACATGGAGCTGATTTCTTCGCTGTTGAGCGTGGCTGAGGAGTCAGGGGATGACGAGGCCATCGTCGAAGTACGGGAGAAACTCCTGGCGACGTTGACCAACGCCGAGAGTCGTGCGGCCGTGTTGGTGGCGATTGGTGACGATTACATCAAGCGTTTCAATGACCCGCAGCGCGCGATTGATGCCTATGAGCGGGCCTTGGCCGAGTGTGCCGTCAGTGAGCCGGCGCTGTTGCGCGTGGTGGACCTGTCGGTGCGACGGGAGGACTGGCATCGGGCCGTGGGGGCGCTGGTCACCCTCGGTGAGACGGCAGAGGATGTGGGGGCCAAGATCAAGTACTTGGCCAAGGCGGCGACGATCTACAAGGACCACCTGAACGAAACGATTCGTGCGGTTCAGGTGTACAACCAGCTCCTCGACCTCGATCCTCTGCAGCTCGACATTTTCAAAATCCTCGCCCGGATTCTGCTCGACCAAGAGGACTGGGCGGGCTTGGAAGAGAACTATGTGCGGATGATCGAGCGACACCGACGTTTGCCGAGCCTACAGAGCAACGTCATGGTGGTGCTGTGCCGGAACCTGGGGGAGCTGCGTTTGCGCCACCTCAACAATCTGTTGGGGGCAGCCCAGGCCTACCAGGTGGCCAGTGACATTTTGCCCGATAACGTGGGCTACCACCAGATCCTCGGCGACTTGTACGGGCGCCTCGATGACAGCCTGGATAAGGCGGTGGCGGAGCAGCGGGAGATCCTGCGTCTGGCCCCCGACAAGCTGGAGGCCGTCGATGCGTTGGCGGTGCTCTATCGGCGCATGGGCCGCTTCGATGAGTCGCTGTGTGTGTACCGTGTCCTCGATGTGTTGCAGCGTCTCGATGAAGAGGGCGCCCGCATCGTGGAGAAGTTCAATACGCCGCGGCCGCCGCGTATCGACATGCTGCTCACGGATGAGATCTGGGAGTACCTGCGTTCGGAGTTGTTGGAGCGATCGCTGCTGCGTCTCTTCTCGATCACTGGGCCGGCTTTGGCCGAGTGTTTTGCCCACGACCTGGATTTTTACGGGCTGCGCGAGAAGGAGGCCAAGATCGCCTTGGACGAGCCCACGGTCGTGGCGCGCAACGTCTTGGCCGTAGCCAAGCCGCTGGGCTTCCACCCACCGCCGAACGCCTTCCTCAATCCCAAGCTGCGCGGCATGCGCAACGCCTATCTGTTGCCGCCGGCCTTGTTGGTTGGGACGGACATGGTGTCGGGCCGTGAGGAGCGGGAGGTCGCCTTTGCTTGCGCCAAGGCCGTCGCCTTACTGCGTCCTGAGTTTTACATTTCCCAGTTTGGCGGCTCGAAGGTGATGGAGGGGGTGATCTACACGGTGTTCAAGACGGTGCGCCCCGATCTGAACATCGATCTCTCGAAGAACATGCTGCGGGTGTCCAAGGTCTTGGAGCGCAAGTTGACCCATCTCGAGTTTGGTGCGCTCAAGTCACTGGTGGACGAGCGCATCGAGAGCGGGACCAACCTCAACGTTCGCCTCTTCATGGAGGCCGCTGAGGATACGGTCAACCGAGTGGGACTGCTCTTCGCGGACGACCCACGGGTGGCCCAGCGGATTCTGGAGATCGACGAGAGCAATCTGAGCACCCGCAGTGTTCCCGATCGCTTGGGTCCCCTGCTGGTGTGGGCGATCTCCGAGCAATACATGGCGCTGCGCAAGCGCATTGGGGTCGCGATCAGCGCCTAGTTCTGGGCGATCTCTGCTGGCCAATGAAACTGCTGGGCGTTCTCGATTGTCATCCGTTTACGTGCTTGGACTCAGAAGAGTGTGAGCACGGCTACGCCGATGGCGATGCTCACGAGGCCACGGGCGCGGGCCTTCCAGCCGGTGAGGATGCCGAAGGGACCGCGGTAGAAGGCGGTCAGGAGCGGATACATGCCCGCGAGGATCGCGGCGCTGGCGATGAGAGGCCAGACCAGCGCGGGGTAGACGAAGAACGACAGCAAGGCCAGCGCCAGCAGAACAAAAGGGGGCCACTGATGCCGGTTCAAGAATTGGAGGGACGAGGCGGTGGGCCGTGCGGCTGGAGGTCGTGGGGGCTCGGGAACGACTTCCAAGTGTTTTTCTGGTGGCTTGGGGGCAGGAATGCTGTCGTGGGACATGGGATGACCTTGGTGCAGGCGGGAGCGGCGGCCACGAGGGGCGCAGGGTGACACCGATGCCAGGCCTTTACCATCGTCACCTATACGTGACAAGTCCACCACTTTTGAGTATGCTGGCCGCCGCGCTTTGGAACGCCCTTACGCAACGCAAGCGAGGGAAGACCGGCAGGCTGCACGAGACCTTGTACAACTGGCCAATGGCCGCATGCCCCTAGGAGAGATTTAGATGTCGAACAAAGACCTGAAAGGCTCGACTCCCGAGTCAAGCACAGGGTCGGCAGATGGGCTGGTGAGTCAGCGCAGTGAAAACTCGGTCTTGTTTTCGCTCAACAATTTGACCGCCATCAATGACAACGATGCCTCGCACGGCGCTGGTTATGCCTCGGGTGGCGGTGCGCTGGGTGGCGCCGACAAGTCAGGGCTCATCGATCTCAACACGTTGGCGCGTTTGGGCGCGGGTTCGGCGACGGGTGGCGGGGACACGAGCACGGGATCGGCGGCGGCGGCGCCGGCGCTGTTCAATGTTGGGGCGCGGCGTTCCAACAAGGGCCTGATGATTGGTATCGCCTTTTTGGTGATCGTCGTCTTGGGGCTTGGGGGGACGCTGACCTACCTCATGGTTTTCAAAGCAGAAGAGCCCAAGCCGGCCGTCGCTGAGGCGGAACCGGAAGAGAAGGACCCGGCGGCTGAGGCCGGTGTGGATCCCGACACGATCGTGACCCACGCCACGGCACGCCGGGTGGTGGATGTTCCTGATGAACCCGAGGAAGACGAAGAAGAGAAGCGCAAGGCAGAGGAAGCCGCGCGGGCTGCAGAAGAGGCCGCTGCTGCGGCCAAGGCCGCTGAAGCGAGCCGGCGGAGCAGTGATCGCGGCAGCCGGCGCGATGACAAGAAGAGCGGCGGTGACTCGGGTGAGGCGGCCAGCGAGTCCAAGCCACGCAGCAGTGGCAGCGGCCCCGATCCCAAGGCCGTGCGTGGGGTTCTGGACGGAAGCCAGGCCCGAGCCAAGAAGTGTGGCAAGGAAGGCGACATCGTCGTCCAGTTCAATCTGATGCCTTCCGGTAAGACCAGCGGTGTCAAAGCGGCCGGTGGCTCCCTGATGGGCACGCCGACTGAGCGCTGTGTGCTCGGCGTGGTGGAGCGTCTCGAGTTCCCAAGCTTCAGCGGTTCCGCCACACCCATCAAGTACTCCTATAAGTTGTAGGCCAACGAAGCTACGCCTCCGTGGCCCACCTCGCATGGCGCGAAGTGGGCCTTTTTTTCTTCTCCTGTCGTTGCGCAGAGAGGGCGAAGTGATGCGATGCTTGGCTGATAATTGACAGGCCGCGCACAGGGAAGGCACAAATGAGGGTGTCGCCGTGGGCCCCATCTCGGTGGGCGCAACGAGGGCCGCCATGTGGCGTGAACTTGTCGCCGGGTGGGGTGTCTGAGGGCAGCGTGGCAGTGCTTGAACGGTGTGAGCTGATAAGGTGAAGGGGCGTGGGAAAGAAAGCAAAGGCAAAGAAGGGTAGCCCTGATGCGCCTGGGCAGGTCCGAGATGCGGCAGCGGCCGGTCTAGGGCCGGGCGCGCTCGAGCCGAGTGATGAGGTTTTTGCGCCGAATCCGTTTGCGGCAGTGGATGAGGAAGAGCGCCTGGATGACGACGGCTATGCTTCTGATGATGAAGCGTGGGCCGATGGCCCGCCCCTGGATCCCTCGCTGCAGCTCGTGGATCTGTCCAAGCTGCGGCCGCGTCCCACGCCCTTGCGCCTCTTTTTGATGGCGGCGGTGGTGCTGGCCGTGCCTTACCTGATCATCAGCGACTGGGAGGAGATCGCCTATTTTCTGTCCCCCAACGAGCCCATCGATATCGGCAACGCCATGGATTACATCATGGTGCGTGGTGAGGATGGCCGGATGATGCGCCGCAAGAACCTCGACGTGGCGCACAACTCCTTTGTTCGCGTCCGCGGACTGCCCGTGCACAAGGCGGTGGCCAATCCACAAGCGAGCCGTTTCACCTTGCGTTTCACCAAGAGCAACGAGCGGGTCCTCTACCAGCTCGAGGGGGCGCGGATTTTTGTCGAAGAGCCGCTGGCGACGACTCACCTGAAGGATTTTGGCCCCGAAGCGCTCGATAGCGCTGACGCCCGGACGAGCATCGAGTTGGTGGAGCTCGAGGGGCGCTTGTTGTCGATGGCGGAGGATGATGTCGGGGTCTATGCCGGGCTGCGTCACTACTACGCTTCGAAGTATGGCATGCGTTTTTGCGCCGATCTGTCGCCGGCAGAGATCGAGCGCGGAAGGGCCATGCTGGGCCGCGGCGGGTTGATCCTGAAGGCCGACCAAGATCTGGGTTTCATGCAGATGCCTTCGGGGAGTGATGCCACGCTGTTCGCTGCCCACGCGGGTGGCCAAGGCCAGTGGTGGGTCGGCGGTTCGGAGGGCGTGCTGTTGCGCAGTGGAGATGGGATGCACTGGGAGCAGGTGCAGGCGGATCTCCAGCGCTCGCTCTTTGGTATCGCCATGGAGGAGGATGGACAGGTCGGGGTGGTGGTGGGGCGGCGCGGCTTGGTGGCCCTGACGCAGGATGGTGGCGCTACTTTTTCCCAGCCCTATCCCTTCGTGGAGCAAGACCTGCGAGGGGTATTGGCGTTGGGAGAGGGGCGTTTCGTCGCCGTGGGCAACGAAGGTCTGGTGCTGCGGGCCAGCGAAGGCGGGCAGCGCTGGTCACCGGCGCCGGTCATGGTCAACCCCGTGTTCCGGCAGGTGCTGCGCACCGCCACAGGCGCGCACGTCGTGGTGGGGGATGGCGGCCGGATCCTGCGCCGTCGTGAAGACGGCGGGCCGTGGGTCGTAGCGGCTTCGCACAGCACGGCCGATCTCTATGACATCAGCCAGGACCCGAGTGGACACCTGGTCGTGGTCGGAGCCGAGGGGACAGTGCTGCGCAGTGAGGACGATGGCGCGAGCTGGGAAGCGGCCGACGTGGCTTTCGTCGCCGGACTGAGTTTTCGGCGTTCTTTTGCGGCGGCGGCCTTTCACGACGATGGTCAGCGGTGGTTTGCTGTCGGTCGCAACGGCGTACTGGCGCGCTCGGCTGACGGGGCGCGTACGGTAGAGCTCTTGTCCCACAGCTATCGCTCTGCCGTGGTCCTGGAGCATATCCGCGCCGGGCGTTCTCTGCCGCAGGCGCTGAGTGCGTTGCTTCCAGTGGCGGATCTGCCGACGCTGCACGGTGTGGCCTGGGCCGGGGATGCGCTCTACGTGGTGGGGAGGAAGGGGACATTTTTGGTGAGCCTGGACCACGGTCTGACCTGGCGCAAGCGCCATCTGCCCGTGACTGGCGACCCCGATCTGTACGCCATTGCCTTTCTCGACGCCGACCTTGGCTTCATCGGTGGCGCGGGAGGGCTGCTGCTCAAGACGGAGGATGGTGGCCAGGTGTGGCGCGAAGTGGCCTCAGAGACCAAGCGCAACATCCACACCTTGCGGCCCGTCGCCGGGGATCCTCGCTTGGTTCTTTTCGCTGGGGATCATGCCCTGTGGGGCTTCTGGCGTGAGAGCGACAACCGCTGTTACGTGCGCGCTGGCAGCGGCGAGGGTGCCTACCGCGGACTGGCGCTAGGGGCGGATTTCACGGGTCGCGTCAACGCGTTGCGGCTGGTGGTGGTGGGTGAAGGCGGCGCCATTCTGGGGGTGGACGAGGAGGAGAGCCGGGTCGCGCCGTTGTGGACCCACGCGCCAGTGGACCTCTACGCCATGGCCGTCGCGGACGAAGCGCTGCCGACCTTGCCGCTGCGGCCCATTGGCCACATGGCGCTGGCAGCGGGCAGCGATGGGGCGGTGCTGCGCAGCTTCAATGGCGGCCTGTCCTTCCGGCAGGAGTCCACGGGCACGGCGGCGAAGTTGAGCGCCGTGGCGCTGTCCAAGGATGGGACCTTGGCGGCGGTGGGAGGCGAGGACGGGACCTTGCTCATCGATGAGGAACAGTCCGGTCGGTGGCGTGAGGTGGCCCTGCCGACGCAAGATGCGGTGCGGGGCTTGGCCTATGTCGACGTGGGCGAAGGCCAGGAGGCGCTGTGGCTGGTAGCGGGGGCTTGTCTGTACGAAGGCCGCGGTGATGCGCCGGTGGTGGCGCTCTACTGTGCGGAGGAGCCGTTGACGGGTCTCTTCATCCATGGGGCGAAGCGGTTGCTGACGGGTGCCACGGGGGGGCTCTATCTCAGCGATGACGCGGGTCAGCTCTGGCGACGTGAAACGAGTGGCGTCGACGGCGCGCTGCACGCAGGGGCGTGGTGGCAGGATGGCTGGTGGGTGAGCGGCACGCGCGGTGTGGTCTTGCGTGCGGGGGTGAGCCCGGGCCAGTGGGAGCGGGTCGCCACGGATGTGGCGGCTGAGCTGCGGGGGTTGGGAGCGGGCGTGGACGAGGAGGTGCTGTGGGTCGTGGGCGACGACGGGGTGGTGCTCAGCCGGCGACGCGACGCCCAGACCTGGGAACGCTACCCAGCCGCGACGGCGGGAGCGCTGCGCACGCTCATTCGCGGCGCCGACGGCCAACTGTGGTTTGCTGGCGATGGCCAGCACATCTTCCACAGCGACGATGGCCTGCGCTGGTCGCCGCGCGGCACTTTCTTGGCCGGTTTTCACGGGCTGGCCATGAGCACGCCGGGGCCAGGCGCTGTCATCCTGGCCGTTGGGGACGAGGGGGTGGTGGCCAAGAGCGTGGACCACGGCGCGACTTGGCACCTCGTCGAGACGCCGACCAAGGCCAGCCTCTATGGTGTGGGCATAGCGCCCGATGGGCAGGTGGCGGCGGCGGTGGGGGCGGGGGGAACGATCCTGCGCAGCCGCAGCGGTGGCGATCTGTGGACCGCTTTGGAGCTCGATCTCCACGTCGATCTCTATGCGACGCAGGTGACCGCGCGGGCCGACGGGGAGCTGTTGACCTTGGTCGCGGGCAAAGGCGGGGTCTTCTACGCCGCCAAAGAGCGCAACATGCGGCGTTTCGACTTGTTGCCCGTACCGAGCACCGAGGACATTCGCGCCTTGGCCCTGAGCCGGGACGGAAGCGAAGTCCTCGCCGTGGGCGGCCAGCGCCAAGACCCGGGCGTGGTGTGTGAGAACGGCTACGTGCTGCGCCCGAATGAGAGCCCGCGCTCACGCTGGACTTATGCCCTCCTCTATGGGTTGCTGGCCCTCTTCGCGCTCTTCACTTTGGCCAAGCTGCTCCAAGGACTCTATATCATGGTGACCCCGCCGCCTGAGCTTTGATGGGGATCCACGGGCCTGGGGCGTGCGCTGCGTCAAGGTGGGGGCGCCCGCGCAGGGGCTGCGCGTCGCGGCCGCATCGAGGCTGTTGACCGCAAGGGCGAGAAATTGCGCCCCATGAGCTCCGGGTCTAAGCTGGTGCGTGAGATGGTGTGCCCGCTCACACCGGTGCCGTTACAGGCGTTGGCGGGCTCCAGGAGAACGACGAGGAGAGGCGAGCATGGATGCGAGCGCGGACACGATGGGTTGGCGATGGCCGGGTTGGCGGCTAGGAGTGTGCTTGGTTTTCGTTTTGGGCCTGGTGTGGCTGCCACGGTCGGGCTGGGCCGACGCCAGCGCCGGGTGGTCTGCGTCGGAGGCGGGTCTGTTGTTGCTGGTGGGGCCGCAGATCGGCATCCACGGGCCACCGACGTCCTTCAAGGCGCAGGCGCAGGGTTGGCATTCTCTGACGGGGACGTTGGCCTTCGTGGGTGGTGTGGCGGTCAACGCCAGCGGCGCGACGGTCCTGCGATCTGGCGACAACGCCACAGCCGATGCGCACTACGACTCGACCTTTGGGATGTCCTTTTGGTCGGGTCTGCGTTGGCTCTTCGAAGGGGTGCAGTGGCCGGTCTTGCCCTTCGTGCGTGCTGGCATAGGGGTTGATTTTACGGCGGCATCAGCGTTGGTGGGCTACCGCTTGGGTCCCGTAGGCGGCGGCGGTTTGGCCTTTCCTGTGGGGGAGGTCATTGATCTGGTGGGGGAGGTCGAGGTGGGTCTGGGCTTTGGGCAGTACCGTGGCAGTGGCGCCCTGTTGGCGGTGAGCCTCGATGTGTTGCTGGGGCTGCAGATGCGATTTTGAGGCAGCCATGGGTGCGCTTGGGGTTGGGCCTCGGGTGTTGGGGTCTTCTGCATTCGAGTGTTGACAAGGCGGTCACGGTAGCTACACTGTGCAGCTTCGCGGGCGTGTAGTGCGCCGGTGCTGCGATGGAAATGGCTAGTTTCATTGAATTTACTTGCGAGATGCCGGTGGCGTTTGGGCAGGTGGCGCTTGTCTGGCGTTGTGGGTGTTTTGGGAGCTTGGGTGCCCTGAGCAGGGCGTGAATGCGAGTTCCTCGGCATGATTTCAGAAGAAAGTGTCAAGGAAGTGCTTGCGCGAGCGGATATTGCGCAGGTGGTTGGGGACTACGTGCGGTTGAAGCGCGCGGGTCACAGCCTCAAAGGATTGTGTCCCTTTCACGGTGAGAAGACGCCTAGCTTTCATGTGACGCCAGCGAAGGGGCTCTTCTATTGTTTTGGGTGTGGACAGGGTGGGACGGCCATTGACTTCATGATGCGGATGGAGGGACTGAGCTTCCCGGAGGCCGTCGAGTTGCTCGGCTCCCGCTTTGGCGTGGAGATCGCGCAGGTTGGCCAGCGTTCGGAGGAATTCCGCAGTGCGCGGCAGCGACGCGAGTCGTTGTTGCAAGTGCTAGAGGTTGCTGCGCGTTATTTTCGGGAGAATTTGCAGGGTGCCTCTGGCGAAGCGGGTCGGCGCTATTTGAGCCAGCGCGGGCTGGGCGACGAGGTGGCGGCGCACTTCGCCCTCGGTTTGGCCCTGCCGGCCTGGGGTGGGCTCGAGGGCCATCTGCGCAGTCAGCGTGTGGAGATGGCGCTTGCCGTCGAGCTGGGTCTGATCGTCGAGCGCAGTGGTGAGGGCGGTCGTGGTCATTACGATCGTTTTCGCGAGCGGCTGATTTTTCCGGTGCAGGACAGCAGCGGTCGGGTGATCGCCTTTGGGGGACGGGCCCTTGGTGCCGATACGAGCGCGAAGTACATCAACAGCCCGGAGAGCGCGCTTTACGTCAAAGGCCGCAACCTCTTTGGCCTCTTTCAGGCGCGGGAGGCGTTGCGCCGCGACGAGAGGGTGGCCCTGTTGGTGGAGGGGAACATCGACGTATTGACATTGCACCAGGCGGGCTATAGGCATGCGGTGGCGACCATGGGGACGGCGTTGACGCCAGAGCAAGCGCAGTTGCTGGCCCGCTATGCAGAGAAGGTGGTTGTGCTCTTCGATGGAGACAAGGCCGGGCGGCGGGCGGCCTATAAGGCCCTTGGGCCGCTGCTGGCGCATCCGCTGGAGACTTCGGTGGCTTTGTTGCCCGACGACATGGATCCCGATGCCTTCGTGCGGATCTATGGACGTGAGGGTCT
This sequence comes from uncultured Myxococcales bacterium, assembly GCA_964454015.1. GTDB lineage: Bacteria > Myxococcota_A > Bradymonadia > UBA4248 > UBA4248 > CAYVQF01. The sequence continues at coordinate 114,361 of CAYVQF010000005.1, forward strand.
GGAAGAGATTTTGGCCAGCGCCGAGGCGCTTCCGGGGTGGTGTGTGAGTGAGGCTTGCGCCGAAATCATGGCGGCACCGTTGGAGCTGCGGGAGCAAGCGATGGGGCCTCTGGGAGAGCTGTTGCGGCTCTTCCCGGCGGGCACGGTGCAGCGCCATTTTGCGCAGGAGGCTTCGCGGTTGTTGGGTCTGGAGCTGACGGCGGTGGTGCGGGGCGCGGGCCTGGATTTGGGCCCGGCGGGTGGGGCGGTGCGGCCGGCGCTGAAGCTCGCCGTCGTCCCCGCGAGCGCCTCTGCGGTGGTGGATCCCGTCGAAGGGGAGCTGTTGCAGCTCTTGTTGGATGCGCCAGAGCGGCTGCTGTCCTTTGTGGCGGCCGATGGTCTGTTGCTCATCGAGGACGGCGCGATCCGGCGGCTCATCGAGGCCTTGGTGCCGCGGGTGGAGCGTGGCGTGGCGGTGTCTCGCGCGCTGGAAGAGATCGAGGATGACGCGCTGCGGCGGATGGCTTTGGGAGCCCTGGTCGGTGAGCGTGTCGTAGAGGCGCCCCATGTGGAGGATTGGTATCGGGGTGCCATTGCCCGGCTGACCGAGCGCTGGGTGGAGCGTCAGATAGGGCCTTTGGGGATGGAGCTACAGGAGGCGATACGAGGCGGCAATGCGGCCAAGTCGCAAGAGCTGATGCAGCGCTACACGGAGTTGCAGCGGTTGCGATTGCAGGCTCGGGAGGAGCGGAAGATCAATTGGGGGGCGCATCAGAGTGGTGATGCGGGTGCAGTTTAGGCTTGGGCGACCGAGCCGAGTGCGAGTTGGCAGGAACCATTAGCAGGGAGTGAGTGGATGTCCAACCAAGTGGACCGGAAGGAACTCAAACGTTTGATTGAGGTTGGAAAGGAGAAAGGTTTTTTGACCTACGAGGAGTTCAACGATGCCCTTCCAGGGGAGGTGGTTGCTCACGAGAAGATAGAGGAGATGCTCGATATCCTGTCGGAGATGGAGATCGAAGTATTGGATGGGCCGCCGGCCTACACCAAGCGGCCGGCCGCCAAGAAGGGATCGAGCCGTTCGCCGGGTTCTGAGGAGACGGATGAGGACGCCGGGCAGAGCAAGAATAACGACCCGGTGCGGATGTATCTGCGCAAGATGGGTTCGGTGAGCCTGCTGACGCGGGATGGCGAGGTGGAGATCGCCAAGCGGATTGAAGAGGGCGAGCAGAAGGTTTTGGACGTGCTGCTGGAGAGCCCTTTTGGGGTGCGCGAGATGATCGCCATTGGGGAGCGGATCAAGCGCGGCAAGCTCAAGATGAAGGACGTGCTGCGCGACTACGAGACGGACTTCGCCGAGCGGAGTGACGAAGAGGTGTGTGCCGAGTTGCTGGCGCTCATCGAGACGATCCGGCGGCACAACCGTGTGGCGCGGCGGCTGAGCGAGCGTTTGCTGCATGCGCGTGGGATGGCCGAGTCTTATCGGCGGCGTCTGCGGCGGGGGATCAAAGGGGCGCGGGCCGAGATGTACGGGAGGATGGCCGAGATTCGGTTGTCGAAGAAGCTGACCGAGCGCTTGGTCAATAGGCTCAAGGGGATGATCGAGCGTTTGGACATGGCGGCACGTGAGACGCGGCGGTGCGAGCGGGAGGCGGGCTGCGATTTTCAGGAGGTGAAGCGCCTCTGTCGTGAGTTGCAGGCGCGGCCCAAGCATGCGCGGGAGATTCTGGAAGGGAAGCGCTTCGATGAGAGCCGCGCTTTTGAGATCCAGGCGACCATTTTGGGTTACCGAGGCGCTGTGGAAGGAGTGGAGCGCGATGCGCGGATTTCTGCGGATGCTTTGCGCTTGACCTATCAAAAAGTCCAAGTGGGGCAACGATTCGCAGAGCGGGCCAAGAGCGAGCTCATCGAGGCGAACCTGCGCTTGGTGGTGTCCATCGCCAAGAAGTACACGAACAGGGGCTTGCAGTTTCTCGACTTGATCCAGGAGGGTAACATCGGCTTGATGAAGGCGGTGGACAAGTTCGAGTACAAGCGCGGTTACAAGTTTTCGACCTATGCGACGTGGTGGATCCGCCAGGCCATCACCCGGGCCATCGCCGATCAGGCGCGCACGATTCGCATCCCAGTCCACATGATCGAGACCATCAACAAGCTCATCAGGACGAGTCGCTATCTGGTGCAGGAATATGGCCGCGAGCCGACACCGGAAGAGATTGCCGAGAAGATGGAGCTACCCGTGGACAAGGTGCGCAAGGTGCTGAAAATCGGCAAGGAGCCCATCAGCCTGGAGACGCCCATTGGTGAGGAAGAGGACAGCCATCTCGGGGACTTCATCGAGGACAAGTCGGTGGTGAGCCCTTCGGAGGCGGTGATTTCCATGAACCTCGCGGAGCAGACGCGTCGGGTGCTGTCGACGTTGACGCCGCGGGAGGAGAAAGTGCTGCGGATGCGATTTGGCATCGGTGAGAAGAGCGACCACACCTTGGAGGAGGTGGGGCAGGACTTTGACGTCACGCGGGAGCGCATACGTCAGATTGAGGCCAAGGCGCTGCGCAAGCTTCGGCACCCGACGCGGGCGAAGCAGCTCAAGCCCTTCGTGGAATCCTAGCGCTGGCGCTCGGTTGGAGGTGCGCGGCGGGCTTTGACCTGGCGCGTCCGTGGCTCGAGCGGCTGCTGCCCGCGGTGGGAGCAGGCCAAGCATGGGGTTGACGCAGGTGGGGTGGCGCGCTAGGTTGTGCCGTTGGCTAGCCGGGGGATGAGGCTTGGCGAATGGAGCAGCTTCGAGAAGTTCATGGAAGTGCGGGCCGCACTTGGGTGCGGCCATGGTGGTTGGTTTTTTTGGGGCTCCTAGCGGTGCCTTTTTTCCTCTTTGCCCTCAGCGGGGGCAGCCAGGAGATCACTGGGGCCACGGGACACTTGCAGCGCTTGCAGGTCTTGCAGCCTGCTGGATTGGCCGAGGTAGAGGCGCTGTGTGAGGCGGTGCCGCTCAAGGGCGTGGCGGCGCTGCTGGCGCAGCAGATTCAGGCGCGAGCCCAGGGCGTGTCGCGGGCGGTGCTGCGGGTGACGCAGACGCCCGATGTGGTGCTATACACGGTGAGCCGAGGGGGTTCGCTGCGGGACGTAGCCAACAGCTTTGGCTTGCCTTATGGGGTGATTTTGGGGCTCAATCCGGGGCGCGACCTGGAAGGTCCGCTCTTGGCGGGTGAGAGCGTGGTGGTGTATCGGCGCGATCCGGAAGTGGTGGGGGCCTCGTTGGGCTCGACCGGCCGGGGCTCTCTGCGGGGAGGCATGCCGATGCTCGAAGGACCGGGGCGAGTTTTGCGGGGCAATCGTTTCAAGTCTTGGGCGACGCCGGCAACGGTTGGGCGCTTGGATTGGGTGCTACGGCAGTGGCACGACCGCTTTCCCGGGGCGCACCCCATTTTGGTGGGCAACCTGTCTTTGCGCCTCGGGGGGAAGGTGACGCCCCATCGCACGCATCAATCGGGTCGGGATGTGGACCTCGGCTATCCCATGCGCTTGGCCGAGGGTGAGGGACCGAGCTGGCAGCGGATGCACCGGGGTAACTTGGACTGTGAGCGCAGTTGGGACCTGTTGCTGCTTCTGGAAGAGAGCGGTGGTCTCGACGTGGCCTACGTCGACTATGAGCTGCAGAAGCTATTGCATGGCTGTGCCGCGGCGAGAGGGTTGACGGGTGAGGCGTTGCGGCGCTGGTTGCAGTACCCCGATGGTCCGAGTGCGGGGCAGCGTTTGCTGCGTCACGCCCCAGGCCACGTGGATCACATTCATGTGCGCTTTCGTTGCGAAGAGAGCGATGTGGACTGCGTGGAGTGAAGTTGTTAATGAATAGGCATGGCATGGTGGCGTCGAAGCGGCGTTCTTTCGTGCGCGCGAGTTGGGCTGTGTTTCGTCTCCGTGACGTGCTAAAGGATGGGACAAGCGATTTGAAGGCTGCCGCAGCGGGTGGTGGTCCAGTGGGTTGTTCTTTGAGACACCTGAGGTGTCGTCTTTTCATCAACGCGGTCTAACCGTGACTTGGAGGTCAGCAATGTGGACTTTGTGGCGTCGTTTGTTGTTGGGTTTGTCTGTTCTCACTCTACTCGGTGTGGGCGCCAGTGCGGCCGTGGCCGACGATGAAGGGGAAGAGAAGGCTGAGGAGAAGGTCGAAGAGACGCCAGCGGTGGCGCCAGCCGAGGCGGCTCAAGCCAAGTTGAGCGAGGAGCAATTGGACTACGTGGCCATTTCTGGCACGGTGGCATGCTACAACAAGCGCGTCGCCGAAGCGGCCAAGGCGACAGCGGCGATTGAGGTCTACTTGGAGACCGAGGGACTGACCCTCGACGAGTACAAGCAACTGGAGAAGAAATTCCGCGGTGATGCGCTCGTGCAGGCGGCGATCAAGAGCGAGATGGATCTCTGTGATACCAAGGTCTTGGCGATGCCCGAGACCATCGAAAAGGAAGAGGCGCTGAGTGAGGCCGAGACCAAGGCTTTGGAAGAAGCGGTGAAGAAGAAGCTGTGGACCTACTCTGGCAAGCGCTACAAGAACAACGCCATCAATTCGGGTGGGGTGAGTGGCGGTCGCTTGATGTTCAACATCCAGAAGAACGGTAAGAAGGCCAGCGGCAACTTCGGTGGCAAGCACGGTGGCCAGTCGTTCTCCGTGGGATTCAGCGGCACCTTGAGTGGCAACACCTTGACCATGACGGGTGGATCTGGCTCGAAGAACAGTGCGACGGTGAAGGTGACTTTCACCAAGAAGAAAGCCAAGGACAAGGACGGGGTGGAGTACGAGCACTATCGCGATGGTTCGGGGACCTTCAGTGGCACCATCAATGGTCGCGCCGTGAGCTTCTCTTTCAACGTCAGCGCCGACAAGTAAATCCCATCGGGAATGATGCTCGCCTGGGCGTCGTTCTTGGAGCACTTTGAGGCTCAGCACTTCTGTGCTGGGCTTTTTTATTGTGGATTCAGTAGGGTTCGTTCGAGCGTTTGGGTGGATCCCACTCGCCTGGTTCCCATTTGTCGAAGGAGCCATCGTAGTCAAAGGTGTAGTCGTCGCGGCCGACGTCGGCTTCCCCCGAGTCGAGGTGGTCGTCCATGAGGGCGTAGAGCTCGTCGTATTCGATGGCCTCTTCATCGGTGAGTTTTTCACCGTGGGCCATCTTCTGCATGAGCTCCGTGAGGCGCCCGAGGCGCTCTTCCTTTTCAGCGGTGTCAGCGGTCATCTCTTGAAGGCTGGCGCCTTCGGCGGTGGCGTCGAGGGCCCCGCTATAGCTGATGTTGAGCTGCTCGAGGAGGTGGAAGGGGTGGTAGGTGTAGAAGGCGTGGTTTTTTGGGAAATCGAGATAGGCGCTGAGCTCTTTGGTCATCCACTGGAAGGGGACCCAAGTCAGGAGCCAACGTCCGAAGGCTTCTTGGGTTTCCCACTGCCAGCCCACGGCGTTGGTCGCGGTGCGGGTCCAGTCGAGACCGGGGCTCCACTCGGAGCGATGGTAGCAGATCATCTTGCGGAAGAGGGCGCGCTCGACTTCGGCCGAGCCGTCGACGAAGAAGGAGCGGATTTCTGAGGTTTTGAGGATCCGCGAACCTTTTTCGTAGGGGGAGCGCGTGCGCATGATCGGGCGGAGGATGGTCTCGATCTCTACGAGGCTGTTATCGGCCAGATCGCCTTCGACGATGATCCAATCGGAGCTGCGTCCCGGTGAGGTGCGGGCGAAGAGGTTGTGCTCGCTGATGGCTTCAATGTGGACTTGGGCTTCGAGGTTCCACTCGCTTGAACCAAAGACACCGGCGTAGCCGATGTGTTCGCCTGCGGAGACGGGGATGTTGGTGAGGATGATGTCGCCGTCGTGGAAGGGTTTGCCTTTGCTCTCGGCCATGAATTTGACCGGGTTGGTGGCATCGGCCGTGCGCGGGGGGCGTTTCTCTCTGGGGAAGTCGTGGGCCGCGTAGGCGAAGGAGAAGGAGTCGTCTTCAGGGGGTTCGAGGACGCCATCGAGCACTTTTTGGACCCAGACGATGTCGTGGAAGTCGGTGGCTTCAAGGCGCCGCAGATGCATGTAGAGGGAGAACCAGTAGCGCGGCTCGTCACTGTCACCGCTGGGCTCGGTGGTGTCTTGGGGGGCCTCATGGCGGATCAAGACGAAGTTGGGATCGCCGAGATCGACCCTTTGGCTGTTGCGAATGGCGACGATGGTGCCTTTGGACATGGCGAAGACTGGGGTGCCTTCGTCGACGTGGACGTGTACCCCAGAGTGCCAGGATTGATTGGCGCCGATGGGATACCAGCCGCCTTCTTCGTTGCTCTCGATGTTCTGGTAGTAGGCCTCGAGCTGGTCTTTGAGGGCGGCGCCGGTCAGATCGGTCAGGTTTTTGCCGCCCGGCAAGAGCACGGGGAAGCTGTTGCGCTCGCCGTAAATACCCGCGAGGACGCGGAGCCAGTCAAAAGCCGGGCCGGGATCCCACTTGTTGGCAGAGCAGTGGTAATGGCCCAGGAACCCAACATAGTCGAGGTGGTTGCGGAGCAACCTGTCGACGACTTCCCCGTTTTCGTTGATGGGCGGGAAGCAGTGTTGCGAGATACGTGGGAAGGGGATCCAGTGAGAGCCATCGGGTTGGCGGATGGGGGTGACCAAGGCGCGCATGAGGGCGATGAGGGTGGCGTACTGGGCCTCGGTGTAGGCCAACATGACTTTGACGGAGCCATTGACGCGGCCTTTCTGTACTTGTCGGGGTGGGTTGGCGGGGTCGGCGCCAGCGAGCTCGAGGAGGACGGGGTTGTTCATGTCGATGGCGATGCAGCGGTTGTTGTTGTCCCCTGTCGCCCAGGCGTTGTGGTAGATGTCGAGGAACTGATAGAGGGCGCCGTTGTGGTTGATGACGAAGTGGGTGGAGAGGCCACGAGAGCAGAGCACGTCGAAGGTGCGCACTGCGTCGAGCGTGACGTCATGGTGGATGGCGATCTGGATGATGGTCTCGCCGAGGAGCTGTAGCTCTTCGGGGTTGACGTCGTTGAGGCGGCTGACTTCGTTCTTGAACCAGAAGCCCCGTCCGGCATGACGAAATGAGAAGTTGCGCAGATCAGGGCGCCGCATCTGCATTTGCGCCAAGGAGGCCGGACTCAAGGTGGTGGCAGGGTTGTAAAACGAGGGGGATTTTCCGTCGGAGTAGAGGTAAACAGGGGCATCCATTTGGATGGGTATGGCCCGGTTAGCCAAGAGAATGTACTTGTCGGCCATGAGGATTCCTTTGGGACGAAGCGATTAAAGGCCAGCCTCGCAGAAGAGGCAGACGTCCCAGTGCGCTTTCATTTCACGTTTACATTTGGGGCAGATCCGTGCGCCTTGTGGTGCGGCGCCAGCGCCAGCGGCAGGCGCGGCGGCAGGCGCAGCCATGGCGGCAGGTGCCATGGCTGCTGCGCCCATGGCGGCTTGTCCAGGCGGCATGGGGGCGGCCCCGGCGCCAATGCCCGCTTTGCAGAAGAGACATTCGGTCCAGCCAGGCATCATGGTGCGGCCGCAAGACTTGCAGGGTTTACCTTCGTCTGGCGGTGCTTTGCCGGCGTCCTTTGCTTTGCCGGCGTCCTTTGCTTTGCCGGCGTCCTTT